>NZ_UPHT01000103.1 GCF_900566085.1 Mycobacterium attenuatum
CACTGAACCTGGAAAACCTCGATCCAGAGATCGACTTGGACGTGGTGGCGGGTAAGCCGCGGCCCGGTGACTACCGGTATGCGATCAACAACTCGTTCGGATTCGGCGGCCACAACGTGGCCATCGCTTTCGGGCGGTACTAAACCCCAAGCCACCCCCGGAGCAACAGGAGACCTGCGATGACGATCATGGCCCCCGAGGCGGTCGGCGAGTCGCTCGACCCCCGCGATCCGCTGCTGCGACTGAGCACCTTCTTCGACGACGGCAGCGTGGAGCTGCTGCATGAGCGTGACCGCTCTGGCGTACTGGCCGCTTCGGGCACCGTGAACGGCGTGCGCGCCATCGCGTTCTGCACCGACGGCACCGTGATGGGCGGCGCCATGGGCACCGAAGGCTGCCGGCACATCGTCAACGCCTACGACACCGCCATCGAAGAACAGAGCCCCATCGTGGGCATCTGGCACTCCGGTGGTGCCCGGTTGGCTGAAGGGGTGCGGGCGCTGCACGCCGTCGGCACCGTGTTCGAGGCCATGATCCGCGCGTCGGGCTACATCCCGCAGATCTCGGTGGTCGTCGGTTTCGCCGCCGGCGGTGCTGCCTACGGTCCGGCGCTGACCGATGTCATCGTCATGGCCCCGGAAAGCCGGGTGTTCGTCACCGGACCGGATGTGGTCCGCAGCGTCACCGGTGAGGACGTGGACATGGCGTCCCTCGGCGGCCCGGACACCCACCACAAGAAGTCCGGGGTGTGCCACATCGTCGCCGACGACGAGCTCGACGCCTATGAGCGCGGCCGTCGGTTGGTCGGATTGTTGTGCCAGCAAGGGCATTTCGACCGCAGCAAGGCCGAAGCCGGTGACAGCGACCTGCATGAGTTGTTGCCCGAATCGTCGCGGCGGGCCTACGACGTGCACCCCATCGTCAACGCGCTGCTCGACTCGGAACAAGGTCGGACCACGTTCGAGGAGTTCCAGGCCAAGTGGGCACCGTCGATGGTGATCGGCCTGGGCCGGCTGTCGGGGCGCACGGTCGGGGTGCTGGCCAACAACCCGCTGCGGCTGGGGGGTTGCTTGAACTCCGAAAGTGCCGAGAAGGCAGCGCGTTTCGTGCGGCTCTGCGACGCCTTCGGCATTCCGCTGGTGGTGATCGTCGATGTGCCCGGCTACCTGCCCGGTGTCGACCAGGAGTGGGGCGGCGTGGTGCGCCGCGGCGCCAAACTGCTGCACGCCTTTGGCGAGGCCACCGTGCCGCGAGTCACGTTGGTCACCCGAAAGATCTACGGCGGGGCCTACATCGCGATGAACTCCCGGTCGCTGAACGCCACCAAGGTGTTCGCCTGGCCGGACGCCGAGGTCGCGGTGATGGGCGCCAAAGCGGCCGTCGGCATCCTGCACAAGAAGAAGCTGGCCGCCGCGCCCGAGCATGAACGCGAAGCGCTGCACGACGAGTTGGCGGCCGAGCATGAGCGCATCGCCGGCGGCGTGGACAGCGCCATCGAAATCGGTGTGGTCGACGAGAAAATCGACCCGGCGCACACGCGCAGCAAGCTTACCGAGGCGCTGGCCCAGGCACCGGCACGGCGCGGCCGGCACAAGAACATCCCGCTCTAGTCCAGCCGCGAGCAGACACGGAATCGCATGCGTGCGATGCACGCAGTGCGACTCTGTGTCTGCTTGCCGCAGTTATCCCCAGCGTGACTGGCCTAGGCCAGCTGCTCCCCGCATGCTGTCCCAGTGCACCCTGGAGCGTTGGCGCTGCTGGAGAAGGTCGGCGGATTCGCCACCACCGCGCAACTGCTAACGGTCATGACGCGCCAACAGCTCGACGTCCAAGTCAGCAACGGTGGCCTCGTGCGCGTGTGGTACGGGGTCTACTCAGCCCGAACGCCAGATCTGCTGGAACGCTTGGCCGCACTTGACGTCTTCATGGGGCAACGAGCCGTGGCTTGCCTGGGCACTGCGGCCGCGTTGTACGGATTCGACACGGAGAACACCACTGCCATCCATGTGCTCGACCCCGGCGTACGGATGCGGCCAACTGTTGGTTTGATGGTCCACCAACGCACCGGCGCCCGGCTGCAACGGGTGTCAGGCCGGCTGGCAACCGCCCCGGCCTGGACCGCCGTCGAGGTCGCAAGACAACTGCGCCGTCCCCGGGCGCTGGCCACCCTGGACGCCGCGCTGCGTTCAATGCGGTGCACTCGCAGCGAAATTGAAAGTGCCGTGATCGAACAGCGAGGGCGCCGAGGAATCGTCGCGGTGCGCGACCTGTTGCCTGTGGCCGACCAGCGTGCGGAATCGGCTATGGAGAGTGAAGTTCGGCTCGTCATCATCGACCACGGGTTGCCTGTACCGGAACTGCAATATCCGATCTACGGCCCCGCCGGCGAGCTATGGCGGCTCGACTTCGCTTGGCCTGAAATGCGTCTGGCGGCCGAGTACGAAAGCGTTGAGTGGCATGTAGGGCGCGGCGAGATGCTGCGGGACAAAACACGGTGGGCCAAGATCCAGGAACTCGGGTGGACGATTATCCCGATTGTCGTCAGCGACGTGAGACGGGAGCCCTACCGCCTGGCCCAGCGAATCGCAAGCCACCTGAACCGCGCGCGCATGGTTGGCTGATACCTGGCTCACACCGGCGAGCAGACACAGAATCGCACGCCGCCGGCCCACGCAATGCGATTGTGCGTCTGCTCGTCAACGGCAAAGAATCCTCGAAAGCGCTTGGCGCAGAACGCCAGTAGGGTCAGCTGGAAACTCCCCGCACCGCAGGCCGACGAAATCGTCCGGGCGTACCAGCAGCGCTCCGCCCGGCGCGAGCCGCGTCGCCGCGAACCACGCCTCGTCGCCCAGGCACTGCGTCGCGATCGGCACGCCGAGGGCATGCGACACCGCCGCCGCAGCCTCACGCCAGCGCTCGTCCCCGGTGAGCAGGGAGAATCCGGGTCCGAGCAGATCCAGCGTCGAAACACGCTGTCCGCCTTGCCATATCCACAGATGCGGTACCCGGGTGCCGGGCTGCCCGCACAATTCGTCCACCAGATGCACCTCGTCCGGGTCCACCGCCGGCTGGCCCGTGACCACCGCCGCCGAGTGATAGCGATAACCGATCAGCAACTGGAACATCGAGCACTCTTCGCCGGCGGGCAACCGGGGTCGGTCGGCGTCCAACTCGAGCAGGGCGACGGTCGGGCCGGTGAGGGACTGGCGCGCCGCGAATCGGCCGACCGGGTGACGCTCGGCGTGATAGGTGGCCAACAGCCCCGGACCGGCGGTTCCCTGCAGGACGGCAGCCAGCTTCCAGGCCAGGTTGTGTGCGCTCTGGATTGCGAAGTTGGCTCCCCCGGCCTTGAACGGCGGCATCGTGTGCGCCGAATCACCGACCAGAAGTGCACGACCACAGCAGAATTGGTCGGCCACCTGTTCGTAAGGTTGCCACGACGCAACTTCGATGATCTGCACGTCGAGCCGTTCACCGATGGCCGCGGCCAGCAGATTGCGGCAGCGCTGTGGCGTAAACCGTTGTACCGTATCGTCTTTGGCGGGAAAGTAGGTGGTGATGAACATGCCGAGGTCGTCGGCGACCGCCAAGAATATTCCAGGTGCTTCCGGGTTGGTGACCTGCACCGCATCGCCATCGCTGAGGTGCGAGACGACATGGCGCCACGACGCCCGGAAATAGATGAAGACAACATAGCTGGGCAGCGCCCCGTAGCCAGAGGTGGTGACCGAGAGCGCGGTACGGACCGGGCTGTGCACGCCGTCTGCGGCAATCAGATAGTCGGCACGGACCGTCTGGCGCTCCCCGGACGTCCGGTCCGCGATGCGAGCAGTGACACCGGCCTCGTCCATGTCGAAGGAGACGAGCTCCGTTCCGTAACGCACCTCGCTGCCGCGGGCGCGGGCCGCGCCCAGCAAGATCGGCTCAGACTTGCTCTGTGGGCAATACTGCGCGACCGGTTCCGGGCTCAGCGTGTCCAGGCCGGCGAATATCGCATCCATGTCGATCGCCGGACGTTCCTCGGCGCTGTTGAGCGTCGGCTTTGCCAGCATGGTCGAAACGTGCTCGGCCACCGCACGGGTCTGATCGCCCACTCCGAGACCACGCAGGATCTCCAGGCTGCGGAAGCTCAGGTTGCGAGCCTTCGGATAGGTAAATGTCTCGTGCCTCTTGTCGACGAGCAGCGAGCGGATACCGTGTTGGGCCAGTAGCGCCGACGCCGCGAGCCCGCCCACCCCGGCCCCGACGATCAGCACCGGAACATGCGTGTCGCTCATGCGCGCTCCCCTTCGCCATAACGGAACGAATTAGTTCCGCCTGATGTTAGTCTGGCACCGGAGGCAGGGAGATCGCAATTGCTTCGCTGAAGCGCAGGGATTAAGTGCCCGGCGCGATGGCAAGCGGTAAGACCACGTCTTCGAGAACACGCCGGACAAAGACGCGATCGATGGGCCGTCCAGTCATCACCCGCAGCACGTTGAGGCCCATCGCGACGTCGGGTATCAAGCTGAGGTCCCGGCCGGCGGCGACCTCGCCGCGGGCCACGGCATGGTCGAGTACCACCCGCAGCAGCTGCCGTGGCCGGGAGAGGACGAGGTCGTCCAGGGCGGCGGCCAGCACGGGATGGTGCATAGCCGCCGTCGCCACCCCGACGATGATTCGGATGGTGCTCTGGTCAGCATCATCGAAATCCGGCACCGCCGCCACGAGTGCATCGATGTCGCCCCGCAGGCTGCCGGTATCGGGTGGATCGACCGGCGCTCGTGCGCGCCGCCATTGGGCGATCGCATCGGCCACCAGCTCGGCCTTCGACGGCCAGCGCCGGTATATCGCCGCCTTGCCGACCCCCGCGCGGGCCGCGATGTCGTCCATGCTCAGCTGGTCATAACCCTTGTCGGCCACGCCCGTCAGCGCCGCCTCGAGGATGACCGTGTCCAAAGACCGATCGAGTCGCCCCGGGCTCCGCCTCGGCCGCGCGGCCGGCTCCGGACGGTTGTTTGCCACGCGCTCCACCGCCATGGTTTGTCAACCGTTCTGTCGATACGACTCAGTTCCGTTTAAGGTTACTACCGTCCGCCTCAGGCCGGGGCGGCCTCGGCCAGGAACTCCTCGGCCACGTCGACGGCGCGCTCCCGGTCGCGGGGCACCAGCCCGATTCGGGTCCGGCGATCGAGTATGTCGTCGACGTCCAGTGCCCCCTCGTGGGTCACCGCGTACTCGAACTCGGCCCGGGTCACGTCGATCCCGTCGGCGACCGCTTCGGTGGGCCGCTCGCAGGCCGCGGCGGTGATGACGTTGGCTGCTTCAGCGCCGTAACGCGCCACCAAGGACTCTGGCAATCCGGCCGCCGGTCCCTGTGCGCACGGCCCGGGGTTTGCCGGCGCGCCGATCAACGGCAGGTTGCGGGTGCGGCAGTCGCCGGCGCGCAAGTGCCGCAGTCCGATTGCACGGTTGAGTACATCCTCGGCCATGTACCGGTATTCGGTCAGCTTGCCGCCGACCACGCTGATCACCCCCGACGGGGATTCGACGACGGCGTGGTCGCGTGAGACGTCTGCGGTGCGGCCCTCCCCGGTGTCGATCAGCGGCCGCAGCCCGGCGTAGGCGCCGATGACATCGGTCGTCTGCAGCTTGGTCGTCAACGCGGTGTTGACCGTATCCAGCAGGAACATGATCTCCTGTGAAGATGGTTCTGGCACATCCGGAATCGGGCCAGGAGCATCTTCATCGGTCAAACCGAGATAGACGCGGCCCAGCTGCTCGGGCATGGCGAACACGAAGCGGTTCAGCTCGCCGGGAATCGGAATGGTTAGTGCCGCAGTCGGATTCCCAAAGGCGTCGGCGTCGAACACGAGATGCGTTCCGCGACTGGGGCGTAGCTTCAGCGACGGGTCGATCTGGCCACCCCACACTCCGGCGGCGTTGATTACGGCGCGGGCCGACACGTCGAAGGATTGGCCGGTGCGCTGGTCGGTCAACCGCGCTGAGGTGCCCGTCGCGTTCGATGCGCCGACATAGGTCAGGATCCGGGCGCCGTGCTGGGCCGCGGTGCGCGCGACCGCCACCACGAGCCGGGCGTCGTCGATCAATTGCCCGTCGTAGGCCAATAACCCGCCGGCAAGGCCGTCACGTCGCACGGTGGGCGCCATCTCGACCACGCGCTGCGCCGCAATAGTCCGCGATCGTGGCAGCGTCGAAGATGGCGTGCCGGCCAGCATTCGTAACACATCGCCGGCCAGGAACCCGGTGCGCACCAGGGCGCGTTTGACATGACCCATCGACGGCAGCAACGGCACCAGCTGAGGCATCGCATGCACGAGGTGAGGAGCGTTGCGGGTCATCAGGATTCCACGTTCGATCGAGCTGCGCCGGGCAATGCCCACGTTGCCGCTCGCCAGGTAGCGCAACCCGCCATGCACCAGTTTGGAGCTCCAGCGGCTGGTGCCGAATGCCAGGTCGCGCTTTTCCACCAGCGCCACCTGCAAACCCCGGGACGCTGCGTCCAACGCGATCCCAACGCCGGTGATGCCGCCACCGATGACGAGGACATCCAGCGCCTCGCCGTCGGCGAGGGCGGTCAGTTCGGCGCCGCGGCGCGCGGCGTTCAGAGCGGTCGAATTGGGCATCAGGCCAGGTATCCGTTCAGTGAGTAGGTGAGTTCGGCAGCCAGGGCTTGCGAATCGAGGATCGGATTGACGATGTCGACGGACTGGATCGTCGACTGGGCGATGAGCAACACCATGGTCGCGAGTTGCCGCGGGTCGCCGGCGCGGACGCTGCCCGTTTGTTGCGCCAGTTTGAGTCGCGCCGCGAGCCCCGCGATCAGGAACTGCTGGCTGGCCCCGAGGCGCTCGGTGATGTAGACCCTGGCAAGGTCCGAATGCATCAGCGCCTTGATCAAATCGTCGTGCCGCAGCCGATCGGCCACCGCGACAACCTGCCTGACCACAGCTTCCCGGTCGTCTCCGTCGAGGGGCAGCTCGGCGAGCACATCGGTGATGTGGCTGGTCAGCAACGCCGCAATGATCGACCGCGTGTCCGGCCAGCGGCGGTATACGGTCGGGCGACTGACGCCCGCGCGTCGTGCGATCTCGGCGAGAGTCACCTTGTCAACGCCGTAATCACGGATGCAGCTCGCCGCCGCCGCAAGTATGCGGTTCCCGATGTTTTCGGGACCATTACTCGTTGACAGCATATGTAATACTGTAACGCATGACACATCTCGAGGAACTCCTTCCGCCCATGAAATGGAACGCGTGGGGAGATCCCGCCGCCGCGAAGGCCCTCTCCGACGGCGTCCGTGCTCTGCTGAAACAAGTTGTTGGACTTAGCGATTCGGATGAGGCCGAGCTGGATCCCGATCAGGTGACCCTGCGTCCGTCCGCCTTGTCGCAGGCCGACCGGGACGCGCTGGCCGAAATCGTCGGCGCCGAATACTTCCGCGCAGCCGACCGTGACCGGTTACTGCACTCCGGCGGCAAGTCCACCCCAGACATGTTGCGGCGCAAGGCAACTAGCCCACAGGATGCTCCTGACGCGGTGTTGTTACCCGGGGATGACGGCACCGTCGCCGCGATCCTGCAGTATTGCTCCGACCACGGCATCGCCGTCGTCCCATTCGGCGGAGGCACCAATGTCGTCGGTGGACTTGACCCCGACCGCGGCGAATTCGGCGCCGTGATCTCGCTGGATTTGCGCCGCTTCAACCAACTGCACTTTCTCGACGACCTTTCCGGCATAGCGGAATTGGGCGCCGGCGTCACCGGCCCGGAGGCCGAGCGCCTGCTCGGTGAGCACGGTTTCTCCCTTGGGCACTTCCCGCAAAGCTTCCAGTACGCCACCATCGGCGGCTTCGCGGCAACCCGCTCCTCCGGCCAGGACTCGGCCGGCTATGGCCGGTTCAACGACATGATTCTCGGGCTGCGCATGGTCACTCCGGTAGGTGTGCTGGATCTGGGCCGGGTAGCAGCCTCGGCGGCAGGTCCCGACCTGCGTCAACTGGCGATCGGCTCGGAGGGCGCCTTCGGCGTCATCACCAAGGTGCGGCTGCGGGTGCACCGGATACCGGAAACCACACGTTACGAGGCTTGGTCGTTTCCCGACTTCACTACCGGGGTGGCGGCGCTGCGTGCCATCACCCAAACCGGAACCGGACCCACCGTCGTCCGCCTCTCCGATGAGGCCGAGACCGGCGTGAACCTGGCCACCACCGAGTCGATCGGCGAAAACCAGATCACCGGCGGCTGTTTGGGACTCACGCTTTTCGAGGGCACCAAGGAGCACGCCGAAAGCCGGCACGCCGAGACCCGCGCAGTGCTGGAAGCCCACGGTGGAACTCCGCTGGGCGAAGGGCCGGCCCAGGCCTGGGAGCGTGGCCGGTACGCCGCACCTTACCTGCGCGATTCACTGCTGGCGGCCGGCGCGCTGTGCGAGACGTTGGAGACCGCCACCGACTGGTCCAATATCTCGACACTCAAAGTCGCGGTCACCGAGGCGCTCACCACGTCACTGGCGGAATCGGGCACCCCGGCGCTGGTGATGTGCCATGTGTCGCACGTTTATCCAACCGGCGCGTCGTTGTATTTCACCGTCGTCGCCGGACAGCGAGGCAACCCGATCGAGCAGTGGATGGCAGCCAAGAAGGCCGCGTCGGACGCGATCATGGCCAACGGCGGCACCATCACCCACCACCACGCGATCGGCGCCGACCACCGTCCCTGGATGCGCGAGGAAGTCGGCGATCTGGGTGTGGAGCTGCTGCGCGCGATCAAAGCGACATTGGATCCGGCCGGAATTCTCAATCCCGGCAAGCTGATTCCGTGACTGCCGAGAACCCTGTCTCCAGGCAACCCCGCCGGCGCGAGATCAACAAGGTGACCGCGCTGACCAATCCTGTCTCGGGGCACGGCGCCGCGGTCCGGGCCGCACAAATCGCAATCGCCCGACTGCACCATCGAGGTGTGGAGGTCGTCGAAATCATCGGTGACGACGCACAAGACGCGCGTTATCTCGTTTCGGCGGCCCTCGAGAAGGGCACCGACGCCGTTGTCGTCACCGGCGGCGACGGCGTCATCTCCAATGCGCTGCAGGTATTGGCGGGCACCGACATTCCGCTGGGCATCATTCCGGCGGGCACCGGTAATGATCATGCCCGCGAGTTCGCGATTCCCACAAAGGATCCCGAAGCCGCCGCAGACATAGTCGTTGACGGCTGGACGGAAACCGTTGATCTGGGCCGGATTCGGGACCGTGCAGGTGCCGATAAATGGTTCGGCACCGTGGCGGCAACGGGATTCGATTCGCTAGTGACCGATAGGGCCAATCGGATGCGCTGGCCGCACGGGCGCATGCGCTATTACATCGCGATGTTCGCCGAGCTTTCGCAGTTGCGGATGTTGCCGTTCCGACTGGTCCTCGACGGCGCTCGGGAAATAGACTCCGACCTCACGCTGGCCGCCTTCGGCAACACCCGCAGCTACGGCGGCGGGTTGCTGATCTGCCCCAACGCCGATCATTCCGACGGCCTGCTCGACATCACCATGCTGGCTTCTGCATCCCGGACGAGAATGGTCCGCTTCCTCCCCACGGCCATGAACGGCACTCACGTCGAACTGGACGAGGTGACCACCGCACGAGCCAAGACCGTCGACGTCGAGTGCCCCGGCATCAACGTGTACGCCGACGGCGACTTCGCGTGCCCGCTGCCCGCCGAAATCTCCGCGGTTCCCGCCGCGCTGCACGTGCTGCGACCCAATCCCGGGGCGGTGTAACAACTCGATCACCGAACCCGACATCTCTTCTAAACCTGATCAGGTCGATCAGGTCGATCAGGTCGATCAGGCCCGATCAGGCCCGATCAGGGAGGAAAGATGTCCGGACTTCGCCAGATCGCACTGGCCGCATTGGCTGCTACCGCGCTGGGCTGCGCGGCGGTGCCCGCAGCCACGGCGCCCCAGGCGACAGCCGACGACGGTCCGAGCTGGAACGGACAATATGTCGTGACGTTCGGAGCCAACGCGAAAAGCGGTACCAGCGTGGCAGCCAGTGCACCCGAATACGCCCACCGGGCGAAGTACTCCTTCAGGTCGAGCTGCGCGTCGGGTGTCTGCATCGCGACCGTGACCGATGGGCCACCGGCCAAGAACGAATTCATCCAGCGCCCAATCGAATACACCTGGAACGGCTCCCAATGGGTGCGAGAGACCACCTGGAAATGGGACTGCCTGCTGCCCGACGGGACAATCGAGTACGACCCGGCCAGATCCCTAGCGGTATATACACCCGGAGCGTATGGGATCCTCACCGGCGTGTTCCACACCGACATCACCAGCGGCGCCTGCAAGGGAAATGTCGACATGCCGGTATCGGCCAAACCGGCGTTCGAGCCGGACAGCGTTATCTAGCCGCTCGGTGGCGGGTTCGAAACCGACCCGATCACCGGCAGCGGTCAGGTGGCAGGCGCGTCGGGCTGATCGGGCGGGATCGCACCGTCGCAACCGCCAGGCGGTGGGGGACCCGGCAGCGGCTCGTCACCGCCGACGCAATCGTAGTACCACTGCGGGCCGGTCATATAGGTTCGCATCCACTGGTGCCAAAATGACCCGTCGGGATACTTCTCGCCGTCGCACACAGCTAACTCGCCCCAACCCCAACGGCCGCCCGGGCAGTAACCCATGGTCATGTTCGGCTTGTGCGGATCCGGCGGGTCAGCGCTGGCAACCGCAGGAGAAGACACCATCACCGCAGCACAGCCCAACATCGCGGCGCCAAGGCGAGTGAGGTACGACTTCATTTGTGTTTTGACCCTTCGTTAGCGTGCTGAATCCGTTCGGCTGATTTCAAGTCGAGATATGAACATGTGAATGAGCTTGGGCCAGGCAGCGCAAGTAAACGGACCTTCTCCCTAAGGATCAGTTGTCCGGGCGGTTCTGATAAAGGTTCGGCATCGAATCGCCAGGCCGGCCGAAAGTCGCAACATACTCGCGGCAGTTTACGGCACCGAGGGCCGACCGTGTCAACTTGAAGTGGCCCGGTGAGCGGGACACCGCTCCGGCCGGAAAGGCTGTAACGATCCCGCCGCCACACACCAATTTGCTTGCGTCGTATTGGTATATCGCGCGTTGCTCATCGCCGCACAGGAGCGCGGTCGACTCAACGTTGGCAAGTCTCAGGAACGGCGCCGGGTACGCACCGGCGCGGCGCACCGAATCGATGAATTCAATAATTCCCTGTTATCGATGTATAATGTCTTTTTATTAGCATCGGAATCGATCCGTATGATAATGAACAGGTCGACGTTTGAGCGCTGAATCGCGTTTGGCTTGCAACGCTATATATAAGGCCGGGATTTCATGGTTTCCCGTTTTCGGTGGTCGGATCGAGACGTCAGTCATTCGATCGGGCGGGCCACACCAGGCATCCTTAGCCCCGGCCACGCCAAACGTCGACTCCGCGAGCCCTCGATCCCGCCATCCAGGCGATCGCGACGTTGACCGAGGGCGCCGCAGGCGAGACGCATTGGCGCACAAGGACCATGGCGGCGGTAGCGTGCGCCCGCAGTGCACGCCGGCCTCGTCACGTTCCCGACCAGGCGCAACGCTGGCTGGCTATGAGCGCTAACCGATAATTCGTTGTGGTCGTTCGTGTTTCACGGATGTATTCCCCTCGAAAAAGTCAGCGACACATCCTAAGACCGTGTTGTGGCCGACGAGGGCGCAAGCAAGCACACCACATCGTGCGCGAACCGTGACACCTTCGTGCCACAGCGGTGATGATCACAGGCCAATGATTCCCAGACGCTTTCACAAACTGGGGCTCACGTCACTGGAGGGCATGATCCGCATCGACCTTCGCCGCGTTACCCATATGGCCGCAGCCGGTCTGCTCATCTTGGGCTTGACGACAGATGCATCGTGGCGCACTGCCCCACAAGCCGGCGCGATGGTGCCGCCCGGACCGATGCTGCCGCTGGGCGGCGTTAATACGTGGATCACCGACGCCAGCGGACGGGTCGTCGTGCTGCACGGTCTCAACCAGGTATACAAGTTTCCGCCGTACGAGCCATCCGCTGACGGATTCGGCGACGACGACGCGGCTTTCCTTGCCGCCAACGGTTTCAACGCGATGCGGCTGGGCATCTTCTGGACCGCCGTCGAACCCCAACCGCTCACCTATGACGACGCTTACCTCGCCTCGATCGCGCAGACGGTGCAGACGCTGGCCTCGCATGGCATCGTCAGCCTGCTTGACATGCATCAGGATATGTACAACGAGATTTTCCAAGGGGAGGGCGCGCCGGCGTGGGCGGTACCGGAAACGAGGCTGCCCAACCCTCATTTGGGCTTTCCCAACAACTATTTCCTCAACCCAGCGCTGGAAAATGCGTATGCCCAGTTCTGGAGGGACGCGCCGGCACCGGACGGGATCGGACTAGAAGACCACTTTGCACGCGCTTGGGCGCATGTCGCAGACTACTTCCGTAACAACACAGCAGTATTCGGCTACGAGGCGTTTAACGAGCCGTTTCCGGGTTTCGTGTGGGAAGGTTGCCTGAACCCGGTCTTGGGCTGCCCGATCCAGGACCACAAGTTGACGAACTTCTACAAAAAGATCGTGCCGATAATCCGAGCGGTCGATCCCACCAGGTTGGTGTTCTTCCAGCCGAATCAGCTCTTCGCCGCCGGAATCCACACCGATTTGGGCAACGTGATCGACCCACACACCGCCTTCGCGTTTCACGACTACTGCGCCACCGAGAATACGGTGCATGTAGACGTCGGGTGCCCGGTCCTGGACGCGATCACGCAAACCAACGGGACAATCTATGCAAAGTTCTTCCAAATCCCACAACTGATGACCGAGTTCGGCGCCACCGATAACCTGCAGAACATCACCGAGGTGATACAGCAAGCGGACCTACAGCACATGGGTTGGTTGGAGTGGGCGTACACCGGCAACGACCCGACCAGCACCGCACCCAACGCACAGGCTCTGGTCTACAACCCGGCACTCCCGCCAACCGGCGACAATGTCAACACAGCCAAACTGACCGTGCTCGCCGAACCGTACCCCCAGGTGGTCGCTGGCACACCCACGTTCTGGGCATTCCGCAGAGGCAAGTTCCAACTGACCTACTCGACCGAGCGAGCCGACCACCACGGAGGTTTCAGCTCCGGCGAGCAGACAGTCATCTCTGTCCCACCCATCGAGTACCCGAACGGCTATCAGGTCGGTGTCAAAGGTGGACAGGTCACGTCGGCACCCGGCGCCGCCTTGTTGACCGTCGTGGCGGACCCCGGCGCAACCACCGTCGAAGTTGTCGTGGCACCCTGACGGCTAGCGGGTGTCGTGAAGCATCCCGGGGTTAAACCCTCAACGCCGGCGCAACTCTTTCGGTCGAAGTGGCTAACCGACGCCGCGGCTCAACCACGCGACCTCACCCGAGTCGCCACCGTCTCGGTACACCTCGAGCGCCTCGTCCCACGCGGTGCCCAGCACCGAATCCAGCTCGGCGGCCAGGGTGTCAGCGCCGTGCGCCATCAATGCCCGCAGCCGCATCTCCCCCACCATGATGTCGCCGTTGGCGCTCATCGCCCCGCTCCACAATCCCAACTGCGGGGTGTGGCTGAACCGCTGCCCGTCGACCCCTGGGCTGGGATCTTCGGTGACCTCGAACCGCAGCACCGACCACGAGCGCAACGCGTTGGCCAGTCGGGCGCCGGTGCCCACCGGCCCCACCCAGTTGGTGACCGCACGCAACTGCCCGGGCATCGCCGGCTGCGGCGTCCAGACCAGATTCGCCTTGGCCTGCAGGGTCGACGACAACGCCCACTCGACATGCGGACACACCGCCGCGGGCGAGGCGTGGATGTACACCACGCCGGTCGTCACGTCGGCGAACTGATTCGACGCACGCATCTCTTGCTCCTTCGGTTCACGAGGGACGTCTTCCCCAACGACCTGGCGAACCCCAGCGAGCGAGATACCTGCCTGAAATTATTGTTGTCTTGCGTGTCTATTGTGCCCTGTGGGACCGCTGTTGCGCTAGTGTGCAGTCCGCATTAGCTGTACTGGGCCAAGACCGAGTCCGAAACCGCAGGCCACAGTCCCAGAGCCCACTCTCCGAAATCACGGTCGGTGAGGACGACCAACGCCAGGTCCGCTTCAGGATCAGCCCAGATGAACCCGCCCGCCTGACCGAAATGGCCATACGTTCGCGCCGAATTGCGCGCGCCCGTCCAGTGCGGCGATTTGGCATCCCTGATCTCAAAGCCCAGCCCCCAGTCATTGGGACGCTGGACACCGTATCCGGGCAACACCCCGTCCAGGCCCGGAAACTGCACGGTGATCGCCTCGTCGTGCATCTGCCCGGAGACGCTCTGCGGGCGCAGCAAATCGCCGGCGAACAGCGCCAAATCGGCGACCGTGGACGTGGCGCCGAACCCGGCCGCGCCCGTGCCGCCATCGAGCCGGGTGGCGGCCATGCCCAATGGCTCGAACACCGCCTCGGTCAGGTAGCCGGCGAACTCGATGCCGGACTCCTGCTGCACCGTTTCGGCCAACACGGTGAAGCCGTAGTTGGAATACATCCGCCGGGCGCCGGGACGAGCGAGCGGTTTCGCTGAATGCATCGCCAACCCTGATGCGTGCGCGAGCAGGTGGCGGATCGTGGAGCCGGGGGGTCCGGCCGGGGTGTCGAGGTCGACGACACCTTCCTCGACGGCGATCTGCGCGGCACGCGCCACCAGCGGCTTGGTCACCGACGCCAGCGCGAAAGCCTGTGCGGTATCACCGTGGGTGGCCAGCACACCGTCGGGTCCAACTATCGCGGCGGCAGCCGCGGGGACCGGCCAGTCGTCAAGAGCGTTCAGAGCAGCCATGGAGTCGGGCGCTTCACTTCCGGGCGATGTAGTAGTTGTTCAGCGGATCTGACTCGATTTCGCGGACTTGCACATCACCGAACCCGGCGGCGGCGAGCATCGAGGTGGCCACCTGCCGGCCCCACACCGTTCCCAGCCCCACGCCGTCCAGCGCCAGCGACACCGTCATGCAGTGCATCATCGACGTGGTGTACAGATAGGTGCTCAGCGGAACACCGACGTTGTCCTCGAGCCGGCTCGACGCCTTGATATCAACCATCAGCAGCACACCGCCGGGTCGCAGCGCTCGATGGATGTTCGCCAGCACCCGCGCCGGATGGGCTTGGTCGTGGATGGTGTCGAAGGCGGTGATCACGTCGTAGGCGGCTGCTTTTTCGGTGACCTCGTCGAGGTGCGCCAGGTCGTGCCGCTCGAATGCGGCGTTGTTCAAGCCAAGTCGAGCCGCTTCCGCCGCACCCGCCGCAACGGCGGCGTCCGAGAAGTCGATGCCGGTGAACCGGCTGTGCGGGAAGGCCTGCGCCATCAAATTGACCGCATGCCCACTGCCGCAACCGAAATCGGCCACCTCGGCGCCGGCGCGCAGACGCTCCGGCAGGCCGTCGACCATGGGCAAGACCACGTCGACGAGGGTGGCCTCGAACACCTCACCGCTCAACTCGGCCATCAGCGTGTGGAAGCGCGGGTAGTCGCTGTAGGGCACGCCGCCGCCGGCCCGGAAGCAGCCGATGACCTTTTGCTCAACCTCGCCGAGCAACGAGATGAACTGCGTGAGGCGGGCCAGGTTGTTGGGTCCGGCAGCTCGCGTCAGGGCTGCGGCGCGATGGGCGGGTAGCACGTAAGTGGCCTTCTCGGGGTCGTAGTCGACGACCTGGGCGGCGGTCACACCACCCAGCCATTCCCGGACATAGCGCTCATCGAGGCCCGCCGACTCGGCGATCTGGGCGCTGGTCGACGGCGGCAGCTCGGCCATCGTGTCCAGCAGCCCGGTCTGATGGCCGACACTGAGCAGAATCGCCAAACCGGCGCCGTCGATGGCGGCAACAATCCGGTTGCTGAATTCTTCACTGGTTTCGGGACTGGTTTCGGGGCCGGTGTCGGTTGCCGTCATGGTCAGCGACGCTACACCGGGCTGGTGAGGCGCCGAGTCTGCGTTCAGCCGAGCACGCCGAAATGGACTCACTCACCACAGAATCGACGCGCTGCGCGCGGTCTCGGCGAGGCTCATAGCGTCCGAGCTATAGGTTGGAGCCCATGAGTCAGACAGTGCGCGGCGTGATTTCACGGAAAAAGGGCGAGCCCGTCGAATTGGTGGACATCGTCGTCCCGGAGCCCGGGCCCGGCGAGGTCGTCGTCGACCTCAGCGCCTGCGGCGTCTGCCACACCGATCTGACCTACCGCGACGGCGGCATCAACGACGAATACCCGTTCCTGCTGGGCCACGAGGCCGCGGGCACGGTCGAAGCCGTCGGGCCAGGGGTAACCACGGTCGAACCGGGCGACTTCGTGATCCTGAACTGGCGCGCGGTATGCGGTCAGTGCCGAGCGTGCAAACGGGGCCGGCCGCACTACTGCTTCGACACCTTCAACGCCGCACAGAAGATGACGCTGACCGACGGCACCGAACTCACCCCCGCGTTGGGCATTGGCGCGTTCGCCGACAAGACGCTGGTGCACTGTGGTCAATGCACCAAGGTCAATCCGGCAGCCGACCCGGCCGTGGCCGGTCTGCTGGGTTGCGGAGTCATGGCCGGCATCGGCGCGGCGATCAACACCGGCGGAGTGACCCGCGATGACAGCGTGGCCGTGATCGGTTGCGGCGGCGTGGGCGACGCCGCGATCGCCGGTGCCGCGCTGGTCGGGGCCAAGGTGATCATCGCGGTCGACACCGACGACACCAAGCTGGCGTGGGCACGCGAATTCGGTGCGACCCACACCGTCAACGCGCGCGAATCCGACGTCGTCGCAACCATTCAGGACCTTACCGACGGCTTCGGCGCCAACGTGGTGATCGACGCCGTCGGACGGCCCGAAACCTGGAAGCAGGCCTTCTATGCCCGCGATCTGGCGGGAACCGTGGTGCTGGTGGGTGTGCCAACGCCCGAAATGCGGCTGGACATGCCACTGCTGGATTTCTTTTCCCACGGCGGAGCGTTGAAGTCCTCGTGGTACGGCGACTGCCTGCCCGAACGCGACTTCCCCACCCTGATCGACCTCTATCAGCAGGGCCGGCTTCCACTGGACAAGTTCGTCTCCGAGCGAATCGAGCTCGCCGATGTCGAGGAGGCGTTCCACCAGATGCACGGCGGCAAGGTGCTGCGCTCGGTGGTGATCTTATGAGGATCGAGCGCGTGGTCACCCATGGAACTTTCGAACTCGACGGCGGCAGTTGGGAAGTCGACAACAACATCTGGCTGGTTGGCGACGACTCCGAAGTCGTGGTGTTCGACGCCGCCCATGACGCCGTTCCGATCATCGAAGCGGTCGGGGGCCGCAACGTGGTAGCGGTGGTGTGTACGCATGGCCACAACGACCACGTGACGGTAGCCCCTCAGCTCGGTGAGACCCTGGACGCCCCCGTGCTACTGCACCCCGGTGACGACGTTCTATGGCGAATGACGCACCCGGGCAAAGACTTTCGTCCCGTCGCTGACGAAGATGCGTTGCGGGTAGCCGGGCTGGAACTGCGTGCGCTGCATACCCCGGGCCATTCACCGGGATCGGTGTGCTGGTATGTCCGGGACCTCGGCCCCGGCGTGGTGTTCAGCGGTGACACCCTCTTCTCCGGCGGACCCGGGGCAACCGGACGCTCGTTCTCCGATTTCCCCACGATTCTGCGGTCGATCTCCGAACGGCTCGGGACGTTGCCTGGCGACACCGTCGTGCACACCGGCCACGGCGACAGCACCACCATCGGCAATGAGGTCGTCCGCTACGGGGAATGGGTAGCCCGCGGTCACTAGGTCGCCCCTGGTCACACGTCGCCCCGCGGCCACCTTCGCCGCCCCGCCAGCCTCCGCGAAATCAACGTATTGCAGGTCTTTTCTCGCACGTTGCCTGCAAGAGGTCGATCTCGGTGACGGCGTCAGCTCCGGCCCGGTTTAGCGCCCCTGAAGAATCCGACGCTTCTCGGACTCGAACTCGCTTTCGGTCAGCGCACCTGAATCACGCAGCGCGGCAATTGTTTTGAGACGCTCGAGCTTGACCCCCTGATCGCTGGGCTCGATGGGCACCGACCACCCGGCCGGCGACACCGCCCTAGGCCGGCTGCGGCTCAGCCACATCACCGACAACGCCAGATCCGCCAGTCCGACGACAAAGACGGCGACGAATACCCACACCAGATAGCCGTAAGAGCTCTGATGACCGAAAGCCAGTCGCGGGTTGATGTATCCGCCGACCTGCCCCTCGGTGGTCACGTGGTAGGTGCCTTCGGCCGGAACCTGAACAATCCACACCCGCACATGCGCGTCATTATTGACCGTCGTTGTGCTGCCGATGCTTTCGGTGAGGTGTGGTTGGGGCGCGCCCTCGGGTGGGTCGATGGAGATGCCCAATGGCGGGACAGGCAGGCCGGTGCCGTTAGTACCGCCGATGACGACGGTGTGCAGGCTGACGGTGACTTCGCCCGCCGGCAGGTGGACGCTGCCCGAACCGGGGATTGGCACTTCACCGTAAGCGTTGTACTTGTCCAGAAAGAACGCGTTGAGCACCAACGTGGTGATGAAGCCGGCCACCGAGACCACCAACGTCCCAATGGCCAATGCCAACGAAATCTTGGCGACCCGTCTGCTACTCATCCACGCAGTTTGTCACGCCAGAGCAGTATCACAGCGCCGATCAGCACCACAAACGCCGTCACCGGTACCCAATCCCCCAGTCGTTGGTACGGCGTGGTGCTCGAGTCCAACGGAACACTGATCACCACGGCGCCCCGGAAGTTCGACGGGCACCACGCAAGCCGGTGCCCACGGGCGTCGAAGGCCGAACTGTCGCCGGACAACCCGGTATGCACCGCGGGGCGGCCCGCCTCGACCGCGCGCACTGCGGGCTGCGCGGCCAATTGCGGCTGCGCCCAACTGCCTTGAAAAGTGGAGGTGGAACTCTGATACACCAGCAAGTGTGCCCCCAGCAGCGCTTCGCGGCGCGCCAGATCGGAAAACGTCGTCTCATAACTGATCAGCGGCCCGATGCCGAGGCCACCGGCATGCAGGACCACCGGCCCGCTTCCCCGCTTGCGGTCTTCGGCGGCGGCCTTGCTGTGACGGGTGAACCAACCGACCAGCGGCCGCAGCGGCACATATTCGCCGAACGGCACCAGTCGGGTCTTGTGGTAGGTGCCGACCATACCGCTGTCACCCACAAGTACCGACGACTTGTAGATGCCGCCGCCTGGCGCGGCCGCGTCGACGTTGACGAGGAGCTGCGCGCCCACCCGCCGCGACAGCTCCGTCAGCCGGTCCAGCACCTCGGGATGTGTGCCGAGATCCTGCCCTACGCTGCTTTCCCCCCAGACCACCAAGTCCACGCGCTGCCCCACGACAGTGGCGGTGATCGCCTCGCTGGCCGCTTCCCGGGCGATCGCATCGTCGATGTCGCCTGGCTGTATCAGCGCTACCCGGACCGTCGGGCCGGCGGCAGGCGCCGGACCCAACAGGTAGAACGCCGGTCCTAGTCCCCCGAACGCCACCGCGCCCCCCAGCGCGAGGAACAGCGCCTGCCGGTGCACTATCGCGACGGCGACAGCGGCATTGACGGCGACCACCAGAAAACTCGTCAACCAGACTCCTCCGACGGATGCCGACGCCAATGTGACGGGCTGATTCCATTGCGACGCGCCCAACGGCGCCCACGGACCGCCCAACGCGGGCCACGCCCGCACCGCTTCGGCCGCCACCCACGCGCTGGGCAGCACCACCAGGGAGGCGGCCAGGCGGCCGGCAGTCACCGGCGCCGACAGTAGCCGGTGGGCGATCCATCCCCACGGCAGCCACAGGACACCGAGTCCGACAGCCAAGAGCACCAGCATTGGACCGGCGCTGCCGGCCAGCCAGTACTGGTTGGCGGCCACAAACCCGGCAAGACCACACCACGCTCGCACCGCGCCGTCCCACGAGCTGGCTGCGGCCCGTACCACGAGCAGCAGCGGTAACAGCGCGAACCACGCCAGCCACCACCACGATGGCGCCGGGAAAGCAAGCGCCGGTAACGTGCCGAAGACCAATGCCGCCGTCCATCCGAGGACGCGCCGCCGCCGGCACGCTCCCGGATGCAGGGCCATGGTGTTCAGCATGCCGCTCGGATTCTGCGGCGGCGAGGAAAAGAGGACACTAGACAGGCGCCACGGGAAAAGGAGTGAAACGCATGGCTAACAATCTGATCGCCACGGTGCCCGACCTGTCCGGAAAGCTGGCCGTCGTCACCGGCGCCAACAGCGGTCTGGGTTTCGGGTTGGCTCGACGGCTGTCGGCCTCCGGCGCTGATGTGGTGATGGCAATCCGCAACCGGGCCAAAGGTGAGGCGGCCATCGAGCAGATCCGCACCGCGGTTCCCGACGCCAAGCTGACCATCCAGGCACTCGACCTGTCGTCGCTGGCCTCCGTGGCTGCGCTGGGTGAGCAGCTCAACTCCGAAGGCCGCCCGATCGACATTCTCATCAACAACGCCGGTGTCATGACCCCGCCGGAACGCGAGGCGACCGCCGACGGCTTCGAATTGCAGTTCGGCAGTAACCATCTCGGCCACTTCGCGCTGACCGCCCGGGTGCTGCCGCTGCTGCGCGCCGCACCGGCCGCGCGGGTGGTCTCGCTGAGCAGCCTGGCCGCACGGCGTGGCCGTATCCACTTCGACGACTTGCAATTCGACAAGTCTTACGCCCCCATGGCGGCCTACGGGCAGTCGAAGTTGGCGGTGCTGATGTTCGCTCGCGAGCTGGACCGCCGCAGCCGCGAGGCCGGCTGGCGAATCATGTCCAATGCCGCGCATCCCGGGCTGACCAAGACCAACCTGCAAATCAGCGGACCTTCGCACGGCCGGGACAAGCCGGCCTTGATGCAGCGGCTGTACACGGCGTCGTGGCGGTTCACTCCGTTCTTGTGGCAGGAGATCGACGAAGGGATGCTGCCCGCACTGTATGCGGCCGCAGCGCCGCAGGCCGAGGGCGGCGTGTTCTATGGCCCCCGGGGCTTCTACGAGGCAGCCGGCGGCGGCGTGACCGAGGCCAAGGTGCCCGCCCGGGCCCGCAACGAGGATGACTGCCGGCGTCTCTGGGAGGTCTCCGAACGTCTCACGGGTGTCAGCTACCCGACGCCGAGCTGATACCGCGGCGGTACCGGCAAGCGTTTCGAACCGGCGCCGCACTGGGTAACCGGAGTCGAGGGGTCGGTCACAAACTGCAACTGCAAAGGGGCACGGGTATGACTGCGCATGACGAGCAGGCCGCCGGCCGGAGCGACGACACACAACAGGCCGGTAGCAGCAGCGATGGTGGAAAACTGAACACCTCCGAGGTCCCGGAACCCAACGACGAAGCCAAACAAGCAGCGGCCGAAATGATGACCGCCTACGAGGACCGGCCGACATTGGTGTTGCCCGGTTCCGGCAAGACCATCACCGGCACGGCCGTTGGCGACTGGCTCGACGAAAACGGCCATCCCCGCTACGCCGACGACAAGGATTCGCCGGCGGCAAAAGCCAAAGCAGACAACCAAGAAACGGACGAAGACAAACAGGTCGCCGACAACGTGGACAAGGACAAGGCCTACAACGAGGAAATTCTCAAGGCCTCCCATCCAGCCCATTCAGCCCCCGAGTCAGCGACGGGCTAGACGACGCGCTAATGCGCTGCCTGGCCGGGGATGGGCTGACCTAGCCCGGGAATTTGCGGTGGCTGCGGAAAGCCGATACCGGGGATCTGGGGGATTGCTGGAATCGGCGGTATCTGCGGCACAGCCGGAGGCTGCACGGCGGGCGGCTGCGTGGTTGCCGGGGGTTGGCTGGTTGCCGGCGGCTGAGTGCTGGCGGGCGGCTGCGTGGTGGCTGGAGTCGTGTTCGCCGGCGGCGGGGTGGGCGTGGGCGTGGCTGTCGTCGGGGCTGGCG
>NZ_UPHT01000105.1 GCF_900566085.1 Mycobacterium attenuatum
TTTCCGGATACCAGGCCGCACTGGCGCACCTGCAGGCCGATGCCCCGCCGATGGATGCGGCCCTGGCCCGCGAGGTGCTGCACGACGATCTTGGCCGGCCCGCCGAGGAGGTCTTCGCCGAGTTCGCTGGCGAGCCGATGGCCGCTGCCTCCATCGGGCAGGTGCACCGGGCGGTACTGCACGATGGCCGCCCCGTGGCAGTCAAGATCCAGTATCCGGGCGCGGCCGAAGCCATCCGCGACGATCTGGCCAACACCGAACTGCTCGCGAGCTTCTTGCGGCTGGTGTCAACGACGTTGGGCAACGTGATTCAGGCCGACGTCAAGCGGGCCGCGCGCGAGGTCGCCGCTCGCATCAGCGAGGAAATCGACTACCGCCACGAAGCGGCCAACATCACCGTATTCGCCGCGCTGTACCGCGACCACCCGTTCATCCGGATCCCGGAGGTCGTTGCGGAAGCATCGGGTGATCGGGTGTTGACCATGACCTACCTGGACGGAATGGATTGGGCTGCGGCACAGGAGGCCGATCAGGAACTCAAGAACTGCTGGGCCGAGGCCATCTTGCGGTTTGCCACCGGCTCGGCCCGCCACGCGAATCTGTTTCATGCCGATCCGCACCCCGGCAATTACCGGTTCGGGCCCGACGGGCGGATCGGCTTTCTCGACTTCGGTTGTGTGAAGGTCGTTCCCGAGCCGTTTCGCTACAAATACATACACACGGTGCGGGCGGCCTTGGACGGGCGCACTCACCAGCTGCGCGAGCTCATGGTGGACGCGGGCTTTCTGGCGGCCGATTCCGGCCTCACCGGCGCCCACGTGTATCAATGGTGGGCCGAGATCCTTCAGGAGGCCCTGGGCCCGCAGCCAGTCACCTTCACCACAGACACCTCGCGGCGAGCGGTGCGCGCACTGGTGCCGCTGTCGCCCGACCACCCGGTGCGCCGCATGTCGCTACCCGAAGATCTGGTGTTCATGTCGCGAATCAGCCTCAACGTCAACGCAATATGCGCCATGCTCGGGGCCAGCGTGCATGCCCGGTCGATCGCCGATGACCTCGACGGCGTCGCGGAGCCGATCACGCCGTTGGGCAAGCAGCATTGCGCCTGGGTGCGCAGACGCGGCCTGCCGTTCGGGCTGGACCGCCATGACCATCCCTAGCGCAGCGACGCCCCGGCTGCCGTGGGAAGCCGCCGACCCGTACCCGTTCTACGAGCGACACCGCAACGGCAGCGATGTGGTATGGAACTCGACCGCGCAGAGCTGGCTGGTATTCGGCTACCGCACCGCACAACAGGTGCTCGGCGGATCGGGATGGTCGATCGACCCGCGGGCCAACCCCTACGCGAGGAATGGGGTCGATGACGCCGGTAGCGCCTTGGTCGAACGGTCCATGCTGTTCACCGACGGTGACGAGCACCTCCGATTGCGCGGGTCGGTACGCGACGTTTTCACGCCGTCGTTCATCGAGGGTCTCACCGAGGGCGTGCAATCCATCGCCGCGGCGATCATCGACCATCCCCCAACCGGGACCGTGTTCGACTTCATGACCGCCATCTGCCTGCCCCTGCCGCTCGCCGTTATCGGCGAGTGGATAGGACTGGACGTGGGAACATGAACCCGAAGAAATCCCGGCCTATTTGGGGTATGCCCTGCGCGCCTTGAGCAGCAGCGGGCGGGCGCTGTTCACCCTGGCACACCGGGCCATCCCGACAGGCCGCGAATCCGGCTACACGATCGTCGACGGCGCATGGATATGCGCCGCAGCGACGGGCCTGCATTTCGCCGACGGCACCATGCACAGCGAGCAGTTGCTCGCGGCCCTGCAGCGTCGACACCGGTTCGAGCCCGGTGAGGTTCGCATCGTGGTTCTCGATGCTCAACCCATTCACCGGCCCGACCAGCAGTATCGGCTGGTCGACGTGGCCACCGGCCAGTTCCAGCGCGGTCGGGTACAGGTCGCCGATCTGGTCAGCCGCCAGCCATGGGCAGTGGACGTGCCGGTTTACCGGTATCCGTAACGGTCGATGACCTCGCCCCAGTGTTGCGTGACGGTCGCCCGTTGTTCGGCGGTCACTTGATAGGTGTTGGTTTCGTAGTCCGCCCGCTCGGCGAAATACCGGCGCAGCCGCGGCCGCAGCCGTTCGAAGTCGCCCAGCCTCAGGTGCTCGTACAGTCGGCTCAGCTGACCTTCGGGATCGGCGACCAGGTCCTCATAGCGCAATTCGTAAAAGCTGGACGGGTCAACGAGTTTGCGTCCCTCCTCTAGTTTTCGGTACAGGTCGACGTAGGTGGACAGCACCTTGTCGTCCAGCCCCGCGAACGTCGGTCGCTGCAGGGCGTGTATCCGGGTGAACGCTTTGTGAAGGTGAATCGTCGACGGGTAAACGACTTTCGGGTCTCGGACGATGTGGATGAACTTCGCTCGCGGAAAAACATCCAGCAGTACCTTGATCCGCAAACTGTGAAGAGGGTTTTTCAGGATTACCGTCTTTCCGCGGCGAAAGTACAGTCGCTGGACGAAGCGAAACAGGGTTCGTTTCCACGCTTCCAGCTCTCGCGGTGTCAATTGCTCCAAGTCCAGATATCGCTCGTGTGCCAGCGGCCGGTTGGGGAACGCGATAGCCAGGTATGGCGACGGCAGTCCCTGCACGCACCAGATGAATTCGTCTTCCTGCGGGTGTTGCAGGCTCAGCTCCATGTTGTCCATGGGCCGATGCTTGGGCACCAGGAAACCCGCCCAGGGCGCGAACCACTCCGTCACCAGGAAATGCTGCGGTGCAAGGCATTCGTAGCCGGTGGGCGCGGTGTGGTGATCGTCAAGGGTCAGCAGTTCGTGCAGCAAGGTGGTCCCGGTACGCCAGTGCCCGACGATGAAGATCGGCGGATCGGCAATCACCGTTTCCGCCACACGCCTGCCGAACACAGCCTGCTGGCACAGTCCGAGAACGGAATTGACCACACTGAGAAACGTGTAGAGCACCGCGAAATGCCAGCGGCTCCAGTGCACCGCAAAACGGTTATGGATCAACAATCGAACCCAGGCGGTGAAATTGCAGCCGATCCAAAGCGGCACCGCCCACTCGTGCCACCGTGAGCGGGGCGTCTTCATCGAGATACGCGGGGTGCCACGGCAACGCGGAGCCGGGTCGGGCCGCGAAGATTGGCGTTCGTCGTCCACGCCGGCGGCTCGACTACCTCTATCCGGTCGATTCTTCTGACGATCTCGCCGAGCACGGCCTGGCCTTCCATCCGCGCCAGCTGGGTCCCGGGACACAGGTGGATGCCGGAGCCGAACGCCAGATGGCCCGTCGGGTTGCGGTCGGCGCGAAAAACGTCCGGGTCGTCGAATTGGCGCGGGTCGCGATTCGCAGCGCCCCATGCCAGCAGTACCAGCGAGCCCGCCGGAATGACCGCACCGCCCACGGGATAGTCGACCCGCGTTGTGCGGCAGATGCTTTGGATCGGAGACACGAAGCGAAGTTGCTCCTCGAGCGCCGGGGCGATCAGTTCGGGTCGCCGCGACAGGAGCCCGAGCTGATCGGGAAACTCGGCGAGCGTGAGGAACAACGTGCTGAGCAGATGCGCGGTGCTTTCATAGCCGGCAACCAGCAGCAACACCGCGAAAAAGAAGAATTCGTCATCGCTGAGGTGACCGTGGTCGGCATACGCGGCGAGCCTGCCGATAACAGAGTCCTCTGCCAGTAGCCCATCGGCGCGCCGCTGCGTGAACAGGGCACGCAGCCGCCGAAAACCGTTGAAGCCCTGCACAAGCGAAACCAGCCCGCAAGCCGACAGCGCAACGTCGGTGATCCGAGCCGCCTGGTTGGACAAGCGGCAGAACATGGCCTCGTCCGGTCCCGGCACGCCCAGAACGGTGGTGATGGTGCGCATCGGCAGCGGCGCGGCCACGGTGGCGACGACGTCCGCGGGTGTCCGGGCCAGCAGTTCAGCCACCAATTCCTGGGCCAGTTGGTTGATCATCGGACGCCAGGACTCCAGCGCTCCGCGTGCCATAGTCGGTGCCAGCTGCTTGCGTAACCGGGTGTGTGTCGGCGGGTCAGCGGTGGGAAGGAAGGGCAGACATCCACGGGAAAACGTGACTCCCCCGGCGCTGGACAACCCATGATGGTCGCGCGCGGCTTCGCGGACGTCGGTGTATCGACTCAGGATGTAGACGTCGCGTTTGGGGTTGTACTGGATGCGCTCGCCCGCCAGAAGCTCGCGGTAATGCGGGTACGGGTCGGCGGCTGTCACCGGATCGAACGGATCGAAATCGGTGAGCTGCACATGTTTGCCGGCGCGGCTGCCGTCCAGTCTCGATCGGACCTTGCCGGCGGCCCTGAGCGCTAGTCGCTTCGCGACCTCCGGGCCATAGGTCCCGACCACCCGCGCATCGCGCCACAGCGCGTTCATCTGGAGTTCCGACCAGCCCGTCGACCGTAGAGTCGAACCGTAGCTGGTCCTTGGTAAGCCACGCGCTATTGGACAGCCGCTGTGCGGCGCCGCCACTTCGGAACTCGTCATAGCCCTCCGATACCGGCCCATATAGGCACCTACATAGACCGAGCTAGCTCCGAACAGTGACAGAGTAGCGGCGGGCCAGCCGCTGGGTGGCCAGTTGGGCAAACCGGCACGAACCTGAAACCGCTGGTCAGGTGCTTAGGACGACTAAATGTAGGGGTGGCCGTCTCGACGGCAACGCAGCAACGATCGGACCCGGGAGCATCGGAAGAGAGTCGCCTTCTCACCACAGCATTCCACCGCGCCAGCGCGCCAGCCCTGGCTACACTCGGTCGACGCCGAAGCCCTGTCCCCGACTTTCTCTGGGAGTTGCCCCGTGGCCGATAACCACACGCCCGCCAGCATGCAGGGCGCTGACGGCCCCGCGGAGACCGATCCCGACTACCGGTTCACCCTGGCCAACGAACGGACGTTCCTAGCGTGGCAGCGCACCGCCCTGGGGCTGCTCGCCGCAGCGGTCGCACTGGTACAACTCGTCCCGGAGCTGGCAATCCCCGGTGCCCGCCGGATGTTAGGGGTGGCGCTCGCGGCGCTGGCAATCCTCACCAGCGGGATGGGCCTGCTGCGCTGGCGGCAGGCCGATCGTGCCATGCGCCGCGGCCTGCCCTTGCCCCGTCATCCCACTCCCGCATACCTGGCGGTGGGTCTGGCCGTGGTCGGGATCGTGGCGCTCGGCTTGGTGATCGTCAAGGCAGTCCGGGGTTGAGCCAGCCGACGGCGACCGGCGAGACATCGGATCGCGGTCTACAGGCAGAACGCACGACGCTGGCCTGGACCAGGACGTCGTTCGCATTGCTGGTCAACGGGGTGCTACTCACACTCAAGAATCTGCATAGCCACCAGGGACCGGCGGGTTTGATCCCGGCGGGCCTGGCTGCCCTTGCGGCTTCGTGCGGCTACGCGATCGCCTGGCAGCGGCAACGAACGCTGAGCCGGCCCCGACCCGCGCGAATCACTGCCCGCCGTCAGGTCTACATCGTCGGGTCAGCGGTGCTGGTGCTCATGGTTGTGACCGCACTTGCCCAATTGCTGTAGCGCCATCTCAGCGCAATCGCGTTGTGCTGAACCGCATTTAGGCAAACCCGGTCAGCAACCGAGCTGATCGGCAAGGTCGAGGAAATCAGCGGCGTTGATGTCGAACTCGTCCTCGTAAACCACGTCGGCGTCACCGCCGGGACCGAATTCCAGCGGGCGCGCGACAAAGGCGGTGCGGAACCCGAGTTCGGCCGCGGCACGGATGTCGTACTTGTGGCTTGCCACCATCATGATCTCGGCGGGTTCGAGTCCGAGGTAGGTCGCGGCCATGTGGTAGACGGCCGGATCAGGCTTGAACGCCCCCACCATCTCCGCGGCGAAAATCGCATCCCACGGCAAACCCGCCCGTTTGGAAATGTTGATCACCGCACTGACGTCGGCGTTCGACAGGGTGGCTAACGTGTAGTCGCGTTTCAGCCGGGTCAGTCCGGCCACCGTGTCCGGCCACGGCCTCAGACGCTGCCAGGCCAAGGTGAGTTCATCGCGCTCGGCAGCGGAGAAATCGGTGATTCCGGATTCGTCGAGGACCGTGTCCAGGGAGCGCCGATACACCGAGGACACCGAGATCCACTTGCCATGCTCGCTCGGTGCGGCCTTCAACGTGGTGAAGTAACCCGCACGCCAGCGGGTGACTACCTCGGCCCAGTCAACGCCGGGGTGTCGGCCGGCGCTGATGCGCTGAGCTTCCTCACAGACAGTCGAATGGAAATCCGTCGCCGTCCCTTGCACGTCGAAAATGATCGCTTTCACCATGGGTTCATCATGCAGCCTGGCCGCAAACCAGAGGCCGGCGCGCCGCCAATCACGGCGCGTTACCGCAGCGTCGCAGGGGTGCTTTGACGAGCTATGCGAATTTCGACGTTTGGCCTGATGGCGGCGGCAAGTGTCGCGCCGACCGGTGCCGCTGCGACAATGTCTGGCGCCTGGGCCTGCGAGTTTGAATCACGGTCAGGAAATATCTTTCCTTCTTGGCACCTGGCTCGGCACATTGCTCGGCACCGGCTCGGCAACTGGCTCGGTATCCCCGGGTATCGCCAAGTACGTCCGCCCCACTGCCGCCGCTCGCACACCCGCCCCGCCCGGTCACTACTGCGCGAGTTGTTCGCCTTCGGTCCCCGGGCGCTGGATACCATGAGCCGACGCGCGGAGATTCCGCTGCTGACCTGGGATGAGTTGGGTGTGAGCGAGTTGCTGCCGACGGGGACGGTAACGCTGCTGCTGGCTGATGTCGAAGGCTCGACGCGGCTGTGGGAGACCCAGCCCGAGAACATGACCGCGGCGCTGGCCCGGCTCAACACGACCGTCAACAGGGCCGTCGCCGCCCATCACGGGGTGCGCCCGCTCGAGCAGGGCGAGGGTGACAGCTTCGTGGCCGCATTTACCCGTGCCAGCGACGCGCTGGCCTGCGCACTGGAATTACAGCGAGCACCGCTGGCGCCGATAAGGCTGCGCGTCGGAATCCACACCGGCGAGGTTCAGCTGCGCGACGAATCCAACTACGCCGGCCCCACCATCAACCGCACGGCGCGGCTGCGCGACCTGGCCCATGGCGGCCAAACCGTGTTATCCGGGGCGACCGAGCCGCTGGTTGTCGATCGGCTCCCCGCCAGGGTGTGGCTGGCCGATCTGGGCAGCCACCCGTTGCGGGACCTGCCACGCCCAGAGCGCGTCGTCCAGCTCTGCCACCCCGACTTGCGCAACGAATTCCCGCCGCTTCGCGTCCGCAATATCGCTGCATCGCATAATCTCCCGGCGCAGTTGACGAGCTTCGTCGGGCGCCAGGTCGAAATGGCGGAGTTGCGTCGTCTGGTCGCTGGCGAGCGGCTGGTGACATTGACCGGGGCCGGCGGCGCCGGCAAGACCCGCCTGGCGGTACAGGTCGCCAACCAACTCGGCACCGAGTTCAGCGAAGGGCTCTGGTACGTGGACCTCGCTCCCATCACCGACCCCGACGTCACTCCGGTGACCGTTGCCCGCGCCCTGGGTCTGCCCGACCAACCGGGCCGCTCCACCACAGACTTGCTGGTCCGATTTATCGGCGAGCGCAAAGCCCTTCTGCTGCTTGATAATTGCGAACATCTGCTCGACGCGTGCGATAGCCTGGTCGTCACGCTGCTCGCGGCCTGCCGGCGGCTGACGATCCTGGCCACCAGCCGCGAGCCGCTGGGAGTGCCCGGTGAGCTGAGCTGGCGAGTGCCGTCGCTGTCCGTGACCGACGAGGCCGTCGAGCTGTTCACCGACCGCGCCCGCCACTCCCGCCCCGAGTTCGGTGTCGACGACGAAAATATCGCGCTGGTCGAAGAGATCTGCCGACGCCTGGACGGCATGCCGCTGGCGATCGAGCTTGCAGCAGCACGTATTCGGGCGTTGTCGTTGCAGCAGATCGTCGACGGGCTGCATGACCGGTTCCGGTTGCTCACCGGCGGTGCGCGCACCGCGGTGCGACGCCAGCAGACGCTGCGGGCCTCGGTGGACTGGTCGCATGCGCTGTTGACCGAGCCCGAGCGGGTGCTGTTTCGCCGGCTGGCGGTGTTCGCCGGCGGATTCGATCTCGATGCCGCCCAAGCCGTTGCCGCCGGCAACGAAGTCGAAAGTTACCAGCTGCTCGATCAACTAAGCCTGTTGGTCGACAAGTCGTTGGTGGTCGCCGACGACACCGGCGACGGAATGCGATACCGGTTGCTGGAAACCGTGCGCCAGTACGCGCTGGAAAGGCTCGACGAGTCTGCCGAAACCGACGAGGTGCGCACCCACCACCGCGATTACTACACGGGTATGGCCGCCGAATTAGAGGCAAGGGGCCATTGGGCCGACGAGCGACTGCTGCATTGGGCGCAAACCGAAATCGACAATCTGCGAGCGGCCTTCACCTGGAGCCGGACAGCCGGCGCCCCGGACACCGCCCTACAGCTCATATTGTCGTTGCGGCCCTTGTGGTTACGGGGCGGGCGCGTCAAAGAGGCGCTGGCGGGCCTGTCGGCCATCTTTGCCGACGCGGATCGCTCGGCAATAGCGCCAGCGGTGTGGGCGGGAGCGGTGGCCCAGTACAGCATCCTGGCCAGCTGGGTTGGCATCCCAGCCGAGCTGGGGCGGGCACAGGAGGCGCTGGCCGTCGCTCGAAAGCTCGACGATCCGGGACTGATCGCGCGCGCCCTGATCGCGTGCGGGATGCTTGCCCTCTACGATCCGCGGGTATCTCACCCTTACCTCACCGAGGCGATCGATCTGGTCCGGGCGATCGGTGATCGCCGAACGCTCTGCCAGATCTTCAGCTATCAGGCGACCGCGGCAGTCATGGCTGGTGAACCCATCCCCGCGATCACGGCCGCCGAACAAGGGCGCGAGCTCGCCGATGAGCTGGGCGACCGGTTCTTCTCCCGGAACTGTCGTGCCTGGCTGAGCACTGCGTTGATGATTCGGGGAGACCTCGCCGGGGCAGCGGGGATGGCCCGCGGTGTGATCGAGGAAGTCGAGGCAACCGGTGACCTCACCATGGCGGTATTCAGTTACGTCAGCCTCAGCGAAGTGCTCTCATTCCACGGCCAGGCCGACGCTGCCCAGACCGCAGCGCAGTCCGCGCTGGAGGCCGCAACCATGATGGGCGGGTATTTCGCTGACGCGGTGTACTCGGTGTTCGCCAACGCCGCCCTGGCCCGCGGTGACGCCGTGGCAGCCAGGACGGCGGCCGAGACGGCCCTGCGCCAGACCAATCCGCTGCGCGAGGTGTTCACCAGGAGCGTTGCCCCGCTGCCTGAGGCCTTGTTGGCATGCGGTGAACTGACCGCCGCCCGCCGGCTGGCCGATGAGATGGTGGCGGTGGTGCCGGGCTGGTATCGGATGATGGCGCTGCTGGCGCGCGCGTTCGTCGCACTGGCACAGGGAGAGCCGGAGCAGGCCGGGCGCGACGCCCACGATGCCCTCACGGTGGCCGCCCGCACCCAGGGGTATCTGCGAGTGGACGACACGCTGGAATGCCTTGCCCGCCTTGCTGTCAGCGACGGCGACCATCCGTACGCGGCGCGTCTGCTGGGTGCGGCGGAGGCGATCCGGCAGCGCATGGGCCATCCCCGCTTCCCGATGTATCAGGCGGGGTATGACGCTGCTGCCGCTTGCATTCGAGAGGCGTTGGGGCAACGCGATTTCGATGCCTGCTGGGCGGCGGGGGCTCACCTGTCCACCGCGGCGGCGATCGGGTATGCGCAGCGCCGTTAGTGCGGCCTTGTGCGCGAGCAGACACAGAGTCGCCCGCGCGGGGTCCGCGCAGTGCGACTCTGTGTCTGTTCGCCGGGCTTCGCGTGCGACGGCCTCCCGCGCAACGAACCGGTAGTTTCGTGGTGGCTGGCCCACACCCCGACACCGGGTCGACAGCGCCGTGGCGCGTCGAAATGCCTGCAACTGTTGCCGGTGCCGCGTATGGTCTGGCCAGTTGCTGGCGGTTGCTGGGAGGGCTCGTTGGAGGGAACTTCGTTCGGAAGGTACCGCCTGGTCGAGTTGCTGGGCCGTGGCGGCATGGGCGAGGTGTGGCGGGCCTATGACACCGTCACCGACAGGGTCGTCGCACTCAAGATTCTGTCCGCCGGGGTTTCCGACGACGCGGTATTCCAGCAGCGGTTCCGCCGCGAAGCTCATGCGGCCGCACGGTTGAGCAGCCCGCATCTGATACCGATCCACACCTACGGGGAGATCAGCGGACGGCTGTTCGTGGACATGCGGTTGATCGAGGGCCGCGACCTGCAGTCGGTGCTTAGCGGGGGGCCGCTGCCGCCGGCGCGGGCGGTGCGCATCGTCGAGCAGGTTGCCAAGGCGCTGCACGCCGCCCACCGCGACGGGCTGTTGCACCGGGATGTCAAGCCGTCCAACATTTTGCTCGACGCCGACGACTTCGCCTACCTGATCGATTTCGGAATCGCCCGCGCGGCGGGCGAATTGAGCTTGACTGTCACCGGCGATGTCATCGGAACCTGCCATTACATGGCCCCGGAACGGTTCAGCACCGCGCAGATCGATGCCCGTTCGGATATCTACTCGTTGGCTTGTGTGCTCTATGAGTGCTTGACCGCGCAGCGCCCCTTCCCCGGTGACATCGAGGAACAGATCACCAGCCACCTCGAGGCGCCGCCGCCGCGGCCGTCGAGCCTTATCCCCGGGCTGCCGGTGAAGTTGGACATGGTCATCGCCAAAGGGATGGCCAAGAATCCCGACGACCGCTACGAGACCGCGGTCGAATTGGCCAGAGCCGCCCATGAGGCCCTGACCGCGCCCCCGGTGCAGCCGCCCATTCGGACCCCGCCAACTCGCCACCCCGTCGGTGCGCACGCCCACCCGGACACTCGCGGTCAACCACGCTCGCCGCGACAGAACATCCCGGCCCCGCCGACGATGCCGCGGCAGCTGGCAGAGGCGCTCTCGGTCCCAGGGCAACAACCCGCCGCCGGCCCACCGGCGGAGGCGACACGGTCACCGTCGCGGCCATGGTGGCGCCGCAAGGCCGTCGCCATCTCGGCCGCGGCCCTGCTCACGGTGGCTGTCACTGTTGCGGCCATGGTCACCGTCAGCAAGCTGGGTCCGCAACGCTCTGAGTTTCAGCAAGTGGTGCTGCCTTTCACCGGCCTTCGTGATCCGCAAGGCCTATCGGTCGACAGTGGGGGCACGGTCTACGTCGGTGACACCCTGCACAATCGGATACTGGCATTGTTCGCGGGATCGACCACTCCGGTCGTGCTGCCTTTCGACGGCCTCAGCTATCCGACCGGTGTGACAGCCGACAACAGCGGCACCGTCTACGTCAACGACGCCGGCAACAGGCGGGTCGTGGTACTTCCTGCCGGCTCGAAAACCCAAGTCACCCTGCCCTTTACGGATCTGAGCAATCCGACCGGGTTGTCGGTAGACAGCAGCCGCACCGTCTATGTCACCGACACGGCGAAGAACCGAGTGGTCGCACTGTACGCCGGTTCGAATGCGCAGTTCGTTCTGCCCTTCACCGGCCTAAGCGATCCAACCGGTTTGGTGGTCGACGGCAGCGGAACAGTGATCGTCGCCGACGGCGGCAACAATCGGGTTCTGGCGTTGCCGGCCGGCGCGAACACCCAGTCGACGCTGCCGTTTACCGGACTAAAGCAACCCGGCGGCGTCACTGTGGACAGCGACGGGGCGGTCTACGTCACTAACAAGGGCAACGGCCGGATACTGAAACTCCCGCCGCGCTCTTCGACACAAGTCGAGCTGCACTTCACCGGTCTCGATAATCCATGGGGTTTGGCGGTCGACAACATGGGCACGGTCTACGTTGGCGGCCGCAACGACCAGATAGTGGCGCTGCGGCAGAAGTAGGCGGGCAGTGTTTGCTCGGCTCAGTTTCAGTTGTCCTGCCGCGCAACCGAATCGGCGAGTCCGAGCCGTTTCCGATCACCATCGTCGCAGCTCGCAATCCGAGATCACCGGCGCAGTCCCGTATTCACCGCTCCCCAGCAAACTGGGTAACCGAACCGACACGCCGGGGTTGACACACACCCTTGACGTGTGCAACTGTCTCCAATACGCTCGTATTGTATTTGATACATATGTATGCGTAGTTGATTACCGCAGCCGGAGCTCGATCGGAAGGGTTGTGTCGGTGACGTTGTGGGTGGTTCCTGAAGGGTTGGCGGATGCGGCTGGCGCCGTCGAGGCGTTGAGCGCTCGGCTAGCGGCCGCGCATGCCGCTGCCGCACCAGTGATTTCCGCGGTAATACCACCGGCGGCCGACCCGGTCTCGTTGAGCACCGCAGCAGGCTTTAGCGCCGGCGGTATCGAACACCTGGGCCTGGCCACCCAAGGAGTCGAAGAACTGACCCGCTCCGGAGTGGGCCTCGGCACCGCCGGGGCCAGCTACGCCGCCGGCGATAGCACAGCAGCACTGACCTACGGCCCAACAGGCGGTGCAATATGAGCGCACCCATCTGGATGGCCAGCCCACCAGAAGTGCACTCAGCGCTGCTCAGCGCCGGCCCCGGACCCGCCTCGCTGCTCACCGCCGCCGCCCAATGGTCCACGCTCAGCACCGAATACGCCGCCGTCGCCGAAGAACTCACCACCGTACTAGCCGCAACCCACACCCTTGCCTGGCACGGCCCAAGCGCCGAAATCTGCGCAGCCGCCTACGCACCGTATCTGGCCTGGCTAACCCAAGCCAGCACCGACAGCGCCGCCACCGCCGCAGTCCACCACAGCGCCGCAACCGCCTACCTCAGCGCCCTGGCCGCCATGCCCACCCTGGGCGAACTGGCCGCCAACCACACCACCCACGCAATCCTGCTGGCCACCAACTTCTTCGGCATCAACACCATCCCCATCGCCCTCAACGAAACCAACTACGTGCGCATGTGGATCCAAGCCGCCACCACCATGAGCGCCTACGAAACACTCACCACCACCGCACTAGCCACCACCCCACACACCACCCCCGCACCCCCCATCATCAAACCCGGCACCACCCTCACCACCACCGCCGCCCAAACCACCCTCACCCCCTTCCCCTTGTGGGAGATCCTGGAATATATTGCCCGATTCATTCTGAGCGAGGCCATCCTTATTGTCGGATTCTGGGCTCTTCTTCTCACCGTCTGGGTTGTACCACTGCTTTTTGCTGCCGCTGCAATAGCATGGTGGGCAGGTAATGCCACTCTTGCGTATGATCTCGTTGTTGCAGCTCTGTTCTACGTGGTGGCAATTCCGGTGTTCGGGATCTCAAGTGTGCTTGGGTTTTTCTTGGCGCCTCTGCATGTCATCGGGATCGTGATTGACTGGATCATCGGAAACCTGACCTTGATTGGCCCGGCGTTGGCGCCCTCGGCAGCTGCGGCATTGGCGTCGCCAAGCTCTGCCGCTGCTTCAAGTGCGGCCGCTCCCCTGATGGATATAGCTGTCGGCGCACCGTTGGCGGCCACTCACGTCGGCGCGGTCGAGCCGGTTGCCGGTGTGTCGGCGGTGGTTTCGCAGGCGCAGTTGGTATCGGCGGTGTCGGCGGGGTCTCAGGGTGCCGGCGCTTTGGGGTTTGCCGGCACGGTCGAACACGGTGCTGTGCAGCCTGGCGGATTAACCACCGTTGGAGATGTCGAGTTCGGCCACGACACGCAGGTGCCGATGTTGCCGGCCACTTGGCACCCGGATCTGGTTGGGACAGCTGCTGATAGCAGATTAGCCCTGAGTGCTCTGTGACGTATCGCGGCCACATCGCGGCTACATCGCGGCCACAAGGCCGCACGGATTTAACAACACCGAAATGACAGGAGACATGTTGTGAGCTTGTTGGATGCCCACATTCCGCAGTTGGTAGCGTCGCAGACCGCATTTACCGCCAAAGCCGGACTGATGCGTCACACCATCGGTTCGGCCGAGCAATCGGCGATGTCAGCACAAGCGTTTCATCAGGGCGAGTCCGCCGCGGCGTTTCAGGCCGCGCACGCACGGTTCGTCGAGGCCGCCAGCAAGGTCAACGCCCTGCTAGACATCGCGCAGGCCAATCTCGGTGACGCCGCCGGCACTTACGTGGCTGCCGACGCGGCCGCAGCGTCAAGCTACACCGGATTCTGAGCCGACCACCACTGCCCATTCCCGAAAGGAAATTTCTGATGTCACAAATCATGTACAACTACGCGGCGATGCTCGGCCACGCCGGAGACATGTCGGGATACGCCGGAACCCTGCAAGGCCTGGGCGCCGACATCGCAAGCGAACAATCCGCACTGTCCAACGCCTGGCAGGGCGACACCGGAATGACCTACCAGGGCTGGCAAGCCCAGTGGAATGACGCCATGCAAGACCTGGTGCGCGCCTACCACTCCATGGCCTCCACCCACGAGTCCAACACCCTAGCGATGAACGCCCGCGACATCGCCGAAGCCGCCAAATGGGGAGCCTAAACCCGCAACAAAACAACGCGTCCGACGCGGTGCACCGATCGTCAAATCACCTCGGCCAGAAGCTCGAAAACCCCGCAGTATCAGAATTTCCGGTGCTGCGTGTTCGCCGATAAAGCGTCCGCCAGCTGACATTCATGGAAAGGGTTGTGTCGGTGACGTTGTGGGTGGTTCCTGAAGGGTTGGCAGGTGCGGCTGGCGCCGTCGAGGCGTTGAGCGCTCGGCTAGCGGCCGCGCATGCCGCTGCCGCACCAGTGATTTCCGCGGTAATACCACCGGCGGCCGACCCGGTCTCGTTGAGCACCGCAGCAGGCTTT
>NZ_UPHT01000187.1 GCF_900566085.1 Mycobacterium attenuatum
GGGTATTGGCGTCGGGCGGGGTTGAGTGCGTCGCGGTTTGTGGCGTGTCCGTTCGGTGGGGTGGGGGTGCGGATGTATCGCACCGGGGATCTGGTGCGGTGGCGTCGTGATGGGCAGTTGGATTATCTGGGGCGCGTTGATGAGCAGGTCAAGATCCGTGGGTATCGGGTTGAGCTGGGTGAGGTTCGGGCCGCGTTAGCCGGGTTGGCCGGGGTGGATCAGGCGGTGGTGATCGCTCGGGAGGATCGTGCGGGGGATCGGCGGTTGGTGGGGTATGTGACCGGGGCGGCTGATCCGGGTGGGTTGCGTGCGGCGTTGGCGGAGCGGTTGCCGTCGTATATGGTGCCGGCGGCGGTGGTGGTGGTGGCGGGGTTGCCGTTGACGGTTAACGGCAAGCTTGATGTTCGCGCGTTGCCGGCGCCGGAATATGTTGATCGCGAGCGGTATTGCGCTCCCACGACTGCGGTCGAGGAGATCTTGGCCGGCATATACGCGCGGGTGCTGGGTGTGCAACGCGTCGGCATCGACGACTCGTTCTTCGACCTCGGCGGCGACAGCATTCTGGCGATGCAGGTGGTGGCGCGTGCCCGCGCGGCCGGCGTGACCTTCCGGCCGCGCGACATTTTCGCCGAACAGAACGTCGCCGGCCTGGCCCGGGTCGCGGGTTTCGCCGATGCCGACCTGACGGCTATTGACGACGGTGCCGGCGAGGTGCTGGCCACACCGATCATGCGCTGGCTGGGCACCGTCGCCGGTCCGATCGAGCAGTTCAACCAGACGGTGGTGGTGCAGGGTCCGGCGGGGGTCACCGAGGCCGATGTGGCGGTGGTTCTGCAGGCGTTGCTGGACCGGCACGCGATGCTGCGGTTGCGGATCGACGGTGACACCGGTTGGGTGGCCGCAGCGGGCGCGGTGGATGCGCGCGACTGTCTGCGATCGGTGGCGGTGTTGTCCGAGGAGGCGCTGGCCCGCGCCCGTTGCCGGTTGAACCCATCCGCCGGTGTGATGCTGAGCGCGCTGTGGGCACGCGCCTCGAATCAGCTGGCGTTGATCATCCACCATCTTGGCGTTGACGGGGTGTCCTGGCGAATTCTGTTGGAAGACTTAGATATTGCCTGGCGCCAGCATCGCGGTGGGCAGCAGGTGGCATTGCCGGCGGTGGGGACGTCGTTTCGGCGGTGGGCGTCGTTGTTGGCCGAGCACGCCCACTGCGCGGCGGTGCTCGAGCAGGCCGAGGCCTGGCGACAGGTCAGCGCGGCCCCTCCAGCCCTGCCGCCCGCGCGTCCGTCAGACACCTTGGCCACCGCGGGCCGGCTGTCGATGTCGTTGGACAGCGAGACCACTCGGCTGCTGCTGGGCGAGGTCCCGGCGGCGTTCCACGCTGGGATACACGACATCCTCCTGGTCGCATTCGCGTTGGCATGGGCCGAGTTCCTAGGGTTTGCCAGCAGCGGCGGCACGCTCGGCATCGACGTCGAAAGCCACGGCCGCAACGAGGATTTGGCCCCGCACGTCGACCTGTCACGCACCGTCGGCTGGTTCACCGCCAAGCATCCGGTGACATTGACGCTGGCCGCCGGTTTGGGCTGGGCGCAGGTGCTGGCCGGCGATGCGGCGCTGGGCGCGGTGGTCAAGGACTGCAAGGAGCAGCTTCGGAGGCTGCCGGACGGCCTGACCTACGGGCTGCTGCGCTATCTCAACGACGAGGTCGACCTGCCCGCGCCGGACCCGCCGATCGGTTTCAATTACCTGGGGCGGGTGGGCTCATCCACCCAGGCCGCCGAAAACGGTTGGCGCATCTGTGAGTTGGGCTCGGGCAGCAGCAACGCCGGTTTACCGATGCCGCTGATGCACACCGTGGAGGTCAACGCGGTCACGGTCGACACCGACACCGGTCCGCGGCTACAGGCCAAGTGGATGTGGGCGCCGTCGGCGTCGGATGACGCGGGGATCGCGCGGCTCGGGCGGCTCTGGTTCGAGGCCCTGACCGGCATCTGCGCGCACGTGCGGGGAGGCGGCGGCGGTCTGACGCCGTCGGACATCCTGCCCGCGCGTCTGGGCCAGCACCAGGTCGACGAGCTGACGCGCCAATACCGGATTGCCGATATTTTGCCGCTGACCCCGATGCAGCAGGGCCTGCTCTTCCACGCCGGCACCGCGCCCGGCGGCGACCGGGTGGACGACGCTTATGCGGTGCAGCTGGATCTTGGGATCGCCGGCGCCCTTGACCCGCAGCGGTTACGCGATGCAGTGCACGCGGTGGTCGTTCGGCATCCGAACCTGGCGGCCCGCTTTTGCGACGAGTTCGACGAGCCGGTGCAAATCATTCCGGCCGACCCGGTACCGGTATGGCGATACGTCGAGCTTGACGCGGCGCCCGGCGGCGGTGATGTCGGTGATGTCGGTGATGTCGATGAACAGATCCGGCAGTTGTGCGCCGACGAACGCGCCGCGGTCTGCGACCTGGCCCACCCGCCGGCCTTTCGGGCCGCGTTGATCCGCACCGCCGAGCACCGGCACCGGTTCGTGCTGACCAATCACCACATCGTGGTCGACGGCTGGTCGATGCCGATCCTGCTGCGCGAGATCTTCGCCGGCTACCACGAGCAACGACTGCCCACCCCCGTCCCGTACCGCCGTTTTGTCGCTTGGCTGGCCGAGCGCGATCTCGATGCTGCCCGGGCGGTCTGGCGCGAGGTACTGGCCGGCTTCGACACCCCCACACTCGTTGGGCCGCCGGATCGATTGGGACCGCGCCCGCGAGCCGCAACCTTGGTTCGGCTGCCCGCCGCGACAACGCAGGCCATCGGGGAGCTGGCACGCTCCCGGCGCACCACCGTCAACATCGTGCTGCAGGCCGCCTGGGCGCAGCTGCTGATGCTGTTGACCGGCCAGCACGACGTCGCCTTCGGCATCGCGGTCGCTGGACGGCCGCCGGAGGTGCCCGGCGCGGACTCGATGGTCGGGCTATTCGTCAACACCGTGCCGGTGCGGGCGACCATCACGGCCGCAACCACCGCCGCCGATCTGCTCGAACAGCTGCACCACACCCACCACCACACGCTCGAGCACCAACACCTGGGGCTGGCCGACATCCACCGAATCACCGGTCACGACAGGCTTTTCGACACCCTGTTCGTGTATCAGAACTACCCGATCGACGCCCTGCTGCTGGGCGACTCGGGTGATGAAGAACTCACCATCGACGAAATCGCCCGCCACGACTACAACCACTACCCGTTGACCATCCAGGCCCTGCCCGGCACCGAACTCGGACTGCGCGTCGAATACGCCTCCGATGTGTTTGAGGGCGAGAGTGTTTCGGTGTTGGTGGGGCGGTTGGAGCGGGTGTTGGTGGCGATGGTGGGTGGGGTGGGGCGGCGGTTGTCGGTGGTGGATG
>NZ_UPHT01000107.1 GCF_900566085.1 Mycobacterium attenuatum
GGCAACGGCGGCGCCGGCGGTAACGGCGGCGGCGCAACCATAACCGGCGGCACCGGCGGCCACGGCGGCAACGGCGGAACAGCCGGACTCATCGGCAACGGAGGCAACGGCGGCACCGGCGGAACCGGCGGAAACGGCGGCAACGGCGGAAACGGCGGACTGCTCATCGGCAACGGCGGAAACGGCGGAACCGGTGGAACCGCGACCATAGCCGAGGGCACCGGCGGCAATGGCGGCAACGGCGGAGCAGCTGGACTCATCGGCAACGGCGGGGCCGGCGGGGCCGGTGGAGTCGGCGGTGGCGGCGGCAATGGCGGCAACGGCGGAGCAGCCGGACTCATCGGCGACGGCGGCAACGGCGGTGTAGGCGGAAACTCCCTAGCCGGAAGCGGCGCACCAGGCGGCTCCGGCGGCAATGGCGGGGTAGGCGGTGTACTCATTGGCAATGGTGGCAACGGCGGAACCGGCGGTGTGGGCAGATCAGGCGGTGGCGGCGAGGGCGGCAACGGCGGAGCAGCCGGACTCATCGGCAACGGCGGCAACGGCGGAGCAGGTGGAAACGCCCTAGCCGGCAGCGGTGGCTTATCCGGCTGGGGCGGCAACGGCGGCAACGGCGGTAACAGTCGAGGGCTGTTTGGCAACGGCGGCAGCGGCGGAGCCGGCGGCGACGCCGGCAATAACGGAACCGGCGGCAACGGCGGCAACGGCGGAGAGGCCGGACTTTTCGGCAGCGGCGGGAACGGCGCGGCAGGCGGAACCGCGGTCGGCACCGCCTCCAGAGCCGGCAACGGTGGTAACGGCGGAGCAGCCGAACTCTTCGGCCACGGCGGCAACGGCGGAGCAGGCGGAACCGCGAACAATGGGTCCGGTAACGGTGGCATCGGAGGCAACGGCGGTAACGGTGGTAACGGCGGACTCTTGTACGGCGACGGAGGCGACGGCGGCAACGCCGGAGCAGGCGGGGCCGGAGGCGTCGGTGGCAACGGCGGTAACGGTGGCCAAGCCGGAACGTTCGGCAACGGGGGCGATGGTGGGGCGGGCGCCAGCAGTAATGGTGGTGCAGGCGGTAGCGGTGGAGCTGGTGGTGCCGCAAAATGGTTCGGCGATGGCGGTACCGGCGGGGCCGGCGGATCAAGCGGAGCTGGCATGAAGGGTGGTACGGCAGGGCTCGGTGGGGCCGGCGGGCGACTGTACGGCAACTCAGGATCGGATGGCTTGAGTTACACCCACTTCGCCAACTTAAAGGCTCGCGATGAATAACATCGTTTCTCGGCTCGATCGGTCTGCCCGCGATCGGCGTCTGCCAGCAGTACCGCATGAAGTCGAGCACGATCTCGGTGCTTACCGAGGTCACGTCGAGGTCGACGCTGTCGAGCCAACGGCACAACGACGACAGGGTTAGCCGTAGGCCCGCCGAGTGCGGGAAGAATAACGCCGGTCGTCCAGATAACCGAAAGGCGCGACTCAGCCAGCAATTTCGGGGTTGCATCAAGATGCTCAACGTCATCGAACGAGGTCACCCGCGAAGCACCGGCGATCGCGCTTGAACGCGCCATCAACGCCGACGGCGTCGTCGCAGCCTTGGCTCGCCTGGCCATACAGCGACGAGCGCCACACCACGTGCGATGCGACAACGGCCCGCGGTTCGTGGCGCACCCCCTGCATGATTGGTGCTGATGCAACAGTGCCAGTTCACTTTTCATCGATCCCGGCGCGCCGTGGCAGAGCACTTGGGTCGAGTCGTTCAACAGCCGACTCCGCGATGGGCTGCTCAACTCGTGGCGCTTCGACTCGCTACGGGAAGTTTGTACGAGCATCGAAGACTGGCGCTGCAAGGCCAACCCACCTCATTGAGCCCACGGCGAATTCACCTCAACCGAGTCGCTCTACGGTGGACCACGACCCACCAACCCCAAGCGGCACAGCGTCTGGAACACCAAACGGGTCTGCCTCAGATTTCGTCGAGCACCGACTGCGCAGCGGCCAGGCGAGCTGACGCAGATGACCCACCGGCTCGTCGACGCCGTATTGCCTGGGCCAGCGGTTGGCCGGCGGGTACAGCGTTCCCGGCAACCTTCAACAGCACGACGAGTCCGATACCGTACAACCCGCCACAGCAGATCCCGCCGCGGCGTGTGTCCGTCGCACTGTGAACGCGCCGCTCGAACTGTGCAGCCCCGCGGATGAAGTGCAAGTCGCATAGCATCCCGAGAACCACCAGAGACTAGTGCTCGCGCCCGCGTGGGACCCGCATAGAGTGAAGCGCTGTCCCGCACTTCAGAAACACGAGGCTTTTATGAGCGACATGACAGCAGGCTTGCTGAGCATCGTCGGCAGCACCAATGTGCTCACCGGCGACGCGATTCCCGACGACTATTCACACGACGAGGAGTTGACGCAGCCGCCGCAAAAGCCTGCCTACGTTGTGAAACCGGCTACCGCAGAAGAAGTTTCAAAGCTGCTGAGGACCGCCTCCGAACATGGCGTGCCGGTGACGGCCCGCGGGTCGGGGTGCGGCTTGTCGGGCGCGGCGCGCCCACGCGAGGGCGGCATGCTGATCTCTTTCGAGCGGATGAACCGGGTTCTGGAGGTCGATACGGCCAACCAGGTCGCCGTTGTCCAGCCCGGGGTGACGCTCACTGAGTTGGACACCGCGACCGCCGATTCGGGGCTGGCGTACATGGTCCACCCCGGTGAGCTGTCGTCGAGCGTGGGCGGCAACGTCGGAACGAACGCGGGCGGCATGCGCGCGGTCAAATATGGGATCGCTCGCCATAACGTGCTCGGCCTGCAGGCGGTGCTGCCGACGGGCGAGATCATCCGGACCGGCGGCAAGATCGCCAAGGTGTCCACCGGATACGACCTGACCCAGCTCATCGTCGGCTCCGAAGGAACCCTGGCCCTGGCCACCGAGGTGATCGTCAAGCTGCATCCGCGGCTCGACCACTGCGCCAGTGTGCTGGCCCCGTTCGCCGACTTCGACCAGGTCATGGCGGCGGTACCGAAAATCGTCGCCAGCGGGCTCGCACCCTACATCTTGGAGTACGTCGACAACCTGACGATGGCCGCACTCGTGCACACCCAAAACCTCGAGCTGAATATCCCGAACCATGTTCGCGACAGCTGCCAGGCGTATCTTCTTGTGGCAGTGGAGAACCGCACCGCCGATCGGTTGCGCGAGGATATCGAGACCGCCGGTGAGATGCTGGCCGAGTTGGGCGCGATCGACGCCTACGTGCTGGAGGGAGCCTCGGCGCGCAAGCTGATCGAGGCGCGGGAGAAAGCCTTCTGGGCGGCCAAGGCCGCGGGCGCGGACGACATCATCGACACCGTCGTTCCGCGGGCGTCGATGCCGAAATTCCTCAGCGCTGCGCGTGCTATGGCAGCGCAGGCGGGCGCCGCCGCGATCGGCTGCGGGCATGCCGGCGACGGCAACGTGCATATGGCGATCATGTGCAAGGATCCGGTGAAAAGGAAGCAGCTTATGGTCGACATCTTTGCGCTGGCAATGGAATTGGGTGGTGCAATCTCCGGCGAGCATGGTCTGGGCCGTGCCAAGACCTCATACTTTCTCGAACTCGAAGACCCCGCGAAGATAGCGCTCATGCGTCGAATCAAACAGAGTTTCGACCCGATGGGCATCCTCAACCCCGGTGTCCTCTTCGTCCCAGAAAATGATTGAGCCACAGGCTTATTCCGGAGGTCAGATGCACGCCATCGACAACCAGTGGTGCCGTCGCCGGACGCGCCTGGTTCTTAGGCCGCCGGCCGGTGCGGCAATTCATCGGCGACCCACCGGTGCCATCCGGGCCGCTCGGCCCGCCGGGCACGGGGCGCAAATTCTGATGTGCCCGCCGGTGCCGGCGCTGCGAGTCCGGCTGTGAACCTGCTGACGCTCGATCAGATCAACGCGGCGGCGGATCGGCTGAAGCCGGTGATACGGCCAACCCCAATCATCGCCTCGCGCCTGCTCTCGGATTGCGTAGGCCAACAGGTGTGGCTCAAATGCGAAAATCTGCAACGCACTGGATCTTTCAAACCCCGCGGCGCCTACAACCGGATCGCCAACCTCAATGCCGAGGATCGGGCGCGCGGCGTAGTGGCGGCCAGCGCCGGCAACCACGCGCAGGGCGTCGCATGGGCCGCGACCGAACTCGGAATCAGCTCGACGGTTTTCATGCCGGTCACGGTCGCCCTCCCAAAGCTGGCGGCTACCAAGGCGTATGGCGCGCACGTGCATCTGATTGGCGATACCGTCGACGATGCGCTGGTCGCGGCACGGGACTATGCCGAGCAACATGACGCGGTGTTGATCCACCCGTTCGACCACCCCGACATCGTCGCCGGCCAGGCCACCGTCGGGCTGGAGATCCTCGAGCAGGTTCCGGATGTCGCCACCATCGTTGTCCCGACCGGCGGCGGCGGGCTGGTGGCCGGAATAGCCACGGCGGCACACTTTCTGGAACCAAAGGTCCGGGTCATCGGAGTGCAGGCCGCCAACGCTGCGGCCTGGCCGGCTTCGCTGGCCACCGGACATCCGGTGCGCCTGGGGTCGATGTCGACGATGGCCGACGGTATCGCGGTGGCACTGCCCGGGACCATCCCCTTTGCTCACGTGCGGGCATTCGGCGACTCTATTCGTACGGTCAGCGAAGAGGCGCTGTCGCGTGCGCTGTTGCTGTGCATGGAACGCGCGAAGCTCATCGTCGAACCGGCCGGGGCAGCGGCCGTGGCAGCGCTGATGACATCGGCGCCCGAACTGGAGCTTGACGGCCCCGTGTGCGCGGTCTTGTCGGGCGGCAACATCGACCCGCTGGTGCTGACCCACGTGGTCACCCACGGGCTGCGCGCGGCCGGCCGCTATCTCGCGGTGAAGGTGACCATCCCCGATCGTCCCGGCGGGCTCAGCAGGCTACTGGCGGTGGTCGGCGCGAGCGGCGCCAGCGTGCTCGACGTCGTGCACTTTCGTACCGCACGCAAATTGGCGTTGGACGAAGTCGAGGTGCGCCTCACCCTCGAGACGCGTGGTCCGACACACCGTGAGGAGGTATTGACCGCCCTCATCGGAGCCGGATTCGTCGTCTCCATCGACGACGGTTGACCTGCGCCCGATCGCACGGGCAGCTGCGCTCGAGGTCTAAGACCATCGGCGCTGAGGACAATCGGCCCTACTGCCGACACGAAAAACGAGCAAAGATCTGGCCTAGCCGCAGCGGGTGGGGTATCACCTGGACGCGGGCGGACTGCGCCCGCAACAGCGTGGGATTTCGTCGTCGAAGGAGCACGGAAATGACCGAAGACGATCCCACGGTGGTTCAGCACCGAAGCGGAGCGCTGGTTTCCACTCTGCCGCAGGCCTTTCAGGCGACCGCGGCCTTGCAGCCGGATTCGGTGGCCCTGCGCACCACCGGTAACGAGACGGCTATCACCTGGCGCGAATACGCCGATCGGGTGCACAAGATTGCCGCCGGGCTGGCGGCGCTGGGCGTCGAACGCGGCCACACCGTTGGTCTGATGCTGCGCAACCGCCCCGAGTTCCACCTGGCCGACACCGCCGTCATGCATCTGGGCGCGATCCCGTTCTCGATCTACAACACCTCGGCCCCCGACCAGATCCGTTACCTGTTCAGCAACGCCCAGAACACGATCGTGTTCACCGAGAACGACTTTCTGCCCGCAGTCAAGGCGGCCGGCACCGACATCTCTTACGTGATCGTCGTCGACGCCACTGTCGACGTCGACGGATTCCTGACCCTCAATGACATCGAATCATTAGGAGCCAAAGCCGATTTTGACTTTGACGCCGCATGGCGCGGGGTCCGGCCCGATGACGTCGCGACGCTCATCTACACCTCGGGGACCACCGGGCCGCCTAAGGGCGTCGAACTCACCCATGCGAATGTGATCGCCGAATTCGCCGCGATCGCCGACCTCGTCGGCATGCGGCCCGTCGATCGGATCACCTCATATCTGCCACATGCGCACATCGCCGACCGGGTCACCGCGCACTACGCCAACATGGTCGACGGCGTGCAGGTGACCGATGTCGCCGACCCGCGGACCATAGCGCAGGCACTTCCGGATGCTCGGCCCACGGTGTGGCTCGGGGTGCCCCGGGTATGGCACAAGATCAAGGCCGGGATCGAGACCAAGCTCGACACCGAGGCGACCGGTATCAAGCGGCGGTTGGCGCTGTGGGCCATCGACACCGGTGTCCGCGCCGCCCGCCAGACGCTGGCCGGCAACCCGCTGTCGCCGACACTGGCCCTGCGACACAAGATCGCCGACCGTCTCGTGCTTTCCAAGGTGCGCGCCGCCCTGGGCCTGGACCAGCTGCGCTGGGGTGTGACCGGTGCTGCGCCCATACCGGTGGAAACGATCGAATTCTTTTGGGGCCTGGGGATTCCTGTCTATGAAGTGTGGGGAGAATCCGAATGCGTGGGCGGCGCAACCTCCAACCGCCCGGGCGCCAATAAGGTCGGGTCGGTCGGCAAGCCGCTGCAAGGTGTCGAGGTGACGATGGCCGACGACGGCGAACTGCTGATCCGCGGGCCGATCGTGATGCGCGACTACCGGCACCAGCCCGAGAAGACCGCCGAGGCGATCGACGCCGACGGCTGGCTGCATACCGGCGACATCGGCACCATCGACGCCGAAGGCTTCGTCACGATCGTGGACCGCAAGAAGGAGTTGCTCGTCAACGAATCGGGAAAGAACCTGTCCCCCAGCAACATCGAAATGGCCGTCCAGGCCACGTCCGACGTGATCGACCAGGTGGTGGCCTTGGGGGATGCCAAGCCTTATGTGACGGCACTGGTCGTCCTTGACCGTGAAGCCACGGCCGCAAAAGCCGCCGCGCTCGGTATTGCTGACCCCTCGGTGGCCGCTTTCGCGCAACATCGCGAGGCCAGGGAAATGCTTACCGCCGCTGTGCGGGAGGGAAACTCCAAGCTGTCCCGCGTCGAGCAGATCAAGCGCTTCCTCATCGTCGATACCCCCTGGGAACCCGGCGGAGACGAGCTCACCCCGACGATGAAACTCAAACGCAAGCCGATCGCAGAAAAGTATGCCGCGCAGATCGACAAGCTCTACGCCACAACACCGGGGCCCGACGTCATCAACCTGTCCGACTGAACCGCGATGCGGATCGTGCCGACGCGTACCCGCCGCAAGTTCCGGCGATGCCGGACCCGGATTCGCCGCCGCTTGCGGTGACGGCAGCGATACTGAAGCAACCGGGGCAAGGAATAGCCATGCAAGACAACGAAATAGCCGAGTGGGACCCAGGCCTGACCAAGCGCGAGATGAGGTTGGCCCGGTTGATCGTCAAGCGGTATTACCGCTCGGAGGTGCACGGCCTGGAATTGTTGCCGCCCGGCGGGGTGCTGGTGGTGGCGAATCATTCCGGTGGGTTTCTGCCGATGGACGAGGCGTTGTTCGCCGTCGACTATTACGACAGATTTGGCTACGACCGGCCGATTTACACCCTCACCCACGACATCATGTTGGTCGGCCCCACCGCCGAGTGGTTGCGGCGCATGGGTTACATCCGGGCCACTCCAGAAAACGCCGCCGCGGCATTGCGGGCCGGCGCCGTGGTCGTCGACTTTCCGGGCGGCGACTACGACGCCTACCGGCCGACCTGGTCGCGCAACACCATCGACTTCTGCGGGCGCACCGGTTACGTCCGCACGGCCGTCGACGCCGGAGTCCCGATCGTTCCGATGGTCACCATTGGCGCACAAGAAAACCAGTTGTTCCTGTCTCGCGGCACCTGGCTCGCGCACGCGCTGCGCCTGGACAAGCTGCTGCATTCCAAGATCTTGCCCATCACGTTCGGCTTCCCGTTCGGATTGAGCATCGTGCTGCCCCTCAACATGCCGCTGCCCAGCAAGATGATCATCCAGGTGCTCGCACCCATCGATATCGCCGCGCAGTTCGGTGCGCATCCCGATGTCGATGAGGTCGACGCGCACGTACGCGAGGTGATGCAAAAGGGACTCGACGAGCTGGCCGCCAAGCGCCGCTTACCCATCATCGGTTGACGCGTGCCGCCCACCGCCACGCCGGCGGCGGCGGCGTGGGCCCGTTGCGACGCATATGCCGGCCACCTCGGCGATGCTGGTGTGGCCATTGTGACCGGCATGGCGGGTCACGCGGTCCGATTCTCCAGCTCGAGTGCCGGGATCGTGTTCGCACGGCGAGGACACCGGGGCGGTAAGAAGATCATTGAGAGTGACTGCCCCGCTACGGCCATTCCCAGACGCCGACGAAGTGGACCCGTCCGTCTTTTCCGTGACTGTTTCGCGAACAAACAGCACTGACGACATGATCAGACCGCAGACAACAGCGCCAAGACGGACCATCAGCAGTGTGTCTATTTGCCAAACACGCCAAACCGGCAACAGGCTAGGCCGAATACCGACGCGACGCGCAACGCATCGTGCGATCGCACCCCGGCCGAAATCCGTTGAAAGTTGGTGGTTCACATCGAGCTCGCATACGCCCTGGCCAACAATTTTCTGAGGCTGCTCGATGGAAAGTTTCCGACACTGCGAAAACGAAAGTGAACCCGGAAAATTCAAAGCCGAAACGGTTAGCCCATATTCGCGGTACCGTCGGCCACCTTCAGCGGAACAAAATCGCTTGCGTTCGCGTTGTTCGGAGTCGAAGTTCCACTCGTTTAAATGTTAGGGCTGAAATGTTAGGACGACCTATGTTTCGTACGCTTCTGGTCGGCGCGGCTATCGCGGCGGCCGCCATCGGTGCGGCTCCGGCGGCAAGCGCAGGGTCCGACTCATCGCAGTGCATAGCCAGCCAGGGTATGGTCAACGTCCCGAGCATCGATCCCCACTACAGGGCCGATCTGGACCTCAACCACAACGGCATCGCCTGCGAATTCGTCGCCGACTGGCCTTCGTCGTCATAGGCCCTTCAGTGCTGGCCCCGGGCGCCACATCCGGGGCCACGGGGTAAGGCATCTTTATCCAATGCCGCGGTAGCCCGCGCGCATTGGCACTCGGCGCCCACCTCGTTGACCGCATCGACTCGGTGCTGCGCAATCCGCGATAACCGAGCGCTCGCGCGACGGGCGGTGCACACTACATCGCGACGGCCCAGCAAAGGACGTCGGCCGCGCCGCCGGATTGTCCCGGCGCAGCGACCCAGAGATGCCGACAGGAACCGATAGCCATGGCTTCACTCAGGCTCCTCAGGCTCCTCCTCCTGCTGCTGCCGCTGATGACGGCGCTTGTCGGCCTGGCGCTAACCCATTCGCCGCCTGCGGCTTACGCCGATCCCCCGGCGTTCGTGATAAGCCCCATCACTCACGTCGACACGCTGATCGGCACCGGCACGGGTGGCGAATCGGTGGGTGAGATCAACAACTTTCCCGGCGCCTCGGTGCCATTCGGCATGGTGCAGTACTCGCCGGACACCACCGACACGTACGCCGGCTACGACCACGACAACGACCAGTCCACCGGATTCAGCATGACCCACGCCTCGGTGGGCTGTCGCGCCTTCGGCGACATCTCAATGTTGCCGACCACCAGCGAGATTGGCCCCGCGCCCTGGGACTACTGGGAGCGGATCGCCCACGACGACACCGAAATCGGCGCGCCCGGCTACTATACGGTGCGGTTCCCCGACACCGGCGTGAGCGCGGAACTCACGGCCACCACCCGCACCGGCGTCGGCCGCTTCAGCTACCCGAACAACGGTCGGCCCGCGCGGTTTCACGTGCGCTCCGGCGCCTTGCTCAAGGGCAACGACGCCGCAACCCTGCGGCTGGGCGACGACGGCGCCACGATCACTGGATCGGCAACCACGGGCGGATTCTGCGGCAAGAACAACACCTACACCGTATATTTCGCCATGAAGTTCAGCCGGCCGTTCACCGGCTACGGCACCTGGGACGGCCACGCGATCTCCCCCGGCGCCCGGTCAGCGGATTCGCCGCTCAGCGGCGGGTACGTGGAGTTCCCGGCCGGCACGATGCTCGAGGTACGCACGGCACTCTCCTACGTCAGCGTCGACGGCGCCCGGGCAAACCTGGCGGCCGAGGGCGCACAGACCTTCGAGGAGGTACGAGCCGGCGCCTTGGCCGCGTGGCACGCCGCACTGTCGCGCATCACCGTGGCCGGCGGCGATCGTGGCGATCTTCAAACCTTTTACACCTCCTTGTACCGGTCACTGTTGCACCCCAACACATTCAACGACGCCGACGGCCGCTACATCGGATTCGACGAAACCATCCACACGGTGGCACGGGGGCATGCCCAGTACGCCAACTTCTCCGACTGGGACACCTACCGGTGCCTGGCGGCCTTACAGGCGCTGCTGTTTCCCGACCGAGCCAGCGACATGGCCCAGTCGCTGGTCAACGACGCTGAGCAAAGCGGAGCGCTGCCGCGCTGGGCGTTGGCGAACGCAGCGACCGGGGAGATGAGCGGGGACAACGCGGTACCGCTGATCGTGAACCTCTATGTCTACGGCGCCAGGGATTTCGACGCCCGAACGGCATTGCGCTACATGGTGGATGCGGCTACCAACGGCGGTGTCGGGCGGGGTGGTTACGTGGAACGGCCCGGCATTGCCAGCTATCTCGAGCACGGCTACGCACCCCAGACCCCGGAGTTCGGCACCGATCATGCGATCACCGGTGCGTCGATCACCCTGGAGTGGTCCATCGATGACTTCACGATTTCCCGGCTCGCCGAGTCGCTGGGTGACACCGCCACGGCCGCCGAATTCCTGAACCGGGCACAGTACTGGCAGCACCTGTTCAATCCCGCCACCGGTTACCTCTCGCCGCGCAACGCCGAGGGCGCGTTCCCGCCGGGTCCGGGTTTTGTGGAGCCGTTCTGGCGTTTCGGACAGGACGGATACGACGAAGGCAACGCCGAGCAATACCTGTGGCTGGTGCCGCACAACGTCGCCGCCCTGGCGGCCACGCTCGGTGGCCGCGAAGCCGCGGCCGACCGGCTCGACCGTTTCGTGACCGAACTCAACGTGGGCCCCAACAAACCCTTCATGTGGGCCGGCAATGAGCCGGACTTCGGCGTGCCGTGGCTGTACAACTACCTCAGTCAACCGTGGAAGGCCCAGGAGACCGTCAATCGGATCCGCAGCGAACTGTTCGGTCCCAGGCCTGACGGCGAGCCGGGCAACGACGACCTCGGCGCCCAGTCCAGCTGGTACGTCTGGGCCGCACTCGGCCTGTACCCGAGCACCCCGGGAACAGCGATACTCACCGTCAACACACCGCTTTTCGATCGCGCCCAAATCTCGATCCCGCAGGGCAAATCCATCCGGATCTTCGCCCCGGGCGCATCCGGACCCAACGGCCTGAAGTACATCTCCGGCCTGAGCGTTGACGGCCGGCCCACCGACCGCACGTTTCTGCCGGAATCGATCATTCGCACCGGTGCCGACCTGACTTTCTCACTCTCCCCCTACCCGGATATGGTCTGGGGCACCGCCGAATCCGCCGCGCCACCGTCGTTCGGCGGTGCGCCCCGGCAATGAGCCGGACGCGCGAATTCTCCGGCGAGGACACGGTTTCGGCATTTCCCGGCGCCGGCGCGCAGTGCCAGCCGTCCAGGAGGCTTCGCCGGGGCCGATGACGGGCGGTGCGCCATCGCGTCGCCGGCGACCCACCAGACGGCGCCGAAGGACTTCAGACCCTACTCGGGATCGGTGAGCGGTGGTCGAATCAGGTCATAACGCCGGGAGGTCATGGTGAATGCGAGCTATCTGATGGCCCTCGACGCCGGGGGCAGCGGGGGGCATTGCCTGCTCGTCGACGTTGCGGGGGGCGGGTTTACCCGCATCTTCCGGCCATGGACCCACCCGGCCGCGCCCGGAACCGGTGGATTGGGAGCCGATCTCGACTTGGAGCTGATCTGGCTAAGCCTGGCCTCAGCCGCCCGCGAGGCACTGGCGACTGCCGGCGCCACGCCGGATCACGTGCTGGCCGTGGCGGCGACGAGCATGCGGCACACCACGGTCGTGCTCGACGCCCACGGCAACGCCCTGTTGGCCACCCCCAACCGTGATGCCCGCGCCGCCGTCGAGGCCATGCAGCTGGCAGGCGAGCAGGGCAGCGCCCTGTACGCCCGCACCGGGCAATGGCCCTGTCCGCTGGCCAGTGCGGCGCGACTGCGTTGGCTGGCTTCGGCGAACCCTGATGCGTGGGCGCGCGCGGCCACGGTGATCACGCTCAGCGATTGGATCGCCTACCGCCTGTGTGGCGAATCCGGCAGCGAGCCGTCGCAAGCCAGCTCTACGCTGTTATTCGATGTGGCACAGCGTGGTTGGGCTACCGACCTGGCCGAACAAGTGGGCATTCCGCCTCGCGTGCTGCCGCCGGTGCGCCCCGCGGGCGCGCAGCTGGGCGCGGTCACGGCCGAGGCGGCGGAGATCTTCGGCCTGCGCGCCGGGACTCCCGTCGGGGTCGGCGGCGCCGACACCCAGTGCGCCATGCTAGGCGTCGGCGCTGTGGCGCCGGGACAGGTCGCGGCCGTCGCGGGCAGCTCGGTTCCGGTCCAGTTGGTCCTCGATCGGCCGGTGATCGATCCCCACGAGCGGCTGTGGACCGGCTGCCATGTGCTGACCGACCGTTGGGTATTGGAGAGCAATGCCGGAGCCATGGGTGAGGCGCTCGACTGGTTGGCGCGCATCCTGTATCCCGAGGCCGCCCATCCGGTGGCCCGCTTCCTGGCCGAAGCGGGCCTGTCGGAGCCCGGCGCTGCCGGCATCTTGTCCACCCTGGGCGCCGGTGTCATGAATGCGCGTGAGATGCGGCTTCCGACAGGGACTTTGACTTTGTCACACCTGAGCACGGCCCACGACCTGGAGCGCCGACGCCACCTGGAGCGCGCCGTGGTCGAGGGCATGGCCTATGCCGTGCGCGCCAACCTCGAGCAGTTGCGGAACGTCGCTGTGACACAGCTGGTGGCGTTCAGCCTCGCCGGCGGGATGTCGCGCAGCGAGGTGTTCGCGCAGCTGGTCAGTGAGGTCGTCGGGCTACCGGTCGAAGTCGGCGCCACACCGGAGTCCACCGCGCTGGGTGCGGCGGTGTGTGCCGATGTTGCCGCCGGCGCGTTCGCCGACCTCTCCGAAGGCGCCCAGCGATTCCGCGGGCAGTCGCGCACGGCGCTTCCCGACGGCGAGCGGGTGCGCGCCTACGGCGGCCTCTACGACGGCTGGCAGAAGTTGCGTGCCGCCGGCGCCGACTCCGAAGCACTTGCGTCACAACTGATCCTGCCTGCCGCGCTCAAGGCGATGAGCGTTGCCGCGGCCACTGCGCGCCGGCCGCGGCTGCGTCCGCGCATCCTGGTCACGGCCGACATCGACGACGCAGGGCTGGCGGCTTTGCGCGCCCTCGGCGACGTCGAATATGCCAGCTTCCGCACGGCGATGCGGCTGCTCACCGGGCCGAGCTTGGTCGAGGCGCTGACCGGGGTGCAGGTGCTCATTACCGAAGTGGACGTGGTGGACGCCGACGCGATCCGGCGGCTGCCCGAGCTACGGGTCGTCGCCGCGTGCCGGGGCAACGCGGTCAACGTCGATCTCGCAGCATGCACCGTCTTCGGCATCCCGGTCCTGTACGCACCCGGGCGCAATGCCGACGCCGTCGCCGACCTGACCCTAGCGTTCCTGCTGATGCTGGCCCGCCGGTTACCTGCGGCGTCGGCGTTCCTGCATCAGCCCGGCATCGCGGCCGGGGACATGGGCCGGATGGGTCAGGCGTTTGCCAGCCTGCAGGGCAGTGAATTATGTTTCAAGGCAATTGGTTTGGTCGGCTTCGGTGCGGTGGGACGCGCGGTGACCCGGCGATTACGCGCTTTCGGCGCCCGCGTTCTCGTCTACGACCCGTATGTCGGTGCCGAGCAGATCGTGCTGGCCGACGCCGAGCCCGTGTCGTTGGCCGAGCTGCTGGAAGCCAGCGAATTCGTCAGCCTGCATGCAGCGGTGAGCGACCAGTCTCGGGGGATGATCGACGCGGCCACACTGGCCCGCATGCGGCCGGGCAGTTACCTGGTCAATACCGCGCGTGCGGCGCTGGTCGATGAGTCGGCCCTGGCCGACGCGTTGCGCAGCGGGCATCTGGGCGGGGCCGCGCTCGATGTCTTCAGCGTCGAGCCGCCCGGATCGGATCACCCGCTGCTGGCTCTCGACACCGTGATCGCCACGCCGCACGTCGGCGGCAACACCACCGATGTCGCCGCACACCAGGGCCGCATCATCGCCGCGGACCTGCGTCGGTTACTCGTCGGCGAGACGCCGCACCATGTCCTGAACCCCGACACCTTGTCCGGCTTCGACTGGAACGCGTCGCGTCCGGCGCCGGCACCCGACGTCGTGGAGGGGCTGGCCAGGCGGCCAGGGCCCGCGGTGTCGGATCTGCAGATTGACCGGGGTGTCGCCCAGGCGACCGAATCCTCTTCGCCCGCATCGCCTTTGGCAAACACTGCGCAGGTACCGCCCCAGGCGCGGGAGGGCATGCGGCGCATCCTGGCCGGCTTTGTCGAACGGATCATGCGTGATGCCGCGTTAAATGCTTTTGCCGCAGGCAGATCCGTCACCCTGCAATTCGCGCTCACTGACGTGGATGTGGTGTTCTTCCTGGAGCTGCGCGACGGGACGATCACCGCTGGCCTGGGCGAGCCTCCGGCGCCCGTTGACGTCGAATTGCGCATGCGCGCCGAGATTCTCGACGGGATGTTCACCGGGGCCCTCAATCCCATGCAGGCCGCCATGGGCGGGCGACTCTCATTCAGCGGCGACACCACCAAAGCCATGGCGTTGCAGGACATGCAGGCCGACCTGGCCCGGCTCTACCAAGAAGCCCGCGCCCAAGCCGGTGATCCCGGTGATCTGGCGGCCATTCCCGACGCCACCGCAAGGCCGGCCGGTAGGCCCACCACCGCGGCGCCGACTGCCGCGCCACTCGGGTCGGCCGGAGACATCCGCGACGAATTGCTGCAGACCATGCACGAGCTCTACACCGCCGAACTCATCACCGCCACCGGCGGCAACGGCAGCGTGCGCATCCCGGGAACCGACGAAATCTGGATCACCCCGAGCCAGATGTTCAAGGGGGATCTGCGGCCCGAGATCCTGGTCCGCCTCGACCTGGATGGACACGGTCTGGATCCCGGCGCGCCGTCGCCGTCGAGCGAACGCATGATGCACTGCCTGGTGTATCGCGCCCGTTCCGACGCTCAGGCCGTGGTGCATGCCCATGCGCCGCACGCCACCATGCTCGTTAACACCGGACTGCCTTTCCTGCCAGTGTCCACCGAGGCCGCGTTCTTCGGTGACATCCCGCGGGTGCCGTTCATCATGCCGGGAACCGACGAGTTGGCCCACGCCGTGGCCGAGGCCACCCGGGATAGCTGGGCGGTGCTCATGCAAAACCACGGGATCCTGGTTGCCGGCCGCAGTCTGCGCCGAGCCGCCGATATGGTCGAAATCATCGACCGCTCAGCCGAAATCATCCTCGGGTGCTATGCCGTGGGGAAAGAACCGACGACGCTGCCCGACGACGTCGTCGCCATGCTGCAGAAGATGGGCGATCTGATGGCATGAATCCGAACGGCGCTGTCGTCGGGTTCGAATGCGTTCCGAGAGTCGATGTCAGGACCTTTGGCCCCTTTCGACCACGCGGCGAACGGCGCACGCTACAGGCATCGAGGTGGAAAGCAGCCGGGGCGGCGTCCTCATCAGCGATCGGCCCGGCGGCGTCGCCTCCGCCATCGTCGCCACTGCAAGATAGGACGACCCATGACCACACAGGCATCGCTCGACACAGCGGCACTCGATAAGGCGCTCGACGCTGTGCACGCTAATGCGGCCAGCTGGGTCGCCCTTTCGCTTGAAGCCAAGGCGACGCTGCTGGAGGCGTTACCGCGCAAGGTCCTCAATTTCGCCCCGGAGATGGTGGCCGCGGCCGACAGGGCGAAGGGTGTCGCCTCGACCTCCAGCTGGGTCGCCGAAGACTGGCTGACCGGCGTGTGGGCTTTCGTCCAAGGCGTCAAGTCGCACGCCCTGGTGCTGAGCCGATTGCGTGCCGGGCAAGCGCCCATCAAGGCCGGCGCGGTACATACCAGGCCGAACGGCCAGGTCGTCGTCGACGTCTTCCCGGTCACCGTCTACGACCGGTTGCTGCTCAATGGCTACAAGGCGCAGGTCTGGATCGAGCCGGGCGTCAGCGCCGAGCAGACGCGCCAGGACGCGGCCCGCATGTACCGCGGCGCCGGCTACGACCGCCCGGGGGTGGCGTTGGTCCTCGGCGCCGGCAATGTGGGAACCATTACGACCCTCGACATCCTCGACCAGTTGTTCGCACAGGGGAACGTGTGCGTCGTGAAGATGAATCCGGTCAACGACTACCTCGGCCCGTTCTACGAGAAGATCTTCAATGACTTCGTCTCGCGTGGCTGGTTGCGCTTTGTCTACGGCGGCGCCGACGTCGGTGGCTACCTGGCCCATCATCCGAAGGTCGACTCCATTCACATGACGGGTTCGGCGGCAACCTACGACGCGATCGTGTGGGGCAGCGATGCCGAGGCGGCGACTCGTAAGGCCAATAACACCCCGTTACTGGACAAGCCGATCTCGGCCGAGCTTGGCGGCCTCAGCCCCGTGATCGTCGTGCCGGGCGACTGGAGCGACGCCGACATCAGGTTCCAGGCCGAGCACATCGCATCCAGCAAGCTCAACAACGCCGGCCACAACTGCATCGCGACCCAGGTCATGCTTGTGTCGGAGGATTGGCCGCTGGCCGACCAGCTCATCGCCGAAATTCGTTCCGTCATGCGCGAAGTCGAGCCCCGCCGCACCTACTACCCCCGCTCGCAAGAGAAGACCGAGCAGGCTTGCGAGGGGATGTGCGGCGCGGAGTTCCTCAGTGGCGACAAGAGCCGCGTGCTCATCTCCGATGTCGACCCGCACAGCGGCGCCAGCATCCTGCGCGACGAGGTATTCGCCGGCGCCCTCGGAATTGTGCGGCTTCCCGGAGAGACAGCGCGCGAATTCATGCGCAATGCAGTCGATTTCGCCAACGACGTGCTGCCGGGCACGCTAGGCGCGACGATCATCATCGACCCGAAGACGAGCCAGGCGAACGCGGCGGCCTTCGACGACGCGATTTCCGGGCTGCGCTACGGCGACATCGGGGTCAACGTGTGGTCGGCGATGAATTTCTTGTTGGGATACACGCCCTGGGGTGCCTTCCCCGGGCACACCCCGCAGGACATCGGCAGCGGCACCGGGGTGGTGCACAACGCCTTCCTGTTGCAGCACGTGCAAAAGGCCATCGCCGAGATCCCGTTCCGGCCGTCACCGCGCGCCATCATCGGAGGCGAGTTGACGATATCGCCCAAGCCGGTCTTTTTCGTCACGAACAAGACCGCGGAGACGACGATCCGCCGGCTGGTCAAGTTCCTGGTGGATGGCAAGCCCACCGCGCTGCCGGGGATCTTTGCGTCGGCTTTGCGAGGGTGATGGGCTCGTCGGAGGCTCGGGGCGCTTGCCGCGGGCCGATGGTAGTTACCGCTGTAGGAAGTCGAAGTCGACGCGACTTCGACTTCCTCGCCGGACATCGTGCCCAAGTCGCGTTTCGGGGGCGGTGGGGCAAATACTGTTGGCGCAGGGCGGACGCAACTGAAAGAGCCTCAACTCAGTGCAGCCTGCTGGCTATGTGAATTGCTGCGACTTGAGTCGCCAGTATCCGATTCGAATGCGTTTGCCGGCAATCATTTTGGAGTGCCGGTGATTGTGCGATCAGCAAACGCGGCGTAGGCTCCGTCCCACAGGGTCGGGCATCCTCACAAGGAGCGGATCGACGATGATTCGTAAATTGCTGGTATGTGTAGCAATCACCGCCGTGCCTTGGGGCATCGCCCTCGGCGCCGCCCCGGTAGCACGGACCGAGCCTGCCGAGGCGAATTGCACCGAGCTGAGCTCAACCGGCAGCTGCGTCTACAAGAACTGCACCGACGCGCACGCGCACGGCAGATGCAACATCCCCAGCGACGATCCGGCCTACTGCCCGAGGCAGGACCGTGACAACGATGGCCTCGCCTGCGAGTGCTAACCGTTCTCCGTTTCCTGCATTCGGTCGCCCGAGCGGTGTTGCCGACTGTCAACGGTCGACCTGAGTCAGTCCTCGCGCAAGAGGCAATCGGAGCCGAACGCCGATGAGCCTTGTCGGCACCACAAGCAAAGCTGACTCGCCAAACATCCGTGCAGTCCGATCTGCCCGAGAAGGACTCACCAGGGCGAAGGAGGGATTGCCGTGAGGTCTCTTGTCGGCCGAATGTCCGGCAAGTACGAGATTCGTGGGCCGATCGGCAAGGGCGGCATGGGTGAGGTGTAGGAAGCATTTGACACCGACGAAGGCAGACGCGTTGCGTTGAAGGTGCTCACCGATCAGTTCGCCGACGACGAACAATTCCGGACGCGGTTTCTCCGGGAATCGCGCGCCGCGGCAATTCTCGAAGAGCCGCATGTCATCCCGATCCACGACTGGGGAGAAATTGACCACACGCTATACATCGACATGCGACTGGTGCACGGTCACACGTTGCACGAGATGCTCCAAGCGGGCGCGCTGGAGCCGGGGAGGGCTACCGACATCGTCCGGCAGATTGCGGCGGCGTTGGACGCCGCGCCTGCCAACGGGTTGATCCATCGCGATATCAAACCGCACAACATCATCGTCACGCCAGACGATTTCGCATACCTGGTGGACTTTGGCATCGCCCAAGCCAAAGGCGAAACCCATTTGACGATGGTGGGTTACCAAGTCGGTAGTTGGCACTATATGGCGCCGGAGCGATTCGGTGACCAGCAAGTAACACCGGCCGCCGATATCTACTCGCTCACCTGCGTTCTGTACGAAGCGTTGACGGGCCGAACACCGTTCCCGGGAAATACGGAGCAAGTCATCGCGGGTCACTTGTCGTTGCCACCTCCCCGTCCGAGTGCCCTCAACGCTTGCGTTCCAGCGGGTTTCGACGACGTCATCGCGCGCGGCATGGCAAAGGATCCTGACGACCGTTACGGCAGTGCTGGAGCGCTGGGACGCGCCGCCAAGCGTGCCCTTTCGGCCGAACCGCCTCCGCCGTCGGCGACGAATACGTGGCTTGCTCCCCCGCCTAGCATGGCACCTGGTGGCCCCCCGGCATTCAACGCGCAATTCAGTTATCCCCCTACGGGTCCCGGTCCGCAATATCAAGGAGAACGCTCAAGGAACTATCTGATACCGCATTGCCGACGATCCCCTACTCCACCCCTGGGCAGACCTCGTATCCGACAGAGTCTTCCTCGGCGACACGACTGCCCCGCACGACGAGCACCGTCGGTACCTCTGCGCCGCAAGATCCCGACCAGCAGCTGCGTCAAATCGTCGCCGGCGATCGCTCGTTCGCCAGCACCCACCTCGCTGACCGCTGGATACCGCAACTCAGTTCCAAGCGGCCCGGCGTCGTCGACAACGGCGTCATATGGGATAACGCCATGACGCTGCAAGAACACCTCCAGCTAAGGCAGCGCTACCCTGGTGCGAGACTTCTCTGGTCGGGCGACTGGTCTACGTTGTCCGCACCGAATTTCTGGGTTACCGTCGCGGGCATTACTTTTCCCGACTCCGCGGGCGCGCTGGCATGGTGCAGGAGCCAAGGATTTGATCGCGACCATTGCATCGCCAAGATCGTGAGCACGACGCATCCGTTTGCGGGGCGTACGGCATACAACAACTAATGGGTGTCGTAGGCGGCTGATGGGGGGCACAAGCTAGCCCAGATACGCTGGGAAACCACTGATTCGACATACGAGACCCGTTAGTCCCGGCTGTCACATCTGCCTCATAAGTCTCTCGTCGAGGCGAAACGCAATTTGCCCACCTCCCAGCGACAAGCCCACAACCCGAGGCGCGCAAAGGAATTGTTGCTCATAGGCGGACACAAAGAGCGCTTAACCTACAGAGACTCGTGTGACTATGTGACATTCTCCGCTCAGGCTTCCCGGCTAAGGCCACGGCATCGCCGGTGTGGGCGTGCGGCCTGCGTGCCGCCAGCCACGGACCGCCGTGCCCGACGACTTTCGGGAATACAACCGGAGGCGAGCATCCACGCCCCGTGCATCGCCCCGAACGCTCGATGGGAAACCTTGCGATGGTGCAGTAACCTCACCACGCATGACCGACATCGTCATGGTCAAGGCCAAGCCGGGCAGCCGCAAGGGTCCGCTGGTCGAAATCGGTCCTGACGGTGGGTTGACAATTTATGTGCGCGAACCGGCTGTCGACGGCAAGGCCAACGACGCGGTCACCCGGTTACTGGCAGTCCACCTCGGGTTGCCCAGAAGCCGAGTCCAGATGGTGTCCGGAGCGACGTCGAGTCACAAGCGTTTCCGCGTCAGCCACTAAGCGCACGCACGGCCAGGCACCCGGCTGTCTGCCGCCGACCGGTAGAGTCACCAATTCGTGCAGATCGCAGTCACCGGCGGCACCGGATATCTCGGCGCACACATCGTTCGTGGCCTGTTGACGGCCGGCCACCGGGTGCGGCTCCTCGCCGAGCCCGGGTGGAACAATCCCCCACTGCTACATAAGCTTTCGGGATTCGGGGCGATCACCGTGATGCGGGGCGACGTGCGGGATCCCGATACCGTCTCGCGGCTATTGGACGACGTCGAAACCGTGTTGCACGGGGCCGGCGTCGTCGGCACCGACAACCGGCGCGAGAAGTTGATGTGGGAGGTCAACGCGTATGCCACCGAGGCGGTACTGCGTCAGGCGCATCAGCGTGGGCTGGACCCGATCGTGTCGATCAACAGCTACAGCGCCCTCTTCCCGCCGCCGGGTCCGGTGATCGGACCGGACACCCCGACCTCCGCGGGCAGGTCGGCTTATGCCAAGACGAAAGGCTACGCCGACCGGGTTGCCCGCCGGCTGCAAGACGAGGGTGCGCCCATCGTGCTGACCTATCCGTCCAGCGTGGTCGGCCCGGCCTACATGACGAACCCGGGGATCACCGAGCAGGGCTGGGCCACGATCGTCCGCACGGGCGTGGCACCGCGATTGCGCAACGCCGGGATGATGATGGTCGACGTGCGAGACATCGCCGACGTACACGTGGCGTCGATGAGTCCGGGCCGCGGGCCGAAACGCTACCTGTGCGGCGGTGCGATGCTGAGCTTCGACGAAATGATCAATGCGCTCGAGGCCGGCTGCGGGCGTCACATCAAGCGAATACCTGTCTCTAGCAGTACATTTCGGGCTATCGGGAAGATGGCCGACGTGATCGGCGCGGTGCTGCCGCTGGGCGCCGGATTCAGTTTCGAAGCGGCACAGCTGCTTACCTCGGCGACCCCCACCGACGACTCGCGCACCCTGGCCGAGTTCGGGATGACCTGGCGCTCGCCACGGGAGGCGATCATCGCGACCTTTGCGCATCGCGACGGCGACGAAACGTAGTTCGCTTTCGGCAAGACCTGTCTTCAGGAGCTGACTGCGGACGTCGCGGCCAGCAACCGCTCGAAAGCAACGGCAAACCCGTCGACGATCGTTTCATGGTCGGGCACCAGGGTTTGGTCACAGGCGATGCCCACCACCACGTTGCCGTTGTAGGTGGAGATCGTGAAGCTCATAGGCTGGTTACCCGATACCGGCGCCCACCCGACGATGCCCGCCACCTTGCTACCGGCCAGGTACACCGGCATCGGCGGGCCGGGCACATTCGTGAGCGTACCGATCGTACGGTTGGTGAACAGGTCCACCGACGCTTCATACAGCTGCCGGTTGAACCCGGCGATGGTCTCCTGCAGGCGAAACGCGACCGCCGCCTCGTGGCCGTGCTTGATCCGGTTCATCCGCTTCTTGGCCACGGCCAGGACTCGGAGCGCATCGGCCTCATCGGTGGGCAGTTCGAGCTGCACCAGGGCGAACTCGTTACCAAGGTTGTCGGGCAGCGTCACGTCGACGGGTTTGAGGTTGACCGGAATCATGAAGGTCACTGCGGAGCAGTGGGCATGGTGGGCCTGCAGGTAGTCGTGCAATGCTCCGGCTGCGCTGGTCACCAGCACGTCATTGACCGTGCAGTTGTTCGCCGTGGCCACCGCCTTGACTTTGGCTAGCGGGATGGACTCTGACCACGCCACCGCTTTGTCTTGGCCCGCGGTACCGGTCCAGATGGTCGAGTCGTTGCGAGTGCCGAGCAGCAGCTTGCGCAGGGTGTCCACGTCACCGGGTGCAGCGGAGAACACGTCCACCAGCGTGCCGCTACCCGGCACGGCTGCCCGCATGGTGGCGCCGACGGACTCGGCCGCGTCCGACATGGCAGAGCGTGCCGACGTGGTGATCGTGTGGCCGGCGCCCAACGGGTTCTGCAACGCCAGACGCCCAAACTCATTGGCACGACCAAGGATGCGAGGCACTGCGGCAGCGACCCCGATCATGCCGGCTGCCACGTCCGTCGCCCGTCCGCCTGGGTCGCTCACCGTCTCTTCGAGCAGTGACCTCGCACGCTGCGCGGTACCGGACGCCCGGCCCGCTGCCGCGCGCAGCCGTTGCCGCATCGGCTGCCCCGGGGGGTGGGGGCGCGCGGCGTGCTGCACGATACCGGGACCGCGGATGGGACCTCCTGCGGGCGACGCGTCGAATAGGCTCATCGAAAGCTCGACCATGCGCATCCCGTCGGCGACGGCGTGATGTGTCCGCATGATCATGGCGCTGCCATCCCGGTAGCGGTCTACCCAAATGCCTTGCCAGAGTGGCCGAGTGCGGTCGAGCATTTCGGTGCGATGGCTGGCCACCAAGGCCTGCAGCTCGCGGCGGTCGGCGGGATCCTTGAGGTCCACGACGGTCACGTGCTTCCCGAAGTCGAAATCGTCGGCCAGCTCCCACCACCACGAGCCGTCGTGATCCTGGACCGCCAGACTGCGAAACACCGGGTAACGGTTGATGAGCCGATCCTCGAGGACCTCGCGCACCCGTCCCCAATCCAGCGGATCGGCAGTCCAGACCACCGTGTCGACGACCATCAGGTTGTTGGGTCGATCCATTTCCAGCCACAGGGCGTCCTGGATGCCGAGCCTGCGTCGGTCAGCCATCTTGCACCTCCACCAATATTCGACTGTGCATCAAAGCTCTCCACGGGTGGCCGGTAGGTTATCGCGCGGGGATCGGCCGCACTCTGGACGCGATGTCGAGATCCGCACGCGGCAGTAGTTCAGCGAACGACGCGTCCATGCAATCGCCGTAGTGCTCGATATCCGGCAGCACGGCCGGGCAGCCGTTGATGCTGACGAGCATGCGTCCGCAATAACTGACTGCGCTGTGCATCAACCCATTTCGTTGCGAGAACGGGGTGAAACCGTAGCTGGCGATCATCCGAGCACCGACGAGGTAGAGCGGGGACTGCGAGCCGCGCATGGTGGTCACGTACGTGTTGGCAACCCACGAGGTGTCCCAGTACTGCCCGAGGTGCGCCGCTCTCGCGAGACGGATCGCCGGCACCAGCAGCGCACCGGGCAAGAACTCGGCGTACTCGACGAACGAGCGCGGACCCACCGCCTCGATGAAGGCCTTCGAGCGGGCGCTGGACTCGTGCGCGGCCCGCAGCCGGGATAGCGGGTCGGCGATGTTCGTGCCGAGCGATGCACGGGCCACGGCAAGCTGATTCGCTCCGCGCCGGCCCTTGATGTGTTCCTGCATCGCGATGACCGTGACAAGCGAAGATTCGGGCAGCTCCCCCTTGTCCAGCAGATAGCGGCGCAGCGCGCCCCCGATGCCCGCAAGCACGACGTCGTTGACCGTGGCTCCCCGCACCCGCGTGCGTGCGGCCCGGATTGCGGCCAGGTCGTAGGCTCGTCCGTCGAAATTGCGACGGCTGTCGGTGCGGTCGTTGAACCGGGTGTGGGGCACGCCGCCGAAAAGTCCGTGTTCCACGCGGTCGGTCGACATCAGCCGGGTAACCGCCACGGGCATCCGGGCCACGACGGGAACGCTGTGCCTGGCCGCAGACAGCAGTTGGGGCGGTCGTCGGGCGTAGCTGACCGCGGCGCGGACGAGCAGGTTCAGCGGCGACGGACGCGGCTCCGGGTTCCAGTTGTCCGGCGGGGCCGGCCGGATTTCCGGGGTGGGGTCATGCAGCGCGCCGACGATGCCCATGCCCGTAATGCCGTCGACCGCGGAATGATGCATCGTGAAGAGCACCACAAAAGCGCCGTCCGGAAATCCGTCGATCTTGCCGAGTCCGTCGATGAAGTAGCAGTCCCAGGGAGGGCGGTGCAAATCCATGCGCTGAGCATGCAGTTCTGACACCAGCTCACAGAGCTGCCGCCAGTCACCGCGGCGGGGCAAGGTCAGGTGGTGCAGGTGCCGGCTCAGCTCGAAGTTCTTGTCGCGCAACCAGTATGGGTGATCCAGATCTAACGGGACCCGGGCAAGCGCCGAGCGCAATGCACGGTCCGCGCCAAGCCGGGCGCCGATATGCGCGGCGACATCGCCGAAGTTGACGGTGCCGCCCGGAGCCGTCGCCGGGTCGTAGATCGCAAAAGAGCTGACGTGCGCCCCGCCGGCAGCTTCGAAGTAGACGAACGCGGCATCCAGACCGCTCAATTGCTCCATTGTCAGCTACCCGATGATCGATCGAGTGTGGTCGAACCCCGCGACGGCCAGCAGGCGCGGTTGCGCAAGCGAATCGGGCTCCAGGCTCGGTGGCCAGGGGCAGATCTCGCAGGCGCTGCCCTCATGAAAACCCCTATCGGCAAAGCATCATTGCGTTCTGAGGTGAGCCAAGCCCTGATGCCGCCGGGTGGCTAGAGCCAAAAGTCCACTATCGGCAGCCATCAGCCTCGCCGCCGCAGGGCCGAACGAACTATGACACGACGTTGTCGAGTTCGCGCAGCGCTGCAGCGGCGCGCGCGATGCCGTGCTCGGCGCAGAAGCGCACCACGTCACGCACGCCGTCGGTACCGAGACCCGCGTCGAGCGCGAGTGCGACGTGCCGGCGGAAGGACTCGCCGAGAGCCTGCTGGGCCACATCGGACGTCAGTGCCATGATGGCGCGCTCGCGGACGCTGAGCCGGTGTTCCGACCACGCCCGCGACAGCTGCCAAGCAACGAATTCGGTGGTCCATTCGTCGGTGGTGCCCACGTGTGACACCACGTCAGCCACGGCACCGGGCGCCGAAGCGTCATCGAGATCGCTTGTGTCCATTCCGATCTCGACTGCGACATCGCGAAGCCGCGCAAGCGCGTCGGCTGCCGCCGGATAGCCCGAATACGGGGCGACAAACCGGATCGCGGCCAACAGGTCGGCGTAGCCCAGACCGTGCATGGTGGCCGCGGTGACGTGCATCCGGAACGCCAGTCCCAGGCATGGCCGACAGATATCCATGGTCAGGTTCTGCAGCAACTTCTCCCGGACGCTCGTCCCGCCTAATCCGAACGTAGCGGCGCCCACGTCCAGCGCGAGCCGCTCGAATTGCGGATCGACCTCACCGAGGGGACTGCTCGGTAGTTCCACCGTCACTGTGCTGCCTTTCCTTCAACTACGGCAACAGGATCCACGCGAATCAGCCTGCCGGCGCGAGCTCGCGCACCACCTCGAGCTGGAGGAACTCCGGCGCCTTGATCACCCAGCGGAGCATGAACCGGATGAACTTCGGCATGCCGGCCGCGTTCTCGTCTCGGAACAGGGTCGGGGCACCGAGTTGGTAGTGCCGCCGCCTGGTCCGCAGTTCGCAACCGCCGGCGGCGAGCACATTGCGCACCCAATCGGTACCCGGACCGTACGTCAACGCGATCACAAATCCGTTGTCGCGCCGAAAGACCCACAACGGCGTCCGAAAGACGCGGCCCGATTTGCGTCCGCGATGAATCACGACTCCCCATCCCGGTGCCCACGGGGCGATGTAGCGGGTAACGCGATTGAGACCGATTTTGTTGGCCCTGGCCACCCATCGTGGTGCCGGCATCGTAAACTCCTCACTCGTGGAATTTATACCATAAGGCTAACGCTCGCCGATGCGGAAGTCAACGACTGTAGAATTTTGGAGCTATGCGCCCGATTGGACGACGCCCGGGTAACCCCGACACTCGCAACGTGATCGTGGCGACGGCCCGCCGGTTGTTCGCCGCCGCCGGATACGACCAGACCTCGGTGCGCGATATCGCCTCCGCGGCCAACGTCGACCCGGCACTGATCCGGCACTACTTCGGTAGCAAGGCCGAATTGTTCCGGTCCACCGTTGGCTGGCCGTTCGAGCCGGTCGAGATCGGAGGGCGCATCGTCAGCGGTGAACGTGACGAGATCGGCGCGCGCCTGACTCGGGTGTTCTTCGAAGCGTGGGAGAACCCGGATTCGCGCGCCCCGCTGCTGGCGATCCTTCGCGGTGCGGCCACCCACGAGGAGTCCACCACCCTGGTCCGTGAGTTCATTCAAGACCAGCTGTATCCGCAATTGGCCAAGCCGTTACGGGGACCGGACACCGAGCTGCGGATCGACTTGGCGATGGCCCAGCTCCTGGGAATCGCCTACCTGCGCCATGTTCTACAGGTGGAGCCGATCGCGTCAACGCCGTTGGACGAACTGATTACGCGGGTCACGCCAATTGTCGACGCCCACCTCAAACTGGGTGATCCGAGCGACCGATAGCGGCGGCCTCCAGCAACTAAGGGTCCAGAGTCGCCAACCGGGCGGCGGCGGCCGCGCGCGCCGACTTCCCCGCAACGCCGAGCTTGGCATAGCAGTTCGACAGGTGCCGTTCGACGGTGCGCACGCTCAAATGCATTGCGGCAGCTATGGAATCGTTGTCCCATCCCTGGGCGATGAAGCGTAGGGCCTCCATCTCGCGGTCGGTGAACAGGTCGCCGTCGAGCGGTGGCGCGCAGCGGCCTGCAGGAAGGAAGCCTCGCAACTGCGCGCGGAACTCGTTCCAGGCCGGCTCGTCCTGGAGCAGGATGTGATTGGCGCTGCCGAGTGGCACGAACGTGGCGCCCGGTATTAAGGACGCCAGTTTGCGCCCCTCGTCGAATGCGACCACCGCGTCGTCGCGGCCGTGCAGCGCCAGGGTCGGGACCGTGATAGTCCGCGCCAATTCGCTGACGTCCACCCCGTACCGGACCGCGCGGGAGCGCGCCGCATGCTCACCCGAACACGATGATCGCTGCAACTCGTCGAACCAGGCCATCTGCGTATCCGGTCCACTCCGGCGGCATCGACGACTGCCTCGAGGTCCTCGACCCAGTTCTCGAGCGTCAAGCTCGGGTAGTCCCGGTCGGATAGTCCGCAGCCGCGTTCGTCGTAGCGGACCAGGGTGTGCTCATCGCTGAGGAATTGCACCCAGTGGCGCCAAACCTTCGACGTCCAGTCATGTTCGAGGTGGGTCATCCAATGTCCCGCCTTGACCACTGCGGGGCCGTGTCCGCTGGTGGCGTACGCGATCCGCACACCGTCGGCCGAAGTGCAGAACCGCAGTTCCTGACGCACGTCAACATGCTACGTGTGCGCCGACATGATGTTGCCGCAATTTGGGTAGTAGCCCCGATGCGGCCATGGGCGTCATATTCCTAACCTTCGAGACATGGACATTCAGCGCTCGGTGATCAGCCCGCAGAATGCGCGTCTAGCCACCGATCACGACCCCAACTTTGAGGCGGATGCCTCAAGCGCTACCGGCTCGGTTCGGTCGATCATTTCCACATGCCCCTCCGAGTAGTCCATGGCAAGCAGCGCTGAATTCAAATACGTTGCACCGCAACCACCAGAAGGGAACTGTTCATGACCGCACTAGCCACCAAGACAGCCGACCCCGTCGACAACGGCGTCAACGTCGACGCTCTGCTGGGTGTCCGGGCCATACTGCCCGACACACCGGAGATCGCCCAGTTCCAGTGGCGGACAAAGGTTTACTGGGTCAACGGCACTCACAGCCGATCCAGCGTCGACACGTTCTACGGCTTCGGCAAGCATCAGCAACACAAGACCAGCTTCACCTACGACTCCGATCACCCGTTGGCGTTCGCCGCACAGGACAACGGCGCCACTCCGGTGGAGTACGTGCTGGTTGCTCTCGGCGGCTGCCTGACCGCCGGCATCGCCTCGATCGCCCAGCAGCGCAACATCCGGCTGCATTCGGTGCAGGCGACCATCGAGGCCGCGCACGATCTGCACGGAATCCTGGGCGCCGACCCCGACGTCCGCAACGGCTTCAGCGGCGTGCGGGTGAGCTATCAGATCAACGCCGACGCCACGCCCGAGGAGATCAAAGCGCTGGTGGCACAGTCACAGAAGCGCTCGGCAGTCTTCGACATGCTCGCCAACCCAACCGACGTCACCGTCGACGTCTGCTGAATCACGGAGGCCCGCAATGCTGAAGACAGACACCGTCGTGGTGGGTGCCGGCCACTGCGGGCTGGCGATGAGCCGCTGCCTCGCCGACCGTTCCGTCGACCATGTCGTGCTCGAACGCGGCGAGGTGGCCAACTCCTGGCGCACCCAGCGGTGGGACTCGCTGCGGCTGCTCACACCGAACTGGATGACCCGGCTGCCCGGGTATGCCTACCGTGGTGACGACCCCGACGGCTACCTGACCGCATCGGGCACCGCGGAACTGATCACGGACTACGCCAAGGAGACCGCCGCGCCGGTGCGGGCCAACACCACCGTGCTGAGGGTCCGGCCGGCGGAGCGCGGCTACCTAGTGCAAACCGATCAGGACACCTGGTATGCACGTGCGGTGGTGTCCGCCTCGGGCGCCACCGCCGTGCCTCAGGTGCCCGCACTGAAAAGTGCTGTGCCCGGAGGCATCACGATGCTCACCCCGAAAAGCTATCGCAACCCGGGCCAGCTGCCCGAGGGCGGCGTCCTGGTCGTCGGCGCTTCGGCGAGCGGCGTCCAGATCGCCGAGGAGTTGCACCGCTCCGGACGTCCGGTGACGATCGCCGTCGGTGAGCACACCCGCATGCCCCGCACCTATCGCGGCAAGGACGTTCTGTGGTGGATGGACTCAGCCGGGCTGCTGGATGAACGCTACGACGAGATCCCCGATCTGATCCGGGCCCGAAACTTGCCGTCGATGCAGCTGGTCGGCTCACTCGAGCGGAAGACCGTCGACCTCAACGTATTACGCCGCCTCGGCGTGCGGATCGTGGGACGCCTGGCCGGTATCCGCGATGGTGTTGCGCAGTTCTCCGGTTCGCTGGCCAATGTGACAACGCTGGCCGACCTCAAGCTCGACCGGCTGCTCGACACGTTCGACAGCTGGGCGGCCGAGACCGGACTCGACGGCATCGAACCGCCGCAACGCTATGCCCCCACAGCGGTTTCGGCGCCGAGGCAGCTGAGCCTGGACCTCGGCTCCGGCGAGATCCGAACAATCCTCTGGGCCACCGGGTTTCGGCCGGACCTGTCGTGGATCGACGTCCCGGTCTTCGACCGCAAGGGCCGGCCGCGTCACGACGGCGGCGTCACCGGCAGTCCCGGGCTCTACCTCATCGGCATGCCGTTCTTGCGACGCCGGAAATCTTCCTTCATCGACGGCGCCGCCGCCGACGCCGCAGACTTGGCCGAGCACCTTGGCCGTTACCTCGCCAACCTTTGAGGAGAATCCGATGGACAACCACTACGACGTCATCGTCATCGGCGGACGCTGCGCGGGCGCGAGCACCGCGATGCTGCTTGCCCGCGCCGGGTTGCGGGTGCTTGTCATCGAGGCCGCGCGGCGCGGCACCGATACGTTGTCCACCCATGCGCTGATGCGTGGCGGCGTACTGCAACTGCACCGCTGGGGCCTGCTCGACGACGTGGTCGCCTCGGGTGCCCCGGCTATCCGCGCTACCCATTTCAGCTACGGCGACGAGATCGAGACGGTCGACGTTCGCCCCGGTGACGGGATATCCGCGCTGCGGGCCCCGCGCCGGACCGTTCTGGACGCGCTGCTGCTCGACGCCGCGGCGGCGGCGGGTGCTGAGATACTGCGCCCGGCACGGGTGACCCGGCTGTTGAGCCGCGACGGCAGGGTCTGCGGCGTGGAAGGCGTTACCCGCGGGAACCGCAAGGCGTTTCGGGCCACCGCCACGCTTGTCGTCGGTGCCGACGGGCGCGATTCGCTGGTCGCGCGGACCGTCGATGCGGAATTTCGGCGCCGCGGCTCGGCGGCTGGCGCGATCATCTACGGCTACTTTCCCGGTCTGGCGCGGGACCGCTACCACTGGGTCTATCGTCCCGGGATCACTGCGGGGATCGTGCCGACCAACGACGGCTTGGCGTGCGTCTGGGTCGGAATCCCGGCGGCGCGGTTCGAAGCCTCGCGCCCCGAAGACTTCCGGGGGCTGCTGGCCCAGGCGGCCCCGGAGGTCGCCGAGTCGATCGCCGCGGCGCCGGTTGGACGACTGCGCGGCTACCCCGGCGCGCCCGGCTACCTGCGGGCCAGCGGCGGCCCCGGCTGGGCATTGGTCGGCGACGCCGCCTACTACAAGGACCCCATCACGGCGCACGGCATCACCGATGCTTTGCGTGACGCGGAGCTGCTCGCCAGGGCGATACTGGCCGCGCCACGCGGCGGGCAGGCCCAGCTCGACGCCGTGCGCGACTACCAGAACGCCCGAGACCGGTTGTCGGAGCAGTTATTCGACGTCACCGAGCGCATTGCCGGCTACCGGTGGGACCTGTGCGAGCTGCGTGAGCACCTTCGCGTACTGAGCCGAGCGATGCGGCCGGAGGTCGACGAGCTGCTCGGGCTGGATGACCCCAATCGCGAATCCCTGCTGACCGGATAGCCGGATGGTCAAGCGGCAGCGCGGCCTTATCGCCGTGGTTCAGATCTTGGGGTTGTCCGTGTGGTTTTCGACTACTGCGGCCGTGCCCAGCCTGCGTTCGGAGTGGGCTCTGGGGCCCGTCGCGGCCGGCTGGCTGACCGCCTCGGTCCAAATCGGTTTCGCGGCCGGGGCGGTCGCGGCGGCACTGCTGAACCTCGCGGACCGGATCAGACCACAACGGTTGGTCGCCGCCGGCGCCGGCTGCGCCGCCGCGTGTACCGCCGTACTCGCTTGCGGCGCAAACGGTTTCGGTGTGGCAGTTCCGCTGAGATTCCTCACCGGGTTCGCGTTGGCCGGTGTCTATCCGGTGGGGATGAAGCTGATGGCCTCATGGTCGGGATCCGCCGATCGTGGTCGCTCGTTCGGCGTGCTGATCGGCGCGCTCACCCTCGGCTCGGCGCTTCCGCACCTCATCAACGGCGTTGGGCCACTGCCCTGGCGGGCGGTGCTGGGCATCGCCGCGGCATTATGCGCGGTGGCTGCCGTCATCGCGCTGGCCGCCCTCGTCCCAGGACCGCGTCTCGACGGCCGGCTGATCCGCCCGAGGCCGCGCTATGCGGTGGCCATGTTCGCCGATCGTGGCGTGCGGCTCACCAATGTCGGCTATTTCGGCCACATGTGGGAGCTGTATGCGCTGTGGACCTGGCTGGCGATGTTCCTCATGGCCGGCAACCGCCTGGATGCGACGGTCACCGGCGGCATCGCGTTCGTCGCGATTGGTGTTGCCGGCGCCGCGGGGTCGCTCGTTGGGGGATGGGCGGCCGACCGCTTCGGCCGCCGGCCCGCCGCGCTTGGCGCACTCGCCCTCAGCGCATCCTGCTGCCTGGCCTCACCGCTGTTCTTCGCCGCGCCGACCCCGGCGCTGGTCGCGTTCCTCGTGGTGTGGGGTGCCTCCTCGATCGCCGACTCCGGAGTCTTCTCCACCTCGCTGAGCGAGATCGCGCCCAAGCACCTCGTCGGTACCGCATTGAGCGCCCAAACCGCCATCGGCTTTGTGTTGACGGTGGTGGCGATCCACCTCGTTCCGCTCGCCGCGGGCCTGTTCGGTTGGCGGTACGCCTTCCTGGCGCTCGCCCCCGGGCCGGTAATCGGCGCGGTGGCCATGGCCGCGCTACGTGCTCATAACCCCCTGAAGGAGAAACCCTATGATTACCAACATGATTCGACGCGCTCTGGTTGTCGGTCAGACTGCGGAGCTCTCGCGAACCATCAGTGACGACGACATCGCCCTGTTTACGCGCATCAGCGGGGACCACAATCCCCTGCATTACAACCAAGCCGCCGCAACGGCGTCCCGGTTCGGCGAAATCGTCGTCCAGGGCGGAGTTACCAGCGCGATCCTCAACGCCGTCGTGGCCGAAAAACTTCCCGGCCCCGGAACGGTGTTCCTCCACGTCGACTGGTCTTTCAAGGCGCCGGTGCGGCCGAGTGACGTCATCACCGGCCGCGTCGAGGTCACCTCGGTGCGCAGCGACAAGCCAATCACCGAACTCAAGACCACCGTTATCCGCGACGACGGCACGGTCGTGCTCGACGGCACGGCGGTCTGCTACACGATGGACATCTCCTGCGTGGGCGATGCCGTTCCGCGCTTACCGCAAAGTCCGGGCTAGCGGATCATCACACCGGTCACCCTGGCCGGTATGTCTCTCACCAGGCCCGGAATCACGTGCGTAACCAAGGATGTCGACGTGTAGTGAATGGACTTGCCTGCTGGTGCCAGGCGCGTGGTGAGCATCGGAGTTCGAGCACCACGGCGTGCTGGCGCCCGTCCGCAACCGGCCGGCGTTAATTTCGGGTCGGGTGGCTCGGTGACCGGCTCCGACTGCGGGTGTTGGGGATCGGCGATGACGACCGAGCGGTGCTTCGGGGGCGCCAGTGCGGTGGCTGTTGGTCGCGGGGCGACGTGATCCGGCCGGCTGACGGCGGCTTTGCAGGACGCTTCTCGGATTGTCGACTTCGGTCTCCGCGTAGATGTTGCGTTCGGCGATCGGATACCTCTGCTAGTCATCGATGCTGGCACTTTCGCTCAAACCACCTGCCGTGGACGGTGTTCAAGGAGGACGTAGAAGACTCGAGTGCCCACCGGGGCCGACTCTCATGCCGCCGTATCGAGTGTGCGGTGCGGGTGTCGAGTGTGCGGGTAGGGCGGGAACTTCGCGTTGGGCGCGCCCTGACGGCACACTCGACGCCCTCACCGCACACTTGACGCCCTCACCGAAGGCAATCCACGGATTTGGCACTCATAGGCGGACGCGACTCCTGGCCGTTGAAGCTCAGGTGATTGACGTTTCTCGACAGCCGTCAGTCGCTGATTTCGCCGACGACCTCGATCTCGCAACGGGTGCCCGGCGCACATGAAAGACGCGCGTCGGCGGTGAGCAGCGCGACGTGGAGGGCCTCGGCCAGCGCAACATACGCGGCATCGTAGGGAGTCAGGGCATGGCGTAGTTCCCACACCCGGTGGAGCAAGTGCCGATGGGAGGACCGCTGCAGGGGCAGCTCCATGAGATCGGCCACCGCACTTGCGGCCCTTCGAGCGGGTATGCGTGTGGCCTCGACCTGCCGGCGCCACGCGGAGACCACCTCAAGGTCGATGAGGTCGGGAGCAACCAAAGTCTCGTCCGCCAAGCGTTCCCGCGCCAGCCGACCATCTGACCCGTCGTCGCCCAGCGCTACGGCCAGTACGCTCGCGTCAACGACGATCACGATCCGCCCGGACGTCATCGACGGCAGCTCTGAAAGACACGCGGCCGCCACGGCGGGTGGCGATGCGGTCGAACACCTCGTCCAGCGTGGGTTGGTTCGCGTCGGCAATCAGACGACTGCGAAGGTATTCCTGCAAGGATTGATGTGCGCGCGCGGCTCGCTGACGCAGGACTTGGTGCGTGTGCTCCGGAACGTCCTTGATCTGCACACTGGGCATGGCGCCATTTTGGCGCCACTAGCGCCAATACGCACGCGCGTCGCCGGTGCCACTCAGATACGTCATATGCCGAAGTGCGTGCACTGCAACGCCGCAGCGGCTTGCGGCGGCCCCGAGACGTCGACTCGCGCTGCCGGCTGCCGCCCGAAGACGTACAAGAGAGTTCTCCGGGCGCGCCGCTGAGCCGAACAGCAGGTTCGCCCGGCCGGACCCGAACCACCTCACCGGCGCCGGCCCACTCGACCTCCAGCCCGCAACCGCGCAGCCGCCGGCTCAAAAAGCGTGCCCCGCGGCGAACGTTGCGCCACAGCGCGGCATCCATTGCGGGCGCGAGGCTTCGGGGCCCGCGTCCATTGGCCCTGCGAACGTCCTCGTGATGCACGAAGAACTCATTGAGACTGGCCAACTCACGCACCCAATTCAGTCGGAAGAATCCGGCCGGCGGGCCGGACCGGATCCGCGCGACCAGCCACGAGAAGTTTTTGGACGCAGCCAATCCGGCCCGGCGCCGTTCGGCGAAGCGCTGAAACGGACCCGGCAGGACAATGCAGGCGCCGGCCAGCAGATCGCGACGTCGGCCATGCGGCCGGAGTCTAGGAGCGGGATTCGACGAACAACCCAGTGGTCACGCGTTCCAGATAGTTCGGGCCCGCCGCGGACAGGTCGACACCTCCAGTTGCTAGTTCGACAATCTGGTCCTGCCTGCCGGCCTGGGAAGCTCCGCAAGCGAAGTCGCATACATCTGCGCTCACATAGACACCGAAGTCAGCGCCCTGGGCGATCGGCGATTTGACCCGTTCCGGTCGGACTCACCGGGACGGGTCATGACCCCAAGGTTGACCAAATTTCACGCCACTAGAGCGCGCCGGGTTACTCACCGACCGCTTTCGCAACACGTTTTCCTGTCCTACGACCAACCGAGCCTCGTTCATTCCTCGCGCATTCGTCGACATCACCGGCAATGGGTAGCAGCTGAACAGCAGATGTACGAAGGGCTTTTGGGACCGCGGCAAAATACTGAAGTAGAACATGACAGCTACACGTTTGTGGCACAACATAATACGACGACGTGGCCGTGACCCGCGCGAAACGGCTCGTCCGCTCTGTCCGCCGATGACGGGAGGCTGCGCGACGGAATTGAGTATCTTCAGCCGCCACCAAAGCCTAAGGCAGGAGAACAGGAAACTGAGTCGAGTCGGGTCGGACGGCTACTGTTCTGGGTCTGGACGCCATACGACCTCCAGGTCCGCTTCGCAGACTGTGACCAAGGCATGGGTGGCGCCTTGAGCATCTGCGAATTCCACTTCATATGAAGGGGGCTGGCCGCCATCCGAATACTTCGTATAATCCGTCACGACCGCCCCTCTTGAACCGGCCGGAAGGTTGGACTCCGATACGGGCCGCCGCAGCTCGACTACGTCGAGTTCTTGTGGTTTCGTGCCTGTCGTTCTTTCATCCCCTGTTCACACGTTCCAGTATCGACGCTGTCGCGAGGCGGGCTGATAGTTCGGGCCCGCGGTCTCGTCCACTCGCTGCAGCAACAGTTCACAAGGAGGCTCGAACTGCTCGGCGAAGCTGACAGCGGCGGCTTCGCCGAGCATGTGCCACGGTTGGGTGGTCAGCTCGTCGGTTGTGCGTTCCACAGCTTCGCGCACATCGAGACCGGCTTGTAGTACCGTGTCTCCTTGGGCTAATCCGTTGGCACGCAACCGTTCCCAACCGGCCGAGAGGTCTTCGGCCGAAGTCCCGCGCGACAAAGGTAGCCAGTCTTTTTCGTAGCCGAGCCACGCGTTGTGCAGAATCGACGCTTCGGCATGGGTCAGGCCGGCCGCAGTGAGGACGGCCCAGTGAGTGTCACCTCGCCACTCCCGCAGGCAGTTGACCGCATGCCAGCCCGACAGCAACGGATCATCGGGACGCGGCATGTCCAGGTGAGCCGCAAAAAACACCCGCCCCATCCGGGGTAAGGCTTCCACCACGGGCCACAGCACCGGACCCAGAGCTTCCAGGGGCGCCACGATATCCGGGGCGTAGGTGCGAAGCCCTGCCACGACCGCCTCGTCACGAGCTCGCCAGAAGTCCAGGAACGACCGTCCGGACTGCGCAACCGCCGGGAATAGGACACGCAGCGCCATCGGGGAGATCGATCCGAAGGCAGCGATCACTGCCTCGGCTCCCGCGGGCGCAAGCGGCGCCGCGCGTGCCGCCAGGTATCCGGCGGCTTGGTAGCCCAGGACGGTCGCCACGTAGTCCGGTAGGCCCAGCGCTGAATAGCGCGCGACCGCACCCGGGTCCCAGAAAATCCAGCCCACGATGGTCTGGACTGATCGGGCGTTGCGAGCGGTGATAGCACGCCAGTCGGGTCCGTACGGCGTGCCCGGCACCCGGAGCGGCGGTTCACTCGACGCCATCGACGTCCCGTCCCTTTAACTGCACCTTGGTGGAGTGCGCGGCAGCGCCGAGGGTGCAGCGAATGTCCCTGGCGCAGTTCAGTGATAGCCGAGATCGCTGACAAATCGCTGTCAGTGGGCTGGGGAATGTCTTTACATGGCGACGCCGAACCCGGGAAATCACAACGTCTTGTCTTACAGATGTTTTCGACGATGTGACGGCACGGGCGTCGGTCGCTATACGAACCACGTTGGCGGACAACATGGTCAAGCCCCCCGATCCGGATCTCGAACGCGCGGCTCACAACCAAACGATGTGACCTCACAACGTGAAGGTCCCTAGCGGCGCCGGCGCCGGCAGCGCAACATCGATGCCATGACCCCGCGGGTCCGGTGAAGTATCTTCGGGTACCTTCCCGCTGACCAACATCATCGTTGATGTCGCAGGCCGACCGGTGGCCGCACACCGTCGGCTCCCGCCCTAAGGGACCCAACCGGTAATGCGCTGCGCAGCCCGCAGGCCGTAATCCGGGTCGGCCATGTTCGCGAAGGAGTAAGCCAGATGACCACAGCAGCCCGTCCCGCCAAGACTCGCAACGAAGGCCAATGGGCACTGGGGCAGCGTGAGCCGCTCAACGACGCGGAGCAGTTCAAGCAGGAAGACGCCCCGCTGAACGTCCGCGACCGCATCCTGAACGTCTACTCAAAACAAGGTTTCGACAGCATCGAGACGTCCGACCTGCGCGGCCGCTTCCGCTGGATGGGCCTTTACACCCAGCGCGAGCAGGGCTACGACGGCACCTGGACCGGCGAGGAGAACATCGAAAAGCTCGAAGCCAAGTACTTCATGATGCGGGTGCGCTCCGACGGCAAACCGATGTCGGCCGCCACGGTGCGCACCCTGGGCCAGGTCTCTACCGATTTCGCCCGAGACACCGCCGACATCGGCGACCGGGAGAACGTCCAATTCCATTGGATCCGAGTCGAAGACGTCCCCGAGATCTGGGACCGGCTGGCGTCGGTCGGTCTGACCACCACCGAGGCCTGCGGCGACTGCCCCCGCGCCATCCACGGCTCACCGCTGGCCGGCGACTCGGTGGACGAAATCCTGGACCCCTCACCCGCGATCGACGAAATCCTGCGGCGCTTCATGAACAACCCCGAGTACGCAAACTTGCCCCGCAAGTACAAGAGCGCGATCTCGGGCCTGCAGGACGTCTCCCACGAAACCCACGACGTCGCATTCATCGGCGTCAATCATCCTGAGCACGGCCCCGGCATGGACCTGTGGGTGGGCGGCGGCCTGTCGACCAACCCGATGCTGGCCCAACGGGTCGGTGTGTGGGTCCCGCTCGACGAGGTACCCGACGTCTGGGAAGCGGTCACCAAGCTGTTCCGCGACTACGGTTACCGCCGCCTGCGCGCCAAGGCCCGGCTGAAGTTCCTGGTGAAGGACTGGGGCATCGAAAAATTCAGGGAAATTCTCGAACAGGAGTACCTCAACCGTCGGCTGATCGACGGTCCGGCCCCCGAGCCGGTCAAGCACCCGATCGACCACGTCGGAGTGCAACGGCTCAAGAACGGGCTCAACGCCGTCGGGGTGGCCCCCATCGCCGGACGGGTCTCGGGCACCATTCTCTCGGCGGTGGCCGACCTCATGGAGCGAGCCGGCTCCGATCGCGCCCGGTTCACCCCATACCAGAAGCTGGTCATCCTCGACGTCGCCGACGACAAGGTCGACGAACTGGTCGCCGGGCTGGATGCCATCGGTCTGCCGTCGCGGCCGTCGTCGTGGCGCAAGAACATGATGGCCTGCACCGGAATCGAGTTCTGCAAACTGTCGTTCGCCGAAACTCGCGTCCGGGCGCAGTCTTTGGTGCCCGAGCTGGAACAGCGGCTGGACGACATCAACTCCAAGCTCGACGTGCCAATCACCATCAACATCAATGGCTGCCCGAACTCGTGCGCCCGAATTCAGGTCGCCGACATCGGTTTCAAGGGTCAAATGGTCGACGACGGCGACGGCAAGCCGGTCGAGGGGTTCCAGGTGCACCTCGGCGGCGGCTTGGGCGAAGACAGCGGATTCGGCCGGAAACTGCGCCAACACAAGGTCACCAGCGACGAACTGGGTGACTACATCGACCGGGTGGTCCGCAACTTCGTCGAACAACGCCACGACGGCGAACGGTTCGCAACCTGGGCATTGCGGGCCGAGGAGGCCGATCTGCGATAAGTCCACCCGAAACGAGCGGAGGACGACGAGATGAGTTATACCGAATCGCAGCTACGTGAACTGGCTGCCCGCGGTGCCGAAGAACTGGACGGCGCCAGCGCCACCGACGTGCTGCGCTGGACCGACGCCCACTTCGGCGGCGTCAACGGCCCCAGGGGCTGGGCCACCTGCAACTACGTGGTCGCCTCCAACATGCAAGACGCCGTGTTGGTCGACATGGCCTCCAAAGTGCGCTCGGGCGTGCCGGTGATCTTCCTCGACACCGGCTATCACTTCCCCGAAACCCTCGGGACCCGCGACGCGGTCGAATCCGTCTACGACATCCGGGTCCTCAACGTCACCCCCGAACACACGGTGACCGAGCAGGACGAGCTGCTGGGTAAGGATCTGTTCGTCAGCAACCCCAACGAGTGCTGCCGGCTGCGCAAGGTCGTCCCGCTGACCAAGGTGTTGCGCGGCTATTCGGCCTGGGTCACCGGCATCCGCCGCGTGGAGGCGGCCACCCGCGCCAACGCCCCGCTGATCAGCTTCGACGAGGCGTTCGGACTGGTGAAGGTCAACCCGCTGGTCGCGTGGACAGACGAGGAAGTGGAGACCTACATCCAGCAGAACGGCGTGCTGGTCAACCCGCTCGTCGACGAGGGCTACCCGTCGATCGGCTGCGCCCCGTGCACCACCAAACCGGTCGCCGGGGCCGACCCCCGCAGTGGCCGCTGGCAGGGGATGGCCAAGACCGAATGCGGGTTGCACGCGTCATGAGCACACTGGTCCTCACCGCACACGGCAGCAAAGATCCGCGATCGGCGGCCAACGCCCGGGCCCTCGTAGCCGAACTCACCCGCATGCGGACCGGACTCGACGTGCGGCCGGCCTTCTTGGAACTGGCCGAGCCCAGCTTCGTCGAGGTGCTCAGTGAATTGCCCAACGGCCGTCCGGCCGTCGTCACTCCCCTGCTGCTGGCCAGCGCATACCACGCACGCCGCGACATCCCCACCCAGATAACGCGCGCCGGTGCGCACGGCGTCCGTCAGGCCGACGTGCTCGGTGAAGACGATCGTCTGATATCGGTACTGCGCGAACGCCTGGCAGCACTCGACGTTTCGCCGCTGGACCGGGACCTGGGTGTGGTGGTGGTCGCGATCGGCTCATCGAACACCGCGGCGAATGCACGCACCGCGCAAGTGGCCGCCACGCTGGCCGCCGGCACCCGCTGGACCGGGACCGCTATCGCCTTTGCCACCCGGCCGCAACCGTCGGTGGCCGACGCGGTCGCACAGTTGCGGCGCCGCGGCGCCCGCCGGCTGGTCATCGCACCGTGGTTCCTGGCACCCGGGCTCATCACCGACCGGGTGTCAAACTACGCGCGCGACAACGGTATTCCGATGGCGCAACCGCTGGGCGCGCACCGGCTGGTGGCCGAGACGCTGCTCGACCGCTACGACCAGGCGCTGGCTCACCACGCCGCGGCCTAGCTTTCGTTCCTACCCGGAGCGGATATGGCTGAGCAGCTCCCGGATGGCTCCGGCGGGTGGGGTGCGCCCGCCCACCCAGATGGCCCGGAACTGGCGGCGCAGATCCAATTCCGGCACCGCAACTGCGCTCAATCGGCCGACCGCGAGGTCGTCGGCAACTGCCAGCCGGCTCATGGCCGCTGGCCCGGCGCAGGCCAGCACCGCGGCCCGCATGGCCGCGGCGGAGGACAATTCGAGCACGGGCGGCGCTTGCTGCGCGTCGTCGCCCAACACCTGGCGTAGCGCCACCGTCAGCGAATCGCGGATGCCTGAACGCGGTTCGCGAGTTACCAAGGGTGTTTGCGCGAGTTCGCGCGCGCTCACCGGCTGCGCCCGCCGAGTCCACTTGTGACCTGGCGGCACCACGATCACCAGCTCGTCATGGCCCACCACACAGCTGCCTAATCCTTTTGGCGGCCCCGGGTTTTCGACGAACCCGAGATCGGCGGTGCCACCGCGAACCGCGGCGATCGCGTGCTCGCTGTTGGTAGCCGTCAATATCACTTGCGGGGCGCTGGAACCGCGCCGCCGGGCCGCGTCCTGTAACGACAGCAACCAGTGCGGCATCAGCTGTTCGGCGATCGTCTGGCTGGCCACCACCTTGATTCGCTCGCGCCCCTCCTTACGCAGGGCCCCCAGGCCCGCGTCGACCTCGTTCGCGACGTCAAGCAGGCGCGCAGCCCATTCGGCGACCACCACGCCGGCCGGAGTGAGTTGTGAACCACGAGTCGTCCGGACGGCCAGCGTCACACCGACCTGGGCTTCCATCGCCGCGAGCCGTTTCGACACGGCCTGTTGCGTCAACCCGAGTTCGCGGGCGGCACCACCGAGGCTGCCCGTCTCAGCGATCGCCAGAAAGATCTCGAACGAGGCGAGTTCGGGCATGCGGTAACTGAGCGGCATGCTTGATGAAACCACGAAAACGACGACACAACCATTGTTTGTGACAACACAACATCGAAACCTCTACCCCGGCCCCGTGCAGACGAGAACCATGAGAATCATGACCCGTCCATATCACGTAGCGATTGTGGGTTCCGGTCCGTCGGGATTCTTTGCCGCGGCGTCGCTGTTGAAAGCCGCCGACGCCGCCGAGCAGATCGAGGTGGCAGTCGACATGCTGGAAATGCTGCCCACGCCATGGGGTTTGGTGCGTTCCGGTGTGGCACCCGATCACCCCAAGATCAAATCGGTCAGTCAGCAGTTCGAAAAGACCGCCGAAGATCCCCGATTCCGGTTTTTCGGCAACATCACGGTCGGCCGCCATGTCCAGGCCGCAGAACTCGCTGAGCGCTACGACGCCGTGATCTACGCCGTCGGCACCCAATCTGACCGGCCCCTGGGCATCCCCGGCGAAGAGCTGCCGGGAAGCGTCGCCGCGGTCGATTTCGTCGGCTGGTACAACGCGCACCCGCACTTCGAGCAGATGTCCCCCGACCTGTCGGGACCCCGCGCCGTCGTGGTGGGCAACGGCAACGTCGCGGTCGACGTGGCCCGCATCCTGGTAACCGAGCCCGACGTGCTTGCAGTCACCGACATCGCCGATCATGCATTGACGGCGTTGCGCGGCGGCACTATCGAGGAAGTGGTGATCATCGGCCGGCGCGGTCCGCTGCAAAGCGCGTTCACCACCCTGGAATTGCGCGAGCTGGGCGAGCTCGAGGGAGTCGACGTCGTCGTCGACCCCGCCCAGCTGGAGGGCATCAGCGACGACGACGCGACGGCCGCCGGCAAGGTTGCCAAGCAGAACATCAAGGTGCTGCGCGACTACGCCACCCGTGCGCCCCGGCCCGGACACCGCCGGATCGTGTTGCGGTTCTTGACGTCTCCCATCGAAATCACAGGGAACGACAAGGTGGAAAGCATCGTGCTCGGCAGCAACGAACTGGTCAGCGACGCCGGCGGGCGAATAGTGGCCAAGGACACCGGCACACGTGAAGAACTGCCGGCCCAGTTGGTGGTGCGGTCGGTGGGCTATCGCGGTCTCGCCACGCCAGGGCTGCCCTTCGACAGTAAGAGCGCCACCATCCCACACACCGACGGCCGGATCGCGGACAGCCGAAACGAATACGTCGTCGGCTGGATCAAGCGCGGGCCGAGCGGGGTGATCGGCACCAACAAAAAGGACGCCCAGGAGACCGTCGATACCCTGCTCGCGGACCTGGCCGCCGGCCCCGGCACCCCAAACCCCGCCGAGGATCGTGCCGACCAACTCGCCCAGTGGCTGGCCTCGCGGCAGCCGCAGCTGGTCAGCGCCGCACACTGGCAGCTGATCGACCGCTTCGAGCGGGAAGCCGGTGCCGCGCAACAACGCCCGCGGGTCAAGGTTGCAAGCGTGCCGGAATTGCTTCGCATTGGCGGCTATCAAGAAGGAGAATGATTGTGGCATATGTGATTGCCGAACCCTGCGTCGACATCAAGGACAAGGCCTGCATCGAGGAATGCCCGGTCGATTGCATCTATGAGGGCGCTCGGATGCTCTACATCCACCCCGACGAGTGTGTCGACTGCGGCGCGTGCGAACCGGTGTGTCCGGTGGAGTCGATCTACTACGAGGAAGACCTACCCGGCGAGTGGAGCGAGTACCAGCAGATCAACGCCGACTTCTTTGCCGAGCTCGGTTCGCCGGGGGGCGCGTCGAAGGTCGGAATGACCGAGAACGACCCCGCGGCGGTCGTGGAGCTGCCTCGCAAGGCCGAGGCGACCTAGAGCCGGACCTAACCCCCGCAACTCCCTGCGAAAGGCCCTGCGCTGCAGGGTTACCGTACCCTGGGTCTTAGGCTGATCGAAAAGGCCAGATCGCACGAAACAGGGTTACAGACGAGATGCCGGACATCGACCAGACAGACCGGCGCCGCGACAGCGCACATCCGCTGCTACAGGTGCTGGGCCCGATCACGCGCACCAGCGGCTTCTATGCGCGGTCCTGGGGCGCCTATCTGGACCGCCAGCCCGACGAACTGCCGGTGGCCCGGCCCACGATCGCGCTCGCGGCGCAGGCGTTCCGCGACGAAATCCTGCTGACCGGCTTCGGCCTGCTGAGGTCGGTGCCCAGCGCCTCATCATTGGAGCGGATCGATCGAGAAGTGCTTGCCGCACTTGAGATCTATGAAGACAACGGCTGGCTGGCCAACCCCGAGGGGTTCTTCGCCGCACCCCCGCCCCTGACCGAGGTCTCCGTCAAACGCGTAGATCGCATGGGGCGCAGCTATCAGCGCCTCTCATTCGACAGCGGCTATGAGCCCCACCCCGGCGAACCCGGCCGTGACCGATGGCTGAGCTACCCGGGTAACAACCGCGAGTACGCCTTGATGTTGCGCCACCGCCGGCCGCGGCCATGGCTGGTCTGTGTGCACGGTGCGGAGATGGGACGGGCCGGGCTCGACCTGATGCTGTTTCACGCCTGGTATCTGTATCGCAACCTCGATCTCAACGTCGTGCTGCCGGTGTTGCCCCTGCACGGGCCGCGTGCACGCGGTCGGCCAAACGGCGCCGCGTTTCCCAGCGAGAATGTGCTCGATGCGGCTCATGGCGCGGCCCAGGCGGTGTGGGACATCCGGCGTCTGCTGTCCTGGATCCGTGCGCAACAGCCCGACTCGATGATCGGCCTCAACGGGATATCCCTGGGAGGTCTCATCAGTTCGCTGGTCGCCAGCCTCGACAACGAACTCACGTGCGCGATCCTAGGTGTGCCTGCCGTCGATCTGGTGGAGCTGGTCGGCCGCCACGCCGGCCTCAGCGGCCAGCGTCACCTGCGTCAGACAATGAAGTCGGCCCGGCCTATCGGCCGGATGATCTCGCCGCTGGCCTTGACTCCCCGTGTCCGGATGGAGGGCCGGTTCATCTATGCCGGCGTTGCCGATCGGCTGGTGCACCCCCGTGACCAGGTCAACCGCCTCTGGGAGCACTGGGGCAAACCGGAGATCCATTGGTACCAAGGCGGTCATACCGGTTTCTTCCGCTCCCGGCCGGTACAGCGGTTCATTGACGACGCGCTGGCACAGTCCGGGATGGTGGACCCGGCGAGGTTACGGCCGAGGCGCTAGGACGGCTGGGCGCCGCAGGTATCAGCCCAGGATCGGGAAGTGCCGCTGGGCGGCCAGCTTGTCGAGCGCCCGCTGCATCACCTGCCGCACGTGCGCGTCGACCTCTTTGACGTCAGGAGCGTCGCCGAATTGCTCGGCGACGTCGACCGGCGGCAGCACCTCGGCGACGATCTTGGTGGGCAGCGGCATGTTGACCGGGGCGACAATGCTGAGCCCGAACGGGAAGCCGAAGGTCACCGGCAGGATGTTCGTACGGAACAGCTTGCGCTCCAACGTGGTAAGTCCCAGCGCGCGGACCAGTCGTCTGCCGCGAGTCAGGAAGAACTGGCCTTCCTGGCCGCCGATGGAGACGGCGGGCACGATCGGCGCCTTTGCCGCGACGGCGGTGCTCACATAGCCGGTTCGGCCACCGAAGTCGATGACGTTCTCCCGCAGCGTGGGCCGATAGACGTCGAAGTCGCCGCCGGGAAATACCAGCACGACGGCGCCGGCGGCCAATGCCTTGGCGGCGTTGTCGCGCGTCGCGCGGATCACCCCGGTGCGCTTGAAGAACTCGCCGGCCGGGCCGGCGAACAAGGTGTCGAAGCCCAGCGCGTACAGCGGGCGGTCGTAGCCGTACTTGTCGTAATAGCCCACGGCGAACACCGACAGGTCGACCGAAACCAGGCCGCCGGAATGGTTGGAGACCACCAGGGACGCGCCAGGCGGGATATTGCCCAAACCACGCACCTCGGAACGGAAATACCGCCTGACGATCGGCCGGGTCAGCGTGATGACGTGCTCGGTCAGGCTGCGGTCCCAGTGGTCGATGTCGCTCATGTCTGTCCCTGGCGCATAGGTGCTGAGCCAGAACCGATGCTACGCCCACCCGGCGGCGCGGGACCTACTGTTCTCCGGAGAATCTTTCCCATGCGGACTGCCGGGTGATACCAAGAGCCGCACCAATTCTCGACCACGTCACGCCACGGCGACGAAGCTCGGCCACCCAAAAACGCAGATCGGTCTCGACTTGCCGGGCCACCACTGCCATGCGCGGAATATGGGCGAGCATCTGCTTGTCGCTCATGGACTCCCACACCGGCAAGCGAAGCTCGGCGGGCTGGTCGCGGTACTTAGCCATAATCGCCTCGGCTACCCCGACGCACTCGTCGCAGATCTGCACTCCCGGACCGGCCACGAGCTTGCCCACCTCGGTGTTCGACTTGCCGCAGAAAGAGCACCAGATCTGCGCGGTTGCCGGAGTTTGCGGACTCATCGTCATCCCCATCTGTCAGGTTCTCCTGACAAGCTTAGGACGTCAGGGGCTGCCTGACAAGCGGTCAGAAGGCGAGCTAAGTAAGGTGGCCCCATGGGCAGAGCTCAGGTCATCCACGTCATCCGGCAAATCGGCGCCCTGGCGGTGGCGGCGGTAACCGCGACCTCCACACTCAATGCATATAGACCGTTGGCACGCAACGGGTTTCCGTCGCTGTGGTCGTGGATTTTCGGTCTGGTGGTCACGGAGTTTCCGTTGCCGACACTGGCCAGCCAGGTCGGGGGGCTGGCCTTGACAGCCCGCCGCCTGACCCGACCGGTACGGGCGATCTCGTGGCTGGTGGCGGCCATCTCGGCGGCGGGGCTGCTGAACTTCAGCCGCTCAGGCCATCGAGCCAACGTCCCGCTCGCGGCCGCATTGGACAGCGGTCTGGGGACCGGTCGCCGCACCGATTCGGACGGCTTGTGGCGCCGCGCGGCCGGCGGTGGCACCGCCAAGACTCCTGGCCCACTGCGCATGCTGCGGATCTACCGCGACTACGCCCACGACGGCGACATCAGCTACGGGGAGTACGGTCGGGCCAATCACCTCGATATCTGGCGACGCCCGGATCTCGATCGTTCCGGCAAGGCGCCGGTGCTGTTCCAAATCCATGGCGGCGCCTGGACGACCGGAAACAAGCGCGGACAGGCCCATCCCTTGATGAGCCACCTGGCCGAACTGGGCTGGATCAGCGTGGCCATCAACTACCGGCACAGCCCGCGCAACACGTGGCCCGATCACATCGTCGACGTCAAGCGCGCCCTGGCCTGGGTCAAAGAACACATCAGCGAGTACGGGGGCGACCCGGACTTCATCGCCATCACCGGCGGCTCCGCCGGCGGTCACCTGTCGTCGCTGGCGGCGCTGACACCCAACGATCCGCAGTTTCAGCCGGGATTTGAAGACGCCGATACCCGGGTCCAGGCGGCGGTTCCGTTCTACGGTGTCTACGACTTCACCCGCTTCGACGATGCGATGCATCCGATGATGCCGGCGCTACTCGTGAAATCCGTTCTCAAACAACGCCCCGCGGCCGGCCTGGAGCCGTTTACCACCGCCTCACCGGTCAACCATGTTTCCGCGGATGCTCCGCCGTTCTTCGTGCTGCACGGCCGCAATGACTCGCTGGTGCCCGTCGAGCAGGCACGCGCGTTCGTCGCGGCCCTTCGCGACGTCAGCACCCAGCCCGTCGTGTACGCCGAACTGCCGCTTACCCAGCATGCTTTCGACATCTTCGGCTCGGTCCGGGCGGCGCGTGCCGCGATCGCCGTCGAGCAGTTCCTGGCCGAGATCTACGCGAAGCGGCACCGATGACCGCCGCATACCTACGCTGGGCAGCCGAGGGTATCGCCAAGCGGCTGGTCGACGCCTATCGCAGCACCGGCGCCGACCTGCCCTTCGGTGATCCGCTGCCCTCCCATGGCTGCGAAATGGAGGGCTGGTTCTGGCGCCTCACCGACAGCGCCTCGGATCGTGTCGTGGTGGGACTGTGCAGCGTCAACCGGCACCCGGACGGAGACTGGGCCACCGTGGCGGTAGCGCTGCATCCCGGCGGCATCGTGCGATCGGCGGCCTTGGACGGCGCCGAAGCGGAATCCTCGCCTTTCATGGTTCACGCCGGAACCGGGCCCGCCGGCAGTTTCGCAGCCGGCGCCGACCAGCTGCGGATCGACCTTGGCGACGTCCATCTGGACCTGCGGTTCGCCGACTTGTTCCAATGGCCCAAGGTTTTTGGGGGCGGCGGGCTCTTCTCCTCGATCCCGTTTCTGAACCAGTACTGGCATCCCTACCGCCTGGGCGGGACAGCGAGCGGCACAGTCGAATTCAGCGGCGGCGCCTGGGAATTCGACGATGCCCGGCTATACGCCGAACGCAACTGGGGTGCAGGGTTTCCCGAGCGCTGGTGGTGGGGCCAGGCACACGATTTCGACGGCGCAGACGTTTCCGTCGCGTTTTCGGGCGGGCTTCTTCAGCTCGGCCCGATCCGCCAGGACGTCACCGGAGTGGTGGTGCGATTCGGCGATGAGGTGATCCGGATGACACCGCCGGCGCTGGTGCAGTCACAGATCAGCGAAGACCGATGGCGTATCCGAGCGCTCACGCCGCTGTACCAGATCTGGCTGGACGGTGCCGCCCCCGGCCGCCACCCGCACGTCTTACCGGTGCCACTGCCCGCGGAGCGGCGCAACGTCGACACCGACTTCGAGCATCTTGCCGGTCGGCTTCATTGTGTGGTGCGCAAGTTCGGGCGGGTGATTTTCGACGGCACCTCCGAGCTGACGGGACTGGAAATCGGCAGCCGGCCGACCGGGTAGCGACGTCATCCGAGCCGGTCGCGCCCGCCCGAGACAGTATGGTCAGCACATGACGGCCGGTATCACCGACGCATTCGTGGATCGCCTGAGCCAGCGCGCGCAGGAGGCGGAGGAGCTTCGCCAGTTACCCGCCGCCACGGTCGCTGAGTTGGTCGACTCGGGTTTCTTCGATCTGCTGAAACCTAGGCAATACGGCGGCCAGCAAGCCGAATTCGCAGCGATCTTCGATCCCGTGCGCCGGATGGCACACGGCTGCGCCGCTACCGCCTGGACCGCGGCGTTCTACACATTGCACAACTGGATGCTGGCCCTATTCGACGAGCGGGCACAAAGCGAGGGGTTTGGTTCCCGCCCGTTTCTGGCTTCGGCACCGTTGGCACCCACCGGGCGGGGGGTTGCGGTCAACGGGGGCGTTCGGCTGTCCGGTCGCTGGTCGTGGGCCACCGGTGTGATGGACGGCAACTGGACCATCGTCGGTGCGCTCTGCGGTCCCCCCGAACACGTGGACGCGATTTACCCCGCGCTGGCTTTGGTGCCCGCCGGCGACATCCGGATTGTCGACGTCTGGCAAACCGACGGGATGCGCGCCACCGGCTCCAATGACCTGGTCATCGAGGACGCCTTCGTTCCCGAGCACCGACTGGTCAAGGTCAGTGACATCTACGGCGGCACCGCTCCGGGTGCGCAGCTGTACGACGCGGCCGTCTACCGCTGGCCGCTGGTGCCCGCACTGGCGCTGGTGGCCGCGATGCCAGCGCTGGGTGCGGCCGAGCGCGTCACCGCCATCTTCGCCGAGCGACTCCACGAACGCGTCCTGGCCTACGAAGGCGGCCGGCAGAAAGATAGACCGGCCGCTCAGGCCCGACTGGCCGAGGCCCGTGTCCGGCTGCGTGCACTGCACGGGCTGCTGTCGGGCACCGTCGAGGGAATCGAGCAGATCCTGACTGCAAAACAGCGGGTACCGCGTGCGGTCCGCGCCGATGCCCGCCTGGCCGCCGCGCACATCGTGCGGGAATCACGCGCGGTGATCACCGCCCTGCTCGAGGCGTCGGGCGCCAGTGCGCACTTTCTGAGCAACCCGCTGCAACGGGCGAAACGCGACGTCGACGTACTCAGTGGCCATGTGGTCTTTGACTACGACGTCAGCCGAGAACTGGCCGGTGCCTTGGCAATTGGCGTCAAAATCTCACCCATCGCCATGGTGTGACGTGCGTCCGGCAAGGCGATCGACATCGACGACTTCACCGCGATTGATGCTGACCCAATCGCGCCCGTCGAGGTAAGGACGCAGGCTTTGGGCGATGAGCTCGGCATCGGCCGGAGACTTCGGCCGCTGCAGCTCGTAGACATGCGGCAGTTCGGCCATCCCCATCACGACATTCCACAGTTTGAGGGCGTCGGGTCCGGTCGGCGGGTCCACCAGCACCGGCCCGAACAGGCATTGGCCCTCGATGAACAACGTCGGCACGCCGTATCCCCCTGCGTCGACGACCCGCTGGTGTTCGGAGCGGATCTCCTCGTGGGTGGTCGGATCGGCAAGGGCCGCATCAAGAATCGTCTCGTCGGCACCGATATCGCCCAGCAGGCGCCGCGCAACGGCGGGGTCATGCGGTTTGCCGCCAAGCGTGTGCAATTCATGACCGATCGCCGCATACCACTTGTCCAGCAAGGACATATCGGTGCGGCGCAATAGCGCGCCGATACGCATCAACGACCAGCCATAGGACCAGTCGCGCTCCCACGGGTGCTTCTTGCCCGCTACCCGGTTGATCTCCTCGAGGCTGAAGAACCGCCAGTTGACGATGATGCCCAACTGTGCCCGGACGTCGCGGATCCACACCGAGGTCTGATGGGCGAACGGGCACATAGGGTCAAAGTGAAAATCTACGATAGGGCTCATCACGCTTGACCTTTCGACTGGCGTTGCTGCGTAGCTTAGCGCGGGCACGCCGCACGGAAGGCCGTGCTTGCAATCACCCGTTGAGGCCCAAAGGCCCTAGCAGGTGCCGGGTGTTTGATGCAGTGTTGCGGTAGACCGGCGCGCAGAAGCGCCAGGGGGTTTTGTATGAACAGTTTTCTGGGACGCCAATCCCATGCGGCGTCGAGGAGTTATGCCACGATTTTCCGGAGTCGGGGCATGAAGCTGCGCTGGTTCGTGGTGCTGGTCGGCGTTATTTTGATGGTATTCGGCACGGTGATACCCGTTGCCTGCGGTCGTCAGCCAAACGATTGCGGAAATGGAGCTGCCTGCGAGCCCACAAAAGGTGCGCCGGATGCAGAACGGGTGCCCGCTGCGGACCGAAAGCATGCAGGTCGGTTGCTGGATGCGGCACGACAGTGCGAGGACGACATGCACAGCGCCCACCCGCCTGCGGCATGTTATGTGGTGGTGTCCTGGGAGCAAAGCCGCAAAATTCCCTATCAGGACGCTATCGAGCTGGCCAACAAATTGATGAAGCAAGGTTTTGCGGATGCCCTTTCCGCCGCTTCCGAGAAGCCGTGGGCTCCCTATTCACTGCAAGCGTGCAATTGGTATCTGGGCGCCCTCGGAGCAATCTTGGATATTCCCTATTTCAGGGATCGCTACTATGACGGGGTCTACGACGAAAAGCTGCGCAACGCCGACAAAATGAACGAGTTTCTCGCGCAAGCGGTCAAGAATCCAGCCAGAAGCGGCTGGAAACTCGTCGGTGTAGGTATTGATCCCGGGTCTACGGTCAAGGACCTGGCAAATGCAGGTCAGTTCGTTGTGGCGTCGTCGCATAGCATCCCGGGCCGCACGGAATATGGGCACATCGCGATTGCGGCTCCGGACTACCTCGACAAAGAATCCGATCCGGCGGTGGCAGGCAATACCGGGCCGTGGATCAGATACTCGGCGTACCAGGGGACACCACATATTACGAGAAGCACCAAGACCAGCATCATCTTCGGCAGCAGCGTTACCCCGCCGATCTGGGTGCAGTACGTGGGCAAAGACTGGCTCGTACCGTCGGGAGAAAAGAAACTCCCCTGCGTGGACCTGAACGGCGATGGCATCTGTGACGACCTGCCCGGCGGCGGGACACCGCCCTCGCCGACGTATGTCTGCGTCGAGTGCCCACCTGGCTATCACTGTGGGCATAATCCGGAACGATGCATCCCGGACGCAACCACGCCGGTGACCACCAAGCCCTCGTCGCCGCCGGTCACCACCAAGCCCTCGTCACCTCCGGTGACCACCAAGCCGTCAACGCCGGTCACCACCAAGCCCTCGTCGCCGCCGGTGACCACCAAGCCGTCAACGCCGCCGACCACGACCGAACACCCCGCGTGAGCGACGCTCGCCGAGACCGACATCAGCGCGACGTCCACTCCGAATTTTTCTGCGTTGGTGTCGAACTCGACGTCGCACGAGTCAGCCCAACTCGTGCGGCATACGCTATTGCACAGTCACTTTCGCGGTGAACGTACAGGTCGGCGCGTTGTCGCCACCCACGAAGCTGGCGTAGCCGGTGGTAATGGTGGTGTTTCCGGGTTTGAGTGCGGTGAATGTCCACACCTCGGTGCCGGGTGCGCCCATCACGTCGGTGTTGGGCCGCACATATCGGTGGCTGACCTGTTTGAGCACCGTGGTGTCACCGATCGTCGTATCTTCCGCCCAGCGGAACGGAGTCGTGTAATTCGACCCCAACGTCACCTTCAGCGTGTCACCGACCGACATCGTGATGTCCCGTTCTATAGCGCTTTGCTTCAACACGTCGTCCATCGGCACTTCGATGCTCTTGGTTGCCGGAGGCCGAGCCTTGCTGGCACAGCCCAGGCAACCCCACACCACCGACAAGACAACCATGGCGACGGTCACCATGAGCCTGATCTTCATCGACACCGCCCTTCAAACAATCAGGGTTGCAGCCTAGTCGCCTGATCGGGATGGCGTTGGCCGGCAAGGACATTTGCTTGCCGTGCCTGCAGTCGCCATGGCGAGATCCGCGGCCGGGTTCTCGGGTGCCGAACGAGCCGGCGTTTCCGAACGCGAGCCCAGCCCTGGTCCGGTAGCTTCAACGCGTGTTTGGCATCATCCGGCCCTGCCGTCATCGACTCGGTGGCGAACTCACGACAGCATGGCGAGCCCAGTTATGCGGACTGTGCCTGGCGCTGCGTGACGACTACGGCCAGGCCGCGCGGATCGCCACCAACTACGACGGCTTGGTGGTCTCGGTGCTGGTCGAGGCGCAGTCCGACGTGGAACCGACGCGACGGACTGCCGGCCCGTGCCCATTGCGCGGGATGCGGCGCGCAGATGTGGCGACGGGTGAGTGCGTGCGGCTGGCCGCCGTGGTGTCTTTGGCACTGGCCGCCGCACGGGTACGCGATCACGTCGATGACCGCGACGGCGTGGTCGGTGCGGCCCCGGTGCGCGTCGCGGCGCGCCGCGTCGCCGACCGATGGGTACGTCAAGGTAGCAATGCCGGACAATCCCTCGGATTCGACGCCGGCGTGCTGGTGGCCGCGATCGACCGGCAAGCCGAACTCGAGGCAATGGTCGGTCGGGCGGGTCCGGGCAGCTCGCTGCTGCTGGTGACCGAGCCCACCGAGACGGCGGTCGCCGCGGCGTTTGCGCATACCGCGGTGCTGGCTGGCCTGCCGGCCAATCGGGAGCCGCTGCGTGAGGCCGGAAGGCTGTTCGGGCGCATAGCACACGTGCTCGACGCAGTCGAGGATTACCGCGACGACGCTGCCCAGCGAAAGTGGAATCCGTTGGCGGCCACCGGAACGTCAGTTGTGGCGGCCCGCGCAGTGTGTGACGACGCAGCGCTGGGCATCGAACTGGCATTGGCCGACGTCGAGTTCACTGACGGGCGTCTGGCCCGACGGTTGCTGACCCGCGAGGTGCGCCGCGCAATATCGCGCACATTCAACCGAGCCGGTTACACCGCGCACGGCGGGACACCGCATGGCGAGCAGGAAGGGATCAACTCCGGCAACCAGGCGATGGGTCCCGGCGCACCCGAGGAGCTGGTGGCCCATCCGGAGCCCGCCCGCAAGCAGGGATGCTGGAACACCTGCACCGACGCATGCTGCTGTGATTGCTGCGGCGAAGACTGCTGCTGCGACTGTGGCGACTGCTGCGACTGTGGGGATTGCTGCGATTGCTCGTAGTCCGGGCCACGTGGCCGCGGGGCCGATGAGCCCGTAAGCGAGGATGGGCTGGTGTTCGGCCTTGTAGTCATCGTCACGCTCGTAGCCACGGTAGTTGCCGGAACCATTCTGGGGCGGCGCTACCGGGTAGGCCCGCCGGTACTGCTGATTCTGCTGGGCGCGCTGCTGGGTCTCATCCCGCGCTTTGGAAGCGTCGAGATCGACGGCGAAATCGTGCTGCTGCTATTCCTTCCGGCGATCCTGCACTGGGAAAGCCTGAACACCAGCTTCCGTGAAATCCGCTGGAACCTACGCGTCATCATCATGTTCAGCGTCGGTTTGGTCATCGCCACCGCGGTCGCCGTGTCATGGACCGCACGGGCCTTCGGCATGGAGTCACACGCTGCTGCGGTGCTAGGTGCCGTGCTCTCTCCCACCGACGCCGCCGCGGTGGCCGGTCTGGCCAAACGGTTGCCGCGGCGCACACTCACCGTCTTGAAGGGCGAGAGCCTCATCAACGACGGAACCGCGCTGGTCCTCTTCGCCGTAACCGTGGCGGTTGCCGAAGGCGCGCCAGGAATCGGCCCGGCCGCCCTGGTCGGCCGTTTTGTCGCCTCCTATTTGGGCGGGATCGCCGCGGGGCTGCTCGTCGGGGGGCTGGTGACCATGTTGCGCCGCAGGATTGATGCACCGCTCGAGGAAGGCGCACTGAGCATGATGACGCCGTTTGCGGCGTTCTTGCTCGCCCAATCGTTGCATTGCAGTGGCGTCGTCGCGGTCCTGGTCTCGGCTCTGGTACTCGCCTACACCGGTCCGCGGGTGATTCGGGCGCGTTCCCGCCTGCAGTCCTTCGCGTTCTGGGACATCTCGACTTTCCTCATTAACGGGTCGTTGTGGGTCTTCGTCGGCGTCCAGATCCCCGGAGCGATCGACCACATCTCCGACGTCGGCGGCGGACTGCGACGCGCCACCGTCCTGGCACTGGCGGTCGCGGGGGTGGTCGTCGCAACCCGAGTGGTGTGGGTCGAGCTGACCACCCTGCTGGGACGCGTGGTGGACCGCTGCATGCACAAGTCTCGTCGCAACGTCACCTTTCCCCAACGCTGCGTCACCAGCTGGGCGGGATTTCGCGGCGCGGTTTCGCTTGCGGCAGCACTCGCGGTCCCGACGACCACTGCAAGCCGCGCACCGTTCCCCGACCGCAACCTGATCATCTTTGTCGTGTCGATCGTCATTCTGGTGACGGTCCTGGTCCAGGGCAGCTCCTTGCCCGCGGTGGTCCGCTGGGCGCGACTGCCCGACGATATGACCCACGCCGACGAACTGCACCTGGCCCGAACTCGCAGCGCCGAGGCTGCATTGGACGCCCTACCGGAGGTCGCCGGCACGCTCGGCGCCAGTCCGGAGATCATCAAACGCCTCAACGCCGAGTACGAAGAACGCGCCGAGTTGGTCAGGGCCGATGGCGTTGATTCCGCGACCAGCGACCTGGCGGAGCGCTGTGATCTCATTCGGCGCGTCCGGCTCGGCGTTCTGCAACACCAGCGGCAGGCCGTCACCGCGCTGCGCAACAAGAACCTGATCGACGACATTGTGCTGCGCGAAGTCCAGGCGGAAATGGATCTGCAGGAAGTGCAACTTCTCGACCCGGCCGATTCCGACTAACTCGCGCGCCCCGGCGGTGGTGATTGGCGCCGTGACCGCGGAGTCGGCCGGCGTTTCGGCCGGTGCGACCGCGCCGATCAGTTCACCGGCAGCGCTACTTCGCTTGGCAATTCACAAAGTTGAGGCAAAAGCCCCATGCCGGCGCGGGGCCGATACGACGACCATGTTCCACATGACCAGCTGCAGTAGCCGACGGGAAACGGCTCCGTCCGCGGGCGAGGTCCTGGGCCGCAACCGCTACGCCCTCGTCCACCGGCACGCACCGGCCCCAAAAAACAATGGGAAACACCGAGAGAGGAAACCATGACCACGATGAACGCTCCTGTCAACAATGGAGTCAATGTCGACGTCCTGCTGGATGCCCGCACCGCACTTGCCGAGAAGCCAGAACTTGCCCAATTCACTTGGCGTACCACGCATAACTGGGTCGGTGGCACACACAGTCGGGCCACCGTCGATACGTTCTACGGCTTGGGAACAGAACAGCGCCACCAGAGCGTCTTCACCTACGACGTCGATCACCCATTGGCATTCGCCGGAGACGACAATGGCGCCGCCCCGGTCGAATACGTATTGGTCGCGCTCGGCGGCTGCCTGACCGCCGGTATCGCGTCAATTGCGCAGCGGCGTGGGATTCAGTTGCGTTCGGTGCAGGCGGCCGTCGAGGCCAGGGAAGACATTCTCGGCATCCTCGGCGCGGACCCTACCGTCCGCAACGGTTTCAACGGCATCAAGGTGACCTATCGGATTGACGCTGACGCTACCGCGGAGGAGATCAGAGCGCTGGTCGCCCAGTCACAGAAGCGCTCCGCGGTCTACGACGTGGTGACCAACCCGACCGACGTCATCGTCGACGTGGTCTTCGATTGAATCGAAGCGCAAGTCGGTCACGGCAATTCGCAGTGCCTCGGTGCCGTTGCCGCCGAAAACCCTCGGGAAAGTCCCGGTTGGGGCTCGCGGAAGCGCAGCCCCAACCGGTCGGGCACATCGTCACAGACCCGATCGCAGGGCATCACCTGCTCGCCGCCGAGCTTCTCGCGGGCCTACTCACAGCACCTGATGGTGCGGGTCAACGTGCGGTCTCATTCCGGGTTGATGGCAGCTTCGATTGCGCGTCACGTACACCCCATCGTCCGATCGGCCCATGCGTGAACCTCGAATTCACTACCCAGGATTCGCTTTACTACTCGCATGTCGGGCGTGTAAAGACTGCCCACCCAGCGGCCCAACTCGATGTCGACCCTGAGCAGCGACCCGTCCGGCAGCCGCTGATGTCCGGTACCCATCGTCGAGATGGTGTTCATCGCGTACTCCTTACGGTAGTTACGGCCGGGCTGAACATGACCCCCTGATCATCGGCCCGCGGCTGTCTGGGCCACATGAGGCATGCGCCTCAACTTGGACAAGACGCGTTCGAGAAGCAGCCAGCCATAACGGGTTCGGGTACACGCCGCGGCGAGCACATGCCAGCGACCGAGACTTCACTCGACTTGTGGGAGTTTCGCACCACGGACCCCGCAATTCCACGTCACGCAGACCTATTTCTTAGCGGTCGTCGTCGTCTTTGGCTGTGCGGAGGAGCCGTCGCGGGTGCTGGTGTTGATGCGGGTTTGGCCCGCTCGGGTGCGCCGGAGGGATCCTATCGGTGTCGCCACCGACATTGAACCGCCGCCGTGAGACGGCAGAAACCACACAGACACAAGTGATTTGATGGCTGCGACCGACAGCGGCCCGCGAAACTCCCCCGCCGGCGTCGGCGGTTCACCAGAAGCGGCCCACTTTCCCGGCGCAATTCAGCCCACCGCACACGGCAGCCGTTTGATCCCGTGGAAGAACGAGGATCGCAACCGGTCGGGCGGCCCGGTGACCTTCAGGCCGGGCACGTCCGGGTACAACTCTTCCAGCATCACCCGCAGCTCCAGACGGGCCAGCCGAGCACCCAGACAAAAGTGCACTCCCCCGCCGCCGAACGCGGCATGGTCGGTATCCGTGCGGGTGATGTCGAATTCGGAGGCTCGCTCGAACACGTCCTCGTCACGGTTGGCCGAAAGGTAGTGCATGAGCACCCAGTCGCCGGCCGGGATGCGCTGGCCGCGGATCACGACGTCGCGAGTGACGGTGCGGCGGAAGTGCATCACCGGGGTGGCCCAGCGCAGCAACTCCTCCACGGCGGGCTTGACCGCCTCACGATCACGGGCCAGCATCGCCTGCTGGTCGGGATGCTCGGAAAGCGCCAGGATGCCGTGGCTGAGTGTGTTGCGGGTGGTCTCGTTGCCGGCGATCGCCAGCAGCAGGAAGAATTCATTGAGCTGGTGGCGGTTGAGCCGGTCACCGTCGACCTCGGCGGCCACCAGCGCCGACACGATATCGTCAGTGAGGCCGTGCTTTCGCCGGTGCGCGACCAATTCACCGCAGTAGGCAAACATTTCGGCAGCCGCCTGCCCGAGGGCCTCGGGCGTCGGAGCGTAGTCGGGATCCTCGATTCCCAGACTCCCGATCGCGTTGCTCCAGCGGAAAACGTTCATCCGGTCTTCGGCAGGCACACCCAGAATGTCGGCGATCACCTGCAGCGACATCTCCGCGGAAATGTCTGTGACGGCGTCGAATTCGCCCTTGTCTACGATGTTGGCGACAATGTCGCGGGCGACTTGGCGCATTCGCGGTTCCAGGCGCAGCACATTGCGAGCGGTGAAGCCCTGGTTGATCAGCTTGCGGTAGTGAACATGTCGCGGCGGATCGATTCCCGGCAGCATGGCCGAGGTGGGCGCCGCCTCAACAGTCACCAAGGTGTTTCCCGTGCTGCTGGCGAACGTTTCACTGTCGCGGCTGACCAGTCGCACATCGGAGTGCCGGGTCAACAACCACGTGGTGGGTAGCCCGGACAGTTGCATCGGATGCAAAGGGGCGTGCGCCCGTAACCTGGCCAACGCGTCGAACGGGGCCCCGGCGAGATACGTGTCGGGGTTAAGCACGACGGCGGCATCCCGCCCGGCCGTGCTGTCCTGGTTTTCGACAATCAAGGAACTGAGCTTCGGGGTGCTCATCGATGCTCCGCGCGCGCCTTGATACCGGCGATGATGACCTCGAGCCCGGCCCGGAACCGCGATGCGGGCTGACGCTTACCGCGGGACTCGTGCAAACTGATCGAGCCGAGCAGATAGGTATACAACACCGTATGTGCCGCGCTGGCAACGCCTTTGGTGAGCCCGGCTTCAGCGAGAAGCGCGCGGCTGACCTTGTCCAGGCGGCGCGCCCGCTCCCCGCCACCACTGGTCTGCAAGACACCGGCGATACCGGGGACGTCAATCATCACTTCCCTTGCAGCACAATAGAGCTCGATGAGCCGGGCGTCCCAGGACCCGGCTTCGGGTTCGGGGATGTCGGCCAGCACCGCCTCGGCGAGCAGATCCAGCGCGGCTTGCTTTCCCGGGACGTGGTAGTACACCGATGGCACCGCGGCTCCCAGCTCGGAAGCGAGCTCACGCATGGTCACCTGCTGGACACCGACCCGCCGGGCCAGGCTGTACAGGCATGCCACCACCCGAGTGCGGTCCAGTTCGCCGTAGCCAAGCCGTTGCGTGGACGTCAATGAGCTACCTCGATTCGATCAACATGAGAAAGCAATCCGAGCACTGTTAGAATTTATCGCGATGAGCGCCGCGACCGCAAAGCTGGCGATAGCCACACCGGTGGTGACCATGTTGCCCGGGGTCAGCTCCGACTGGGAAATACACGCCGCCATCGACGAGCTGACACAGATCGCCGAAGCCGCAGACCGGCTCGGCTACCACCATCTGACCTGTAGCGAGCACATCGCCCTGCCGGCGGCCGAGGGCCAGCGCCGTGGGACGCGTTATTGGGATCCGCTGGCCACCTTGGGCTACCTAGCCGCGCGCACCCGGCAGATCCGCTTGGCCACCAACGTAGTGGTGCTCGCCTATCACCACCCGCTCGAAATCGCCAAGCGTTACGGCACTTTGGACACGGTCAGCGGCGGAAGGCTCATCCTCGGTGTGGGCATCGGCAGCCTCAAAGAGGAGTTCGACCTCATCGGCGCCCCGTTCCCAGGCCGCGGTGCCCGGGCCGACGATGCGTTGCGGGCGCTGCGCTCGGCACTGTCGGTGCCCGAGCCCGCCTACCACGGCGAGTTTTATTCCTTCAGCGGCATGGTCGTCGACCCGTGCGCCGTCCAGCAGCACGTGCCCATCTGGGTCGGCGGACGCACGCTGCGGTCGCTGCGGCGTGCCGTTACGCTGGCCGACGGCTGGACCCCCTTTGGCGTGAGCCTGCACCAAGCCCGAGACTGGTTGGGCCGCTTCGAACTTCGGCCCAGTTTCGAAGTTGTGCTTACCCCCGCTGCACCGCTGGACCCCATCGGCGAGCCGCAACGGACCCGCGACATGCTTGCCGAGATGTCCGAGCACGGGGCGACGACCATCGCCGCCACGTTCGTCCACACCTGCTTGCAGCACTATCTGGAGAGTCTGCAGGCCCTCGCCGAGCTGGCCGCTGCGTGAACCGGGTCAGGGCAGGCATTTTCAGCCTCACCGCCGTCACACCGCCCGGCGACGACGGCAGTTATCTGCGATGGCACCTGCTCGATCACCTGCCGGAACAATTCCAACTGCCGGGCATCGTGTACGGGTTGCGCTGGGTTGCCGACGGCGTATATCCCGACCACCGGTTGGCGGGCGACGGGCCGCTGGGTGAGATCGGTAATGCCGTGCACTACCTCGTCGGCGACCCCGTTCGGCAGACATTCGACGACTTCGTGGCGCTGGGCCGTGCCCTGCGGGAGAACGGCCGGATGCCGGTCATGCGGCCGCTTTTGGAAGTGGCGGGTCTGCGGCTGTTGCAGTGGCAAGCCGCGCCGCGCGCGCTCGTTTCCCATGAAGTGGTGCCATTCCGGCCGCACCGGGGAGTGCTGCTGATCATCGAAGAACCCACCGACGGGCGCCCCGACCGATGGCTGGAATGGCTTCGCGCCGAACACTTTCCGGCGCTGCTGGCAGTACCCGGCACAGCTGGAGTCTGGACTTTCGGTTCGACGAACGCATGGGATCCGCTGCCCCACGGATGGCGGACCGATCCGCAGTACATCACCGTCATCTACCTCGACGACGATCCGCTGGCCATGGCCGATGCCCTGGCGCCGGTTGTCGCAGAACGCTGGCGATCAGCGGCGGTGCGGCCGGTATTCGCCGGACCGATGCGGTCCATGATCACCTGGGAAGCCTGGCAGTGACGATCCGAACGGCAGAGCACCGATCATGGCGGCCCGCCAATTGCGGATCACACAGTCAGTGGGCCACACCTTGGATATAAACCGTCATTATTGTTTCATCGACAGTTTGAATTGACTCCCGGTCGGTGTGTCTGCAAGGTTATTCCTGCCTGCCCGAAAGGCCCAGCGTTAAATGGTTTAATTTGGAGCTGTCACTCGATCCGCATGCGTAGGTGACATCTGTATTCGAATGGCGGAAGCGCTGACTGTAAGGGGCGACGGTTGCATGGCAATCGTTTTGCGCAGAGAGCGGTTGCATCGCATAGTTGCGTTCAGCTGAATCTCCAAACGAGCCTCGTACACCGCTGAGAGAACAGCCGCACCTGGTCGCGGATTCTTTCGCGAACCAAATTCGGCCTGCATCGCCGCCTGATGCGACTTAGGAGCGCTTCAAGCAGAAAGGGAATCCCAGTCTATGACCGCAGCCGTGGGCCCCGGGTTGGCCTCGCTGAAGCGCAGCCGTTTGTTCGCCGGTCTCGACGATGACGCACTTGCGGCGATCGCCGCCAAAGTCAGCCTCGCCCGTTTCGCGGACGGCGAGTTCCTGTGCCGCGAAGGCGACGTGGGAGATCGGATGTTTATCGTCAGCGCCGGGACCGTCGCGGTGGTGACGACGGGCGATCACGGGGTGCCGGTCACGCTCAACACCTGCGGGCCCGGCGATGTCATGGACATGACCAGCATCTTCGAGGAAAAGGTGCGCTCAGCCAGTGTCATGGCGCGCGGCGCCGTGGAGGCGTGGACACTCGATGCCGGTGATTTCCGGTCGCTGCTCGTGTCGCATCCCCAACTGGCCACCGTTCTGTTCGCTGTGATGAGCCGGGACCTGCACCGGGCACGGTCGTTTACCCCGTCGTTGAGCTCCGGCGGAGCAGACACCCGTCTGAAGATTGCTTTTTTCGACAGCAAGCCGTACGTCGAAGCCTGCTTCCGCGATCACAACTGGCGCAATTACGCTCTGCAATTCTTCGAGACCCGCCTGAGTTCCGACACCGTTGGCCTGTCCGCCGGTAGCGACGTCGTCTGTCCCTTTGTGAACGATCGGCTGGACGCCGCGGTTATCGAGGCACTGCGCGATTCGGGGGTACGCCTCATTGCCATGCGTTGCGCCGGTTACAACAACGTGGACCTCAAAGCCGCGGGCCGCCTGGGCGTCGGTGTAGTACACGTACCGGCGTACTCGCCCCACGCCGTCGCCGAACACGCCGCCGCGCTGCTGCTCACCCTCAACCGCAAGACACACCGCGCCTACATCCGCGTCCGGGAGGGGAACTTCTCGCTCGACGGTCTTGTGGGCACCGACCTCCACGGCAAGTGCGCCGGCGTCGTCGGCACCGGCAGAGTCGGCAAGTGCCTGATCAGAATTCTCCGCGGGTTCGGGATGCGGGTACTTGCCCACGACCCCGCTGTCGACGCGCAGTTCGCCGACGAGAACCGGATCGAGTACGTCCCGCTGCCGTACCTGCTATCGCAGGCCGACGTGATCAGCCTCCACGCGCCACTCACCTGCGACACACACCACCTCATCAACGCCGATACCATCGCGCGCATGAAGCGCGGCGTCATCCTCATCAATACCAGTCGCGGCGCGCTCGTCGACTCGGTCGCACTCATCGAAGGCCTGAAATCCGGCATCGTCGGCGCCGCCGGTCTCGACGTGTACGAGGAAGAGGAGGCTTATTTCTTCGAGGATTTCTCCGCGGAGATCATGACCGACGACGTACTTGCACGCCTTATTAGTTTTGGCAACGTTCTCATCACCGGCCACCAGGCCTTCCTGACCTGGGAAGCTCTCGGCAATATCGCCGACATCACGTTCAATAACATCGCCGAATTCGTGGCCGGTCGCCGGGGCGCCGAACTGAGTAACGCGATTCTTGTCAGCAGTTGCTGAGCGCGGTGGCGCCGTTGGGCCTTAGCAGCGCCACGGCCTGGCGCCGCACCCGTGTCCTTACAGCCAATCCCGGAATCCACCGGTGCTCGGGATATTGGCGCGGCCACACTAACACCGGCACGACCTTCACCTGACCGGTCATGCGAGCAATGCGGGCAGCGGGACGTGCATCAATGCGCATGCCGCGCGCAGGATTTCGGCCTCGGCCGTGGTCACGGTGCCGTCAGCGGTCACAGCCACGACCATCGCTTCCACCAGCGCTTGCTTAGCCTTGGGCGCCAGGCCGTCCAGTCCGGCCCAGCCTTGGTCGAGCGCCTGTTGCCACGTCATATCCCTCGGTTGAGCAGGCGCCGCGTCGGGGTACAGCCGGCGCAGCGCACCGTCGTACGCCCGCCGAGCGGTCTCCTGGTCGCCGGCGCCGGCAACCGCGAGCGTGGCCAGCAGCGTCGTCACCGTCGGCCGCACCTGGTCCAGCGAGCCATTGCCGACCTTGCTCCGGCGGTGCGGATTAGCCGCGTCCTGCAGGTAGCTCCAGACAAGGCGCGTCACGCCGTACTCAAACATCGACACCGAGCCGTCCGCGACGGCGAGCTCGTTGAGCACCGCCAACAGCGCGTCCCGGTACGCGGGCGGGTGGGCCGCGAGCTGCGGGACGGCCAGGTCGACCAGTGGTAGGCGTAGCTCGGCGGGCAACGCCGCCATGGTGTGCGCCAGCGCAGCAGCTGACTGCGCCTCGGCGGGTCCGAGCCGCTGCGCTACCGAGGCGAGCTGGCGGGCCTGCTGCGGATCGCCGGAACGGGCCAGCAGCAGCGCGATGATCGCGGCCGGGGCGGTGCTGGGCTGGGTGGCCAGGCGGCGCGCCTCTGGTGGGAGTGTGGCGTGCAGCGCCGCCCCGTGCAGCAGGTCGGCCTGGGTGAGGGTGCCGGCACGGTCGGCCACCTGCTCGGGATTGATGCTGCGTCGACCCGCCCCGCGCGGCCCTGTCGGCGCGGCGACCGGTTCGGCGCCCGCGCGTACCCCCGCCGCCCGTCCGACCGGGGCGAATCCGGCCATCGCATCCTCGGCGATCCCGTCGGGTAACCGTTGGGCGTACCGCTGCTTCAGGTCGGCGATCTCACGCGGATCGAAGCTCGGGTCGAGCGCCTTGATCCGGTCCTCCAGCGGTGGATGCGTCGCGTACCACGCGCGAAACGACCGACGGCCCTCGCCGAACAGCATATGGCTGACTTCAGTGGCGCTGCGGGCGTCACGCAGCGCCGACCCGGACGCGACGCCCGCAATCTTCTTCAGCGCCCCGACCAGGCCGGCGGTCTGACGGGTGAACTGCACCGCGGAGGCGTCGGCCAGCCACTCGCGCTGGCGGGACACCGCCGCCTTGATGATGTTGGCGAAGAACACCCCAATGAAGCCGAGCACCATCATCGCGAGCGCGACCATCCAGATCGGCGCGCCGTTCTTGGAACTGCTGCCGCGGCCGCCGCCAAACTGCAGAACCCGCATGCCAGTCAGGCCAATCAGCAGAATCCCATTCAACAGCCCGATCAGCCTGATGTTCAGCCGCATGTCGCCGTTGAGGATATGACTGAACTCGTGGGCGATCACGCCTTGCAGCTCGTCGCGGTTGAGCTGGGCCAAGGCGCCGCTGGTCACCGTGATCGCCGCGTCGGCGGGCGTGAAACCGGCGGCAAACGCATTGATGCCAGGCTCCCCCGCCAGAACGAACAGGCGCGGCGCCGGCACCCCCGATGCCAGCGACATTTCCTCGACGATGTTGACCAGGCGGCGCAGCTGCGGGTCAGAACTCGTCGGGTCGACCTGGACGGCGCCCACCGAAGCGGCGACGGCCGCCCCGCCCTGCCGCAGCGCGACCGTCTTGGTGATCATGCCGCCCGCGATGATCAGCAGCGTTACTGCCGTGACGCCGACGACGACGCCGAACACCGCTGAAGGGTCGGCCCTTTGGTAGGTCATCGCCACCGCGGCAGCGGCGTCGATGAAAGCAACCATTGCCACGACGGCGACGATGAACAGCAATACCAGCTTGAGGGTGCTGCTCCGGGCCGCGCGCTGGTGGTCGAAGAAGTTCACGCCGATCGTTGCGTCAGAACTGGACCCGCGGCGCTTCGCGCATCTCAGGGCGATCCGGCGGGATCTCCAGCAGCGCTGCCGCGGTGAAGCCGAACATGCCCGCGTAGATGTTGCCCGGGAACGTTTCGCGGCGGTTGTTGTAGCTCATGACCGCGTCGTTGTAGGCCTGCCGGGAGAACGCCACCTTGTTCTCCGTCGAGGTCAACTCCTCCGAAAGTTGCATCATGGTCTGGTTGGCCTTGAGGTCGGGGTAGCTCTCGGCGACCGCGATGAGCCGGCCCAGCGCGCCGTCGAGCCGCTGCTGCCCGGCCGAGAGTTGTTGCATCGCAGCGGGATCCCCCGGGTTCGCCTGGGCCGCCGATAGACCCGCCATCGCCATGTTGCGGGCATTGACCACGGCCTCCAGTGTTTGGCGCTCGTGAGCCATGTACGCCTTCGCCGTCTCGACCAGATTGGGAATCAGGTCGAAGCGCCGACGCAATTGAACCTCGATCTGGGCGAACGCATTCTTGTAGGCGTTGCGCGCCCGAACCAGACCGTTGTAGCCGGCGATCACCATGACCAGCAGCACAATGACGACTGCCACGATTGCCACGACGACGCCGATGACTAGTCCCATGAGGTGTCCCTCTCTGTCGAAATTGCCGCATCGCGCGGCCACGCCGGATACTAGCTGGGCGCTGGGGCCGGCGCGGGCGATTTCTGGCGTTCTCAGCCACCCGCAATTCCACAGCCACCCGCACGCATTCAGCACCGTCTCGCCGACGCCGGAAACATCGAAAAGGCTCAGTAACCAGACTCGGCCCAGGTGCCTTGCGGATACGGCGGAACGGTGCCGGCGAAGACTCCGTCGGTGAGGCCGCACAACGCGTCGGAGATGGTGCCGGCGTTAACCAATACCTTTGTCTCCGAGCCAGGTACGACGCGCACGACCACTGCCTGCCAGAAGTATGCGAGGCCGCCGTGCTCGTACCAGACGAACCATTCGGCGCCGCGGTTGCCGGCACGAATCAGTCGCCGAAAGGGCAGCGTGGGATCGGTGACCGCATCCGTCTTGTTGAAGGGCGCACCGATGTCGGCAATGGGTGGCAGCAGTGTGATCAGCTCCGGCGGCAACTGGGACACCCTGTGCACCTCCTGGACCGGCGTTGCCAGCGTGCATTGCGTGTTGGGTACCGCCTCGGCCGGCAACGCCGTCGCGACCAAAGCCACAGCTGCCGTGAGCCACGTCGTCAACGTATTGAGAAGCCACCGCGACACCGGACTGGTTCACCTACTTTCGACGGTCTCATCACGGTATCGCCCGTTGCGCCCGCCCGCCGGCCAATCCGGCGATCCGGCCGGGTTCAGCCGGCTACGCACTAGGCTCGTTGTCGACTTCGACTGACCCCCTCGGTGACCAGGAGCGACAACAGGGTGAACCGGTGAACCCAAGAAACCAGGTGCTCATCAGTGTCGCAGAGCTGGCCAACCTGATCAGGACACAGGAGCCGGTAACCATTCTCGACGTGCGCTGGCGACTCGACCGATCCGACGGGCATTCGGCCTATCTGCTGGGCCACCTGCCCGGAGCGGTCTACGTCTCGCTGGAAGACGAACTCAGCGACCATACCGTCGCCGGCCGGGGCCGTCATCCGCTGCCCTCAGGGCGCAGCCTTCAGGTGGCCGCGCGCCGATGGGGTATTCGGCAGGACGGCCTGGTTGTGGCATACGACGATTGGGAACGGGCCGGTTCGGCGCGAGCATGGTGGCTGCTCACCGCGGCCGGGATTGAGAACGTCCGCATCCTCGACGGTGGCCTGACGGCGTGGCAATCGGCCCAACAGCCGTTGGAGACCGGCGCGGTGGTACCGCGGTCCGGAGATGTCGCGGTGCGCCATGATGATTTGTCTGCCGGGCGCCGGTCCACCTTGACGGCGCAGCAATGCGGGACGGGGAACGTGACGCTGCTCGACGCACGCGCGCCGGAACGCTTTCGCGGCGAGGTTGAACCGGTCGACCCGGTAGCCGGTCACATTCCCGGCGCGATCAGCCTGCCCAGTGCCACCGTGTTAGCTTGCGACGGAACGTTTCTCGACGATGACGCGCTCGCCCAGGTGTTGTCCGGCCGCAGCATCGATCGCGACGGGGCCGTGGGCGCCTACTGCGGGTCGGGCATCACCGCCGCAGTGATCGTCGCCGCGCTCGCCGCGTTGGGTTGCCAGGCAGCGCTATATCCGGGTTCGTGGTCTGAGTGGAGTTCGGACCCGACTCGTCCGGTTGGCCGGGGCGCCGGAGTGTCCTGAGCATCACGCGCCGGCCCAGCTCCGCAGAAACGCCTGGGCAACCAGCGCCGCATTTTCGGCCGCGATCTGCTTGTTGAGGAAGAACTGGAACGGAAAACCTGGCAGGTTCAACGGGTCGCCGGGGCCGTCGGACATGGCGCGGATGCCCGGGGACGGTATGCCGCGGGCGCCGGCGACCGCTTGCGCCGCCGCAGCGCGACGCGGACTCGAACTTCTGGGCGCTCACGTCGACCTTGCTGCGGCTCAATGCGTTTCGCGACGCTACAGCCGCTCGACAACCAGCTGTGCGAATGCGTGGTTGGTCGAGACCTGCCCGTCGGGCATTTTGATGTTGGGATCGTAGAGCTGCAGGCTTATTCCGTCGACCTTGGCACCGTTCTGATGGCCGAAGAAATAGTTCGTCGTCTTGCGCAGCGTGAGTACACCGCTGATGATGCTCTGCTGCGAATAGCGGGGATCTTGAAGCGAACCCAGGATCTCCATCTTCTGCTGGTCGACATTCCAGAAGAACGCATAGCCGGGAGCCGAAAAGACGGCCGCCTGCTGCTCGGGCGTCAGCTTGAATCCGAACGAGGTCAGCGACCAGCCATCGATTCGATACGTCCCGGGCTGCAGCGTCAGGTATCCGTTCGACTTGTCGTATTTGATGTAGCCGTGCGCGTCGAGGTTCACGTCGTTGAAGACGCGAACGTTGATGCCGGGCTTCATCGGGACATTGCTCAGGCCGCGTTCGGTGAACGCACCCCACAGCCGCGGATGCGTCCTTTCGCCACAGGCCGCCACGGCCAGTGCCACAGCGACGACGAGCACCAAAAAACTGTGCTTCAACGTGCCTCCCGGTGGTTCGCTTCAGAGCAACGGCCGGCGCTCGATCGCCGCTGACACTCGTTCCGCCATCCAATAGGCAATGGCCATGGACCGCTCTCCGTTGGCAAAACCGATGCCTTCGAATACCACTTCGCCGACCGCCGCGGGCAGACTGACAATGTGCGAACGGTGCCGCCAGGTCAACCGATACGACGCCCCGGTCCGCTGGATCCGCAAGTCCAGGTCCCCGGTCAATTCACCTGCGGCGTCGAAGTATTGGACACGATAGTCGCCCGGGAATCCGTTCGAGGTATCTCCCGTGGCCCGCCCCGACCCGATCCCGCCGCCGGACCGAGCCGAGCCGGACTGAGCCGAGCCGAAAGAGATATAGCGGGCATTGATCACGCCGGCTTCCTCGGTGCTGATCTGATATTCGCCAACACCGATTACCCGCGTAGTGATCATGCCGGCCATGGTAAGCCGCGCGTGCATGTCGCCGGCCGGAATAGCCAGCTTGAAGACTAAGCCTCGATCCACGGATGGACGTTGTGGCGTGAATTGTTGATTTTTGATCTTGATTTGTGGCGTGGTAGGGATGCGACGACCGCTGGTCTGCCCAGCTTTTCCTGTTGGCTTCCGGTCGTCGGGTCGGGTTGCGGTGGTCAAGCAGTGTATTGCCTGCCGATTGTGTTGTGCCACAGGGCAAGCCATGCAGGTTCCCAGGGCCAGTGGCTGGGCAGGTGCAGGACTGGTTTGCGT
>NZ_UPHT01000113.1 GCF_900566085.1 Mycobacterium attenuatum
TCACCAACCATCGCCAACCACCCCACACCTGGCCAGCAACCACCGGTACCTGCCAGCGACCCTAGGCCACACCCCCCACCAAACCCCCGCATTTACCCCACCACCCACCCGTGTCGACCCCAACCGGCGCAATACCCATGTCCGAAAAAGCGCTGTCCACGTCGGCGCACGCAAATCCGCCGGAAAGCGGGCCACATTCGGGTGCTACCGGAAGAAGCCGGAAATTCCCGAACCGGAATTGAATCCACCAGAGTTGTCATTGCCGGAATTTACGATACCCGAGCTGTCGTCACCCGAATTCGAGATACCCGCGAGGCCGTTACCCGAATTAACAAATCCGGCATTATTGGTACCGATGTTACTGAAACCGGAATTGAAACCGGGAATGAGCGCGGGTCCGGCATTCGAGAATCCTGAATTACCGATGCCCGTGTTGAAGAAGCCAGAGTTGACGGTGCCGTTAGGATCGCTGTTACCAAAACCCGAGTTTCCGGCACCCAGATTGCCGAATCCAGAATTCGAGACCGGCTGGTCCACCGCGCTGGCGAAACCGGTATTGAGATTGCCGCCATTGAAGCCACCGGTGTTGGTGTTACCCCCGTTGAAGAAGCCGGTGTTGACATTCCCCGCGTTCCAGGAGCCGGTGTTCGAGTCGCCCGCGTTCATGAAGCCGGTGTTTCCCGCACCGGAATTGCCGAAGCCGGTGTTGTGGGTGCCGACGTTGAAACTGCCGGAATTTCCATTTCCGCCGTCAAAAATACCGAAGTTAGAGCTCCCGGCGCAGCCGAAGCCGGTGTTTGAACTACCTGCATTCCAGAAACCGGTGTTGAAGTCGCCGGCGTTACCGAAACCCGTATTCCCGCTGCCCGAGTTCATCCAGCCGATGTTGTTGTTACCAGAGTTGAAGAAGCCGACATTGTTGTTGCCCGAGTTGAACAAGCCGATATTGTTGCTGCCCGAATTCAAAGCGCCGAAGCCGATTTGACCGTTGCCGGTCAGCCCAAAACCGATGTTGTCATTGCCGTTGTTGCCGAACCCGATATTGCCGGTACCGAGGTTTCCGAATCCGATGTTCCCCCCACCGAGATTACCGCTGCCGAGGTTGAAGTCGCCGGTGTTTCCGCTGCCCAGGGACACGTCGGCCAGGTTGCCGCTGCCGATGTTGATGGTGCCGAAGTTTCCGCTGCCCAGGTTGAGGCTGCCGATGTTGCCGCTGCCGAGGTTGCCGCTGCCGAAGTTGCCGCTGCCGAAGTTGTAGTCCCCGGTGTTTCCGCTGCCGCTATTCGCGGTCCCGGTATTGCCGCCGCCCCAGTTTTCGCCGCCGTAATTCCCGCTGCCGAGGTTGGTGTCGCCGATATTGCCGCTGCCGAGGTTGAGCCCACCGATGTTGCCGCTGCCCAGGTTGAACGAGCCGATGTTGCCGAACCCCAGGTTGAAGACGAAGTCGTCAAGCCATTGCGAAACAGCCGCCGGGGCGGCCGTCGCCGGGGCGCTGAGCGCGGCCGGCGCACTGACCGCGGCGCCGGCCTGGGTCGCACCACCGATCAGACCCGACAACCCGGGCAAACCCGCCAACGAACCCGCCCAGGAAGCCAACTGCCCAGCCGCCGCCGACACCCCACCGTGATAACCCACCATGGCCG
>NZ_UPHT01000114.1 GCF_900566085.1 Mycobacterium attenuatum
CCCGCATTTACCCCACCACCCACCCGTGTCGACCCCAACCACCCGTCAAGAAAGCGGGTCGCGGTTGCGCGACGGCAGCCGTGCCGTATGCGCTCGTTCGACGTCGCGGTAGGCGTTCGCTGTGCCCGCAGCAAACAATTGTCGACGGGAAAACCCGCGAGCCCGCTAGCAGCAGCCCTTGAGCCGGACCGCCAAATAGTCGGTGACCTTGTCCATGGCGATCCGTTGCTGGGTCATGGCATCGCGCTCACGGACGGTGACGGCGTTGTCCTCGAGCGAGTCGAAGTCGACGGTCACGCAAAACGGTGTCCCGATTTCGTCCTGGCGCCGGTAACGACGCCCGATGGCGCCCGCATCGTCGAATTCGATGTTCCAATAGGCACGCAATTCGGCGGCGAGGTCGCGTGCCCTGGGGCTCAGGTCCGCGTGCCGCGACAGCGGCAACACCGCCGCCTTGACCGGTGCCAGCCGGGCGTCCAGTCGCAGAACGCTCCGCTTCTCCATCACACCCTTGGCATTGGGGGCCTCGTCCTCGCTGTAGGCGTCGATCAAAAAGGCCATGAAGGAACGGGTCAGGCCCGCGGCCGGTTCGATGACGTAGGGCGTGTACCGAGTGTCGTTGACCTGGTCGTAGAAGTTCAGCTCGGTGCCGGAATGCTTTGAGTGCGTTGACAAGTCGAAGTCGGTGCGGTTAGCCACACCTTCCAGCTCGCCCCACGGGTTGCCCGCGAAGCCGAACTTGTACTCGATGTCGACCGTGCGGTCGGAGTAGTGCGACAGCTTCTCCTTGGGATGCTCCCACAGGCGCAGGTTCTGCTGATCGATACCCAGGTCGACGTACCACTGCAACCGGGTGTCGATCCAATACTGATGCCACTCCTTCGCGGTCGACGGCTCGACGAAGAACTCCATCTCCATCTGCTCGAACTCGCGGGTGCGGAAGATGAAGTTGCCGGGGGTGATCTCGTTGCGGAAGCTCTTGCCGATCTGGCCGATGCCGAAGGGGGGCTTCTTGCGCGACGTCGTCACGACGTTGGCAAAGTTGATGAAGATGCCCTGTGCGGTTTCCGGGCGCAGATAGTGCAACCCCTCCTCGGTCTCGATAGGTCCGAGGTAGGTCTTGAGCATCATGTTGAATTCGCGCGGCTCGGTCCACTGGCCGGGCTCGCCGGTGTCCGGGTCGCGAACATCGGCCAGACCGTTGGGCGGCGGATGGCCGTGCTTTGCTTCGTAGGCTTCGATGAGATGGTCAGCCCGGTAGCGCTTGTGCGTGATGAGCGACTCGACCAGGGGGTCGTGGAAGACCTCGACATGGCCCGAGGCGACCCATACCTCGCGCGGCAAGATGATCGACGAATCGATACCCACCACGTCGTCGCGGCCGGTGACCACCGACCGCCACCACTGGCGTTTGATGTTCTCTTTGAGTTCCACCCCGAGCGGACCGTAGTCCCACGCCGACTTGGTACCGCCGTAGATCTCACCCGACGGATAGACGAAGCCGCGCCGTTTGGCCAGGTTCACCACAGTGTCGATGACAGACGCCACGCGGTACCGCACTCCCTTCCCAAGTTGGGCAACTGTATGCAGCGGGCAATCACTGCGCAGGAAACCTCAGTCATGGTAGCGATCGGCCGGCCTTCTTTGACATGCATCATCACGCATGTGACAGTGGAGGACAGCCGCGGGCTGTTCTGCAGCCGTTTCGCACCAAGCGGTCCCCATGCCGGCACGTCTTGAGGTGGTGACTCAGATATGGCGACGTCCCCCGCTACGCCTGTCGCCGTTGACGACCTGGTTGGTCATCATGAGCATGGTGCCGGCAGCGCCTCGGGACATCCGGCATCGCCCGCGCCCCCGCCACGAGAGATTCTCGACGCCGCCGGCGAGCTGCTGCGCGCACTGGCCGCGCCGGTACGCATCGCCATCGTGCTGCAATTGCGCGAATCGCAACGCTGCGTGCATGAACTGGTCGACGCGTTGGGTATACCGCAACCACTGGTCAGCCAGCATTTGAAAATTTTGAAGGCGGCGGGTGTCGTCACCGGGGAGCGGTCTGGCCGCGAAGTGCTGTACCGGCTCGCCGACCACCACCTCGCGCATATCGTCGTCGACGCGGTCGCCCACGCCAGCGAGGAGTCGCCGTGACCGGACCCAGTGTCCGGTCCACGCGCCAGCGGGCGGCGATCTCCACGTTGCTGGAGACGGTCGACGATTTCCGCTCGGCCCAGGAATTGCATGACGAACTGCGCCGTCGGGGCGAAACCATCGGCCTGACCACCGTCTATCGCACCCTCCAGTCGATGGCCGCCGCGGGTGTGGTCGACACGCTGCGAACCGACACGGGTGAGTCCGTCTACCGCCGCTGCTCGGAATATCATCACCACCACCTGGTGTGCCGCAGCTGCGGCTCCACCATCGAGGTCGCCGACCACGAAGTCGAGGTGTGGGCGGCGGAAGTAGCCGCCCGGCATGGGTTTTCCGACGTCAGCCACACCATCGAAATTTTCGGCAACTGTGCAGACTGCCGGTCCTGAAATTCGGGCCGCGCTGCCACACCGAAATCGACAGCGCAGCGAAGTCCTCCTCGAACTTTCTCACGCTGACGTCGGTCTCGGCGTCAGGGGGCCCCGGCAATCAATGCCTCACGCACCCGGGCGCCGGTGTCGAGCACCAGCAGGATCAAGGTGCGCAGCGCGTCGTCGCCCAGCCCGGCGCCGGGAAAGTTGTACCGCAGCATGACATCCCCGATTTTGGATACTGTCTTGCCAGCGCCCTTGGCCGTGCCGTTGTCGGGGTCCTTCTCCAGCACGGTGATCCCGCCGAAATTGACGTCGCGCGCCTGCTTGGCCGCTCGCTCGCGAATCCTCCTGGTCAACGGCAGATCCCAGGCCACTATCTGAGTGAGCGACACCAACTCGAGACCCTCGGCGATGTTGACCACCCGTAACGACGCGAACGTGCCGCCATGGCGGACCGTCAGCGCCCCGTCGGATTCCTGCTCGACGGAAACGACGTCGGACAGTATCGAGGCGAGCCGCTGCTGCAGTGCGGGCATTAGGCGCTCCCGAACCGTCGATTGCGCGATGCGTACTCCTCGCAGGCCGCCCACAGGTCGCGGCGGTCGTAGTCCGGCCACAGCTTGTCCTGGAAGATGTACTCGGCGTACGCCGCCTGCCACAACATGAAATTGCTGGACCGCTGCTCCCCCGAAGTCCGCAGGAACAGGTCGACGTCGGGGATGTCAGGGCGCTGCATGTGACGGGAGATCGTGGACTCGCTGATGCGCTCCGGGTTCAACCGACCGGCGGCCACCTCGCGCGCGATTTGCCGTGTGGCGTCGGCAATTTCGGTGCGTCCGCCGTAGTTTACGCAGTAATTGATGGTGATGACGTCGTTGTACCTCGTCATCTGCTCGGCCACCGCCAGTTCGTTGATGACGCTGCGCCACAGCCGCGGCCGCGAACCCACCCACCGGATCCGCACACCCATCTCCTTGAGATTCTCCCGGCGTCGCCGCACCACATCGCGGTTGAAACCCATCAGGAAGCGGACCTCCTCGGCCGAACGCTTCCAATTTTCGGTGGAGAAGGCATAGAGGCTGAGCCATTTGATTCCGAGTTCGATTGCGCCACAAGCGATGTCGATCACTACCGCCTCACCCATCTTGTGCCCCTCGGTGCGACGCAGGCCACGCTGGGTGGCCCACCGGCCGTTGCCGTCCATCACGATGGCGACGTGGTTGGGCAACCGGTCCGCCGGAATCCGGGGCGCAGCCACCTTCGAGATGTGCTGCGGTGGCCGGCGCGGGCCGCCGTCGGGCGATGGCGGCAGCACCGGGAAGACAACCGGCCACGTCGACGTGTCGGGGAAGGTCGGATAGTCGTCCGGTGCGGGGGGCAGCTGTGGAAAGTCGGTGGACGTCAGCGTTCGCTCGGCCTTCTTAGCCACACTCACCTACCTGCCCGGTCAGCCCGGCCCGACGCTCGGCAACGGTGCGATCGATCCGGTAGGTCCGCTCGACCAGCGGCAACGTCTTGAGTTGACGTTCCAGATGCCATTGCAGATGCGCGGCCACCAACCCGCTGACGTAGCCGCGATGCGATTGCGGCGCCTGCTCGGCGGCCTCCCAATCACCGTCGTGCAGGGCCGACATCAACTCCAGGACGCCCAGCGGCGGCGTCGTCGAACCGGCGGGACGGCAGTGCACGCAGACACTGCCCCCCGCGGCAATGTGAAACGCCCGATGCGGCCCGGGGGTGGCGCAACGGGCGCATTCGGTCAGCGCCGGCGCCCAGCCGGCGATACCCATGGCACGCAGCAGATAGGCGTCCAACAGCAGGTCGCGAGGACGACGTCCGTCGGCAACCGCCCGCAACGCACCCACCGTGAGCCGGTGCAGGGCCGGGGCGGGCGCCCGCTCTTCACCGGCAAGGCGCTCGGCGGTTTCCAGCATCGCGCAACCGCAGGTGTAGCGGCCGTAGTCGTTGACGATGTCGGTGGCGAACGCATCGATGGAGACGACCTGGGTGACGATGTCGAGGTTGCGGCCGGGGTGTAGCTGCGCGTCGATGTGCGCGAACGGCTCCAACCGGGCACCGAATTTGCTGCGGGTGCGGCGTACCCCCTTGGCCACCGCACGAACCAGCCCGTGGTCGCGGGTCAGCAGGGTGACGATCCGGTCGGCTTCGCCGAGCTTGTGCTGGCGCAGCACAACAGCCCGGTCTCGATATAGCCGCATCCCCATAGTTTCGCACCCCACCGCGACATCGCGGGTATCCGCGCCGATAGTCTCGTACCCCGTGGTTGGCGCTTCTGGGTCCGCTTCCGGGTCCGCTTCCGGGGCCGTTTCCGGGTCCGGTGCCCAGCGCTTGCCCACCTTGACCGATCTTCTCTACCAGCTGGCCAACGGCTCGGTGACCTCCGTCGAGCTGGTACGCCGATCCCTGTGCGAGATCCAGGCGAGCCAGTCCACGCTCAACGCATTCCGGGTGGTCCTGGCCGAGTCCGCCCTGGCTGACGCGGCCGTGGCGGACCGACGACGCTCGGCCGGTGACGCCGCGCCGCTGCTGGGCATCCCGATCGCGGTCAAAGACGACGTCGACGTTGCTGGGGTGCCCACCGCCTACGGCACCCAGGGGTATGTCCCGCCCGCTACCACCGACTCGGAGGCCGTCCGGCGTCTCAAGGCGGCCGGGGCGGTGATTGTCGGCAAGACCAACACCTGTGAGCTGGGCCAGTGGCCGTTCACCAGCGGGCCGGGGTTTGGCCACACCCGCAACCCGTGGGCGCGCCGCCATACACCGGGCGGGTCGTCGGGCGGCAGCGCGGCCGCGGTGGCCGCCGGCCTGGTCACCGCCGCAATTGGCTCCGACGGGGCCGGCAGCATCCGGGTGCCCGCGGCGTGGACCCACCTGGTGGGCATCAAACCGCAGCGTGGGCGCATCTCCACCTGGCCGCTGCCGGAGGCGTTCAACGGCATCACGGTCAACGGCGTACTGGCCCGCACGGTGGCCGACGCGGCCCTGGTGCTCGACGCGGCGTCCGGCAACGTCGAGGGCGATCTGCACACGCCGCCGCCGATGACGGCCTCCGATTACGTCGGCATCGCTCCCGGTCCGCTGAAGATCGCCCTGTCCACCCGGCCGCCGTTCAACGGTTTTCGGGCCAAGCTGCATCCGGAGATCCTGGCGGCGACGCGTCAGGTGGGTGAACAGCTTCAGCTGCTCGGCCACACCGTGGTGCGCGGCAACCCCGACTACAGCGTGCAGATGTCATGGGACTTTCTCGCCCGGTCCACCGCCGGACTGTGGCAGTGGGCGCAACGGCTGGGCGACGGCGTCACACTGGACCCGCGCACAGCCTCGAATCTGCGCACCGGACACATGCTTTCGCAGGCCATCCTGCGTAGCGCGCGCCGCCACGAGGCTGCCGCGCACCGCCGAGTGGGCTCCATCTTCGACATCGTCGATGTGGTGCTGGCACCGACGACCGCGCAGCCACCGCCACTGGCCCGCGCCTTCGACCAGATGAGCGGGCTGGCCACCGACCGCGCCATGATCGCGGCGTGCCCCTACACCTGGCCGTGGAATCTGTTGGGCTGGCCGTCGATCAACGTGCCCGCAGGGTTCACCGTCGAGGGCCTGCCCATCGGTGTTCAGCTCATGGGACCTGCCAACAGCGAAGGCATGCTGATCTCGCTGGCCGCCGAGTTGGAAGCCGTGTGCGGCTGGGCGGCCAAGCAGCCCAAGGTGTGGTGGGACGACGGCACCGACACTCCTCCCCCACACAGCGTCCGGCCGCCGCAGCGTTAGCAGCACCGGCTCAGGCGCGCAACGCATTTCGCCGACCAAGGGCCGCGACGTTCAAAACCCCAGCCGGCCAAGCTGTTTCGGGTCACGCTGCCAGTTCTTGGCGACTTTGACGCGCAAATCGAGGTAGACCTTGGTCCCCAGCAGTTTCTCGATCTGAGTGCGCGCCGCGGTGCCCACCTGTCGCAGCCGGACGCCGCCCTTACCGATGACGATCCCCTTCTGGCTGTCACGCTCGACGTACAACACGGCGTGCACGTCGATCAGGTCGTCCCTGCCGTCGCGCGGGCTGACGTCGTTGATGACCACAGCCAGCGAATGGGGCAGTTCGTCATGGACGCCCTCCAACGCGGCCTCGCGGACGAACTCCGCCATCAAAACCTCTTCGGGTTCGTCGGTCAGCTCACCGTCGGGGTAGTACGCCGGCCCGGGCGGCAAGGCGCCGGCCAGCACGTCGATCAGCACGTCCACCTGCGCGCCGGTCACCGCCGATACCGGGACGATTTCGGCTGGGCCGGAAGAGTTCTCCAGGAGTTCACTGACCGCCACGAGCTGCGCGGCCACCCGCTCCTTGGGCACCTTGTCGATTTTGGTGACAACGACGACGAGCTTCTGCGGCGTCGCGCCGGACGCGACGGTGCGAATCTGGTCGAGGATCCACCGGTCACCCGGGCCGATCGCTTCGTCAGCGGGGATGCACAATCCGATCACGTCGACCTCGGCGTAGGTGGCCCGGACCAAGTCGTTGAGCCGCTTGCCCAGCAGCGTTCGCGGCCGATGCAGGCCTGGCGTGTCGATGAGAATGATCTGGAAGTTCTCCCGATGCACGATCCCGCGGATGGTGTGCCGAGTGGTTTGCGGGCGCATCGAGGTGATCGCAACCTTGGTGCCCACCAGCGCATTGGTCAGCGTCGACTTTCCGGTGTTGGGCCGGCCGACCAAACAGACGAAGCCGGAACGGAATTCGGCCGTCATAACGGGCTTCCGGTGCTGTCGGTGACTATTACCACCGCCATTGGCGACAGTTCCCGCAATGCCGCGATGCCCGGGTCGTCGAGGGATCCGCCGACCAGAGCGGCAGCCTGTAGACCGGTCGTCCCGCTGGATACGGCGGCAGCCACCGCCGCCTGCAATCCGGTCAGCCGCAGCGCCGCCAAGTTCACCGGCACGCCCGTGTAGCTGCGCCCGTCGCGATCACGCACCGCCGCACCGCTTTTGGCCTCGCTCCGCGCCATCGCCGCCCGCGCCAGCACCACCAGCTTGACGTCCTCGGCGCCCAGCGGCTCACCCATCGCGATCGTCCTCTTCACCGCGTTGACCGGAGCCGTCGGCTGCTACGGTTTCGGCGAGAGTTTCGGCGAGCTCTGCGGGGCTCACCAGCACAGTGCCGATCCGCACCCGGCCGCGATGGTCGCGGCCACCCTCGGCCTGCAGACGCAGACCGTGGGATACCACCTCGGCGCCGGGCAGCGGGACGCGGCCCAATTCCAGCGCCAGCAAACCGCCGACAGTGTCGACGTCGAGATCGCCGTCGAATTCTATGCCGTACAACTCGCCCACATCCTCGATCGGCAGCCGCGCCGATACCCGAAATCGCTTGCCGCCCAGATCTTCTACCGGCGCCGTCTCGGCCTCGTCGTACTCGTCGGCGATCTCGCCGACGATTTCCTCCAGCACGTCTTCGATACTGACCAGGCCGGCGATGGCGCCGTATTCATCGACCAGCAGCGCCATGTGGTTGCGGTCGCGCTGCATTTCCCGCAGCAACGCGTCCAGCGGTTTGGAGTCGGGCACGAACACCGCCGGGCGCATGACGTCTGCCACGGCGCTTTCCCGTCCGCCCCCGGTCGAGAAGACGGTCTGGCGCACAAGATCTTTCAGGTACACCACGCCGAGAACGTCGTCGACGTTCTCGCCGATCACCGGAATGCGGGAATGACCGCTGCGCACGGCCAGGTTCATCGCCTGAGCCGGTGATTTGTCCCCTTCGATCCAGATCATCTCGGTGCGCGGCACCATCACTTCGCGGGCGGGGGTGTCGCCCAGCTCGAAGACCGACTCGATCATCTTGCGTTCGTCGGCGGCGACCACACCGCGCTGCTGAGCCAGGTCGACGACTTCGCGCAGTTCGACCTCGGAGGCGAACGGCCCGTTGCGAAACCCGCGACCCGGGGTGAGCGCGTTGCCCAGCAACACCAGCAGCCGGCTGATAGGCATCAGCAGCCACGAAATCACTTGCAACGGAACGGCGGTGGTCAGCGCGATCGAATAGGCATGCTGACGCCCCAGGGTGCGCGGACCCACACCGATGACGACGAAGCTGGTCACCACCATGATGGCGGCGGCCACGAACAACCCGCCGTTGAGGCTCAGGTTGTGCCGGAAAAACACCACCAGAAACGCGGTGGCGGTGATCTCGCACACGATCCGCAGCAACACCACCAAATTGATGTAGCGCGGCCGTTCGACCATCACCTTGAGCAGCGCCACCGCGCCCGGCCGGGCCTCACGCACCAGCTCCTGCACACGGGCCAGCGACACCGTGCTGAAGGCGGCGTCCAGCGCCGCGAATACACCGCCGAGTCCGATCAACACGATCGCACCGAGCAGCTGAGCAAGACCGGTCACGACTCGTCAAAGTACCTGGACTTGTCCAGCAGCCGGCGGTCTCGTTCATGTTGGCGGTCATGCTGGTAAGCCTCGACCTGGTCGGCGACCCACTCTTCCAGCAACCGCTGCTGCAGAGCGAACATCTCCCGCTCCTCGTCCGGCTCGCCGTGGTCGTAGCCGAGCAGATGCAGCACACCGTGAATCGTCAGCAGTGCCAGCTCATATCCCAGGCTGTGCCCCGCGGCGGCCGCCTGCTCGGCCGCGAATTCCGGGCACAGCACGATATCGCCGAGCATCGCCGGGCCGGGCTCGGGCGCGTCGGGGCGCCCTCCGGGCTCCAGCTCGTCCATCGGAAAGCTCATCACGTCCGTCGGCCCGGGCAGATCCATCCAGCGCATGTGCAAATCGGCCATCGCGGCGGTGTCGAGCAGCACCATCGACAATTCCGCGCCCGGGTTGACGTCCATCTTCTCGATGACAAATCGTGCGACGCTGACCAGCTCGGTCTCGGAAACGTCGATGCCGGACTCGTTGGATACTTCAACACTCATAGCTGCTCATAAGCCTGCTCATAAGACTGCACGCACTCATCATCGACGACTGCGGGCCCCGGCCGCGCGCCGAGCCGCCCGATTCATCCCCGAGCCGGGCTCCTCGGAGCGGGCGTAGGCCTCGACGATCTCCGAGACCAGCCGGTGGCGTACCACGTCCACACTGGTCAATTCCGCGATGTGAATGTCGTCGATGTCCTCGAGGATGTCCACCGCCGCGCGCAGGCCGGACTTGGCGCCACCCGGCAGGTCGATCTGGGTGACGTCGCCGGTGACGACGACCTTGGAGCCAAACCCCAAGCGGGTCAGGAACATCTTCATCTGCTCGGCCGTGGTGTTCTGCGCCTCGTCGAGGACGATGAACGCGTCGTTGAGGGTACGGCCACGCATATACGCCAGCGGCGCCACCTCGATGACCCCGGCCGACATCAGCTTCGGGATAAGTTCGGGATCCATCATGTCGTACAGCGCGTCATACAACGGCCGCAGGTACGGGTCGATCTTCTCGCTCAGCGTGCCCGGCAAAAAACCAAGGCGCTCACCGGCTTCCACGGCCGGACGGGTCAAGATGATGCGGGTGACCTGTTTGGTCTGCAACGCATGCACCGCCTTGGCCATTGCCAGATAGGTCTTCCCGGTACCGGCCGGGCCGATCCCGAACACGATGGTGTTGGCATCGATCGCGTCGACATAGCGCTTCTGGTTGAGCGTCTTGGGCCGAATCGTCTTGCCGCGGCGCGACAGGATGTCGAGGGTGAGCACTTCGGCCGGCGACTCGTTGCCCGCGCCGAGCAGCATCGCAACGCTGTGACGCACCACCTCAGGAGTCAACGACTGTCCCCGGGCGACAATCGCGACGAGTTCGGAAATTGCGCGTTCGGCCAGCGCAACATCGGCCGGTTCGCCGGAAAGCGTCACCGAGTTGCCGCGTACGTGCAGGCCGGCGGGCAGGGTGCGTTCCAGTGCGCGCAGGTTCTCATCTGCCGATCCGAGTAAGCCCACGACCAAGTCAGGCGGAACATCGATGCTGCTGCGAACCTGAGATGAAGCCGGTAGTGCGTCAGCAGCCTTGGTTTCGCGGGGCGTCACGTGGTTTCTGATGCCTACTTTCTGGGTTCGCGAGCGACGACAGCCGGTAGCCAAGTCTACCGCCGGGTGCGCCTCGCCGGCCTGGTCCAGTGGAAATGCCGCCCCGAAACCAGGTCGAAGAACCGTCGACTGTGACTGCGGTGCGCTAGCTGCGCTGTGCCGCCACCGGAATCTTGCTGACGACGGCCGGCACGCCACCTTTGACCGGCCACGGAAGGGCGGGATCATGTTCGGGGGCCCAACCGGCGCGGATCTGTATCCGGAACCGCTGATGAACCTGGGCGAGAAAGAATTGGGCCTCCAGGTAACCCATGGCCGCGCCGAAACAGCGGTGCGGCCCCGCGCCGAAGGGCAGGAAAGCCAGATTCGGCCGGGCGGCGACGATGTCCTTGTCGTAAAACCGGATCGGCTCATACTTGTCGGCGTCGGGGCCCCACCAGCGCGGGTCACGCTGCAGGGCATAGATCGGCAGGCCGATCAGGGTGCCGCGACGGATGCGGTAGCCGCCGATGATGTCGTCGATCATGGCGAACCTCGGCTGCAGCAGCAGGCCCTGCAGACGCTGGCCCTCCTCGAAACACGCCTTCGCCCACTCCAGCCTGTCCAAGTCGGCGTAGCAGGGCAGCGCTCCGCCGAGTGCGTCGACCTCCTCGTACAGCCGCCGCTGCGCCTGCGGATTCTGCGCAAGCAGCGCCAGTGTCCACGCCAATGCGGCGACCACTGTTTCATATCCGCCGCCAATCAGCATGATTGCCTCGGTGATCACGTCGCGCGGGCTGATGGGCGTGCCGTCCTCATAGCGCGCGTCGAGGAGTATCTGCAGCAGGTCGTTGTAGGAGCGGGAATCGGCCAGCCGTTCCTCGACCCGTCGCTGCACCCAGCGCCGCATCCGCAGCCAGGCCTGCAGTGGGTTCCCGTCGCCCGGCAGCACCCGCGGCGGGGCACCGAGCAGCAACGGCGATGATGCGCTCTGCATCAGGGTGCGGACGTCGGCGTCGAGCCGATGCAGCTCGTCGTCGGAGAGCCCCATGGTGAACATCGCCCGCATGAACGCCGGGATCACCACGCCGTTGATCTCGTGCTGCAGGTCGATCGACTCGCCGGACTGCGCGAACCGGTCCCACCTGGCCAACCGGTTGGCGAATTCGTCGGCGACGGTGGCGGCGACCCGGCTCAGCTGCTGGCGGCCCATCATCGGTGTCAGCGGCTTGCGGCGGCGGCGGAACTCGCCGCCTCCATCATCTGCATGGAAGCGCCCAGCACTTTTTTCGCCGCACCCGCGGCGGGTCCGATCAGGCTGTACTCGCCGTCGCGGTGACTCATGACGTGACGCACGTGGTCGGGATGATTCAGGACCACCACGTCGTACAACGGCAGCGGCAGCCGGTAGATGTCGCCGTAGGTCTTCCCCAGCTGTTGCAGGTATGCGAACGGGTCGGACTTGAGTTCGGGCAGGACCCCAACGAAGGGGCGCCCACGCGGGCCGGGTGGGCGCGGCGCCCGATGGTGGCGCCCCGCACCCAACGCATCGCGCGCGCCCGACCGGGTTGCGGGTGACCCAGAAGGTGTCTCGTTCGGTCGCTTTCATGGAATGGCTCTCCGCACTGTTGATCCGCGCTGGCGCCTCGGCGGGCATCACCGGCGTGGAAGTCGCAATATGTTGCCGGTCAGCAGCTTTCGAAGCAATACATCCGGTAGGAGCTCTCGCCGTTTTGCAACCCGCGGCAGAGCCTGGCGTTCGAGGCGGCTACGGCGTCGCGGACAAGCCCACGAAGCATCGCCGGCGTCCGGCGAGTGAACATGTGCTGCGAACGCGGCAGGCTCTTTTCCAGCCCGCGCACCACCTGCTCGTTGATGATCTCCTTGGACAGCATCCGCAGCGGCGCATCGGCCAGCTCGCTTTCCCACTGGGCGACGTGGTCGCCGTGCCGGACATCGGCGTACAGCAGATGCCCGCCCGGGCGCAGCACACGCGCGACTTCGGCGAGAAAGCGAGGCACCGACGGGTAGCAGTGCGAGGCCTCGATATTGACGACGGCATCGAAGGAATTGTCGGGGAATGGCAGGTTCCCGGCGTCGCCCTGCACGAAGTCCAGCCCCGGCAGCTGGTGGGTTTTGCGGCAGACCTCGATGCCGGCGGGGTTGAGGTCCAGGCCGGTGTAGGCGGCCGGATGCAGGGTGCGCATCAGATAGGAGGCTCCGCCGCCGTGGCCGCAGCTCGCCTCCAGCACCTTCTTTCCGGCAATGTCGGCCTGGGTCGCCGTGCGGTGGTAGAGCTGAATGCAATACCGGTGAGGCTCGTCAATCTCCGAAAGCGGGATGGCCATCGGCGGGTCTTCCTCGTAGCCGAGATTCAGCAACGCCACGTCGTCGGCGCCGTGGCGGGTGATGAAGGGGTAGTAGTACTTGGCGAAGACTCTCCAGGCGGGGGTCGACACCAGTCTGGTTGCAAGGCCCATGGTTCTGGTATGCCCACTGGCCGGGGAATACACACCCCGTGGTGCCCAGTGGTTCACGTCACCGCGGGTCAATCCCCCGGCGCGCCTCCAACTGGCCGCGGCGGAGCAACGTATTTGCCGGCACATCCTTGTCCAGGACCTTGTGCGCCTGGGCCACGCCGGCGACCGGCAGCAGATCCTCGTGCAGCAGCCCGACCTGCACCAGCAGCGAGGCCTGATCCCAGTAGATCCGTTCGTAGGCGACTTTCGGCTCCCCGGATTCCGGGTTCGCCTGGAATCCCATCACCACGACGACGGGCAGCATCACCGCGCGGCCGGTGGGCGCCACGTTGGGCAGGAAAGTCGGCATCGCAATGTCATGGGTAAACGACATGACCATCTCGTCGACGACGCGATCGGTGCCGACGGTGCGACAGACCGGGATGATCCTGGTGTCGTCGGGCCAGTGCCCGATGAAGTATTGGCCGTAGAACTCGGCGACCCCGGGGGCACCGACGCCGCCCATCATGGTCGGCACATGGTTGACGTAGGGATCGGCGGTCATCGTCGCCATGGTCGCAGCGAGGTCCTTGGCTACGAACTCGTGAGCGACGTGTTCGTCGAAGATCGCACCCAGGTCGTGGACGGTATCGGTCATGGGGCACGCTCCTTTCGCACCGAAGAGTCCCACGCCGGCAACGACGATGTGCGGGAACCAGCGGTTCAGCCCGCGCACCCGCCTCAATCCCACCTCGGGGTCAGCACCCCCAGCGCGCCCAGCGCCACCGCGGCCGCGGTCGACGTCCGCAGCACCGTCGGGCCCAACCGGACCGCAACCGCGCCGGCGCCGGTCAGCGCGGTGATCTCCTCCGGCGCGACACCGCCTTCGGGGCCGACCACAAGCATCAGCGAATTCGCCTGTGCCAGAGCAACTTCGGCGAGCCGATCGGTAGCCGACTCATGTAAGGCCAGCACCATCGCACCGCAAGCCACCTCGTCAGCCACCCGGTCTACCAACGCCGCCGTGGACAGCGGGCCGTCGACCGGCGGGATATAGGCCCGCCGCGATTGCCGTGCCGCCGAGCGGGCGACCGCTCGCCACCGGCGCAGACCCTTGTCGAGGCGCGAACCGGTCCAGCTCGCCACGCAACGCGCCGCCTGCCACGCCACGAACGCATCGGCGCCGGCCTCGGTGGCCAACTCGATCGCCAGTTCGGAACGCTCGGATTTGGGCAGCGCCTGCACCACCGTCACCGCCGGCCGAGCCGGCGGGGCGCTGCAGCGTTCCAGCACCCGGGCAGCCAAGCCGTGGCGTCCGGCCTGCTCGATCACGCAGCGTGCCAACTCACCGGCGCCGTCGCCGAGCACCACCTGCTCGCCCGGACGCATCCGCCGCACGGTGGCGGCGTGGAAACCCTCGTCGCCATCCACCACCGCCAGCGCGCCGGCCTCGGGCAGCGCGTCGACGTAGAACAACGTCGCCACCATGCGCGTCTTCGACCGGCTAGCGTCCGGTGAAGGTTTCGCGCAACCGGCTGAACAGCCCCCCACCGGCCGCGTGCGTCGACCGGACCTCGGCCACGTCGCGGCTTCGGCGGTTCTTGAACTCGCGCAGCAGTTCCGCGTCGTGGTGGTCCAGCCGGGCGGGGACCACCACCTCGACGTGGACGTGCAGGTCTCCGCGAGCGTTGGAGCGCAAGTGCGGCATCCCGCGGCCCCGTAGCGTGATGACCGAACCCGGTTGGGTCCCCGGCGGAATGACGATCTCACCGGGGCCGTCCAGGATGGCATCCAGGGTCACTGTGACACCCAGCGCCGCGTCCACCATCGGCACCGACACCGTGCAGTGCAGGTCGTCGCCCTCGCGCGCGAAAATGTCGTGGGCCTGTTCGTGTACCTCGACGTACAGGTCACCCGCCGGTCCGCCCCCGGGGCCGACCTCGCCCTGGGCGGCCAGACGCACCCGCATACCGTCGCCGACGCCGGCCGGGATCTTGACTGTGATCTCGCGGCGCGCCCGCACTCGGCCGTCACCCATGCACTGGTGGCAGGGGTCGGGAATGACGACCCCCACACCGCGACAAGTGGGGCACGGGCGCGACGTCAGCATCTGCCCGAGCAGCGAACGCTGGACGGTTTGCACCTCCCCACGGCCACCGCAGGTGTCGCAGGGCACGGGCGCGGAATCACCGTTGGTGCCCCTGCCCTGGCAGCGGTCACACAGCACCGCGGTGTCGACGGTGACCTGCTTGGTGACGCCGGTCGCACACTCTTCGAGATCCAGCCGCATCCGCAGCAGCGAGTCCGAACCCGGGCGAACGCGGCCGATCGGGCCGCGGGACGCCGAAGCGCCGCCGAAGCCGCCACCGAAGAACGCCTCGAATACGTCGCCCAGCCCGCCGAAGCCGCCGAACCCCGAGCCCGACGCGCCGGCGCTTTCCAGCGGGTCCCCGCCCAGGTCGACGATCCGGCGTTTCTCCGGGTCGCTCAACACTTCGTAGGCGGCGCTGATCTCTTTGAACTTCGCCTGCGCCGCCTCGTCGGGATTGACATCGGGATGCAGCTCACGAGCCAACTTGCGGTAGGCGCGTTTGATCTCTTGGTCGCTGGCGCCCTTGCTCACGCCGAGCAGCCCGTAGTAATCGCGTGCCACGATTAACCTTCCTCGTACCGCCCTACGCGGCGATCCACAAATCTTGCAGCCGGTGCGCGGTCATCGAGCACCCAGCACTTCGCCGATATACATGGCAACCGCGGCGACACTGGCGATAGTTCCCGGGTAGTCCATCCGGGTCGGGCCCAGCACACCCATGCCGCCGTAGACGGTGTCGTTGCTGCCGTAGGCGGTGGTCACCATCGACGTGCCAGCCATTTGCTCGACTTCGGTTTCATGGCCGATGCGCACCGTCACCTTGCCCGCTTCCTGCTGCGCCGCCAACAGCCGCAGCACCACCACCTGCTCCTCCAGTGCTTCCAGGATGGAACGCAGCGACCCACCGAAGTCCGCGGCGTTGCGGGTCAGGTTCGCGGTTCCGCCCATGAGCAGGCGCTCCTCGGTGTGTTCCACCAACGACTCCAGTAACACGGTCGCCGAGCGGCCGACCGCGTCGCCCAGGCCCCCGGCCCCGTTGAGCTGGCTGGCGAGATCGGCAACCGCGATGGAGGCCGCCGACAGCTTCTTACCTTCCAGCGCCTGGCCGAGCAGCTCGCGCAGCTGGGACAGTTGGTGGTCGTCGATGACGTCGCCGAGTTCGACGATGCGCTGGTCCACGCGCCCGGAATCGGTGATCACCACCATCAGCAGCCGGGCGGGGGTGAGTGCGATCACTTCCAGGTGGCGAACCGTCGAGCTCGACAACATCGGGTACTGCACCACCGCGACCTGCCGGGTCAGCTGCGCTAGCAGTCGCACCGCGCGGCGCAGCACGTCGTCGAGGTCGACCCCGGAAGCCAGGAAGCTCTGAATCGCGCGCCGCTCGGCCTTGGACAGTGGTTTCACGTCGTCGAGGCGGTCGACGAACTCCCGGTACCCCTTTTCGGTGGGCACCCGTCCGGAGCTGGTGTGCGGCTGGGTGATGTATCCCTCGGCTTCCAGCACCGCCATGTCGTTGCGGATCGTGGCGCTGGATACTCCCAGATTGTGGCGGTCTACCAGGGATTTCGAGCCGATCGGCTCCTGGGTGGCGACAAAGTCGGCGACAATGGCGCGCAGCACCTCGAAGCGGCGTTCGTCCGCATTGCCCATCGACTGTCACCTCCTTCGCGCCCGGTCGGCCGGGTTCATTTTACGGGCTTGGCGGTACCTGACCGTCAAGCTGCGGCAGAGGGGTGCAGCACCGGGGCTGGTCCCCCGGCGAGCGGATCCGCATATTCAGTCGGAGGTCTGCTTCCGTGTCGCCTTTGCGGCTAGCCTGTTCGGCATGATCATGTGCGGTTTGCACGGCGCGTCAGCGGCGGTCCGCCAATGATTTTCAAGGGAGTGCGCGAAGGTAAGCCCTATCCCGATCACGGGTTGTCCTATCGGGACTGGTCGCAGATTCCGCCCCAGCAGATACGGCTCGACGAACTGGTCACCACCACCACGGTGCTCGCGTTGGACCGCTTGCTCTCGGAGGATTCCACGTTCTACGGCGACCTTTTCCCGCACGCCGTGAAGTGGCGCGGGGTGACGTACCTCGAGGACGGCTTGCACCGGGCGGTGCGGGCAGCGCTGCGTAACCGAACGGTGCTGCATGCGCGGGTGTTCGACATGGACATGCAGCCGGGTGGCCCGCGCTAAGAGTTGACGGCCCGCCGCGGATCGATTGGTCACATTTTCCTGTCGCCAGGTGTCGATGTAGCAAAAGCCACCGATCCATGAGGAGCACGCAATGTCCCGGCTCAGCGGAATCTCCGACCATGACGCCAGCCTGGGCGCCAGGATTGCCTTCTTTGTCACCAAGCGCAAGCTGGCGAAGCTGGCCGGACTGCAAACAGCCGCCATGTTGGAACCACTGCGGATCTACGCCCACATTCCCACATTGCTCAGCGCCTACGGCGGCCTCGAGCGGGCGGAATCCAAACTAGACATGCTCAGCCCCCGGGTTCGGGTCCTGGCTGAATTGACCGCAGCCACGACCGTGGGCTGTGCATACTGCATCGACCTGGGCTCGCAGATCGCCCGCCGTCTCGGACTCGGCGACCAGGAACTGCTGGCGCTGGCCGACTTCGAGCGGGCCGCCTGCTTCTCCGACGTCGACAAGTTGGTGCTGCGGTACGCCACGGCAATCAGCCGCACCCCGGTCGCGGTCAGCGACGAGCTGTTCGAGGCGTTACGCGCACAGTTCGACACGGCTCAACTCGTGGCGCTCACCCACGTCGTCACCCTGGGCAATCTGCGTGCCCGGTTCAATATCGCGCTGGGCATCGAGGCTTCAGGCTTCTCGGGCTTCTCGGGGTTCTCGGGCTCCTCGGGCTTCTCGGGCTTCTCGGGGTTCTCGGGCAACCGGGTGTGCGCGCTGCCTCACCCCACGGCACGATGACGGCCGACCCGGCGCTGACCGCGCGTTTTGAGGCGGCCCGGCCGCGGCTGGGTGCGCTGGCCTACCGGATGCTGGGCTCGGTCGACGACGCGCAGGACGCCGTGCAGGAGGCGTGGCTGCGACTCGACGCGGGCCCGGCCGGCGGTATCGCCAACCTCGACGCGTGGCTGACCACCGTGGTGGCCCGGATCTGTCTGAATGTGCTGCGCGACCGGCGCGCTCACGAGCTGGTCGAGCGGCTGCCGGATCCGATCGTGGACCCGTTCGGGGAATTCGACCCCGAGCACCGGGCAATGCTGGCCGACGCGGTGGGGCTGGCGTTGTTTTTCGTGTTGGACACGCTGCCCCCGCCGGAGCGGCTGGCCTTCGTGCTGCACGACGTGTTCGCCGTCCCGTTCCAGCAGATCGCGTCGCTGGTCGAACGCTCGCCGGAGGCGACGCGCAAACTGGCCAGCCGCGCGCGGCGGCGCATCGAGCGTGCCGACGCCGTTCCCGACTGCGACATCGCGGCGCAGCGCCGGCTCGTCGACGCCTTCTTCGCGGCGGGACGCAGCGGTGACTTCGGCCGGCTGGTGTCGTTGCTCGACCCCGGCGTCGTGTTACGCGGCGACCTGGGACCCGGAGCCGTCCGTGCGGCGCGCGGAGCTTCGGCCGTGGCCGCACTGGCCCGCAGCTACGCGGCACCCGAACGCGAGGTGCGGCCCGCGACCGTCAACGGCGCGGCCGGCGCGGTCGTCTTCGTCGCCGGCTGCCCCGCCGCGGTCATGGGTTTCCTGGTGCGCAACGAAAGGATCGCCGCGATCGACGTGCTGGCCGATCCGCAGCGCATCGCCAAGCTCGATCTGGGCGCGCTGAACCGCTAGGACGGGTCAGTGTCCCGCGGCCTGCAGCAGTTCCATGGCCGAGCTGCGCGACAGCATCCAGCTGCCCTGGTTGACGAACGTGACGTTCTGCGTGACCGGCGCGGTCAGCTTGGGGCCGGAGACGGCAACGTCGGCCGTGGCGGTGCCGGCGCCGGCCGACTGGATGTTGGACACGGTGAACGACAACGGCAGGTCCCCGTTCTTGGCGGCCTTCTTCAGCTCGTGGTCGGCCAGGCGTGCCTCGGTCCCGCCGATACCCCCTTCGACCAAGTCGCTCTTGTTCGCAAACGGGACACTGGGATCGGCAAGGCTGTTGAGCAGGGTGGTCAATTGAGCGGCGGTTGGCAGGTTTGCGGCCGGGGCGGGGTCCTGCGGCCAGGGCGTTCCGTAGACCACCGGCAGCACCTGGCTTACCGCCGAGCTCTCCGATGTCATGGACGTCACACCCGCGGCGGCAGCGCCGATTGCGGCGACCACTGCCGCAGCCGTAGCGATTGACTTCATGGTCATGTTCCCCCTCGACTTGCCTGTTTGATGGCACTTGTCTGGTAGCACTTGTCTGAAAGCAAGTGTGCCAGGTGCCAATGCCGTTTGGTTTTACGCCAGGTTGTACCCAGCCAGGTTGTACCCAGATTGTACCCAGGTTGTACCAGGTGTCCGCGCCCCATGAGATAGACCGACCGACCGGATTCGGTTGCGCGTCAGGATGCGTCGTTGTTGAATGGCGCACCGCTGCCTTACGCTGATGGGCTTGGCGCGGCGAATTGCACTGGTGGAATGGAAGGGGAGGCGGCTTGCGCGCGCTCGGCTATCCCGACCACACAACATTTGCATTCCGTTCCGGCGTCACCTGCTTGACCACGCCTGCTGGAGCTGTGCTGCTGAATCCACCGCTCAGCGAGAAGCTGACGCGATTATCCGCGGCTCAACTACAGGCATTGAAATCCCTCAACGGAGGGCCGGCATCGATTTCGAAGATCGCCACGGCAGCAGACGAATCCGGTGTGGGCGCTCTGATCGATCGGCTCATGGCGAACGGCTGGCTGGCGATTACGGTGCGCGACAACGGAAACGACCTCTACTCCATCCTGCCGGTCGGACGACCACCGGGCCGGCCGGAACCGCCGCCGACGGGGCCCCTTACGCTGTCGAAGTTCGCTGTACTGCACCGGGACGCAGACGGTTTCGTCCTCGAGCATCCGCTGGCGTGGTGTGACGTGCGCATCCATGATGCCCGGCTGCTCACCCTGCTCGATGCGCCTCGAGCAGACGGCCACAACTCGGTGACCGCGGTCGCGTCGCAGTTCGTGAAGGACCTACGCTGGTGCGGGATGCTCGCCACGGCTGGCGACGAGGACGGCCGATTCGAGACCCGTAGTTGGAGCGCACCGGATCTGTGGTTTCACCGACGCAGCACTCTTGGTGAGCGCACCGTCACCTGGGACCATTTCGGGCCGACCAAGTGGGCAAGAGGTCGATTCCCCCAGCCGCCCGCGCGCAGGGCGGACTATCCGGGCCGGCCGATCCCTCTTCTCGTTCCCGATTTGACGGCTACCCGGACACAGGATCCCTCCCTGACCGCCGTCCTCGAACACCGGATTTCGACACGGACATTCGACGACACCGACCCGGCCACCATCGAACAGCTCGGCGAGTTGCTGTATCGCACCGCCCGGACGCGACGCATGCTGCCCGTCGACGAGGGCGAAGAATTGCTGTCGCGGCCATACCCTTCCGGTGGAGGCCTCTATGAACTCGAGCTCTACCCGGTGGTGCGACATGTCGTCGGACTCGAGCCCGGGATGTATCACTACGACTCCTTCGACCATGTGCTGCGCCCGGTGGCGCCCGCGGATTCAAAGGCCGTGTCCCAACTGATGAAACCGGCTGCGGCGACACTGCGCCAAGGTGCCGAGCCGCAGGTGCTCGTCGTTATCGCCGCCCGTCCCGGCCGCATCATGTGGACCTACGAACAAGTCGCCTACGCGGCGATCCTCAAGGATGTTGGCGTCCTCATGCAGACGATCTATCTGGTCGCGACAGCGATGGGCTTAGGTGCCTGCGCGCAAGGCTTCGGCGACACCGCCGCTTTCGTCGCGGCCACCGGAGTCGACGAGCTCCAAGAGTGCAACGTGGGCAGTATCATCATCGGCTCGCCTGCCCGAAGCTAGCCCTCGGCGAGGACCTCCGTGTCAGTCAACGCGGCGACCTCGAGGTAGTGGCGGGCGATGATCGGCAGTCGTTCCGGTGTGCCACGCTGAGCCTCCCGGGCACCGAGCCGTTCGGCGAATCCGGCCACCGTTCGGCTGGCGAACAGGTCCGAGACCACGGCATGATCGATGTCCAACCAGTCGCGTACCCGCGCGACGACCGTGGTGGCCAACACCGAATCGCCGCCCAGGGCCAAGAAATCATCCTGCACGCCAACTGAATCCACGCCCAACACGTCGGCGACAATGCCAGCGAGCGCGGCCTCCACATCGTTGCGTGCAGTACCGTTCTCATGATCTGTGGCACGTGGCTCCAGAAGCGCGGCCACGGCGCGGCGGTCCAGCTTGCCGTTCGCGGTCAGCGGAATCTGCTCGAAGAATACGGTTCGGCGGGGAATCATGTAGTCGGGCAGTAGATTTGCGACTGCCACCGTGACATCGCCGACCGCGTCCGGATCGCCCGCGATAGCGGCGACCAGCTTGGGCGCGGTGGTACCGACGACAGCCGCGACGGCATGTCGCACGCCGCGCACCGTACGAAGCGCACTCTCCACCTCGCCAAGCTCGACCCGATACCCACGAATCTGCACTTGGTTGTCTGCCCTGCCCAGGAACTCAATGGTGCCGTCGGGCCAATACCTGGCGATGTCACCCGTCTTGTACCAGCGAATACCATCATGCTCGACGAAGCGATCTGCGGTCCGTTGCACGTCATTGCGGTAGCCCGCAGCGACATTTGCGCCGCCGACCCACAATTCACCGGCAACCCAGTCGGGGCAGTCGCGACCCGACGGCGCAACGATTCGGCACCGCACATTGCGTAGTGGGATGCCGAACGGCACCGTCGCCCAGTGCGCCGGTGGTTCGCCTACCACTTCACACATCGTGTGGTGGATCGAAGTCTCGGTCGCGCCGCCGAGGCCAGCGAACCGGCATCCCGGAATCTGCCTGGCCACGCGGCGGGGCAGATCAGCGCCCACCCAGTCACCACCGACAATGATTGCGCGCATCGAATCACCCAGCCGATCCCCACCTTGCTCCAGAATCATGTCGAGCAGGCTAGGCACACAGTTGAGAATCGAAACTCTATGGCACCGAAGCAATTCCACCCAAGTGTGCGCCGCGTACGGTTGCCCGGCATCGACGACCACCAGTGCCCCACCCACCGAGAACATACCGAAGATGTCGTAGACCGAGAGATCGAACTCGATGGCGGACAACGCAAGCGCTCGATCGTTGCTGCCGACCCCGAACCACTCGTTCACGGTGTCGATCGTGTTCATCGCCGCGCTGTGCGGCACCTCAACACCTTTGGGCAGTCCGGTAGAACCCGACGTGAACAGTACGTAGGCGATCTCGCCGGTATCGGGGAAAGCCGGCTTGACGAGCGGCTCCGGAAAATTGCGTGCCGCATCGATAGATAAACAGGGAATCGCTGCACCGACATCCTCACCCTCGACCGTCAGCGCCGCAACGACATCACCGGTCTGCAGGAGCTTGGCACGCCGCGCAGCCGGCTGGTCGAATCCGATCGGCACGTAGGTGGCCCCGACGGCGAGTACACCGAGCACGGCCAGGACTTGATCGCGACCTCTCGGTAACTGGACGGCCACCGCATAGCCGGGTCGTACGTCAAGGGCGTGCAGCGCCCCAGCGACGGCAAGGCAGTGTTTCTCGAGTTCTCGGTAACTCCAGGTGCCCACTTCGTCGGCCACGCCCCAGATCACGGCCGGCGCATCCGGCGTCGCCGCCGCATGCTCGAAAAACCCTTGATGCAGACACCTACCGCTGACCGGACCATCGGTCACGTTCATCGCCCCGCGCAACTTTGCTTGCGCAGTGGGCAACCGGACCGCGGCCTCAGCGTCCCAGCCGGGATCGCCTGCAGCAAGCCGTTCGACCACTTCGGTGAAGTTGGCGAACATGGTGGCGACCAGGCCGGGCGGGAAGGCAGACTCGCGTACATCCCAATTGAGCAGCAACCCGCCGCGTACCTCGGTGACTTGGGCGTCCAGCAACACCTGAGGCCCCTGCGAAATGATCCACACCGGCTCGCCGAAGGTCTCGACGACCCTATCGGTAAACAGCTCGCCGAGATCGAGTGCACTGGTGAAGACCACCGGCGCCAGCACCTGCTTACCCCGGTATCTGCCCAGATCTCGTAACACCTCAAGCCCAGAATAGGCTGCGTGCGAACCGCTTTCGTACATGCTGCGTTGAATCGCGCAGGCCCGCTGGGCGATCGACATGTTTTCGGTGACGTCGACCTCTAGCAGGACCGAGGAAGTGAAGTCTCCGACCACACGGTCGATGTCCGGGTGCACCGGTTCGCGCTGAAACAGCGGAACGTTCAGCATAAATCTACTCTGCGCAGACCAACCGCCGATGGTATCGGCGAAGACCGCCGCCAACGCCATCGCCGGGGTGATCCCGCGCGCATGGGCGGCGGCTATCAGTCGCTGCTTTGCTTCCGGGGCCAGCCAGTGGTCGTAACGGATGGTGCGCTGCGAATCGGTGCGGTTGCCGATCGGGTTGGTCGGCAGTTCCGGCGCGCCAGGCATCTCGGGCAACCGCTGCTGCCACCAGTGTCGATCTCGCTCTCGCGCGGCACGGTCCTCGTGGCGTTCGGTGCGATAACGCCGGTAGCTGTAACTCAGGTCCGGAATCGTTGATCCACAGTACAATTCGGCCAAATCCGATACCACAACCCGATAGCTCATCGCGTCACAGGCCAGCATGTCGACGTCCAGGTGCAGCCGGGTCCGGTCCTGGTCGTACTGGGTCAGCGTGATATCGATGACCTGACCGTCTTCAATCTCAAGGTGCTGGTGAGTCTTACGGTGGCGCAGTTCGGCCAGTGTTGGTTCGAGCGTATCGGAGCTGTGCCCCCGCAGATCTACAACGCCGAACACCGGCCCGCCCGGTCTGAGCATCGTTTGCTGAGTCCCGTCGGGGAGGAATCTGGTGCGAAGCATTGGATGTCTCGCGACGAGGTCGGACACCGCCCTTTCCAGGCGTCCGGGGTCTATTCCCGCACCGTCGAATTCGACATAAAGATGGGCCGCGACACCGCCCAGCTCCTGCTTATCGGAACGGCCGACCCAGTACGCGTGTTGCATGGGGGCCAAGGGGAATGGAGCTTCCTGGGCTGGCGGCTCGGGAAGCTGAGCTGCGAGTGGCTCTGCTGTTGTTCTCATCTCATCCGCGGTCAGCAGAGCGTGCCACGAATCGATCGTGGGGCTGGCGGCAAGTTGGGCGAAAGTTACGTCGGCACCACGTTGACGCCATCTGCCGGCCAGCGCCATCATGCGGATCGAGTTCAGGCCCAGCTGAATGAGATTGTCGTGGTCGGCCACTTCTGCGGCCGCACATCCGAGCTGGGCAGCAACCGTCGCCCTGATGGCCTCCCTGCTGATCGGGTCTACCTCGCCGCCCATCCCCCGCACCGGCTTCACCCCGCTCCGTTCTCGGTCATAGAAGCGGCAAGCGCGGCAATGCCACGTTGCCAGAACTGCGTCAAACGGTCGATATCTGAGGGCGTGAAGACAGCATCACTCCACAGCCAGTTCGCGCTCAGTTGCGGACCTTCGGGCGTAGCACGTACAAGTGCGCTGATGTGCACGGCAAAGCGCAGTGGCAGGTCTGGCTCGGGATCGACCGGTAGAAATTCGATTTGAGGCCAGGACAGAAGTGACCAAGGTTGATCGGTGACGCCGCCGAGGTCCAGCCGACCCATGTAATTGAACATGATTTGCGGGTCGGGGGCCTCCTGCAACTCGGGGACGCGGTCGACATAACGAAGCAGACCGTAATCCAAACCTCCGTATGGAATCGCCGTGAGGTAGGTAGTGACCACATCGAGTAGCGCCCGGGCGGTCTGCGGATCTGCCTCGGCCTGCTCGATATCGACAGCCGCAGCACCGGTTCCGAGCCGCACCGGAAACGCGCTGGTAAACCAACCGACGGTGTTCGTAGTGTCGGTGTCAAGAGTGGCATCAGCACGCCCATGGCCCTCCAGAGCGATGAGCACGCCGGAAGACGGATCCTGTGCACGAACACGACGCCAGCTCGCGACGGCAATCGTGATCGCGGCCAGCAAGAATTCGCGTATTCCCTCCTCTCTGGTGACCGCGGCCAGCACCCGCTCGGTGACCTGAACCGGCGTGACGATCGGGGTGATGTGCAACGTAGACCAGGTGTCTCGGCTAGGGTCGGGATGTCGCGCACCCAACGCGGGATCGGCTCTGCGAACTTGGGCGACCCAGTATTCGCGTTGGTTGCGCACCTCCGGCGCGGCCGTTCGTTTCCACATCAGCTCCGACCAACAGCGGTACGAAGTGAACTGTGGCAGCGCCTTCGGCGTTGCGCCCGAAGCCAACGAGCGCCATGCGTCGGCGATATCGCCGAGCATGATGTGCCAGGACACCACATCCACCGCCAAGTGGTGCACGGTGAGAAGCAGCACATGTTGGTCCACGCCAGACAGCCAAACCGCACGTACCATCGCTCCCGCGCGGGGATCGATCTCGTCGATCACTCGCCGCGCTTCATATGCTATGGCCGAGTTCAGTTCTGCCTCAGTCGATTTCGTCAGCTCTCTGCGGGAAAGTAGGTCGGCGGCGCGGACCACGCCAGGCCCGCGAGTCACCAGACGCGGCCCGTCGGGCGTGTCGGTCAGAATCGATCGCAGGGTGTCATGTCCATCCAGCAACACCTGCAGCACCAGCTCAATTGAGCAACGCTCGATGTCGCAGGGCAACCGAAGCAAGATGGTATTCGTGAAGCGACGATAGTTGCCATACTCGTAAAGGCAGGACACTATCGGCAGTGGCAGAACCTCACCGTATTGGTCACTCACAACGCACGGACCCGAAGCGGCCGAAACGTCGATCGCGGCTGCGAGTTGCCGAATTGTCGCAGCGGCGAACACCATCCGCGGACTCAGTGCCAGACCCCGGCGCCGGGCCTTGTGCGCCAATGAGATCGCCACAATGCTGTCTAATCCGAGCGCGAAGAAGTCGTCATCGATGTGCGGCACCACGCCGTTGAATTGCTCTTCGAATAGTCTGCACAGCGACCGCTCGGTAGCGGTAGTTGCCGACTCCGCGCCACCGCCTGTGACGTGCGGGACGGCATTCTCGGCCAGCCGGTCCAATGCGTGGCTGTCCAGCTTGCCGTTGTCGTTCACCGGCAGCCAAGGTAATGCCACGATCCGGGCCGGAACCATGTAGGCGGGCAGGTGTTCGGTGAGCGCGGAACGCAGCCGCACCGGGTCGGTATCCGCATTCGCTTGCCACACAACAAAACCCACCAGGCTGGTGGCGCCACCGCGGCGTACAACGGAGACTGCCGCGTCGTGTACCCCGGGCCGGCTACGCAGGGCTCCCTCGATCTCGCCGACCTCGACGCGGTAGCCGCGGATCTTGACTTGGGTATCGCTGCGGCCCACGTAGGCGTAGCCACCATGAGGTAAGCGACGGACCAAGTCACCAGTGCGGTACATGCGCTGACCGGGCCGCAGCGGATCGGCCACGAAGCGAGCGGCGGTCAGTGCTGTTCTGCCGGCATAGCCGCGGGCCAGCTGCGCGCCCGACAGGTACAGCTCACCTATTACGCCGGTGGGCACCATCCGCAACGCGGAATCCAAGACGTACCCGAAGGTTCCAGAGTTCGCCGTTCCGATTGTCGGTGTCTGGTAGTCGTGGACCGACGCCACCACCGCCTCAACCGTCATTTCGGTGGGCCCATAGCAGTTGTAGACCGCGTTGCAGGGCGGTGCCGCCGATAGGGCGCGCAACTGCCCCCACAGTGCCGCGTCGATCGCTTCGCCGCCCAGGGCCAATACCGAAAGATTGTGATCCAACAATCCGGCAGCCCGCAGTTGCACAAACATCGACGGAGTAGTGTCGATCATGTCGATCCGGCGCGTGGCGATACCTTGCACCAGCCGATCCGCATCGCGTATCTCGTCGGCGTCGAACAGATGGATCCCATGACCGTCCAGCAGACCAACCATGGGCTGCCACGAGGCATCGAAGCTTAACGACCAGGCGTGTGCGATCCGCAGCCGCCGGCGTAGACGCCTGGCGGCGTCGCGGTAGACCCGCTCGCGGTGGTCGGCGAAATAACTGAGTAATGCGGCATTGGTGCCAATGACCCCCTTGGGTTCACCGGTCGAGCCAGACGTGAAGATCACGTAGGCACAGTGTTCCGCATGACGGTGCACCACCGGCGCGACAGCAGCGCGCCGCGAAATGCGCTCGGCCACTTCGGGATCATCGAGAACCAACGTGGGGACCCGTGCGCCGACCAGGTTTGCATAACCGGCCTCGGCGATTGCAAACACCGGATTTGCCAGGCGCAACATAGATTCGATACGACGTTCCGGAAGCGCCACATCGACGGGCAGATAGGCGCCGCCGGCGGCGAGCACGGCCAGAATGGCGATGACGGATCTAGTCGAGCGCGACAGCACCAGCGCAACGACCGCTTCCGGACCTACGCCCCGTTCGGCCAGCTCCCCCGCCAGCCGACTCGCCTCAGCGTGCAATTCGGCATAGGTATAGCGCTCAGCACCGCCGGCGGTCAGGGCGACGGCATCCGGTGTGGCGCGGACCTGCCACTCAAACGTCTCCCACACTGTTGTATTCGGGGACGGAATCGGCCGCGCCCCAAGATCATCGGACCCTGCGCGCTCCGCCGCGGTGAGAATGTCCAGCGCGTCCGGCGTGTCGTCGCCGATATCAGGCAGTTGTCGCAGCACGGCAAGCAGGCGCTCACCGATCTCGGGGGCCGGAAGATGCGGCAGCGCTTGACGAATCACCTCGACCAGCACCAGCAGCTCGTCGCCGCTGCGGTGCGCGACCACAGTCAACGGGTAGTGCGTCAGACTTTCCATCTCCACCGGAGAAAAGCGGATGCCGTCGGCTGTGCTAACGGTGCGGATGGCGTCCTCGATCGGTGCATTCTCGAACACGAACAGGCAGTCAAACAGAGCGCCGTGACCACTTTCACGCTGAATTTCCGACAGGCTCACATAACCGACGTCACGCATCGCCGATGATTCGCGCTGCAACCGGGTGCATTGCTTCACCACCGGCTCACTGCTGCTCATCTGGTGCACAACCGGCACAGCGTTGATGAACAATCCGACCATAGTCTCAACGCCGGACAGACCTTCGGGTCGGCCAGAGACGATAGTGCCGAAGACAACATCGCGACGGTCGGTGAGCCTACCGAGTACCACCGCCCAGGCGAAAAGCACCGCCGTATTGAGCGTGAGGCCGTTGCGGCCGGCCCACTGTCGCAAACGTGTGGTGTCGGAAGCTGGTAACAGCAGTTTCGTCTTCTCCGGCACGCCATCACCCACAGCGATTGTGCCGTCTGCGATCATGAGCGGTCCCGAAACGGCCTTCAGATATGCGGTCCACTGGGCGATCGCAGCCGCCCTGTCCTGCTGGGCGAGCCACACGATGTAATCACGGTAGGGACGCGCGGTTGGCAGCCCATCGGCCGATCCCGCCGCGCGATACACGGTCAACATTTCGGTGAAGAACACGGCAAGCGACCAACCGTCCACCAGAATGTGATGCGCGGTGAAGATCATCCGGCGCCTGGTCTTCTGACCGGGAACTGTGAGCAGAACGACGCGCAATGCCGGCCCACGACGCAGCTCAAACGGCCGGCGCCGCTCCGATCGTCCGATATCATCGAATTCCGTTGGAAAAGCGAGCCTTTCGGACCACGGCAGCTTGGCGTGGGCGGGCACGATCTGCACCGGTTTGGGCAAATCGCGATCCCAGAAGGCGGCGCGCAGGTTCGGATGCCGGTCCAACATGGCTTGAGCGCTGCGGCGAAGCAGCTCGACATCGACCGGTCCGTCGATATCGATCACAAACTGCATGGTGTAAAGGTCGATGCGGTCCGCAGCCATTCGGTACAGGGCGTACAACCCTTCCTGCAGCGGGCTGAGGGCGAGAACGTCTTCGATCTGTGCAGCTGTGGTCATGACGACGTTCACGACTCCTTGAGCCAGGATGCGGTCAGCTCGGCCAACGCGTCCTGGCTCAGGCCCGATGCACTCATCGGCGTGTATTCCTGCGCTGGTGCCGAGTCGGCCTCGGCCGCCGGCGGTTCAGTGGCCGCACCGATTGCCGCGGCGAGCTCGGCGATGGTCATGTGCTCGAATACCATTGCCGGGGTAAAGGCCACGCCTTGCGCGGTGGCCTGCGCCGCCCATTTGACGGAAGTGATGCTGTCACCGCCCAGCGCGAAGAAGTTGTCATCGCGGTCTATGCCGGTGATATCGAGCAACTCCTCCAGCAAGGCGACCAGAACCCGCTCGGTTTCCACCGAGCCGCCGGCGGGCAGTTCCGTCGGAACAGCGACGGGAGGGGCGGGCGGAGCGAGCAGTTTCTCCATATCAGCCGGTGGCAGCAAGTCCAACTTGGACACCGGACTGTCCGGTGTCATCGCGAACGCATCAAAAGCGGCGTTGAGAGCATCGGCAATCAGCACGACGGTCGCAGGCTGGTATAGATCGGCGTTGGCGACAACCCGCACGTGCAGTTCTCCCTGGGGTGTCACGCTCATCCCGACGTCCAAATCCAGCAGCGAAACGTCGAAGTCAATCGGAACGGGAACGACGGTGGTTTCGCCCGTCCTGGTGAGATCGCGTGGTACCAGCGCCCAATCCTCGCCGCGAAAATGGATCATGTTCTGAAATAGCGGGTTTCTGGACAGCGAACGCCGCGGGTTAAGCGCCTCGACCAACCGTTCGATGGGAAGTTCCTGGTGTGCGAACGCATCGAGCACCGTGTCGCGGCTGCGGGCAAGCATGGCGCGCGGACTCGGATCACCGGACAAGTCGTTGCGCAGCACCACAACATTGGCGAACAGGCCGACCAGATTCTGTGTGATCGATTCGACCCGGCACGCCACCGGGCTGCCAACTGCGATGTCGGTGCCGCCGCCGAGCTTGTGCAGCAATACCGCGAGGACGGCCTGATAGACCATGAACTCGGTCGCGCTACTTTCCTCGGCGAGCTGTATCAGGGCCGCCCGGCGCGCCGCGGGGACCGTGAAACTCACCGCCTCCCCACGCTTTCCGAGCACGGGGGGACGCGAGTGGTCAGGCGCTATCGAGATCTCATCGGGTAAGCCAGCCAATGCATCACGCCAATACGACAGCTCAGCGTGTCCCCACCCGGACCCCAGTGCATTTCGTTGCCACAATGCGTAATCGGCGAACTGGACGGGCAGCGCGGCCCACTGCAGCTCGACTCCTTGCAGCCGAGCGCGATAGGCAGCGACCAGATCGTCAAAGACGACACCCAGCGATGCATGATCGCTAACGATGTGATGCACGATCAGGAACAACATGTGCCGATCGGCGCCCAGCGCAAACAGGGCGGCCCTGACCAGCGGCCCGGATTCCAGGGTAAACACCTGCCGGCGCAGCTGCGCCATCGCCTCGTCGAGATCACCCGCGTCGATCGTCCGGATAGCCAGTTCCAGATCCAGGCTGGGGTGCACGGTCTGATACGGAACACCTTCGTGCTCAGCGAAGTTGGTGCGCAGCGCCTCATGTCGGGCCACCACATCGTGGAGCGCCTTGGTAAGAGCGACGTGGTCCAGCGGACCGTCGAAGCGAAGCGCAAATGGCATGTTGAAGCCGTCACGCGCGCCATTGATCCGATATTGGAACCACACGGCGAGCTGGGAGTGCGACAGTGGGAGTCGTTCCGGCCGAACCGATTCGACGAGTTCTGGTCGAAGGGATGGTGGCCCGGGCTGAGGGCCGTGGCAAGCGTCATCAGACGCGTCTTCGACGTCCAGCGCATCCAGGTCGACCTCGAACTCGGCACGGAAGTGCTCTACCAGCGCGGCCGCTAGCCCAGCCGGCGTCGGGGTGTCGAATACGGTGCGGACGGTCAGCTCCACACCGAACTCGGTGCGGATCTGTGCGACGAGGCGGGCCGCCAGCAGTGAATGACCGCCCAGCCCGAAGAACGAATCCTCGGCGCCGACTCGCTCCCAGCCGAACAGCCGAGCGAAGATCTCGCAGATCCGTCGCTCGGTCCGCGTCGCCGGCTCGCGGTAGCGACGCACCGCGATAGGCGTCGGTGCGGGCAGTGCCCGCTTATCCAATTTGCCGCTGACAGTCAGCGGTATGTCGGGGATCACCGCAAATGCATTGGGCACCATGTATTCCGGCAGCACCGAGGCAGTATGTGCACGGATCTCGTCCAGAGCCACCTGATCGCCACCAGCCACTGGGACCAGATATGCGGCAAGCATGGGTCCAGCCTCGGATTCTTCGGCAACAACCAGGCAGTGCCGCACCGCCGGATGTGTCGCGATCACGGACTCAACCTCTGCCAATTCGATACGGTAGCCACGAATCTTGACCTGCTCGTCGGCTCGGCCGATGAATTCCAGGCAGCCAGAGATGTTGCGGCGCACTAAGTCACCAGTCCGATACAACCGCATGCCGGGGTTGAACGGGTCGGCGACAAACCGCTGCGCGGTCAGACCGGGACGCCCCAGATACCCGCGCGCCAACTGCACACCCCCGAGGTAGAGCTCACCGATCACCTCCGCCGGCACCGGCTGCAACTCTTCGTCAAGTACGTAGGCGTAGACATTGCGGTTCGGCACACCAATGGGCACCACACGCGCGCCGTACGGCCTTTCGACCAGGATGTGCGTCGAGCAGACCACCGCCTCGGTCGGGCCGTAGTGATTACGCAACTCCGCGTCGAAGTAGCGGGCGAATTTGTCGGCTACCTCACCGGGAAGTGCTTCGCCCCCCACCGGCACGTGACGCAACGCCTGCCACTGCTCGACGTGCGGCAGCATCAGCATGGTGCTCAACATGGACGGCACCATGTGCAGCACGGTAACGCGGTGGCGGGCGATCAGATCAGCGACGTAGCCAAGGTCACCGAATGCCCCGGGCTTGGGCACCACCAGCGCCGCGCCAACCGACAGCGTGACGAAGATGTCGAACAGCGAAGCATCGAAGCTCACCGACGACGATTGCAGCATCCGGTCCTCGGCGGTCATGCTCCATTCGCCGATGAAACCGGTGACGTGGTCGGCGATCGCTTGATGCGAAACCGCTACGCCCTTGGGCTTGCCGGTGGAGCCGGACGTGTAGATGACATAGGCCAGGTGTTCGGGACGCAACGCGCGGCGCCGGTCGGCATCGGTCAGCCCGACGTCCGACATCTCGGCGGCGGCCCCCACGGCGGCGTCGAAGTCCTGGCGACACATAACCATCCGCGGGCGGGCGTCGGTAACCAGGTATTCAATGCGCTCAGCCGGATACGCCGGGTCGATCGGCAGGTAAGCTGCACCGGCCTTCAGGACCGCCAGCACGGCCACCATGAACTCGATCGACGTGGCCATGCGCAAGCCGATGATGTCGTCGCAACCCACTCCCCGCCGGACCAGCCAGCGCGCCAAGCGATTCGCACACCCGTGCAGTTCGGCATAGCTCAGCTCTGTCTCGCCGGAAATCAGCGCAATCGCGTCGGGGGCTGCGACCGCGCGTGCTTCCAAGACCGCGACCATCGTGGTAGGGGGTGTTTCGACCAGGGTGCCATGCGACTTTGCCAGAACGGCATTTCGCTCGTCGGCGCCGAGTAGGTCGAGACTCGCGACGCGCCGCCCGGGCTCACATAGTGCGTTGTCCAACAGCCGGACATAGTGAGCCAGCATCTGGTCGATGACTGCAGAGCTGAGCACATCGGTTTGATACTCAAACTCGATGAACACGCCTTCCATGTCGAGTACAACCGCAAGGGCAAGCGGAAGATGTGCGGCTACCGCGCCAAGTTCGAGTTGTCGCACACTGATGCCGTCCAACGCCAATCCACCGGCGCTCTTACGCATACTGAAACCCAGTCGAACCAGCCGGTCCATGCCGTCGTGGCCCATCCGCTCCGGGTTTGCTTCACGGACCACACGATCGATGCCGACGGACTGATGGGCGAAGCCGGCGAGACAGGTTTCGCGCACCGCGTCGACGAACGAAGTGAACGTATCGTCTGATCGCGCGGCGATCCGCAGTAACAGCGTGTTGCCGAAATATCCGACGGCGCCCTCGGCCCCTGCCCTGCGATCGGTGACCGGAACGGAGACGAGGAAATCTGTTGCGCCGGTGTACCGGCGCACCAACACCCCAAAGACCGCCAGCAACACCATAAACGGTGAGGCGGAGCGTTTTCGGGCAAATTCCTCGACCCGGGAAAACAGGTCGACGGGCACCTCTCGAATGCGACGGGCAGCCCGCCGGGACGGGGGTGGCACGGCCGCACCGGGCAGCTCCACCGGTTCGGGCGCGGGGCGCAACGTGTCCGCCCAGTAACCGACATCAGCAACGGTAGGTTCCGCCGCGGCCTCGAGCACTTCGACGGCAACGAACTGTGGCACAGGGCCGCTCAGTTGGCGACGGTTGTAGGCAGCGCTCAGATCGGCGAAGAACACAGCCCACGAGTCGTCATCCCAACAGACGTGGTGGACAACCAAAAGCAACACGAATTCGTCCGCACCCGTGCGGATCAGGGTGATCCGGAGCGGCAGCTCGTTCGTCAGGTCGAATGGCCGGCCGAACTCCCGCCGGGCCATGTCTTCGATCTGCCGCTCGCGTCCCTCTTGCGCAAGAGCGGTCACATCGTCGGCTCGCCAATTGATCTCGACTTCGTCGGAGAAAACCTGATAGGGCTCCCCCTCGCTATCCACCGCATATGTGGTGCGCAAAATCGCATGGCGCGCAACAACATCGGCGAGGGCCGCCCGCAAGCGCGCCTGGTCCACCGCGCCGGTTAGTCGGTAGGCAACGCAGATGTTCAACGTCACGTCGGCTGGGTCCATGGCCTGCAGAAACCACATCCGGCGCTGGCCGCCGGACAACCGGTAGCGTTCACCCGCACAGATGCGCGCCGCACCGGCCGACTCCCGCGTCGCCACACCGCTTTCGGCGATACGCCGGCGCAGCAGTTCCCGGCGCCGTTCCTGCATCGTCTTCACATCGTCTGCCATGCCTCGCCTACTCCTGCGATCCGCGTGTCTTGAACTGCAACGACGCCACCCGCATCAAATGCCCTCTCTCCGCCGGCCAGGGAAATGCCGTCTGCTCTGAGCAACGTCCCCGCCCCAGAGGCTTATGTTAGCCTTCGCTAAGTTCGATGTGTTGCCGCTATAGCGGTTACAGCAGCTATGGGGCCGGATCAACACTGCGTCCGATACGTTCATGCGAATTGTGCGGGTCGTTCGGTCGGGAGGTAGGCGGTGAACACGCTGGACCTGCGGGAACGCCGCGCCGCGCTGGACCATCATCGGTTCTCCGGAGAGTTCTGGCTGCGTCGGCTCATCCCCGGCCGCGACCTTGACCTGGTGCACTGCTGGATGAACGATCCCGAGGTGGCCCGCTTCTGGGGGAAACCGTGGCCGCGGGTCCGAATCGCCTCCTACCTGCGCCGACAGCACCGCAGTACTCACTCGACCCCGTACCTGGGAGTGCTCAACGGCGTCCCGATGAGCTACTGGGAGCTCTACCGCGCCGATCTGGACCCGCTGGCCCAGTACTACGCCGCCCGCCACCACGATGCCGGCGTGCACTTGCTCCTAGGCCCGGCCGAATGCCGCGGCCAGCGCCTAGCCGTCGACCTGCTGCGTGCGGTCTGCTCATGGCAGCTGGATGCGGATCCGCGCGCCACCCGAGTTGTGGCCGAACCCGACGTCGACAACATGCGGTCAGTGCGGGCGTTTGAGCGTGCCGGGTTCCGGCACATCACCGACCTCGATCTGCCGGACAAGCGCGCTGCCCTGATGATCCGTGAGCGGTAGCGCTGGACAGCCCGCCAGGAAACTGCGCCAAACAAGCCAGGTACACCCCAGCGGGGCCGAAGCTTATGTTAGCCTTCGCTAAGTTGCATGGCTCTTGCGGCTGTCGCGCAGCGACCGTAGGCGAAGGGGTAGTGGTGCATGCCGCGCACAGTGGGGTGGATGAGGCAGTTCCATCGGCCGGATTCGACCAACAGCCTTCCGCTGCTTGTCTTTCCGCATGCCGGGTCCGGCGCATCGGCCTATCGCGACTTCTCGAAAGTACTCAGCGCGACGTTCGCGGTCATCGTGTTCCAATACCCGGGACGCCAGGATCGGGCAGCTGAACCCCCCATGGGCTCGCTTGCTGACATCGCTGCCGGCGCATTCGCCGAGTTTTCGACGGCACCACACCATCGCGGAGCTCCGATCGTCGTATTTGGTCACAGCATGGGGGCGCTGGTGGCTTTCGAGTTTGTCCGGATCGCCGAAACCAGCGGAATCGACGTGCGGCACCTGCATGTCTCCGCCGCGGTCGCACCTTCGCGAGTCGCGGCCAAACCACCACACCCCAAGGACGACGAGGAGATCCTCGACCACCTGGCAGCGCTCGAGGGTACCGATACCGACGTGTTCACCAACCGCGACCTCATGAGAATTGCACTGCCCGTGATCAAAGCCGATTACAACGCCTTTGACGCCTACTCCTGCGCTCAAGATGTCAAGATAACGACCCCGGTTCATGCCATGGGCGGTGATCAGGACCCGTTCATCACACTGGCCGATCTCTATGGGTGGGGCAGACACACCGACACCGCCAGGGTCACGATGTTCGATGGCGGGCACTTCTACCTGAAGTCACACATCGGCGCTGTCGCGGAGCTGTTGGCGTCGAGTGTGCGATCTGAGCAGACGGCGTGAACAACGACGCGCCCATCGATCCCATCGTCATTTCCGGCATGGCTGTCGAGGCCCCCGGGGGAATCGAGACGCCCAGCGCCTTGTGGTCGGCGCTGACCGAAGCCAGGGAGCTGATCGCGCCGTTTCCGCGCGATCGCGGCTGGCCACTCGATGAACTGCAGTCGTTATCCCGGCTCGATGGCTGGGGGCATGTGTGCGACGCCGGCGGATTCCTCGACGACGCAGGCACATTCGACCCCACCTGTTTTGGCATCACCCATCGGGAAGCCATCGCGATGCACCCACAGCAACGAGTCGTGCTGCGAGTGGCGTGGAAAGCCTTGGAAAATGCCGGAATTAACCCCGGCAGGCTCGAGGGCGCAGACGTCGGCTGTTTCGTCGGCATGTCACAGACGGAATACGGCCCCCGGGTGGCTACAGTCGACGCCTACAGTGGACACCGGCTTGTCGGTATGGGACAGCTCGGTGGCGCTGGACGGATCTCGCACAGCCTTGGCCTGATCGGTCCATCAATGGCCATAGATTCCGCATGTGCATCGTCGCTCACGGCACTGCAACTGGCTGCTACCTCGGTTCAGACGGACGAGTGCGAGTGGGCGCTCGCCGGCGCGGTGTGTGTGATGGGTTCGCCCGCCGCTTTCTACGAATTTGCCCGCCTTCATGCTCTTTCCGACGACGGGCATTGCCGCGCGTACTCCGACGACGCTACCGGCACTGTCTGGGGCGAAGGCGCCGGGATGGTTCTGGTCGAACGTGAGTCTCGGGCAAGGAAATTGGGTCATCGGATCTTCGGACGCATCCTGGCCGTTCGCACCAACCACAACGGCAAAGGAAAACCGATCCTCATTCCTCGCGTGCGCGCGCAAGAGCAACTGATGCGCAAGACGATCGCCGCGGCGGGGATCGACCCTGTCGATGTGAGAATGATCGAGGGACACGGCACCGCGACTCCAGCGGGTGACCCGGTGGAATTGCTGGCTCTGTTCCGGACTTACGGCTCGTTGGGCTGCGAGGCGCTGGTGGGCTCGGTGAAGTCGAATGCCGGACATGCGCAGGCAGCCTCAGGAATACTCGGCCTCATCAAGCTGCTGCTCGCCGGCGCGCACGGTCAGATCCCACCGACTCTCTTCTCGGACAACCCGACAAAGAAGTTGGACTGGGACATGACGGGCCTGCGATTGGCGACAAAACTGCATCAGTGGGAACCCAAAGATGGCGTCCGCTACGGCGCGGTGTCCTCATTCGGCGCCGGAGGTGCCAATGCGCATGCGATCATCGCGATGCCGGTGAATAGCGGTGAGTGACAACGTGACACCGCTGACCTACCGGCTTCCGAACGGCACCGTACCGGTCCTGCTGTCGTCGGACACTCCCGACTTGTTGCGCCACGAAGCCGCCGCCCTGCTTGCCTATGCGGCAGATCATCCCGACGTCGCGCCACAGGCGATCGCCGGAATGTTGTTTCGGACACGGACCGCACGCCGACACCGTGCCCTGGCCATGGTTGCCGATCGTGGCGATCTTGTCGAGGCCCTACAGGCGGTCGCCAGTGACCACGAACATCCTTTGTTGCTACGGACAAACACACCCGCGGCCATCCGCCGCCGTGCCTACGTTTTCCCCGGGCAGGGAAGCCAACGACCTGGGATGGGGCGGCTGCTCTATGAATCGATGCCGGCATTCCGCGCCGAGGCGGATCGCTGCGCTGCGGCCTTCGCGACACAGTTCGGTGGCTCCCCATTGGATTACCTTCTTGACGAAGGCTTTTCGGCCGGTGACCGCGCCGGTGTCGTCCAGCCGGCCTTGTTCACCCACATGGCCGGGCTCGCCGCCTTGTGGCGATCATTCGGCATTGTGCCGAACCTCACCATCGGCCACAGCCAAGGCGAAATCGCCGCGGCGTACGTATCCGGCGCGATGACGTTGGAAGATGCCGTCCGGGTCGTCGGGATCCGCGCCCAAGCCACCGACGAGTTCGCTTCCGGTGACTATGCGATGGCAGTCGTCGCCGCCGACCGCGACACCTGTGAGGAGATACTGGCTCGTAGCCCAGGATGGGCACAGCTGTCAGTGGTCAATTCTCCAACCATGGTAGGCATTTCGGGTGATCGGGAAATCGTGCAGGGCATCGTCGACACGTTCGCCCAGCGCGGCACCTTTGCGCGGATCATTCGCGTGCACTACCCGGCGCACACCAGCTTGATCAACGAGCTTGGCGCCAAGGTGCGCGTCGCCATGCAACGCCAATTGCAGAATCTGAAGTTCCTCGATACGGAGATCGACTGCCTCGGCGCCACCCTCGGTGGTCCCATGACACCGGACCTGCCGATCGACCAATATTGGTTCTGGAACCTGCGCAATATCGTTCGATTCGACAAGGCAATCGCGGCCGCGGCGCAGCGTGACGTCGACACGTTCGTCGAGTTGTCCGAACACCCGACGCTCCAATTGGCGATTCACGAGAATCTCGCCGCACAGTCGGATGACCACCCGAGGATGGTGGTCGGCACATCAGAACGAGCGGCAGCAGGTCTCGACCAATTCACCCGCAACCTAGTGCAGCTGGCTCTGGATGACCTGGACTACTCGTGGGATTGTCTGGGCAGCTCGTCGGGCGGACCAATCTCCCTGCCGTTGTTGGATTTTCCTAATACTTGCATGCACCAGACCCGGCTGTGGCTGCCATATGAGGACGTCCAGGCGCGCCATGCCCGCCAAACCCCTGCTACCGCATCGCAGGCCGTGACCCAAGGACAAGGCCCGGTTCCCGAGACCACGCCGGCGCGACGTCTCGCCGAGGACTGGGTACGGTTGTCGCAGCGCTCGCTGCTACCACCGCGTGCCATTGGAATCGCTGATCACAGTGGATTCTGCACGGACCTGGTCTCAGCGGTCTGCGGGGCGGCCGGAGAACTCGGCGCCGCCATATGCCTGATCGACGGCGAAAATGCGGTTGCCCAAGGCCATCTCGACACCCTGGTGATCCTTATGCCGCAATCGCCGGCGCTGGGCGACCGGGCGGCCGCAGCCGAGGTCGCGACGTTCTTCGGTAATCGCACCTGGTGGCCGGAACTCGACGACGGGGTTAGCGAATGCTGGCTGGTGACGGTCGCCGGTGAGGCGGTCATCGCCGATGATGCACCGCCCGATCCCGTGCACGCGGCGGCAAGCGCAGGATTTCGCTGCATCGGCGCCGAACATCTGGACGTGCGGTTTCGGCATCTCGATCTGCAGGCCGGACTCACGACAGCAGAGTCGGCGGACGCCATCCTCGCGGCGATCCACACCCACCAAGAACCGGAGCTCGCATTCCGCAACGGCGGCCTCTACGCCAAGCGGCTCATCGAAAATGAGACCCCCGACGCCGACTCCGGTATCGCGCCTCCCGAACATGCGCTCATCATCGGTGGGACGGGAAACCTCGGGCTCGAATTCTGCGACCACTTCGCCCGCAGCGGCGCGCGACGAATCACCCTGGTGAGCAGATCCGGGGAGACCGCTGCGGTCGCAGCTCGATTGCAACGGATTCGTTCGGCCACCCCGGCCCAAATCCGGGTCACCAGCTGCGACGTGGGCGATCCAGCGGCAGTGTCAGAATTGGCCTCCGCAAATCGGGAAGCGCCCGCGGACCTGATCATCCATGCCGCCGTCGACGCCTATGCGGTCATCGAGTATTCGGAGATCACCGCCGAAAAGGCCAATCAGGCGTTGCGCGCCAAGGTTGTCGGCATTTCCCGAGTGCTGCAAGACTTTCCCCGGACCGACAACTGTCGGGTGCTGCTGTGCTCTTCGGCGGCGGCGACGATCGGTGGTCGCGGCCAGGTCCTGTATGCGGCGGCCAACCGAATGCTCGACGCCATGGCGCACCGGTTGCGCGCCGAGGGTCTGGACTGCGTTTCTGTGCAGTGGGGCCAATGGGTACATCATGACCTCGATCCCGCCGGTATGGCCCGGTTGTCGCGCATCGGCGTCCTTCCCATGTCGTCCGGCGATGCAATCGCAATGGGACTGGCGTCGTTTCGGCGCAACGGAGTCGTCGCGGCATTCGACTTCGATCGCGCACGGCCGGTGCTGGAAATGTTGGGATATGGTCCGTTGGTCTCGCAGCTGAGCCCACCGCTCATGGACACGGGGGCTTCCACTGAGCGGCCCGAACGGCCACGGCAGTTGATACACCTTGTGGCCGAGGTCACTGGCGTCGACCGTGCCGAGTCAATTGACGTCACCGTCCCCATGGTCGCCATCGGACTGGATTCTTTGCAGGCGCTGGAGTTACGGCGACGTGTCAAGACTGAGCTAGATCACGACCTGGAGGTCTCGGATCTTCTCGGTGGGGCCTCCGTTGCCGACATTTTGGCGCAGCTTGGCGCACAGTGAACATGGCCGCCGGGCCAAATCTCGGCTGAACCTGTTGTGGAGCCATTACCCGCGCAAATTCTTCGCGCGCACGTCAGTCCGGTTCTGGTCAACGTACGGACGGCGATTCGCGCGAGTGTCACAGACTGTGGTCTTCCTCGTCGTTACCCACGACGTAGAACGTGCCGATGTCATCATCGAACGGACTGATATTCACCGCTTCTGTCCATCGGTCGGTCCGCGACACCCATCTCGGCGCCCAGCACCCGGTCGGAAAGCAGCCCCAAGCAGCTCAAGTTGGGAAATCCCGGGCCCTCATTTACACCGGATAGATTGGGCAAGAACAGTTTCGGGGCGACTCCGACGACAGCCAAGTCATACCCGATGGCCTCCTCCAGCCGCTCGCATGTCACCGGCTCGCCAACTTCGAGCTCGAGCAGATCGACAGCGGCCTGGCTCAACAGCGGCATAAACCACAGTGGATCTGCACCGGATCCGTCGATGACGAGATCGAAGCGATGAAGGGTCTCGCGGCGTTCACCGCAGTTGTCGGTGCACAGCGTGATCCAAATTCGGCCGTCGTCTTCGACCACCCCACTGACGCGCCCGCGCAAATGCTGGATCCGCTCGTCGGCCAGGAGCGCCTCCTGAACCCGCGCAGAAAAGACTCCGCGGTCAGTGCGGGCAATACAGTCCCGCCGTTCGGTTCGGCTGAGGCTGTTCCACCCGGTGGGGTCGGAAAACAGCGAGTTCTCGAAGAAGCCCTCCCCCCGGGTGAAAAGGGTTGCTTGGGGGGAAATCGCCGTGATCGCCGACACCCGGTGATGGAACAGCTCGTTGAGAACCGACGCCGCGGTCTCTCCGCCGCCGATGACCGCGACATTTTCCGCAACTATGCGCTCGTGTCGTCCGGCTCGCTCCCAGAACTGCGCGATCGACAACAATCCCGGAGCACCCGAGAGCATGGTCCGTTCCGGCTGACCTGGACCGGTAACCATCAGCGTCTGGGCCGACAAGCTCGACTCACGGGTGTGCAGCACCCAATGCGATTCGTTGGCCGAAATCTGAATTACTTCACCGCCAACAACTTTCATTGCCGCGCGGTCGGCGACCCAACGCAGATACTCTGCCCAAGTATCATGTGTCGGAGCCGGCCTGCCCCGGTCGATCCAGCCCACAAGTTGGTCGGTAGCAACCAGATACGACTGCCAGCTAAACCGCATCATTCGTTCGTCGAGTTCGGCATTGCGCCCTGGAACCAGCGCCGACCGATACGGAAAGCCGACGTCCTTTTCTGGGCTGGTGCCCAGCCGCTGCCGGCCGTCTGTCCATCCGCCCCCGGCGCGCCAATTGGCCGCCACGCCGGCGCGTTCGACGGCGACGACGTCGCCCACCTCAATGCCCATGTCGCGCAGCGCCGCGGCCTTCGCAGCCACGGCCACCGCCTTCGCGCCCGCCCCGACTACCGCGAGCGTCCTGTTCATCGTGGACCCGCTGACCGCGCTGAACGGCCGGGACGGTCGTGGCATTGCGAGTCCGCCTGCACACCGCCCAGTGATGCGCGGCCCACCACACCACCTCCGCTGCTTAGCTCAGGCTGCCCTAACTTCGCGTTAGGCTACCCTACGTCCAAAGGGCAGGACACGTTCGACCCAGGGGGCATTGCGTGCCAGTTACTTCTGTCCAGCCGCCGCAACCGGCGTCGCTGCCGGGCTTCGTCCCCTTTCGTCCAGAACGTGCAGCGGGATACCGCGAATGCGGGTACTGGAGCGGTCACACAGTTGATGGGCTGTTACGGCGGGCCGCGTCGACATGGCCGGACCGCGTTGCGGTGGTCGATGACGCCGGCAGCCATACCTACTCCGCACTCGACGCACTCGCGGACCGAACCGCCGCGGGCATAGCCGGTCTCGGTATTGCGCCCGGCGACCGGGTGTTGCTGCAGTTGCCGAATACGCGCCAGTTCGCCGTCGCGCTTTTCGGATTGCTGCGCGCCGGGGCCATTGCGGTGATGTGCCTGCCCGGGCACCGGTTCGCCGAACTCAACCACTTCGCCGAGACCAGTGGCGCGGTCGGTCTCGTCGTCGCCGAGACAGCGGGCGACTTCCACTACCGGCCGATGGCCGAGCAGCTGGTGGCCGCGCACCCACAGCTGCGCCACGTCATCATCGATGGGAGTGGCGGTCCTTTCCTGTCGTGGTCGGCATTGCCCGGCGGCCAGCCACCCGAATTCGCGGTCGACACCACCGCACCGGCCTTGCTGCTGGTGTCGGGGGGCACCACGGGCACCCCGAAGCTCATCCCACGCACCCATGACGATTACGTCTACAACGCCACCGCCAGTGCCGAGCTGTGCGGACTGACCTGCGATGACGTCTATCTGGTGGCGCTGCCCGCCGCCCACAATTTCGCGTTGGCATGCCCCGGCATTCTCGGGACACTGAGCGCGGGCGGCACCGTCGTGTTCGGCACCGACCCCAGCCCGGAAGCCGCGTTCGCCACGATCGAGCGTCACGGCGTTACCGTGACGGCCTTGGTGCCGGCCCTGGCCAAATTGTGGGCACAAGCCTGCCATTGGGAGCCGGTGACTCCAAAGACGCTGCGGCTCCTGCAAGTTGGCGGGTCCAAGCTGGAGCCTGAGGATGCCCGCGCGGTTCGGACGGCGTTGACCCCGGGCCTGCAGCAGGTGTTCGGGATGGCGGAGGGGTTGTTGAACTTCACCCGGCTCGAGGACCCCCCCGAAGTGGTGGAACACACTCAGGGACGACCACTGTGCGCCGCCGACGAACTGCGCATCGTCGACGCCGATGGCCATCCCGTGGCACCCGGCGCTGCAGGCGAACTACTGGCCCGCGGGCCGTACACGATCAACGGCTACTTTCGCGCCGAACATGACAACCAGCTCTGCTTTGATCCAGACGGCTTCTATCGCAGCGGGGACCTGGTCCGCCTTCGCCAGGACGGCTACCTGGTGGTCACCGGGCGGGTCAAAGACGTCATCTGCCGTGCCGGCGAAACCATTTCCGCCCGCGACCTCGAAGAGCATCTGCTCAGCCACCCGGGGATCTGGTCCGCTGCGGCAATTCCGCTGCCGGATCCGGTTTTGGGCGAAACTATCTGTGCTGCAGTTGTTTTCGTCGGCCAGCCAGTCACCCTTGCCGAACTGAACGGCTACCTCGACGAGCGCGGCGTGGCCACCCACGCCCGGCCCGATCTGTTATTGCCGCTGACATCACTGCCCACCACGCCGGTCGGCAAGATCGACAAGAACGCCATCGCGCGCCAGGCTCTCGCGCGGCGATAGCTCCGCGGTTCCCGACGAGGCGGGCGTCGCACACTCAAAGCTGCCATTGACTAATGTCACCATTTGGTATTGACTGCGATTCATGACGGACGTAGTTCCGGCTCGCGGGTCATTGCGGTCCCGCACTGCGGTAGCAGTAAGCACGGTGATCATGCCGACGATCACCGGCGCGATACCGCCGGAGCGCGCCTGGGGGATGTGGCTGACGCGTCAGCTCATCGCCCGGCTCATGGGAACGTTCGGGCCCTCGTTGGCCGGTACCCGGGTCGAATACGTCGATTCCGTGTTGCCAGACGGTCGCCGGGTCCGCGGCGAATGGGTTTTCGGGCCCCACACGCCGACGACGCGTTGGTCGACCGGTGCCATCTACTACGTGCACGGCAGCGGCTACACGATGTGCTCACCCCGGACACACCGGCGGCTGACGGCGTGGCTGTCGTCGCTGACGGGACTGCCGGTGTTCTGCGTCGACTACCGCCTGGCGCCGCGCTACCGGTTCCCCACCGCCGCCGACGACGTGCGTGCCGGCTGGGACTGGCTACCGGGAGCATCCGGATTGCCGCCGGAACGCGTTGTGATGGTTGCCGATTCAGCCGGAGGACATCTGTCGGTCGACATGTTGCTGCAGCCCGACGTCGCCGCTAGACCGCCGGCGTCGCTGGTGCTGTTCTCACCGCTGATCGACCTCACGTTCGCGCTGTCGGCCGAGCGTGAGCAGCTACGGCCCGATCCAGCCGTCCGGGCCGCTGCCGCAGCGCGGGTGGTCGGCCTTTATCACGCGGGCGTCGACCCCAGCCATCACCGCATCAGACTCGACGTTGCCGGCGGACCGGTGCTGCCGAACACGCTGATCCAGGCCGGGCAGGCCGAGATACTGGAGGCCGACGCGCGTCGACTCGCCGCTGACATTCGCGCCGCCGGCGGCAGTTGTGAGTTGCAGGTGTGGCCCGATCAGATGCACGTTTTCCAGGCGCTGCCGCGGATGGCTCCCGAAGCAGCCAAGGCCATGGCATACGCCTCGCAATTCATTGCAAACTCGTTGCTGGACAACGCTGATGCCCAGGCCGTCTGAGATGCTGGGAACGCTGGACCAGCTGCTGGGTAGGTCGAAAGCCGCCACCCGCGGCGCCTCGGCCGTCGTCACCGGTGCCGGCAGCGGAATCGGGGCGGCATTCGCTTTCGAGCTCGGCCGCCGTGGCGGCGCGGTGGTCTGCAGTGACATCGACGAGGCCGCCGCCCAGCGAACCGTTGACACGCTGATCGAACGGGGCACGCGAGCCATCGCGGTCCGCTGCGACGTGTCTCGGGTCGAGGACGTCTATTCCTTGGCCGAGCAGTCGCAATCCTGGTTCGGCGCGGCGCCCACGCTGGTGATCAACAATGCCGGCGTCGGTGCCGGCGGCGCCCCCGTCGGCGAGGTGCCCCTTGATGATTGGCAATGGGTGCTGGGGATCAACCTGTGGGGACCCATCCACGGCTGCCATGTGTTCACTCCCGTCCTGCGCGATGCCGAGCCGTCGCGAACCCCACGCGGCATCATCAACGTCGCCTCCGCCGCCGCGTTCGCCGCGGCCGCCGGCATGGCACCTTACAACGTCAGCAAGGCCGGCGTACTTTCGCTGTCGGAGACGCTGGCAGCCGAATTATCTGGGACTGCAGTCAAAGTCACGGTCTTGTGTCCGACTTTCGTCAAAACCAACATCGTCGAATCCGGCCGCATCAGCGAGGAATCCAGTGAGCTTGCCGCCAAACTGATGCGCTGGACCGGGTTTTCGGCTGCCAAGGTCGCACGCGTTTGCCTGGATGCCCATGACCGGGGTGATCTGTACTGCATGCCCCAACTCGATGCCAAGCTCGGCTGGAACGTCAAACGCCTGGCACCGGGCGCCTATACCCGTGCGGTCGGTCTGATCTCGCGAAAAACCATGGCCTGAATACCCGTTGTCCGGACGGAAGGGAGCCTCCGGTGGCCATTGACATGGAAACCATGCTCGCCAAAATCAAGGACCGCCAGTGGGCGCTTGCCGACATCGATTGGGACGCACCCGGCGCCGATAACATCAGTGCCGAATTTCGGCCCAAACTCAAGGCGTTCATGGCCGATTTGTGCTGGATAGAAAACATCGGCGCCCGTGGATTTGCAGCGCTGGCCAAGAAGGCGCCCAACCCCACCATTGCCGAGATCTACCGGTATTTTCACGCCGAAGAGCAGCGCCACGCCAACGCGGAGCTGGCCTTGATGAAGCGCTGGGAAATGCTCGATGACGGCGAATTGCCCAAGCCCAACGTCAACATCCGGTTGGCCATCGAATGGCTCGACACCTACGCCGACGGCATGCCGCTGTCAGTGCTGGGTACCGTTATCCCGATGCTCGAGGTAGCGCTTGACGGCGCCCTGCTGAAATTCCTGCTGGACAGCGTCGAGGACCCAGTGTGCCACCAGGTCTTCGAGAAGATCAACAATGACGAGTCACGGCACATAGCGGTCGATTTCGAGGTGCTCGACATGATCGGTCACGCGACAGCGCGCCGACTGGCTATCGAGTTCGCCGGCAACGTCGCCTCGCCGGGCCTGATCATCGGCGCGCTCATGTACATACCCCTGCTCAATCGCATACGCAACGAGATGGCGGGCATGGGCATGGAACCGGAGCGGTTGTACAACGCGGTCCAGCGCTTCAAGCAGCTGGGAGAGCGGAGCGCGAAAACGCCCCGGGTTCCGACGTACAAGGTGCTCAAGCGGCACGCCGCGATGGTGGTCAACCCACATCATCCCTATCATCTGCTCGCCAATTCCATGGTCTGGCTGTCGGATCGCTACCCCAGGCCGCTCCTGAAGCCGATCCCCAGCTGGTTCAAAGAACTCACCCACAACCCGGCCGCGTGATCATGGCTTCCGACCACACCTATGCGACGCTCATTGTCGGAGCCGGCTTTGCCGGTCTTGGAGCCGCGATCCGGCTGGCCCAAGCGGGCGTCGACGACGTCGTCATCGTCGAGCGCAGCGATCGCGTCGGCGGAACCTGGCGCGACACCACGTATCCGGGCGCCAGCTGCGACATCCCCTCACTGCTGTACTCGTTCTCGTTCGCCAAGAACCCGACGTGGTCGCGCAGCTACTCTCCCGCGCCGGAGATCTATCGGCATATCGAGGACATGACTGACCGGTTCGATATCCGCAGACGTATCCGCTTCGGCCAGGAAGTCACCGCACTGACATTCGACGAGGACGCCGGCGTCTGGACGGCAATCACCAAGAGCGGCCACCGGTTTGGTGCCCGTACCGTCATATTGGCTTCCGGCCCGCTGTCCGACGTCAGCTTTCCCGACATCCGGGGTCTGGACAGCTACCAAGGGCACACGATCCACAGCGCCCGCTGGGATCAGCACTACGACGTTGCCGGCAAGCGAGTGGCCGTCATCGGCACCGGCGCCAGCGCCGTCCAGATCATTCCCGAACTGGTGAAAAAAGCCGCCTTCGTCAAGGTATTCCAGCGAACCCCGTGCTGGGTTTTACCGCGGTTGGATGTCGCCACACCACCGACCATGCAGGCGTTGTTCACTAAAGTCCCCGTTGCCCAACAGCTTGCACGACAGGCGCTGTTCTGGGCCCACGAAGCCAGCGCCACGGCCCTGGTGTGGAACACCCCGCTGACCTCGCTGGTGGCATCGCTGGGTCACGCTCACCTGCGCGCCCGAGTCAAAGACCCATGGTTGCGCCGCCAGCTCACCCCGGATTTCCGCCCCGGCTGCAAGCGCATGCTGATCTCCAGCGACTATTACCCCGCGCTGCAACGTGACAACTGCAAACTGATCGACTGGCCCATCGCCACACTGAGCCCCGTGGGCATCCGAACCAGTGACGGTATCGAGCACCATCTGGAGTGCATCGTGTTCGCCACCGGCTACGACGTCCACCTGACCGGACCGCCGTTTCCCGTTAGCGGGGTGGGCGGCCGCTCTCTGGCCGACGAATGGTCCTGCGGTGCACAGGCTTACAAGAGCATCAACGTCCACGGCTACCCCAACCTGTTCTTCATGACCGGACCCAACTCCGGGCCGGGGCACAATTCGTTGCTGGTTTTCATCGAAGGTCAACTCGACTATGCGGTACACGGCATCACCACGATTCTCGATAACGACCTGCGCTGTCTTGATGTGCGCGAGGACGTCCAGCGCCGGCACAACGAACGCCTTCAGCGCCGCCTTGCCAAGACCACGTGGATGTCTGGTTGCCGTAGTTGGTATCTCACCAAAGACGGTTTCAACGGCTCCATGTACCCTGGTTTTGCCACCCAATATTTAAGCCAGATGCGCGATTTCCGGTATGAGGACTATCACGCGATGGCAGCAGCTGCGCGCACACCGGCCGGCTCGTCAGCTTGAGGCACAGTATTTGACATGGCAACCGACCGACCGTCGAGACCAGAGCCCGGCACCATCTCCAGCGTGCTGCACAACCTGCGGCGTGCGCCCGATCGGGTCCGGCGCCACTCCCGTGAGTTCATTGAGGCCGCGGTGGCACAGCTGTTCGACGCCGCCGTCCGGCAGCCCAGCGGTGGCACCGCATCGGGTGAGTACCGGATAGACGACCTGGCGCGCCTGGCCGGCACTACCACCCGCAACATCCGGGTTTACCGCGACCGCGGCCTGCTGCCTCCGCCAGTGCGCCTCGGGCGTATCGCGCTGTTCAACGACACTCATCTGACCCGGCTGCGGCTGATCACTTCGATGCTCGAGCGCGGGTACACCATCGCCCACGTTCGGGAGATGCTCAGCGCATGGGAGGAGGGCCGAAACCTCGGTGACGTGCTCGGTCTGGAGACCGCCATCGTCGGCACCTGGACCACCGAGAAACCACAGTCGATGCCGCTGGCCGAAGCCCGGCGCCTGGTCGGCGACGTCGGCGCGTTCGAGCGGTTGGTCGCACTGCAGGTGATCCGGGTCGCCGATACCCAGGCCACCGTCACCCGGCCCAAGCTCATCGAGGCGTTCAACGAGATGCGCGGCTACGGCGTCAGCATGGACAAGCTGATCGACCTGCACGAGCAGATCGTGCCCAAGGTGGACGAGATCAGCGGGTTGCTGGTACGCGCCGGTGCCGAACACGTCGTGGACCGCATCAAGCCGGGCGAGGCGCTGCCCGGGGACGCCGAGTTCGCGGAGCTGATCACCATGCTGGTCCGCTTCCGCGCCCAAGCCGTCGTGACCGTCACCGCCACATTGGCGTCCTCGATCGAATCGACCATCGAATCGCTGGTCAGCCGCGTTCTATCGGACTACCTCGACCGGTCATCGGACATCGCGGCGGCGCCGGGGCGGCAGCAAAAGCGGTGAGCAGCCAGCGTGCGCTCACCGCCTGCTCAGCGTCAGCGTCCCTTCGGTCTTGAGCACGCGATCGGCGGTGATCTTCTCGGCCCTGCGAGCCTCACGCTCGAGATAGCGCTGCTTGGAGTCCTCGAACTTCTCGCAAGCCTCCTCGAGTTCCTTGATCAGCACGGCGAGGTCGTCGCGCATCCACGCCCCCTCGCCGGTGAAGTCCTCGCGTTCGAAGATCCGCCACTTGCGCAGCACCGGCATGACCACCTCGTCGAGGTGGATGCGCGGGTCATAGACGCCGCCGACGGCGATGATCACGGCCTTGCGGCGGAACTCGGGCACAGTGAAGCCGGGCATCTTGAAATTCCGCAGAATCCGGTGCACCGACTTGATCGCCTGGTTGGGCGCAATGTCGAGTCCGGCCGCGCTGACATCCCGGTAGAAGATCATGTGCAGGTTCTCGTCATGGGAGACCCGGGCCATCAACTGCTCGGCGATGGGGTCGTTGCTGGCCTTACCGGTGTTGCGATGGGAGACCCGGGTCGCCAATTCCTGGAACGAGACATACATCACCGAGTCGAACACGCTCTCAGCAAACATATCACCCTGGTGGTTCTGGCCCGGGCTGAAACCCCGAGTCATTTGCTCCATGCGCAGCTTCTCCAGCTCGACCGGGTCGACCGCCCGGGTCACCACCAGGTAGTCGCGCAGCGCGGTACTGTGCCGGTTTTCCTCGGCGGTCCATCGGTTGACCCACTGCCCCCACGGGCCATCCATGCTGAAGTTCATCGCGATCTCGCGGTGATACGACGGTAAATTGTCCTCCGTCAACAGATTCTGCACCATTGCCACTTGGGCAACATCGGTGAGCTGGCTCTGTTCGGGCTCCCAATCCTGACCGTCGAGGGCGTAGAAATTCTTTCCATCCGACCACGGAACGTAGTCGTGCGGGTTCCACTCCTTGAACATCGACAGATGGCGGTTGAGCAGCTGCTCCACCTCAGGCTCCAGCTCATGGAGTAGCTGTAGGTTGGTCATTTCCTTCGGCATGAGGAGTCTCCCAGCTATGTGTGCCGTTCAGTAACAGAGAATATATCTGTGAATCTCGGTTACACGCAAGTCAGACACGCGGAAGCGGCGTGATCAATCCAAGGTTGCCGTCGTAGCGGGGGTAAAGCAGGTTGCCGCGACCGGTTGCCGATTCGGTGAAAAAGAGCAAGTTAGGACGGTGCTGGTGGGCGCGGCGCACTGCCGCCTCTTCGGTGAGACATATCGTCTGCCGGGAGTTCACGATCAGGGGCACCGTCAGCCCCGAGTAGCTCGACGACGATGCCCATCCCGGCGGATAGACATGCCGCTGCCGAGCCAGTCGCAGTCCCGACGGGCCGGCCCGGTAGACCACCGCGTCCTCGCCCGTCTCCACGTCGGTGAATAAGTGTGCGTCGTAGTCCATGGCATCCATCACCGCCACCGCCTCCAACGGCGTGCTGCACTGCACGACGACCGATTTGCGCCGCACCACGACCGCATCGCCGGCGATGGTCATCAGCCGGCGGGTTGGATCGGGCCAGGGACGAGGACGCCACTGCTCGTACATCCGCACGATGTGGCGATCCAGCCGGAGCAACGCCGGTGTCAGGTCGTCTAGTCCACTGGTGACCGCGTGCACCCGCGCCGGAAATTCACCCACGCGCAAGTTCACCTGTACGACCATCGGCCCGCGGCCACACGGTCCCGTTTTCAGCCGAACCCGAGCACCCCCGGCGATCTCGTGATGGGCCAGCACACGCCCCACCGCGCGCGCCACATACTCCCCTTGCGAAGCCGACACCCGCGCCCCGGAAAGCACCGTCACATCGGGGAATTCCCGCACCGACCACGGCTTGAGCGCGTACACGCCGCAGCGACCCCGCTTTCTTGTCTCCCGCGAGCGGCTGATCGAACCGCTCGCCTGAGTCGAAGCGTCCCCGGCTACCCCGCGGTTCGCTAGGGCCGAAAGTCCCTGTGACAATGTGTCATTGATCACCGCGCACGCGGCCTCGCCCGAATGATCGGACGGCGTCGAGCCGCCCGCTATCAGCTGTGGGCGCCCGGCCGCGTCCGGCCAGAGCTAGTGACGCTCAATCAGGTACGGCGCCAAGGCAGAAAGCTTCTCGCAGGTCTCCTCGAATTCCCGCTCGGGTTGCGAGGCCTCGATGATCCCGGCGCCGGCTTGCAGCCACGTGCGTCCGTCCCGTTCATAGGCGGCCCGCAACGTCAGCGCGGCATCGAGGCCGCCGTCCGCGGAGAACATGACGACCGAACCCGAATACAATCCTCGCGGAACATCGTCGAGCCGCAAGATGGCTTCGACCCCGCCGGCCTTGGGAATGCCCGACGCAGTCACGGCGGGAAAAAGTGCTTCCAGAGCGTCCATCCGATCGCTCGACGGGTCTAGGCGCCCACTGATCGTTGAGCCGAGGTGCTGCACACTCCCGCGCTCGCGCACCGTCATGAAATCGGTGACCGCCGCGGTTCCCGGTTTCGCGATCTGGGAAATCTCCCAGAATGACGTGCGCACCGAAATAGCATGTTCAACAATCTCTTTGGCGTTTGACTCCAGGTCACGGCGGGCATGCAGGTCGTCCGCGGCGCCGCGGCCGCGCGCACGGGTCCCGGCCAGTGGCTCGGTGACCACGGTGCCGTCGGGCTGAACGGACACGACAAGTTCCGGACTGAAGCCGAGTGAGCGAATTCCGCCAAGCTGCAACAGGAATGATCGCGCCGGAGTATTGTGCCTACGACCCAGTCGATAGGTCGACGGGAAGTCAAGCTCGAAAGACACATCGACACAACGAGACAGGATCACCTTGCGGTACCTGCCAGCCAAGATCTCACGACGGGCCGTGGCCACCCTGTCGCGGTAGCCAGACGGGTCCGCGGACACGTCGACGGCACGGGATTGCGGCACCTCCCTTATCCCGTCGCGCAGTAGGCGGTGCACCGCCTCGCGATGTTGTGCCCCGGCTCCGACAAAGCAAATCTCGGTCCTGGTCATCACGATGCGGCTACCGGGCCAAAAAATGCGGGCCAGCGGTGTGCGCGGCGCCAGCCGCTGCGCCAGCCCATATCGGTAGACACCGAATTCGAAGGCGAGCCAGCCGAAGACCTGATCGGTCTCCAAGAGCAACCGGTCGATGGCTTCGCCCAGTACCGATCCCGGTCGGCCGGACCAGTTCTGCCGGCGGCTGGTGCCGTTGTGGATCACCCGCAGCTCATCGCTGTCCAACTCCACCATCGCCTGCACGCCAAACGCCAGGACCCATTGTCCGTCGTATTCGTAGAGCAGGTACTGCTCGCCCGGGGTCTGGCACAGGGTGGCGACCAGCTCGGCTGCAAGATCGGCCGGGTCGAGGTCGGCCGGCATCGGAATCGACACTTCAGCGGTACTGGCGGTACTGATCGCGATGCTCCCCTCCACGCAACTAGCAAACCACTAGTAATCCACTAGTAAACGTAGCCTAACCTACTGAACGTCTCCCGCCATTCCGCCACCCCGGCCCGACACCCGCCATCGAGATAGCATCCGAACAACTGCTCGCCCTGAGTCGATCCGCCCGGCGCGGGCATGCCGAATGGCAGCGTTAGGGCGCCGCGAGTACCCGCTCCCGCGCTGCAGTGCAGGATTCGCCAGGTAGCCGGCGGTGGGCCGGGTTCACCGGGGACTCAGGCACGCCATCGGAAACACAAAATGTTTACCAATCGTTTACCTGTGCGCCACATAACGACAGATTGCTGTGCGTGCGGCTCCCATAGCATCACTGCCTGACGGCTGTCACAGTCCGCCGGTGACCGTTGATGCCCACCGCAGCAAGCACGAGGGAGGACCTGCACATGTTCGTGATCCATCTCGCGGACGGCGAAGAAGTCCATGGTGAAAGCGAGGAGCTTTCGATCAACCAGGACACCGGTGTGCTAACGGTATGCAAAGTCGACGGCTTCGAGGAGACCACGACGCACTACTCGCCGATTGCGTGGCGGACGGTGACCCACCGCAAGCGAGACATCGGCGTGCGGCCCTCACTGGTTTCTTCCGCACGCTGACGGCGCGACTCGTATTTCACAGCAGATTGGCAGCCGATTCACATTGAACTCACGCCATTAGGCCGCTGACAGCGCCCTGCCAGCACAATTGGCACCGCAGACCGCCACCCGGCAGTTTCGGGGGCCGCCAGGTGCCTGAAAATAGCGCGTTTCCTGGGACTTTGTGCACGTTGTGAGTAGCGGTTCGGCCGTTGCCTCGCTAAATTCTCAGCGTTGTCTGGGGTGTTCCCGGTCGCTCCGCTGAAGGTGGTTGCTTCCTGGATCGCGGCACGAAGCATGGGAGGCGCCAATGCTGCATGAGTTCTGGGAGAATTTCACCCATAACCTTTTCAAACCGCTGCTGTTGTTTTTCTACTTCGGGTTCTTGATCCCGATCCTCAAGGTGCGGTTCGAGTTTCCTTATGTGATCTACCAGGGCCTCACCATGTACCTGCTGCTGGCCATCGGCTGGCACGGGGGCGAAGAGCTCGCCAAGATCAGCGCATCCAGCGTCGGCACCATCGTCGGATTCATGGTCGTGGGATTCGTGCTGAACTTCTTCATCGGGGGTATCGCTTATCTGCTGCTGAGCCGCCTGAGTTCCATGCGCAGAGTCGATCGCGCTACGGTGGCCGGCTACTACGGTTCGGATTCGGCAGGCACCTTCGCCACCTGCGTCGCAGTGCTTACCAGCGTCGGCATCGCCTTCAACGCCTACATGCCGGTCATGTTGGCCGTCATGGAGATTCCCGGCTGCCTGGTGGCGCTGTATCTCGTGGCACGACTGCGGCACCGCGGAATGGACGAGGCCGGTTACATGCCCGACGAGCCGGGCTACACCCCGCCGGCCAAGGTCTCGCTCGGCCCGGGAACGGCGGCGCGGCCGGCCCGGGGGGAAACCCTCGAGGCCAGCAACGAACGCGGGATCGAGCAGGAGCTGGAGCTCTCGCTGGAAAAGCAGGAGCACCCGGATTGGGAGGAAGCCGGGGAAGGCAGCCGCAAAGCCTCCCTGTTCTCGCGCGAGTTGCTGCAGGAAGTCTTCCTCAATCCTGGATTGTGTCTGCTGCTCGGCGGCATCGTCATCGGCCTCATCAGCGGACTGCAAGGTGAAAAGGTCGTCCACGACGACGACACGTTCTTCGTGACGGCCTTCCAGGGCGTGCTGGCCCTGTTCCTGCTGGAGATGGGCATGACCGCATCCCGCAAACTCAAGGACTTGAGGACGGCGGGTCGGGGGTTCATCTTCTTCGGCCTGGTGGCGCCGAACCTTTTTGCGACGTTGGGGATCCTGGTCGCCCACACCTATGCCTACCTGACCAATAGCGACTTCAAGCCCGGTACCTACGTGTTGTTCGCGGTGCTGTGCGGCGCGGCGTCCTATATCGCCGTCCCGGCAGTGCAGCGACTGGCGATTCCCGAGGCCAGCCCGACGCTGCCACTGGCCGCATCACTGGGTTTGACCTTCTCCTACAACGTCACGATCGGGATCCCGCTCTACATCGAGGTCGCCCGCCTAGTCGGGCAATGGTTCCATACCGCCGCGTGAATGCGGATCACCCCAGCAGCGTGCGCACCACGGCATCGGCCAGCAATCGCCCCCGGTCCGTGAGGACCAGCCGGTCACCCTCGGTTGCCAGCAACCCGTCGGCGAGCACCACTTCGGCGCGCTCGCGTTCGGCGGCATCGAGCCGGCTCATCGGTAATCCCTGACGCAACCGGATTTTCAGCAGTACCTCTTCGGTGTGACGCGCGTCCGCGCCGAGCTCCTCGAAGCCGGCCACCGGCAGCGTCTCACCCGCCAGCAACTCCGCGTATGTGTTGGGATGTTTGACGTTCCACCATCGGGTCGCGCCGACGTAGCCGTGCGCACCGGGACCGGCGCCCCACCACTGGCCGCCGCCCCAATACCCGAGGTTGTGCCGGCACTCGCCGCCCGGCCGGGCCCAGTTGGACACCTCGTACCACGACAGACCAGCCGCCCTCAGCGCCCCGTCTGCCAACTCGTAGCGGCGGGCGAGCACGTCGTCGTCCGGTGCTGTGAGCTCACCGCGCCGGACGCGCCGGGCCAGGGCCGTTCCCTCCTCGACGACCAGGGCATAGGCCGACACGTGGTCGACACCGGCGTGGATCGCAGCGTCCACCGAACGCAGCAGATCGTCGTCGGACTCTCCCGGGGTTCCATAGATCAGGTCGAGGTTGACGTGTTCGAAGCCCGCGTCCATTGCCTCGCGTGCGGCAGCCGCGGCCCGCCCGGGCGAGTGGACGCGGTCCAGGGTGGCCAGCACCCGCGGCGCTACCGATTGCATGCCAAGTGACACCCGCGTGTACCCGGCAGCCCGGATCGCATCGAAGAACTCCGGCCAGGTGGACTCGGGATTGGCTTCGGTCGTGATCTCGACGTCGGGCGCCAGCACAAAACACTCGCCGACCATGCGAAGCAACCTCGTCAGGCGCTCACCGCCCAGCAGCGACGGCGTACCGCCGCCGACGAAGACGGTGTTCAGGGTCGGTGCGCCGAGCCGTGCTGCCGCCAACTCGAATTCGGTGCGCAGCGCCAGCAGCCAGGCGTCAGGATTGACGCCGCCCAGCTCGGCCGGGGTGTAGGTGTTGAAGTCGCAATATCCGCAGCGGGTCACGCAGAAGGGGACATGCACGTACAGCCCGAACGGCTGTCCCGGGCTCGGCAGCATGCCGGGCAGTTCGACCGGTGACTCACGAACAGGCATGCCAAATCTTCGCATGGCACGCCGCGGCGGTCCGGCCAGCCGACACCGTCCATGCCGTTCTGGCCCAGCACCGACCCGCCTGTGCCACCGCGACCACCTGTGCCGGCGGCCG
>NZ_UPHT01000028.1 GCF_900566085.1 Mycobacterium attenuatum
GATCGGTACATGCTGGCCGCGGAGCGCAGTTCGGCTGCCAGTAGTTGCCAGCTGGCCGCGGCGGCCCGCAGCGAACTCGATCCCGGACCGGTATACATCCGGGCCGAATTGACCTCTGGCGGTAACAGCGCAAAATCAAACACGATGGCTCCTGGCCTTGCTGGTGGTGAATGATGGGAAACCGCGGCCTGGTTGCCGCATTGACGAATTCATCCGGTGGCGTCCCGCTGACCGCCCGGCCCCACCAGGGGCTCGGGAAAGCCGTTGGCGTCCAAAGCCGGTGACACTGGTGACGTACCCGCCCGCCCTGCGGCGGCCCCGTCGACACCGAACATGTTGCTAGGGAGCGACTTTGAGTGCGCCAGACCGGACGAGCGCTTGAGCAAGGCCGACCTTTTCATCGTCGGTCAGGCCGCCGGGCAATTCCCGGACATAGAAGACGCCCGCTGCGATGATGAATTGCAGTGCCGCACAGGCCATATCGTTGACCGACAAGACGGCGGCGCCGTCGTCGCGATACAGCGCGACGTAGCCGTCACTGCGAGCCAAGGTAAGCCGGCCGCGGCGGTCGTCGACAAGCATCCGCCGGTTGACGGTGATAAAGCAGACGTCATGCCAGACATCGGGGAGTGGTTGTCCGAACAATGCTTCGTAGCGCTCGCGGAAATCGGTGAACGTGGACTTTCGCCGCGGGCCCATGCCATTCACTGGAATTGCTGGCAGCCGAATCTTCGCCGCCGTCGCGCCCTTCCCGTTGTGCCCGGGGTCGGAGTGGATAGTGGGGGTATGGTTGAGATAATGGCCGAAGAACCGCCGCCCGTAGTCCGCATACTGATCGGTGAACAAGATAAATGTGTGCCAGGCGGCATCGACCATCTCCGAATACATACCGATAGCCATGTCGTGGCTCAGCTCGCATAACACCAGATACTTCTTGACTTCAGTGAAAAGCTCCTCGGCCTGAGCGCGGGTCTCGACCACCCGGTCGCTAAGCAGCCGATCAAGCACATACGGCGCCTCGAAGGCCAACGCCTCACGAAGCTGACCGTCGAGCACCTTCGTGCCCGAATCATCGTTTCCAGTAGGTGTGATGCCGGAGGTGGCGGTAGGGGGCGGGGCACTATCGGCAATGGTTACCATAACCTCGCCCGCTTTCTTGCCGAGGCCGGAAATCCGCACTATGCCGCTGGTGTTTCCGGGTTGTCGAACGCATATACATCTCGGACCCAAATGTCTTTCCGATCACGCCAGTCCGGTCATACCGGATCAGCGCGAAATGCCGATCTGCCTGTTAGCCGTTAGTTGTCAGGGGTATACGGGTCGCCTGCGGCATACGCGGCTGCATAGTCGAGATCCGATTGCTCTTCACTATTAGGGTCGTCAGGCCGGTATTCGTTGTTGTTCGCTTGCCATTCCGCGATGCTATTCGTGCCTGAACTGTCGTCATCGGAGTCGCTCGAGCTGTAGTAGTCGTACTCGTCAGACCCGCCTGCTGCGCCGGTGCTGAACGTAACTTGCGGCCCGGTTGGCTGGTCGTTACTGGGGACCACGATCGTCTGAGTATCTGCGGGAGGTTCATTGGCGCCGCCGGAACTGCTGGTTGCGGTAGTGCTGTCTTGGGTAGTAGCCGTCGTGTCATTCGAATTGCTCGACGTGCCGCCGCTGAGGCTGCTACCGGAAGTGTCGTTGGTGTTGCTCGTGCAGCTGTCGAGCTTGAATCCGCCGTGGGAGGCCAGCGTGATGGTAAGTCGCCCCACATCGACGCCGAGGCCGTTGGCGGTGGTCGGGCTTGAGGCGTCGACGATGCCGGCGATGCCGCTGGTCAGTGCCAGCGCTCCCAGCGTGGCGCCGGCCGCAAGCCTGCCTCGCCGCGACTTGGCGGTCCCGACTTTGGGTTGCGCCGAACCAGATTCGGCATCGTCGGCGGTGTTTTCAGGTCTTGGGCTACGGGTCGGTTTGGACATGGGCGGATGGGTCCTTTCTGCGATGCGGGGTCAAACGATGTCTTCGATGTGCCATTCACGGTGTCGCCAGTGTGTTCACCCCAGACCGGTGGCGGGAGTGTGCGCCAACGCTGCTGCGGCGACACCGGCGCCATAGCCTGGCCGGTATGCGCCGGCGCGAGCCGCGGAATTGGCCGGCACTTTCGGGCGGTCACCTCGGCGGGCGGTAAACCATTGCTGCTCAACATCGTTGAGGCGGCAGCGAGACCGAGGCAGCAACCATCGCCGAAATCATCGGAGCCGTTGTACGCCGCTACCGGCAGCGCGTTCAACCACTTCACCGATGCCGTCGCGCCCGCTGCGTATACGGGAACCACCCACAGCGTCACTGCCGACATCCCTTCGGATCGCTTGGTACCCCGCGCCTGTGTTGACTCCCTCGTCGCCCAGCGGCGGCTATATACGTCTGTATCAAAATTTATACATCTGTATCGGACATAGTTGCAGAAGTCAACTTTGTAATCAATCCAGGCGGGATGCGACCGTGGCACGACGGCTGCGGCTCGAGATCGGTGCGGCGTTGGGCCGCTCGTTCGCGGAGCGTGCGGCCGCCTAATGCGTTTATCCGGCTACGCACGCCTTACGGCAGACGACGCTCTGTCCTGGGTCACGATCGAAATCTGTTGTGCCGCTGCGGTTGCCGCAATCGCGCCGGCACCCGGCTGGCCGGGCGCAACGCATAATGCGTGTCAGCTGTGACACCAGTGACGCACCCCGCGCAGTCAGTCGACGAACAGCGCCAACGACGCCGTGTAGCCGTGCAGCGCGTTGCGGCCGAAAACCGGGCCGATCTCGCCGGCGGCGAAGAAACCGGCCAGCGGAATCCCACCCAGCAGATCCTCGATCGTCGACGCGTCGTGGTCGGCCACCCCGAACATCCGCCGTCCCCGCCCGTTGCAGGTGAACAGCAGCGCGCCCGCCGGACGCCCACCGAGCTCCGCTGCCGCCCGCTCCACGGCCAGGTGCAGGTCCTTGTCCGCCGACGCGGCGTCTCGGACCTGGAACTGCACCGTGGTGCCGATCTCGACGACCTCGCCGATCTCGATCACCCCGGTCGAAGGATCGGCGCCCAGCAGCCCGCGGATCAGGAAGTCGCCCTGTCCTGGAGTCGCCAGGTGCTCGTCGACCACGATGCCGATCTGCAGGCCACGGCTGACCAGCTCCTGTTCGTGCAACGGCAGCGCCTCGACACTCTCGCGCAGCCGGTGCAGCGGCGGGCGCCCGCCCAGCTCGGTGATCACCGCGCCATCCGCGCCGGTGACGATGTAGGGACGGCCGATTGGCCGGCAGCCCTGCGATACGACGGGGATGCTGCGCACACCGGGCAGGCGCACCCCGACGAGCCCGGAGCTGAACACGCCGCGATCGCGAAACAGCCGGCTGCCGCCCGGTCCGCGTCCCCCGCTCACCAGGCCACCCACCACGGTCGTGCCCGGCAGGTCGCTGTTGAGGTGCTCGATGAGCAGACTCGACGGGAATGTGTACGGGTCCGGCAACAGCAGATGCAGATCCTGGGCGGTCCGATCGAACCGGTAACCGGTCAGCAGTCCGCCCGAACCGGTGCGGACGAAGTCCAGTTGGAACGTTTCGGCGGCCAGACCCGACGCCAGCCACACCGCCACCGCCGGCTGGTCCTCGATCTCATGCCGGCCGGCGACAACCGCCTGGGCGACACAGCCGATCAGCGGGGGGGAGCCGACGATGCGCTGCACCGCGGTGAGGACGTCTCCCGCCTGATCGGAGTGCGACCGCGAACCGAGCAGCACGGCCAATGACGGCGCCGCACCGGCGAGCTCGTCGCACGCCTGCGTGGCGGCCTCTACCGCCGCCTTGCGCGCATCGGGCGCGGTGGAGAATCCGACTCCGATCCGCACCCCTCCATCATGCGCCGATGCGCCGCTTCAAGAGAGCCGATTTTCGGACCGTTGCTCGACGGGACCATCTGCCACGGCGAAGCCGTCTAGCACGCCGAGCGGATCGGCACTGCGTAGCCTTGCAGCGATTCAGTCGTCGTTGAAGGAGTGCGCATGAAGATTGGGGCCTGCTGATCCACGTGGGTCGCCGCAGCGGGCGTCACTCCGGACGCTGATGGGCAGCCATCCCTACGGCGGCGGCTTCGTGCTGCCGTTGACTTATGGCACTCACACCGACTGGTACCGAAACCTCATGCCGGTGCTGGCGCGCTCGATGGGAAAGGGCATTGGCGCGCTCGATTGGAAGGGGCATAGCTATCGGCCGGAGGGGCCGGAACTCGATTCCGGGGTTGAGCCGATGCGGGTGTGGCCCGCGTCGGAACGGAGCATGTTGCAGTCAGCCAAGATCCATGACCTTGTGTGGCTGCATCAGAGCTCGGAGCCGGACCCTGGGGAAATATGCCATAGACAACAGTTGCTAAGCGCAATATTAGCACATATACTACTGCGAATTCGCCAACTCCCGAGGACCCGAGACTTCAATAACCACATCTCAATATGGCGTCAATATGGCGGCCGCTACCTCGATCCCTCGGCGGCGCCCGCCGCCGAGGGATCGGCGCTCAATCAGGTGCAGTTCACAGTCTGTGGATGCCAAGCCGTCGGCGCTCGAGCTGCGGCAATTCGCCAACGGCTCCTGGCACCAGGCTATCAGCATCCGCTGTACGGCCACCGATGGCCCGCCAATGCGACCATTATCAGCGAACACTAAACGAAGACAACGTATTTCGGAAAGGCAGGTCAATGCCATTAACTCGACTAGATCGCGTCCTGTGCGACATACCCACGCGCATCGTAGCGTGCAGCGGCGGCGTGGACAGTCTGCTACTCGCCACGGTCGCCCACCGAGCGGCGCCGCAAAGCACCACCGTGGCGCACGCGGTCACGCCGGCGGTTCCCGCCGCGGCCACGGCACGGGTTGTGGCGCATGCCGAAGCCGAAGGATGGACGTTGCAGCTGGTTCGTTCCAAGGAGTTCGACGACGAGCGCTACCTTTCCAATCCGCGTAACCGCTGCTATTTCTGCAAGAGTCACCTTTACACCGCGATTCGCGAACTGCCGACGTGCGACGGCGCAACAATGTTGAGCGGCGCCAACGTCGACGATCTCGGCGAGTACCGGCCCGGTCTGATCGCCGCCGAGGAGAATCACGTCCGGCACCCATACGTTGAAGCGGGTCTGGGCAAGGAAGACATCCGGTCGATCGCACGCACGCTGGGGTTGGATTTTGCGGATCTGCCCGCATCGCCATGCCTGGCCAGCCGCCTGTACACGGATACCGCTGTCACGCCGTTGCGGCTTCGCTCGATCGAGATCGGCGAAGACCTGCTGCGCATGCTGACCGGAATCGACGTCGTCCGGTGCCGGCTGCGTGAGGACGTCGTGCTCATCGAGGTTCGCGAGGAAGACGCCGCACGTGTCACCGACGAGGTCATCGACCGGGTGGCTGCGGCCATGCGGAGGGTGGAACCGTCGCTGCACCGAGTCGTCCTGGACGACAAGCCATATCGTCCCGGTCGCGCCCTGGAGCTGCTGGCATGACCGTTTGCTACGACTACACCCGCCTGGCGCGCGTCGGAATGCCCGAGGCGATCTTCTGCCTCAATAAGACGACCAGCCAGCTACGCGCCATCGTGACCGAGTTGCTCGAACGGCCCGACAACCCGGTTCTGTTCACCCGGATGAGCGACGCTCAATACCAGACCGTCCGGCCACTCACCGGCCAAGCGCTGGAATACGACGAGGAGTCGGCAACCGCTGTCCTTCATGGTTGTCTACCGGCCCGCAACGGCACGGTGGCTGTTGTCACCGCCGGCACCTCAGACATCCCCGTGGCGGCCGAGGCCTGCCGGACGCTCGAGTTCCTTGGCTTCAAGGCCGCGCGCATCGCCGACGTTGGTGTAGCCGGTATCTGGCGTCTGCTGGAAAGAGTCGACGAGATCGTCGACCACGACGTCGTGATCGTGGTTGCCGGCATGGATGCCGCACTCGCCTCGGTTGTCGGCGGGCTCACCGGCCAGCCCATGATCGCGGTACCCACATCGACCGGCTACGGCGCAGCCGCCGACGGCGAAACCGCGCTTCGCTCGATGCTGACCAGCTGTGCCCAGGGCGTCACCGTGACGAATATCGACAACGGCTTCGGAGCGGCGTGTGCAGCGAACCGAATCCTGCTGGCACTAAACCGAACATGATCGGCTGGATCGACGCCCGAGCCGGGGTGAGCGGCCAGATGCTGCTCGGCGCTCTCGTCGACGTGGGCGTGCCGTTGGAGCTGTTGCAGACGGCGGTCGACCAACTTGGCCTTGGCATCACGCTGGCGTCGACGCCATGCGAGCGGCGCGGCATCGGCGCCACGGAGGTGCGCGTCGTTGGCGACGAAGACCCGCAGATCCGGAACCTTGCCGAGATTTCGCGGCTGCTCAATCGAGTTGCCGAACCCGTTCGACAGTCCGTCCACGACATCGTTCGCCGGTTGGCCGAGGCCGAGTCGCGGGTATCCCGTATCCCATTGGAGAGTAGGAACTTCGGTAAAGACGCCAGCACCCTCGCTTGCATAGTCGCAGCGGCGGCCGGGTTCCATCGGTTGGGCTTGGAGACGCTGTACTGTTCGCCGGTCGGCCTTGGCAGCGAAACAGGAATGCAGGCTCCCGCCGTCGTGGAGCTGCTCAAGGGCGTCCCGGTGGCCGGCGGTACAGCCACCGCACACTGCCCCACACCTACGGGCGCGGCGGTGCTCGCGACGCTGGTGACGGATTGGGGCGAGCTGCCCCCACTCATCATGCGCCGGGTGGGATACGGCGCCGGCCAGCATAATTCGTTTGAGACGGCGAACGTGCTGCGCATCGTCGTCAGCGAGCCGGCCGGCCAACCGGCCTGCAGCGTGCAGCTCGAAACCAATGTGGACGACCTCGACCCGCGGGTGTGGCCGTACGTCATCGAGCGCCTGCTCGCCGCCGGAGCTTACGACGCCTGGCTGACCCCGATCATCATGAAGAAGGGGCGGCCCGCGCACACCCTGTCCGTACTGGCCCCAAGCCAGCGCGCCGCGGATCTGCGCGCGATCATTTTCCGCGAGACCAGCTCGATCGGATTGCGGGAATTCACGGTGGCCAAGCATCACAAGTTAGCCAGGTCCGAGAGCCTGGTTCAGGTTGGCGGGCAACCGATCCGGATCAAGACTGCCCGGCTCGACGGTGAAACCGTCAACGTCAACCCCGAGTGGCGTGACATTGTGGCTGCCGCAGAAGCTCTCGGACAGCCGGCCAAGCAGGTGTTAGCGCAAGCCCGGCGGGCCGCATCCGATCACAGCATGAGCGCCGCTGTTGAGCCCTCGCTGGCGATGCCTGGCTCATGAGCCGTATTACCCGGATGCGCCAAGTTCGTGCAGGGCGATGCGCGATGAGGTCAGGAATGCGGTGATCGCGAAAACGAGCACCACCGCGAGGAAGATCCACGGGAGCACGCGGCCAAGGGTGAACAACGAAGAGAACAGCCCTGGGCCGACGGCGATGGCGACGCCCCACGACAACGAGTAAACCGCGGAATGGCGACCCGCCCGGTCCCGCGGCGCAAAACTCAACATGACTTGGAACGCGGTGGCTCCCCAGGTGGCTGCGGCCAGGCTGAACAGCATCACAGCCGCCGAGAGCAGTACCATCCTGCCGATGTCGTCGGCTGCGACCATCGCGATCAGTGCCGCGAATGCGACTCCGAGCAGCCCGGCGGCTAGAGCCAACAGGCGCAGCCCCGGCCGAGAACGGCCCCATTTGGTCGCCAGCGGTGCGAACGCGGCGATCAACGCGCTTGCCAGCAGGTAGGCGACCGGCGGAGTCCAGGCCGGATATCCCAGCGCCAGCAGATACACCGGCAGGATCGAGTCGAACCCGACGCTTGCTAGTGCGAGCACGAAAACCGCGACCACGTATACCAAGAAGCGGCGTTGGGCCAACACGTCGCGGTACCGGCCGACGCCGCTGGTGTCGCGGTCGCTGGTCTTGTGATCGAAGTCGCGTAGCCGCCAGAACAGCAGTCCGCAGACCGCGAAGCTGACCGTGTTGGCCACCACGATGAAGCTCCAGAAAAGCCCACTGCCGCGTTCGGCCCACACTCCGAGCGAGGCGACCAGCCCACCGATCCCCAGGCCAATGCTGCGCATTGCGCTGATCAGCGAAAAGAGGCCGACGCGAGCGTCTTCCGCCGGAGCCAAGGCACGTACCATCCCCGGGTGCGCCACCCAGAACAGCCGGCCGGCGAAGCTCACCGCCATCGCAATGATCGCCAGCGAAGCAACGGTGTTGTCAGCCAGGTAGCACGGGAAGGCAATCACCCGGATCAATGAACTGAGCGTCGCCGAGCGAAAAGGCCCGATACGGTCGACGATGGCTCCCGTCAGCAAACCGCCGGCCAACAACGAAACGAGGCTGCCCATTGTCAGCGCGGCACCAGCGTCGACCAGCTTCATGCCGCGTCCATGCGTGAAGTACAGCAGCGCGAATGGAACCCACAGACCGTTGCCCGTGGTATCGATGACCATGGCAGTCAGGTAGCCGAAACGGTAGGGGTGCCCCGTTAGCACGCCCAACCTGCTGCCGCGGAGTGGTCTGTGGTCCCCGTCGCACATTCCAGGACATCGACTCCTCCGAGCCGCGCTAACAATTGCGGCCCCAAATGTCCGGACTGCGCTGACGTTGTCAGTCACCGGGTGCCGCAGCGGGCCAAATGATCCACCACGTTTCGCAATAGCGTACGTACATACTATTGCGCTACGCAACTATATCTATAGTCTTATTCGGGCGCGGGGTCGGGCGGTGCGGCAACACGAACCGCAGCCGGCGCGAACCGAAGGCTCAGGTAGGCCACCAGCGTCACCGCGTCGGGTTCGGTGTCGAGCAGTTCGATCAGCGGGTCGCGTTCGTGCAGCGCGACCGGTTCCACGCCGCCGAAAAATCGCATGGTGTCACCGGCCGGCAGCACCCGCGCGCACACCTGCTGCCCCGGCTTGAGCAGGCGGCCGGCCGCGTGCTCCCGCACCTCATGGGTGTCGCCGGTGCGCAGGTCGCGCACGGTGACGCTGTGGCCGCGTTGTACCCGCTCCACCTCGAACACCGACCGGTGCGCCAACAGCCACTGCTGTGCCAGCAGTCGCTCGTCGTCTGGCAGCAACGACCCGCGCACCTGTAGGAACTCCACGAACGCCCCGCCCTCGAACAGCACCGCGTCGATCACCAGCGGATCACCCAGCGCGGTGGTCAGCGCGTCCGGATCATCGCCGGCGTGGCGGGAGCGTTCGTGGGCGACCTCGATCAGCAGGTCATTCCAGCCGCTCATCAGCGCATGCTGGATGGCCTTCGCATACAGCCAGCGCGCTCGGTCGTTCAGCGGCAGCTGTTCACGCCCGAGATGGCACTTCTTGTACTTGCGCCCAGATCCGCACCAGCACAGCTCGTTTCGGCCGAGGTCGCGGCGCGGCTCGGCCCGGTACTGCTCTAGCAGCTCCACCAGCGGGTAGTCCGGCGCGGCGCCGGCGCGGCGCAGCAACGTTAGCCCGCGATCGACGTCACCACGATCGGAGGCGATGCGGGCCAGATCTAACAATGGCAACGGCCAATCCGGATCCATCGTCTCGGCAGCCAGCAGTTCGCGTTCGGCGGCTTCAACCTTGCCCATCCGCTCCAGCGCGACGGCGCGCAGCCACCGACACGCCACCCGCGCCGGGCGGGGCACCTTCGACTCCAGCACCTCGGCGAACAAACCCAGCCCGGCCGTCCCCACCCGGTCAGTGCCGATCGTTTCGGCCACCAACAGCTCAGCCAGCAACGGATCGGCGAGGGCGGCCCCGAACTCACCGACGAGATCCATGTCGGGTCCTGTCGCGCCGTCGGTGGCCGCGGTCAACGCTTCCTGCGGCGCCAGGCCCGCGTCGAGCAGCTCTGCGATCTGGTCGTGCAACGTGACCAGCACGTACAACGCGACCGCGTGGTTGGGGTCGAGTTCATGACGTTCGGCCAGCGCTTGGCACTCTAGCTTGAAAAGCCAAGCGGGAAAATCGAATCCGCCCGGCGCAAGCCACTCGCCGTGGCGCGCCAGACCGTGGTCGTGGACGATCTCGGACAGCGGCGGCAGCGGCTCGGTGAACAGCTGCGGGTCCTCCGCGCACAGCGTCCACACTGCGGCGTCGAAGTACGTCGGCTCCTGGGCGTGGAGCATCGCGGCTAGCCGCACACCCACTCCTTGGGCCGACGCGACCTCGGTGACCCGCTCGACCACCAGCCCCGCCTCGGTCAGCCGGACCCCGGCCAGGTCGCCCTCGGCCAACCCCAGCGCGCCTAATGTGCCCGGCGCCAGCAGCAGCGCCCCGCCCGGGTCGACCGCCTCGTCCGGGATGCCGCGCTGTTCGAGCAACTCGTCGTCGAAGTCGGCCAGCACCACCCCGGCCGGCGAACCGTCCGCGAGCCGCTGGTACTGCTCGTGCTCACACAGTGCGGTGACGGGATCGAGATCCGGGGTCACGTTGAGAGCGTCATAGGCCAGCTCTTCGGCGCCAAGCCGGTGGGTGAACACCCGCCCGGCCAGCAAGGTCGGCAGCCACACCCATCTGTCGTCAACCAATTTCGTTGCTGGACATTGTGTTTCGTCGAGTATCAGGTCAAGTTCGGCCTCCGGGTCGGCCATGCCGCTATCCCGTAGCCGCGCTGCAACGTCGTCCTCGTGCAACGGGCCGTGCTCGGCCAGGATTCTTACCAGGGTCTGCGAGCCTCCCAAGGCATCAGCCACGGCGACCACCCTATGCCGCGCGAAGCCGCGCCGCGAGAACCCCGCACGTGACAGTGTCTCGTTCACCGATGTCGACATCAATGGCGTAATCGTTCACCGGCAGGTGACCCCCACCTGGCTCAGCTGGCGCGGAACCACGACGGGCAGTTGACGAGTCTCGACAGCGAGCCGACGCACTTGCGCAAATGACGCCGCGATACTCATCCTCGCGGTCGGCTGATATCCGGCGGACCCGCGTCCCCCGAGCCTGTCGGTCTAGGCGCTGGCACGTAGGGTCGGTGCTCGAGCGGGAGGAAGTGAACGCATGGCCAGGACCGCCAGAACAGACAACGACAGCTGGGAGATCACCGAGAGCGTGGGTGCGACGGCACTGGGTGTGGCAGCGGCGCGCGCGGCCGAAACCCAGAGCGAGCAGCCGCTGATCCGCGATCCGTTCGCACGGGTTTTCCTCGACGCGGCCGGAGACGGCGTGTGGAACTGGTATTCGGCGCCGCAGCTACCCGCCGAGGTTCTCCAAGCCGAACCCGAAGCGCACCTGCGAATGCAGGCCATGATCAACTATATGGCCTGCCGCACAGCGTTTTTCGACACTTTCTTTCTTGACGCCACCCGCTCGGGTATCCGTCAGGCGGTGATTCTGGCCGCCGGCCTGGACGCGCGGTGCTGGCGGTTGCCGTGGCCTGCCGGCACCACGGTCTACGAACTCGACCAGCCCAAGGTGCTGGAGTTCAAAACGTCGACACTTCATGAGCATGGGGCCGAGCCGACCTGCAATCGAGTCGGCGTCCCGGTCGACCTGCGCCAAGACTGGCCGAAGGCCTTGCAGCAGGCCGGTTTCGACGCGTCGGCGCCGAGCGCATGGTCCGCAGAGGGGCTCATGCCGTACCTGCCGGCGGCTGCACAGGACTTGCTGTTCAACCGCGTTCAGGAGCTCGCGGTCAGCGGTAGCCGGATCGCTGTCGAGGCGCTGGGCCCCGATTTCCTGGATCCCGACTTCCGCGCCAAGCGGCGCGAGCGGATGGACCGCGTCCGGGCGTTGATGGCCAAGATCGACCCGCAGCGGGAGGTGCCCAGCACCGACGAGTTGTGGTACTTCGAGGAACGCGACGATGTCGGCGACTGGTTGCGTCGCCACGGCTGGGAGGTGACGGTGACGCCGTCCGCCCAGCTGATGGCCGGCTACGACCGCAACCCGCCGAAGGAAGTCGAAGACAGCGCCCCGCGGAATCTGTTCGTGTCCGCGGTGCGGGCTGGGGAATAGCACAACACGTACCGGGCCGCTGCGGGCCGGCCAATTAGCTCGGTTTGGTTTCGAACCGGTTGACGAGGTGATTGGGTATAGCCGTGGATACGGCGAGTACGCCGGATATCGGCGCACAGCGGAACGCGAACTTGGCCCTGGCGACCTGGGTCTCGACGATCAACTTCTGGGCATGGAACATGATCGGCCCCCTGTCGACCACCTATGCCGAGCAGATGCTGCTGTCGAGCGCGAAAGCCTCGCTGCTCGTGGCGACGCCGATTCTGGTCGGGGCGCTGGGCCGGATCGCCATCGGTTCGCTGACCGACCGGTTCGGCGGGCGCGCAATGTTCATGGCGATCTCGCTGGCGTCGATCGCGCCGGTGCTGGCGGTGGGGCTTGCCGGAAAATACGGTTCCTACCCGTTGCTGTTGGTGTTCGGGTTCTTCCTCGGGATCGCGGGCACGATTTTTGCCGTCGGCATCCCGTTCGCCAACGCGTGGTATCCGGCCGCCCGCCGTGGGTTTGCCACCGGGGTGTTCGGCATGGGCATGGTGGGCACCGCGTTGTCGGCGTTCTTCACACCACGATTCGTACGCTGGTTCGGCCTGTTCACCACTCACGTCATCATCGCCGTGGCGCTGGCGCTCACCGCCGCGACGTGCGTACTGGTGATGCGTAACTCGCCGGACTTCACGCCGAATACCGGTCCGGTGTTACCGAAGCTGGCCGCCGCCGCAAAGCTACGGGTGACGTGGGAGATGTCGTTCCTGTACGCCATCGTGTTCGGCGGCTTCGTCGCGTTTGCCAACTACCTGCCCACCTATATCAAGACGATCTACGGATTCTCCGCGGTCGACGCGGGCGCCCGCACGGCCGGTTTCGCGGTGGCTGCTGTGGTGGCCAGGCCGGTTGGCGGCGCGCTGGCCGACCGCTTCGCACCCAAGTACGTCGTCCTCGGGTCGCTGGCTGGCACTGCGGCGCTGGCGTCGATCGCGACGTTGAAGCCGCCGCCGGATGTGTTCTCGGCGCTGACGTTCATCACGCTGGCAATCTTCCTGGGGGCCGGTACCGGCGGCGTGATCGCCTGGGTAGCCCGCCGCTCGCCCGCCCAATCCGTCGGCACGATCACCGGCATCGTCGCCGCCGCTGGCGGACTGGGCGGTTACTTCCCGCCGATGGTGATGGGCGCCACCTACGACCCCGTCGAAAACGACTACACGGTCGGGCTGGCGCTGTTGGTCGCGACCGCCCTGGTAGCACTGGCATACACCGCGCTGGGATTGCATGCCGACGAACCCGAACGCAGGGAGGCGACTACGTGAGCAACCCGCCCGGGGGCCGCATCGAAGAACTCCTCGAGCGCACCGGAAGGTTCTTCACGCCGGGGCAGTTCTCCGCCGATCTGCGCACCGTCACCCGGGAGGGCGGGCGCGAAGGTGACGTCTTCTACCGCGACCGGTGGAGTCACGACAAAGTCGTTCGCTCCACCCACGGCGTCAACTGCACCGGGTCCTGCTCGTGGAAGATCTACGTCAAAGACGGGATCATCACCTGGGAGAACCAGGAGACCGATTATCCGTCCGTCGGCCCCGACCGCCCGGAATACGAGCCTCGCGGCTGTCCCCGTGGTGCCGCGTTCTCGTGGTACACCTATTCGCCGACGCGGGTGCGTCACCCCTATGCCCGCGGTGTGCTGGTCGAAATGTACCGGGAAGCCAAGGCGCGCTTGACCGATCCGGTGCTGGCGTGGGCCGACGTGGTGTCCGACCCCGACCGGCGCCGCCGATACCAGCGGGCGCGCGGCAAAGGCGGGCTGATGCGCATCACCTGGGCCGAGGCCACCGAGATGATCGCAGCGGCGCACGTGCACACCATCAAGACCTATGGTCCGGACCGCATCGCCGGCTTCTCGCCGATCCCGGCGATGTCGATGGTCAGCCACGCGGCCGGCTCCCGCTTCGTGGAGTTGATCGGCGGCGCCATGACGTCGTTCTACGACTGGTATGCCGACCTTCCCGTGGCGGCGCCGCAGGTGTTCGGCGACCAGACCGATGTGCCGGAGTCCGGCGACTGGTGGGACGCCGCGTACCTGATCATGTGGGGCTCGAACGTGCCGGTCACCCGCACGCCAGACGCGCATTGGATGGCCGAGGTGCGTTACCGCGGCACCAAGGTGGTCACCGTCAGCCCCGACTACGCCGACAACACCAAGTTCGCCGACCAGTGGCTGCCCTGTGCGGCCGGCACCGACGGCGCACTGGCCATGGCCATGGGGCATATCATTTTGTCGGAATATTTTGTCAAACAACGGATTCCGTTCTTCGTCGACTATGTGCGCCGGTTCACCGACCTGCCGTTTCTGATCAAGCTGGAAAGCCGCGGTGACGACGTGGTGCCGGGCAAGGTTCTCACCGCCGCCGACCTCGGCCACGACGTTGAGAACGCGGCGTTCAAACCGGTCTTGCTGGACGGCGCCACCGACCGGCCCGCGGTCCCGCACGGCTCGCTCGGCTTCCGGTACGGCGACGACGGCGTGGGCAAGTGGAACCTCGACCTCGGGGACATCGTGCCGGCGCTGACCGTCGCGCACCGCAGCGCCGGCGAAACCGCGCGAATCATCCTGCCGCGCTTCGACACCGCCGATGGCAGCGGCCAGACGATGATTCGCGGCGTCCCGGTGCGCCGCATCGGCGAGAACCTGACCTGCACGGTATTCGACCTGATGCTGGCCCAGTACGGGGTCGCCCGGCCCGGGCTGCGGGGAGACTGGCCCACCGGCTACGACGATGCGGGGTACCCGTACACGCCGGCCTGGCAGGAGCTGATCACCGGGGTGCCGGCGGGCAAGGTCATTCGGGTGGCACGTGAATTCGCCCGCAGCGCCGAGGAATCCGGCGGCCGGTCGATGATCATCATGGGCGCGGGCATCTGCCAATGGTTCCACGGCGACGCCACCTATCGGGCCGTGCTGGCGCTGCTGCTGCTCACCGGGTCGATGGGCCGCAACGGCGGCGGATGGGCGCACTACGTCGGTCAGGAAAAGTGCCGCCCCGTCACGGGTTGGGCGACGATGGCGATGGCCACCGACTGGTCGCGGCCGCCGCGCCAGATGGCGGGCACGTCGTACTGGTACGTGCACACCGACCAGTGGCGCTACGACGGCTACCGGGCCGACACGTTGGCCAGCCCCACCGGCCGCGGCCGGTTCGCGGGCAAGCACACCATGGACGTGCTGGCCGCCGCAGTCGCGATGGGCTGGACGCCGTTCTACCCGCAGTTCAACCGCTCCAGCCTCGACGTCGCAGACGAGGCACGCGCGGCCGGGCGGGACATCGTCGACTACGTGGCCGAGCAACTCGCCACGGGCGCCCTCAAACCGGCCCTGGCTGATCCCGACGACCCGGCGAACTGGCCGCGGGTGCTCAACGTGTGGCGCGCCAACCTGCTCGGCTCGTCCAGCAAGGGCAACGAATACTTCCTTACGCACCTGCTGGGCACGACATCGAATCTGCAAGCAGCGCCGGCGCCAGAAGCGTTGCGGCCCAACGGCATCGTTTGGCGCGACGATATTGGTGAAGGCAAGCTTGACCTGCTGATGTCTATCGACTTCCGGATGACGTCCACGACATTGCTGTCCGACGTGGTGCTGCCGGCCGCCACCTGGTACGAGAAGGCCGACCTGTCCAGCACCGACATGCATCCGTACGTGCACGCATTCAGCCCCGCCATCGATCCGCCGTGGGAAACCCGCTCCGACTACCAGGCATTCGGCGCGATCGCGAGCGTCTTCTCGGCCCTGGCGGCCAAGCACCTGGGCACTCGAACCGACGTCGTGCTCGGCGCGCTGCAGCACGACACACCCGGGGCGATGGCCTACCCGTCGGGAACCGAATACGACTGGCGCGCAACAGGAGAGCTACCCAAGCCCGGTAAGACCATGGGTACCATCGCGGTGGTCGAGCGGGACTACGCCGCCATTGCCGACAAGTGGGCCGCGCTGGGGCCGCTGGCCGAGCGGCTGGGGCTGACCACCAAAGGCGTCACCGTCTGGCCGGATCGCGAAGTCGACGAGCTCGCCGCCAAGTTCGGGGTGCTCAACTCCGGTCCCGCTGCCGGGCGGCCGGCGATCACCACCGCCGAGCGGATGGCTGACGTGATCCTGGCACTGTCGGGAACGAGCAACGGCCGGCTCGCAGTCGAGGGCTTTCATCAACTGGAACGACGGACCGGACGCCGGCTGGCGCATCTGGCCGAAGGCAGCGAGGAACGCCGCATCACCTATGCCGACGCCCAGGCCCGCCCGGTGCCGGTGATCACCAGCCCGGAGTGGTCCGGCAGCGAGACCGGCGGGCGCCGGTATGCGCCGTTCACGGTGAACATCGAGGAGCTCAAGCCGTTTCACACGCTCACCGGCCGAATGCACTTCTACCTGGACCACGACTGGGTCGAAGAGCTCGGCGAACAGCTGCCGATTTACCGTCCGCCGCTGAACATGTCGCGACTCTTCGGTGAGCCGAGACTGGGTGGTGACGGCGCGGTGCTGACCGTACGGTATCTGACGCCGCACTCGAAATGGTCCATCCACTCGGAGTATCAGGACAACCTGCTCATGCTGTCGCTGTCGCGGGGCGGTCCCACCATGTGGATGAGCGTCGGTGATGCTGCGAAAATCGCTGTGCGGGACAACGATTGGGTGGAAGCGGTCAACCGCAACGGGGTGGTGGTGTGCCGAGCGATCGTCAGTCACCGGATGCCCGACGGCGTCGTATTCGTCTACCACGCCCAGGAGCGCACCATCGACACGCCCCTGACCGAGACCACCGGGCGTCGCGGTGGCATCCACAATTCGCTGACCCGGCTGCTGATCAAGCCCAGCCACCTGGCGGGCGGCTACGCGCAGAACGCGTACGCGTTCAACTACTTAGGCCCAACCGGCAACCAGCGTGACGAGGTGGCCGTGGTGCGTCGCCGCTCCCAGGAGGTGGCCTACTGATGAAAGTCATGGCGCAGCTGGCGATGGTGATGAACCTCGACAAGTGCATCGGCTGCCACACCTGCTCGGTGACCTGCAAGCAGGCATGGACCAACCGCAGCGGCACCGAGTACGTCTGGTTCAACAACGTCGAAACCCGTCCGGGCCAAGGCTATCCGCGCACCTATGAAGACCAGACGCGCTGGCGCGGGGGCTGGGAACGCGACAAGCGCGGTCGACTGAGGCTGCGCGGCGGCGGCCGGCTGGCCAAGCTGCTGAAGATCTTCGCCAACCCCAAGATGCCGAGCCTCGCCGACTACTACGAGCCGTGGACGTACGACTACGAGAAGCTGATCACCGCCCCGCTGGGCGAGCAGATGCCGGTGGCGCCGCCGCGCAGCCTGATCAGCGGCAAGCCGATGAAGGTGTCGTGGTCGGCGAACTGGGACGACGACCTCGGCGGCTCGCCGGAAATCGTGCCCGGCGACCCGGTGCTGCAACAGGTCAGCGAACGGGTGCGGCTGGAACTCGAGCAGGCATTCATGTTCTATCTGCCGCGGATCTGCGAGCACTGCCTGAACCCGTCGTGCGTGGCGTCCTGCCCGTCGGGTGCGATGTACAAACGCACCGAGGACGGGATCGTGCTCGTCGACCAGGATCGTTGCCGCGGCTGGCGGATGTGTGTGTCGGGGTGCCCGTACAAGAAGGTGTACTTCAACCACAAGACCGGCAAGGCGGAGAAGTGCACGCTGTGCTATCCGCGTATCGAAGTAGGCCTGCCGACGGTGTGTTCGGAAACCTGCGTCGGACGGTTGCGTTACCTCGGTCTGGTGCTCTACGACGTCGACCGGGTGCTGGAGGCGGCGTCGGTGGAGCGGGAGGCCGATCTCTACCCTGCGCACCGGCGAATCCTGTTGAACCCCAACGATCCCGACGTGATCGCCGGCGCGCGGGCCGAGGGGATCCCCGATGAGTGGATCGAGGCCGCCCAGCGCTCCCCGGTCTATGCGCTGATCAACACCTACCAGGTGGCGCTGCCGCTGCATCCGGAATTTCGCACGGTACCGATGGTTTGGTACATTCCGCCGCTGTCTCCGGTGGTCGACGCCATCGGCCGCGACGGCCACGACGGTGAGGACCTCGGCAACTTGTTCGGCGCACTGGAGGCGTTGCGCATACCCGTCGAGTACCTCGCGGGGCTGTTCACCGCCGGTGAGACAACCCCGGTGGAATCCGTGCTGCGCCGGCTGGCCGCGATGCGCTCCTATATGCGCGACATCAACCTGGGGCGGCCGACACAGCCGCACATCCCGGAATCGGTCGGCATGACCGAAGAGCAGATCTACCAGATGTACCGGCTGCTCGCATTGGCGAAATATGAAGATCGTTACGTGATCCCGACCGCCTACGAGGTGGATGCCGATGCCGTCGAGGAACCCGGGTGCTCGTTGTCCTTCGACGGCGGCCCCGGGATGTACGGCTCCGGGCCGTTCGGTGAGGCCAGCGGAGTACCGCTGCCGGTGGCGGTCGAGACGTTCCATGCGCTGCGGCAACGGCAGACCAGTGAAGGGATGGCCGCCAACGCCAACCGTCCATCGCGGGTCAACCTCCTCAACTGGGACGGCCGGGGCGTGCCACCCGGCATGTTCCCGCGGGGGCGGCAGCCATGAGGTCGCTGCACGCGACGCAACTCCGGAGGTGAATGAGGTGCTCGGTCAGAGTTTCTGGGACGCGGTGCCGTATGTGGTGCTTGCTATCGTCGCCGTGGGCACCTGGTGGCGGTACCGCTACGACAAGTTCGGGTGGACCACCCGCTCGTCGCAGCTTTACGAGGTGCGGTTGCTGCGGATCGCGAGCCCGCTGTTCCACTACGGCATCCTGGTCGTGATCGTCGGACACGTCATCGGCCTGCTGATACCGGAATCATGGACGGACGCGGCCCGGGTGGGTCATCATGTCTATCACGTCCAGGCGGTTGTGCTGGGATCGATCGCCGGCATCACCACCCTGACGGGACTGGCGCTGCTGATCTACCGCAGACGTAGCCGTGGTCCGGTGTACCTGGCCACCACGGTTAACGACAAGCTCATGTACCTATTCCTGGTCGGGGCGCTAGTTGCGGGACTGTACGCGACCGCGCTGGGCTCAGGGACGTTCGGCGAGTCATACAACTACCGGGGAACCGTCTCAGTGTGGTTCCGGTCCATCTGGGTGCTGCAGCCTCGTGGCGAACTGATGGCGCAGGCGCCGCTGTACTACCAGCTGCACGTGATGATCGCGCTGGCGTTGTTCGCGATCTGGCCGTTCACCAGGCTGGTTCACGCGTTCAGCGCACCCGTCGCGTATTTGTTCCGGCCCTACGTCGTTTACCGAAGTCGCGGCCCCGCCGCGCGCGGGTCGCATCCGCAGCGCCTCCGGTGGTGAGTCGGCAGCGGGTGGCTGCTACGGGTCGGATGCATGGGCCGCCGGCTTGGATGTGCTTACGCGACAGCGCCTTTGACCAACCTGCCGTCTTTGATGATGGCGACGAAAGCCTCGTCGGGCCGGCTGATGAGCGAGATGTCGGTCACCGGGTTGCCGTCGACGAGAACCAAGTCGGCCAGGGCCCCTTCGGCCACGACCCCCAGGCGGCCCGGGTAGGGGTTGCGCGGTCCGGACATGGCCAAGAGCTCCGCGTTGCGGATCGTCGCCTGCTGCAGCACCTCGGCGGGTGTGTACCAGCGGGTGAGTTCGGCCAGCTGGGCGCCCTGCCGGCTGGCGAGTGCGGTGTCGAACAATATGTCGGTTCCGAATGCGACCTTGACCCGGTGTTTGATCGCAAGGCGATAGGCCGCGTCGGTGCCAGAGACCACTTGCCGCAGCTTTGCCCTCGTCTGCGGCGTGACGGGGATCGTGGGCTCGTCGTCGACGAACGGCTGCAGGCACCACCAGATGCCCTGTTCGGCGAGCAGTGCGGCGGTGTCCTCGTCGATGAGGTGGCCGTGCTCGATGCAACGGACTCCGGCGGCGACGGCGGCGCGGATCGCGCGGGGCGTGTAGGCGTGCACGGTGACGTAGGTGTCCCAGTTCTCCGCGGCCGCCACCGCCGCGCGCATCTCGGCTTCGGTGAACTGGGCGACGTCGATCGGGTCGTACGTCGAGCTGATCCCACCGCCGGCCATCAGCTTGAGCTGAGAGGCGCCGCGCCGCAACATCTCTCGCGCTCCCCGCAGCACTTCGGCTTCGCCGTCGGCGATGACGGCGGCACCGATGATCTCGGTGTAGCTCAGGTGTCCGCAGACACCGCGAGGGACCTCGTGGGGCAGCCGGAAATCGCCGTGGCCGCCGGTCTGGGAGATGAACCCGCCGGACGGGTAAATGCGCGGGCCGACGATCACGCCCTCATCGATGGCCTGCTTGATTCCGAACACCGGCCCGCCGAGATCGCGGACCGTGGTGAAGCCGCGCAGCAGCGTTTCCCGGGCGCCGGTGATCGCCTTCGCGTAGACGTAGCCGAGCTCGCTGAGCTGGGCCACCACTGCCGGGATGGTGGCGAACATCGCATGCCAATGCGCGTCAATCAGTCCGGGAATCAACGTTTTTGCGGTCCCGTCGATATGCGGGCCGGAGAATTCGGTTGAGCCTGCAGGTGCCACCGCGGCGATCAACCCGTCGGAGACAGTGACGTCCATGGGCCCGGTGATCCGGCCGTCGACGCTGTCGAAGACGCTGACGTTGGAAATGCGCAGTTCGTGTGTGTCCATGGCGGCTCCGAATCGGGGAGACTGCAGCGGGTCGGCGAACCCCGAAATAGAGTATGGTCCAGGCCGGACGTTCTTTTGGACCAAACTCCGGTTGACGGTAACGGATTGTGACGAGATTGCTACCGCAGTCGCCAACCGACCGGGTGACGGTCAATTGCCCTGGCTGGGTACGTCGGTGAGGTGCCGGAGTGTCGCAGTTGACACACGAGCAGCTGCCTCCCTGGCGTAGCACATGATTCGTCGTTGTGTGTGTCGGCGTGTTCTTGCCGTCGTTCTCCGTGGGGTGATCATTGGCGAGCCCCCGGATGGTCGTCGGGTGTGACGCAACCACTGGACACCGAGGTTGCCCTTTGCGCGGTCAAGGGATCGGCATCAAATCGGCACCTACTATGAATAGCTGGGAACAGCTGGTCACCGAACGATGACTAGGCGTCAACGTCGTAGACCGACATCGATTCGGCCGACGATGTCGAACCGCCCCCGACTCGCTGCCGGTACGTCGCGCGTGGCTCATCCGACAGCGATGGCTTCACGTCAGGAGCTTCGACGTTCGACCACCTATCCATCGCTGAACATGGCTTCCTGCTCACCGGCAGGCATGAGGTCGAGCAAGCCGTAGTGCTTTGGGCCGAGGCGGCCGTTCTGCGCTCGCCACCGAGTTGTCGATACGCGCGCGCGCACCCTGGTGCCCACCAAATTGCGCACGGTGGAAAGAAGGTCGCCTTCGATTGACCCGGCGATCTCGGAATTGTCGTCTTTGATCAGGTAGAAAACGCGACGAGTACCCCGAAACCCGTCAAGTTTGCCGACCACGGTTTCGGTGTCTTCGACGGTGTCTCGGTTACCCAAAAAAGTGAGAAGTTTCGCGGCGCGGTCGCGGGTCAGTACGGATTTGATTTCTTCGGCGCTGGTCTCCAGGTCGAGTTCGAGGCCTTCTGGCACCAAGGCCGCAACGTTACTAATGTCTTGTACGGCCAATCTCAATAGCCGTGGCGCGCCGAGGATTCCCTTTGCCGACTCCTCGTCGTCGGCGCTGGCTGGCAGGGTCTCGACCAACTCACGAATCGCCGCACCCGCTCGTCCCGACTGGATGCCGATGTCGTAACCGCCGGGGGAGAGCGGCACCGCCGGCACGCGGAAGTACACGGTATTGCCGACTTGGGCCTGTTGGACGAGCTCAGCGCGCTCACGGTCGCGGCGGGTCAGGGAGAGGGCTGTGGAGGTGGGACGGCGGGTTGCCTTGTCGACTCGCGCCACCGCGTTTTGGAAGGCCCGAGAGACCGTTCCGACGGTGTAGGAGTCGATGTCGTCGGCCCCGAGTATGGTCACCCGCAAAGTGTCGGTGAGGGTTGGCACCTGCCCGACGACTTGCGACCAGGCCATCATGATCACGCCCTGCTCGTAGGCGTCGACGAGTTCGTCGCCTGTTTCGGCGGCCAGCGCGGCATCACGCGCTCGGCGCAATGCGCCGAACTCGTCGACCGGATCCACAGTCATAGTGTTACCTCCACAAAGCCCTGCCGGGTACCCGGGAGGGTGCTTCCGTCCCGCCGGGTGATCATCGACAACCAGGTCGCCCAAAACGCCCGTCGGGCAGGGGACGCCAAATAAGCATCTACCAGCCCACCGACAGGGCGTAGCTCGGCGATGCTCACCATCATGGGCTTCTCGGCGAAGACCGTCTGCAGAGTGAGGAGTTGGTACACACCGTCGTTGCGGAGCAGGGTCCGCAGATGCTCGCGATCTTCGCAGAGATAGACGAGCCGGATTCCGGGGATGGTTTGCGCGTTGTGCGAGATGAAACCGCCGCCGAGCCACACGGGGGATGGCCCACCCATCTCATAGAGCAGGCTCAGATGGAGGGAGAGCGCGTCAAATCGCCTTATTCGAGATTCTTGGTTGGGAGCGCGAACCACAAACCAATCGTGAACCTCATCCAACGTTGCGGTATAGGGGGTGGAGCTGAAGTCAAGCCAACCGTCGGCACCCGGTTCGGATATTGCCACTGTCTATCCGCGTGCTTCTGGGCACATGGCGCTCCCTTTGCTGCATCGCTGTTCTCGAAACCAGCCAAATAATATCGGAACTCACGCATTGCAACGCGATTCGTGTCGGCGGTTTCGGTCGTCTTGACCTCACGACCGCCGTGCTCGAAGCCGCATTTATCGGTGCCGCAACGACGCTTGAGTTGAACTCGGCGAGACCGGTCTCTGAACCACCCCGGGCCGCCGAAGAATCCAAGTCGACATCCAAAGGCAAGGTCCGCCGCGGCAAAAACGTGTCACAGGCGCAGACAACACTGTTTCCGTAACCAAGAGCAAAGCGCTATTGCGCGCGAACACGTGCAAGATAGGAACAAGTTGTTCTGAATTGTCCTGGGGGACAGCAGCTTACGGCATCCAAGCTGATAGAACAGCCGCACCTACCATCTGCTGTTGATACTCGCGCTGTTCCAGCGCGGCTACGACTCAAACGGCCGTCAGTCATCAGCGGCGATCGCGCGCCGTTCTACGCTGCAGTCCAGCAAGGCCACGTTCTTCCGCGGCCTGGCCGCCCAATTCCTCGACGTTCAATACCGGGATAGGGCTGCGCGACTGGAGCGAGCCCACAGTCAGCGTTTTCGCCGCTGTCTGCCGCCGAACCCGGGCAACGCGATCTCGCCGCGCTGCTTGATGCTCGCGGGCTTGCGAGCACCGCGGTTACCGCATCGGCTTCACGCTTCGTTGTCGGCGGGTGGTCAGTTCCCATCGTGTTGTCGGTACCCTCGTCTAGTATCGCTCATATGTTCGAAGTATCGCTGCTGGAACCCGCGGAGCTGCGCCGATGCGACGACGCTTCGCTGGTAGCAGCGATCGAGGACTGCGCCCGCGCGGAGGCGGCCGCGAGTGCTCGGCGGTTGTCGGCGATCGCCGAGCTGACCTGTCGGCGCACCGCCAGCGACCAGCGCGCCGACTGGGCTTGCGACGAATGGGACAGCGCTGCTGCCGAGGTGGCTGCGGCGCTGGGTGTGAGTCACGGCAGGGCGTCTGGGCAGATGCATCTGAGCCTGGCGCTGAATCGGCTACCCAAGGTCGCGGCGCTGTTTTTGGCCGGAGGGCTTAGCCTCGATCCACGGATGGATTGGGTTCGTTTCGGGTGTCGAGATGAGGAAAGTGCCTTTTGACCTGGGATGATTGGAGTTTCCAGACAACAATCGTCCAGCTCAAGAAAGGCACTTTCGGTGAGAGTGTGTCACAGGTTCGCGCCCTCGTCGGCGGTGTTCGATGATGACAATCTCGTGTCGTGTGCTGGTTTGGTGCCGGTGATGA
>NZ_UPHT01000117.1 GCF_900566085.1 Mycobacterium attenuatum
AAGCCGAACAGCCCAGCCGCGCCACCGCTTCCACCGGCCCCGCCGTTCCCTCCGTTAGCTCCGTAACCGCCGACTTGAGAACCCGACCCGCCGTACCCGCCAGCCCCACCAGATCCACCGGTCCCACCGTCTCCGCCTATGAGTCCACCGTTTCCGCCGTTGCCAGCGCTTCCCCCGGCACCGCCGCTGCCGCCATCACCTTCGTTTTGCAGGCTTGACCCGCCGTGCCCGCCGGCCCCGCCGATTGCGCTGTAGAAGGGATTGGCCCCGCCGGCGCCGCCTGCACCGCCGTTTCCGCCGTTGCCGATGAGTCCGGCTGCTCCGCCGTTTCCGCCGTTGCCTGCGATGCCGCCACATTCGGGATTGGTCCCGCCTGCCCCGCCTGCACCGCCGTTGCCAGCCAGTAAGCCCCCCTGGCCGCCGGCACCGCCGTTTCCGCCGAACAAGCCGTTACCCCCGGCGCCGCCTGCGCCGCCGTCGCCGATGAGTCCGGCTGCTCCGCCGTTTCCGCCGTTTCCGCCACTGCCTGCGGTACCGCCGCCTGCGCCCGCTGCGCCGCCGACGCCGCCGCCGCCAACCAGTAATCCGCCGTGGCCGCCGGTGCCGCCGTTCGCGCCGGTTCCGCCGGCTCCGCCGGCTCCGCCGTGGCCGAAGAGTCCGGCCGCGCCGCCGTTGCCGCCGTTTTGGCCTGCTGCCCCGGATCCGCCGTTGCCGCCATTGCCCCACAGCCATCCGCCGGCCCCGCCGTTTTGGCCGGTCCCATTGAGCCCGTTGACGCCATTACCGATCATCGGACGCCCCAGCAGCCACTCGCTGTCGGCGTTGGCGGTGTTGATTGCATTCTGCGCGGCGTTGTCGATCTCGGTGGCCCAGTATTTCTCGGTGCTTCCGTTGAGCAGGTCAACGAATTGTTGGTGGAGCCATTCGTAGTGTTTGCTCAATGCCTGCCAAGCCTGGCCGTGGCTCGTCAATATGGCTGTCAATCCCGCCGACACCTCGTCAGCACCGGCGCTCAGTAGCTTTGTGGTGGGGATGGCCGCGGCAACGGCTGCCTCGCTGAACACCGAACCGATTGCAGCTAAATCGGTTGCGGCGCATTCCAATGCTTGCGGCACAATGGTCACATATGACACAACTCATCCTGTAGGCTCTGCCCCCGCCGCCAAGGTGGTCTCGACAATAGCGTTCGAGAACATCTGATCAGGAATTGGGTGGCCGAACATGGCGTCCTGACTTTTGTCGCGGGTGCAAGCGGCTCATTGGCGAAACTTATCCAACCGACAAATACCGTTAGTCAGTTGATCGGCCAATCCCAAAAGCGAGAGCTAATTCTCGCTCAGGCTCGCCCGTGGCGGCAATCGGCGCAGTTGGTTTTGGCGCTCGGCGCTATGCTCGCTCCGCTCGTCTCGGTCGGCTCGGTCGGCTCGGTGGCCCCGCCGCCGGGTTGCGTACCGAATACTCCTGGCGTTACGGCGACCAACCATCGCGACTGTAACCCCACGGCGAAATTCCACACGATTTTTCGCCGTGGCGTTCCGCTGGGAAGGCTGGCCCCAGGGGCTGGCTGTCACGAGACGGCGCCAGCGCACCAACCAAGACAACGTGCGCGCTCCACTACGCAGCGGCGGGACAACACCTCAAAGGTGCACTGCCCCTTGTCTTTCCGCACAATTTGCCGCGCAATGCGGCCACTGCGGCTGCCCTTCCCGGCGGTGTCGGCGCCCTTACCGATTGGGCATCGACGATCCCGGCGCTGGCCATCGGGTGGCCCCCGGCGCCGTCGCACCCCGCCTCGCGCAGCGCGTCGTGGATTCGGTCGGTGACGCCGTTCATACATCCAGGCCTTGACGTATCAGGACACCGTCTTCCACGGCGGAAAGTCATGCGGCAGTTGACGTCACGCGCAACCGATGCGGTCACGAAGACGCGCCGACACCTTCCCAAACACGTGCTGAGGCTGGGCCTGGCTAGCCCTGCGTGATGTAGGACTGCAGCTGCTGCTGTTCGGCCTCGAGTTCCTGCATCCGGGTCTTCACCACATCACCGATGCTGACGATGCCGATGAGCTTCTTGCCGTCGAGCACCGGTACGTGACGCACCCGGTTATTGGTCATCAGCACGCTCAGGCTGTCTACCGTGTCCGATTTCGTGCAGGTGGCGACATCGCTGGTCATGATCTTGGAGACCGGACGAGACAACACGCTGGCGCCGTGGGCGTGCAACTCGCGTACCACGTCGCGTTCCGACACGATGCCGACGACACCTTCCGCGCCGACCACCACCATCGCGCCGATATTCTGCTCGGCCAGGCCCGCAAGCAGTTCCCGCACTGTCGCGTCGGGATTGATCGTCACCACCGCCGCCCCCTTGTTCCGCAAGACGTCCGCGATCCGCATTGAGGCCTCCCGCCGGTTGTGACCCGATTCACACCAGGCTACGGCTAACGAGCGCGGCGGGAAAGCCGCCACCCCAACGCGACGGCGGCCCGCCGCGCGAATCGCCGGGTTGCGCCGCCGCGCACGGCCCCGCCTGGTAAGGATGTGGCCATGATCGAGATCACCTTGCTGGGAACCGGCAGCCCCATTCCCGACCCGAACCGGGCCGGACCGGCGACGTTGGTGCGGGCCGACGGACAGGTGTTCTTGATTGATTGCGGGCGCGGTGTCCTGCAACGCGCCGCGGCGGTCGGCGTAGGCGCCGCGGGCTTGTCGGCCCTGCTGCTGACCCATCTGCACAGCGACCACATCGCCGAGCTCGGCGACGTGATCATCACCAACTGGGTCACCAACTTCGCTCCCGCTCCCCCGCCGCTGCAGATCATCGGGCCGCCGGGCACCGCCGAGGTGGTGGCGGCGATGCTGCAGGCCTTCGGACACGACATCGGCTACCGCATCGCCCACCACGCTGATCTCGACGCACCGCCTCCGGTCGAGGTTCACGAATACACCGACGGCACCGTGTGGGACCGCGAGGGAGTGACGATCCGGGTGGCACCCACCGATCACCGGCCGGTGGCGCCGACCATCGGGTTCCGCATCGAATCCGGTGGCGCGTCGGTGGTGCTGGCCGGTGACACCGTGCCCTGCGCCGGCCTGGACGAGCTAGCCGCGGGCGCAGACGCGTTGGTACACACCGTTATTCGAAAGGACATCCTGGCGAATGTCCCGCAACAGCGGGTCAAGGACGTCTGTGACTACCACTCGTCGGTGCAGGAGGCGGCCGCGACCGCCCGGCGAGCCGGGGTGGGGACACTGGTGATGACGCACTACGTGCCGGCCCTCATGGCAGGCCAGGAGGAGCAGTGGCGGGCCTTGGCCGCCACCGAGTTCAGCGGAACGATCGAACTCGGCGACGATCTGCACCGAGTCGAGGTGCACGCGCGCCACTAGCGGGGCCGCAATCGCGCATTTCGGACATCGGTCGCGATACGATCCAGGCGCCGGCCAGTGGTCTTGATCTCGCTCGATCTCAGAGGTGCGCCATGTCGTATGTGATCGCAGGCCCGGCGGCTATCGCTGCGGCGGCCACCGACTTGACCGGTATCGGTTCGACGATCAGCCACGCCAACATGAACGCAGCGGCCGTGACGGCCGGCGTGCCGGCGGCCGCCGCTGATCAGGTATCAGCAGCCGTCGCGGCGTTCTTCGGGGCGCAGGCTCAGGGTTATCAGGCCATCAGCGCCCAGATGTCGGCGTTTCACGATCAGCTGGCGCAGGCCCTGTCCGCCGGCGGGGCGGCCTATGCCGGTACCGAGGCGGCCAGCGCCCAGAACCTGCTCGACCTGATCAACGCGCCCGCCCTGGCGCTGTTTGGCCGCCCGTGGATCGGCAACGGCACCGACGGTGGAACCGTCGGCGGAATTGGGCAGCCCGGCGGGCCGGGCGGTCTGCTCTACGGCAACGGCGGCCGGGGTGGCGACAGCACACTGGCCGGAGTCGCCGGCGGTAGCGGCGGGGCCGCCGGCCTCATCGGTAACGGCGGCACCGGCGGCACCGGCGGCACCGGCGGCAGCGGCGGGTTGGGCGGCAACGCCTTCCTCATCGGCGGCGGCGGCGGCGGGGGGACCGGCGGTGCGGCCGTCGGCAGCGGGTTCGCGGGCAGCGGCGGCAACGGCGGGTTGGGCGGCCTGCTATATGG
>NZ_UPHT01000049.1 GCF_900566085.1 Mycobacterium attenuatum
CGCCCGCCTTGGCCGACGACCGGCTTTACCGGGTGGGAGCCGCCTACGAGGCCGCCCGTGGCCCGCTGCCCTCGCCGATTTAGGAGCCATCTAGGCGCGAGCTGGGGCACCTCTCGCTTGCGCGAGCAGACGCGGAATCGCACTGCGCGGACCCCGCGCGTGCGATTCCGCGTCTGCTCGCGGCCCGAGCCAGCTGCGGTGCAAGATGATGGCATGCGGATTGGACTTCTCACCGGAGGCGGCGACTGCCCCGGCCTCAACGCCGTCATCCGGGCCGTGGTGCGCACTTGCGATGCCCGCTACGGCTCGTCGGTGGTCGGGTTCCAGGACGGGTGGCGCGGGCTGTTGGAAAACCGGCGCATGCAGCTGCGCAACGACGACCGCAATGACCGATTGCTGGCCAAGGGCGGAACCATGCTGGGGACCGCGCGGGTGCATCCGGACAAACTGCGCGCCGGCCTGAGTCAGATCATGCAGACCTTGGACGACAACGGCATCGACGTGCTGATCCCCATCGGCGGCGAAGGCACGCTGACGGCGGCGCACTGGCTGTCGCAGGAGAATGTACCGGTCGTCGGCGTACCGAAGACCATCGACAACGACATCGACTGCACCGACGTGACTTTCGGCCACGACACGGCATTGACCGTGGCGACTGAGGCGATCGACCGCCTGCACAGCACCGCCGAATCGCATCAGCGGGTGATGCTGGTCGAGGTGATGGGCCGCCACGCCGGCTGGATCGCGCTGAACTCCGGGCTTGCATCCGGCGCTCACATGACGCTGATCCCCGAGCAGCCGTTCGATGTCGAGGAGGTGTGCCGGCTGGTCAAACAGCGTTTCCAGCGCGGAGACTCGCACTTCATCTGCGTGGTCGCCGAGGGAGCCAAGCCGGTGGCCGGCTCCATCGAGTTGCGCGAAGGCGGGATCGACGAGTTCGGCCATGAGCGTTTCACCGGGGTGGCCGCGCAGCTGGGTGTCGAGGTGGAGAAGCGGATCAACAAAGATGTCCGGGTGACGGTGCTGGGCCATGTCCAGCGCGGCGGTACCCCGACGGCCTACGACCGCGTTCTTGCCACCCGGTTCGGTGTCAACGCCGCCGACGCCGCCCATGCCGGCGAATACGGCCAGATGGTGTCGCTGCGCGGGCAGGACATCGGCCGTGTCGCCCTGGCTGACGCCGTGCGCCAGCTCAAGTTGGTACCTCAAAGCCGCTACGACGACGCCGCGGCTTTCTTCGGCTGACGTCGGTTTTCGCGCCGATCGCCGGAATGTGTCGAACATCCGGTAGCGCGGGCTGAACTGCGGACGAAATCTTGTTTGCCTGTTGCTTGCATCTTCGCCAATCCGGGGAATTCGCGGTTTCCGAGCAAATCAGCCCGGCTATACCGTGGGGTATGAGCAACCGCGATCCTGGTCGCGGAGACCTGCCTCAGGCCGCTCCGCCGGTAGCACAGGAGCGGCGCACCTCCCCGCCCTGTCACCGTCCGCCGGTCGAGTCGACGTCCACCACGGTGCCGCGGGTCTACCGCCGTGATACCCCTGCCTACCCCTCGTCTCCCGCTGCGCCGTGGTCAACCGCCCGGACCCCCGCGGCGACGCCGGTTCCCCCTCGTGAACGGACCCCCGGCGGCATGGCGCTCGACGTTTTCGACCAGCAGGACGCCGACGATACCGGCCGTTTCAGCTGGCGAGACCTGTTGTGGCGGATCAGCCGAAGGGACTTCGGCCCCGGCAAAGGCCCAGCATATGAACGTGAGCTGCGTGAGCGCGTCCGTACTCCGCTCGGAAGCGCGTTTCCCATGGCCGTGCTCAACCTCAAAGGTGGGGTCGGCAAGACAGCGGTCGTGGAGGCGCTGGGCTCAACTTTCGCGCAGGTGCGCAATGACCGGGTGATCGCCGTCGACACCGACGGCGGCGATTTGTCGGATCGGCATGGCCGCCGCAGCCGTTTGAATATGGTCGATCTGCTCATGGACGGTTCGGTCACCCGGTATCCGGACGTGCGCGCGCATACCTATATGAACAGTTGCGGGCTGGAGGTGCTCGGGCTGCCGGACTATGCAAAGAACAGTTGGCGAGTGGGGCGAAGCGACATCGTCAAGGTGTTTTCCATTTTGCGCAAGCATTACTCGGTGGTCCTGGTCGACTGCGTCAAGGCGCTCGAATCCAGCGCGATGGAGGCGGTGTTGCCGGAATCGCGGGCACTGGTGGTCGTTACCAGCGCCTCGATCGATGCGATACGAAAGACCAGAATCACGCTGGAGTGGTTGCGCAACAACGGATATCAAAAACTCGTCGCGACGACGGTGTTGGCGGTCAACCGCACCGAACCGGCCAGGCCCAGCACCTTGGCCGGCAAGGAACTCGAGCAATTGTCGACCGGCGTGGCCGCCACGGTGGTCCTGCCGTTCGATCGCCACGTACATGCGGGTAAGGAAATCGGTCTGGACCGGTTGAGTAAGGAAAGCCGGCGCGCCTACCTTGAGCTGGCTGCCACGCTGGCAGCCATGTTCCCACGGCGGGCATAGTCCCTGGGGTGTGCCATCGGTGGGTAGCCCTGTCCGACTCCGGTGGGCCACCGCCCGCCACTAGGATAAACGCATGACTGCTGCTGCCCGGGCTTCAGGGGCTGACCTGCTGGACTTCGACGACGTCGTCGCGCGCTTCGATCCGGTCCTCGGACTGGAAGTTCACGTCGAATTGTCCACCGCGACCAAGATGTTTTGCGGCTGCGCAACGGCATTCGGCGCCGAGCCGAACACGCAGGTGTGCCCGGTGTGCCTGGGGCTGCCCGGTTCGCTGCCGGTGCTGAACCGGGCCGCGGTCGAGTCGGCGATCCGCATCGGCTTGGCGCTGAATTGCGAGATCGTGTCCTGGTGCCGCTTTGCCAGGAAGAACTACTTCTACCCGGACATGCCGAAGAATTATCAGATTTCGCAATACGACGAGCCGATCGCCGTCAACGGCTACCTCGAGGCGCCGCTGGAAGACGGCACTACCTGGCGAGTGGAGATCGAACGTGCCCACATGGAGGAGGACACCGGCAAACTGACCCATATCGGCAGTGAGACGGGCCGCATCCACGGGGCGACGACGTCGCTCATCGACTACAACCGTGCCGGCGTCCCGCTGATCGAGATCGTGACCAAGCCGATTGTGGGAGCGGGCGAACGTGCGCCTCAGGTAGCCCGTGCCTACGTGACCGCGTTGCGCGACCTGCTGCGGGAGTTGGACGTATCCGACGTCCGGATGGACCAGGGCTCGCTGCGCTGCGATGCGAATGTATCACTAAAGCCAAGGGGTGCAATCGAATTCGGCACTCGGACCGAGACCAAGAACGTCAACTCGCTCAAGAGCGTCGAGGTCGCGGTGCGTTACGAAATGCAGCGGCAGGCCGCCGTCTTGGTGGCCGGCGGCCAGATCACCCAAGAGACCAGGCACTTCCACGAGGCCGGCTACACCAGCTCCGGCCGCACCAAGGAGACCGCAGAGGACTATCGGTATTTCCCGGAGCCCGATCTCGAACCCGTCGCGCCCAGCCGGGCACTGGTCGAAGAACTGCGCCAAACCATTCCCGAGCTACCGTGGTTGACCCGCAAGCGGATTCAGCAGGAATGGGGCATTTCCGACGAGGTGATGCGCGACCTGGTGAACGCCGGCGCGGTAGAACTGGTCGCCGAAACGGTCAAGCACGGAGCCGCCAGCAAGGAGGCGCGCTCGTGGTGGGGGAACTTCTTGGTGCAAAAGGCCAACGAGTCCGGTATCGGCCTGGATGAACTGGCCATCACCCCTGCCCAGGTCGCAGTCGTTATACGGCTGGTCGAGGAGGGCAAGCTATCCAACAAGCTCGCTCGCGAGGTCGTGGAAGGCGTGCTGGCCGGCGAAGGCGAACCGGAGCAAGTGATGACTGCCCGCGGACTGGCGCTGGTTCGTGACGACTCGCTGACCCAGGCGGCCGTCGATGAAGCCTTGGCCGCCAATCCCGATGTGGCCGAGAAGATTCGGGGCGGCAAGGTGGCTGCGGCGGGTGCGATCGTCGGCGCGGTGATGAAGGCCACCCGCGGTCAGGCCGACGCCGCGCGGGTACGCGAGCTGGTGTTGGCGGCCTGCGGTCAGGGTTAGCCCGGGCTGTCGGTTCACCGAACTGGTATCTAGGAGTTCGCTGCGAAAGACGTCGAAAGGCGCCGCGGCGATTCATGATGTTGAGGTGATCGATGAATCGTTCGATGACCTGATGACCATGCTGGATTCCCCGGTATTCGTGGTGACAACCCAGGCCGAGGGTCAGCCGTCGGGTTGTCTGATCGGTTTCGCCACCCAAACCAGCGTGCAGCCCCCGAGTTTCATGATCGGCATGCCCAGAAGTAATCACACCGCCGAGGTGGCCGGCCGATCTGACCATGTGGCTGTGCATGTGTTGGCGCAGCACCAGCGCGCCCTGGCCGAACTGTTCGCCGGCCCAACAACAGACGACGCCGACAAATTCGCTCGTTGCCCGTGGCGCGCGGGCCCTTATGGGATGCCGATTCTCGATGACGCGGTGGCGTGGTTCGTCGGCAGGACGGTGAGTCGCAGCGATGTCGGGGATCACGTGTGTTATCTGTTGGAGCCCGTGAGCGTCTGGGCTCCGGAATGCTCCGAAGAGCTGCTATACCTCTCCGATATCGACGACCTCGAGCCCGGCCACGAGGAACCGACGCGGCGGTTCTACGAACCCACCGAGGTGACCCGGCGATACGGCGTCAGGTTCACCCTCGACGTGCCCTGAGCACCTGCCGATTGTGTCGCTACCTCGGACGGGTAGCCGCTGCGTAGTTTGTCGCGTTTGTCGCTCACAGGTTGCACGAGCAGTACGGGCGCCGGGCTGAGGCTTCTGTGGTTGGTATGACGGACGTCGGGGGCCGCATCGTCGCCCAACGGTTAGGTCTTGTCGTCGTTGTTGCGCGGGAACCCGCCGCCCTGCGGGAACAACGGGAACACCACATCGTCGAGCTTCTCGGCATCACCTGCGGTCTTGTTGACCGTCGCACCCCAGACGTTGCCGTCGGGCGACATCCGCAGGGCCCAGGCATGTGCGTGGGTGTCCTTGCGTACGACGTCGGGTTCGCCGGTCACTGCGCCGGTCGACGGTGCGAGCCGAACCGCAACCGTGAGCTTGGTATTGATCAGGTTGACCAGCACGGTGCCGTCCATGGCCGCACACCCGGCCACGCCCGGCTTGTCCGGCCACGTCCATACCGTCGAGACCTCCGACTTCTTGGTGATGCGCTGCAATCGGTCGGCGCCCGGGGTGCGGTCGGCGACGTAGAGCGAGCCGTCGACGGGGTCGATGCACATGCCACCGCCCGAGCCGATCCCGGTCAGTGCTGTCGTCGGCGGCGCCTGTCCGATGGTCGTGGGCTGCTCGATGCGCAGTACCTTGCCGGCTAACGAATTGGGATCGGCGGCCAGCGCCGGGTTGCCGGCGTCGCCGGTCATGACCACCAGCGTGGTGGGGCTGGTGAAGATCAGCGCACCGGTGTTACCGGCAGGACCTTTGGGGATGCCGGTCAGGATGTCCTTCGGGACGTCACCGTCGGCGATCCTGATGACCCGGTTGTCGGTGGGCGTGCTGATGTAGGCATACATCAGCCGGTCCTGCGAATACGTGGGCGACAACACGATATCCATCAAGCCGCCGTCACCCGCCGGGTCGACCGGGATGACCATCTTCACCTTGGGCTCGGCACTGATCGAGATTTCCTTGACGGCGCCGGTGATGCGCTCGGCGACCAGCGCGGTCTTGCTGTCGATGCCCATGATCAGGCCGCTGGTGCTCTCCAGACAGCCCTGCATGACGCCCGGCGCCGGGCAGGCCTTGGGAAATGGTGTGGGCGGCAGCGGCGGCGGTGGTGGCGGGGTCGAGCTGGGCTGGGGCCGAAGTTCCGGGTTGGTGGTGAAAGGCTGCGACTGGGCATCGTTGAACCGAGCGCAACCGCTCGACACCAGCGCCGCCGCGCACAACACAGTGAGTGCGCGCCGAACCGACCGCCGTATCCGCATGACCGACAGGCTACGGACTTTGTCTGCGCCACCGCCACCTACCGACCGCGGCGTGGCAGCCCCAATCAAGTCATGGTCGGTGGGCCGGAGTCCGTTTTGGGCCACCGCCGGAACCGTTGACCGCACGAAGTGCGGACTTAACCGGCGAAAGCGCCGCTCAAATCCCCAATTCAGGACCAAATGCCCTTACCCTGACACGAGTGACCAGTTCGAATGAATCACATTGGCAGCGGCCGGACGGTTCCCCCGGACCAACCGCGGGACGCCCCGTCTCGGCAAGCCTGGTCGACCCCGAAGACGATCTGAGCCCCGGCAGCTACCCCGGCGACTTTGGCAATACCGGCACCACCACCGTCATCCCGCCCTATGACCCGGCCAATTCTGGGGCGGTCAGCTCGGGATATCACCTGCTCGACACGCAGGAGCCGTTACCGTACGCCCAGCCGCAGCCTGCCGGGCGGCCGATCCCGGCAGCGCCCGCGATCGATATCGACGCCGACGACGAGCGAGTACGCGCCGCCGGCCGGCGCGGCACGCAGAATCTAGGTCTGCTGGTATTGCGCGTCGGGCTGGGCGCGGTAATGATCGCCCACGGGCTGCAAAAGCTGTTCGGCTGGTGGGGCGGATCCGGGGTCACCGGATTCAAGAACTCACTGTCCGACGTTGGCTATCAGCACGCCGACATCCTGGCCTACGTGGGCGTAGGCGGCGAGATCGTCGCCGGAGTGCTGTTGGTCCTGGGCCTTTTCACCCCGCTGGCGGCCGCGGGCGCACTGGCTTTCCTCATCAATGGTCTGCTGGCCGGCATCTCGGCGCGGCCGCATTCACATTTCAGCTACTTCCTGCCCGACGGGTATGAATACCAGATCTCCCTGGTTGTGATGGCTGTCGCCGTCATCTTGAGCGGTCCCGGTCGCTATGGCCTCGACGCCGGTCGCGGCTGGTCCCAGCGGCCTTTCATCGGGTCATTTGTGGCGTTGCTGGCCGGCATCGCCGCCGGGATCGCCGTGTGGGTATTCCTCAACGGCGCCAATCCGCTGGCCTGAACGTCTCATCGGTAGGGGTTGGGAACCCGCCCCGCACTGGCCTCGGTCAATTGCGGCAGCGTCGAGAACGTGACCGCGGGCAAGCGCAGCTCGGTGCCGTCCTTGAGGCGGGCGCGCGCCCAGGAACCCCGGTGGAATCGCAGGCCGTCGATGTCGTCCCAGCGCACCGTACGGCTACCCAGCAGGGTCCGTACCGTCACCCCGTGGTCGTCGGCGACCGTGCGCAGCCTAATGATCATCGCCGACAACAGCACCGGGATGAGCAGCAGCGGCGCAGTCGGTGGCCATGCCAGCACGGGGATGAGCAGCCCCAGGGTCGCAAAACCCACGGCCAGGTGCGCGATCGGCGACACCCTGATCACCACCGGTGAGCCAGATACCACCCTCGTATCCTTCCATCGCGCGGGTAGGGCGCGTGTTCCGTGCCGGCCTGATCACCCCGGATTTGACGGTTGAGCTGTACGAAGGCTACCGTCAGACGCTATGGATACCGTCGGAGAGCCCAAAATGCTCCCCAGAATGCTTGTAGTACTTGGTCGGCGCGTTGGTGCCTGACTAGTTCGATCGAGCACCAACGCGCAACCCTCGTGCAGCAGCTGAGCTGGCGGGGGTTTTTTGTTGCCCCCCAACGAGACTGCCACAGCAATAAAGGATTAACAGGACAGTGAGCGCACCAACGAAGCCACACTCACCGACATCGCCAGGCGGGGCAAACGGTGTCAAGCCGTCGGCACCGCACACCAAACATGTTGCGCCGCAGCAGCTTACCGGGGCGCAAGCGGTCATCCGGTCCCTGGAGGAGCTCGACGTCGACGTCATCTTCGGGATTCCGGGAGGTGCCGTCTTGCCGGTCTATGACCCGCTGTTCGACTCCCAGAAGCTGCGCCACGTGCTGGTCCGCCACGAACAGGGCGCCGGCCATGCGGCCAGCGGCTACGCGCACGCCACCGGTCGGGTGGGGGTGTGCATGGCGACGTCGGGTCCCGGTGCGACCAACCTGGTGACACCGCTGGCCGACGCGCAGATGGACTCCATCCCGGTGGTCGCCATCACCGGTCAGGTCGGCCGCGGCCTGATCGGCACCGACGCCTTCCAGGAGGCCGACATCTCCGGCATCACGATGCCGATCACCAAGCACAACTTCCTGGTTCGCACCGGCGACGAGATTCCGCAGGTGCTGGCCGAGGCGTTCCACATCGCGGCGTCCGGTCGCCCCGGAGCGGTGCTCGTGGACATCCCCAAGGACGTGCTGCAGGGCCAGTGCACCTTCAGCTGGCCGCCGCGGATGGATCTGCCCGGTTACAAGCCCAACACCAAACCCCACAACCGCCAGATCCGTGCAGCCGCCAAGCTGATCGCCGCCGCGCGCAAGCCGGTGCTGTACGTCGGCGGCGGCGTCATTCGCGGCGAGGCGACCCAACAGCTGCGGGAACTGGCCGAACTGACGGGCATTCCGGTGGTCACCACACTGATGGCTCGCGGAGCGTTCCCCGACAGCCACCGGCAGAACCTGGGCATGCCGGGCATGCACGGCACGGTGGGAGCCGTGGCGGCACTGCAACGTAGCGACCTGCTGATCGCGCTGGGCACCCGTTTCGACGACCGGGTGACCGGTAAGCTCGACTCCTTCGCTCCGGAAGCCAAGGTCATTCACGCCGACATCGATCCGGCCGAGATCGGCAAGAACCGGCACGCCGATGTCCCGATTGTGGCCGACGTCAAAGCCGTCATCGCCGAACTCATTGCAATGCTGCGCCACTACGACATTCCCGGCACCCTCGAGCTCGGCGAGTGGTGGGCGTATCTCGATGGCGTTCGAAAGACCTATCCGCTGAGCTATGGGCCGCAAAGCGACGGCAGCCTCAGTCCCGAGTACGTGATCGAGAAGCTGGGCGAAATCGCCGGCCCGGACGCCGTGTATGTCGCCGGCGTCGGCCAGCATCAAATGTGGGCGGCGCAGTTCATCAAGTACGAAAAGCCGCGCACCTGGCTCAATTCCGGCGGGCTGGGCACCATGGGGTTTGCCATCCCGGCGGCCATGGGTGCCAAGATCTCGTTGCCGGACACCGAGGTATGGGCCATCGACGGCGACGGCTGTTTCCAGATGACCAACCAGGAACTGGCCACCTGTGCCATCGAGGGCATACCGATCAAGGTGGCGTTGATCAACAACGGCAATCTGGGCATGGTGCGGCAGTGGCAGAGCCTGTTCTACGAGGAGCGCTACTCTCAGACCGACCTGGCCACCCACTCGCACCGAATCCCCGACTTCGTCAAGCTGGCCGAGGCGTTGGGTTGTGTCGGATTGCGTTGCGAGCGTGCCGAAGACGTCATCGACGTGATCAACCAGGCCCGGGCGATCAACGACTGCCCGGTAGTGATCGACTTCATCGTCGGCGCCGACGCACAGGTGTGGCCGATGGTGGCCGCCGGCACCAGCAACGACGAGATCCAGGCCGCGCGCGGCATCCGTCCCCTGTTCGACGACGAAAGTGAAGGGCACGCCTGATGGTGAACGGGTCGCCTAAGACGCACACGTTGTCGGTCCTGGTCGAAGACAAACCCGGCGTGCTGGCGCGCGTCGCGGCGCTGTTCTCCCGGCGCGGTTTCAACATCGAGTCGTTGGCGGTGGGCGCGACCGAGCAGAAGGACATGTCGCGGATGACCATCGTCGTCGCCTGCGAGGAGACCCCGCTCGAGCAGGTCACCAAGCAGTTGAACAAGCTGATCAACGTCATCAAAATCATCGAACAGGACGACGAGCAATCGGTATCCCGGGAATTGGCTCTGATCAAGGTCCGCGCCGACGCCGGCACCCGCAGTCAGGTGATCGAAGCGGTAAACCTCTTCCGCGCCAACGTGATTGACGTATCTCCGGAATCTTTGACCGTAGAGGCCACCGGTAACCGTGGCAAGCTTGAGGCGTTGCTGCGAGTATTGGAGCCCTTCGGTATCCGCGAAATCGCCCAATCCGGAATGGTGTCGTTGTCCCGCGGCCCGCGGTGTATCGGCACTGTCAAATAACTAACAAGGAGTGACTCAACAGTGGCATTAGAGATGTTCTACGACGACGACGCAGACCTGTCGATCATCCAGGGCCGCAAGGTCGGCGTTATCGGCTACGGCAGCCAAGGCCATGCGCACTCGCTGAGCCTGCGCGACTCCGGCGTGCAGGTGCGCGTCGGGCTGAAGGAAGGGTCAAAGTCGCGGGCCAAAGTCGAAGAGCAGGGACTGGACGTCGACACGCCGGCCGAGGTTGCCAAGTGGGCCGATGTGATCATGCTGTTGGCTCCCGACACCGCCCAGGCGGAGATCTTCACCAACGACATCGAGCCCAACTTGAAGCCCGGCGACGCGTTGTTTTTCGGCCACGGCCTCAACATCCACTTCAACCTGATCAAGCCGCCCGCCGACGTTACCGTCGCGATGGTCGCGCCGAAGGGGCCCGGTCACCTGGTGCGCCGCCAGTTCGTGGACGGCAAGGGTGTGCCCTGCCTGATCGCAGTCGACCAGGACCCGACCGGAAACGGTGAGGCGCTGGCGCTGTCCTACGCCAAGGCCATCGGCGGCGCCCGCGCCGGCGTCATCAAGACCACCTTCAAAGACGAGACCGAGACCGATCTGTTCGGCGAGCAGGCCGTATTGTGCGGTGGCACTGAGGAATTGGTGAAGGCCGGGTTCGACGTGATGGTCGAGGCGGGCTACCCGCCGGAAATGGCGTACTTTGAGGTGCTGCACGAACTCAAGCTGATCGTCGACCTGATGTATGAAGGCGGGATCGCGCGGATGAACTACTCGGTGTCCGACACCGCGGAATTCGGCGGCTACCTGTCGGGCCCGCGCGTCATCGACGCCAGCACCAAGGACCGGATGCGCGAGATCCTGCGCGAGATCCAGGACGGCACCTTCATCAAGAAGCTGGTCGCCAACGTTGAGGGCGGCAACAAGGAACTCGAGCAGCTGCGCAAGGAGAATGCCGAGCATCCCATCGAGGTTACCGGCAAGAAGCTGCGCGACCTGATGAGCTGGGTGGACCGGCCGATCACCGAGACCGCGTAGTCGCTGTTTCGCCGAGCAGACGCAAAAGCCCCCAATTTGTCGGCGTGTCGGGGGATTTTGCGTCTGCTCGCGCTAAGAGGTGAGGCGCCCCGCCACCTCAACCACCCTGCGCGCCAGGTGGTCTAAGGCGTTGACCGTGGACTCGTCGAACTCGTGGATGTTGCCGTGGGTGGATACCAGGCTTGCACCGTAGGGGTTGCCGTCCACGAATTTCAGCGGGTCGGTGTATCCCGGCGGCACGATGATGCCACCGAAATGCATCAGCGTGACGTATAGGGTGAGCAAGGTTGTCTCCTGGCCGCCGTGCAGGGTGTTGCTCGACGTGAACGCCGCATACACCTTGTCTGCGAGTTTGCCCTCGGCCCACAGCCCGCCCAACGAGTCGAGGAAATCCCGCAATTGCGCTGCGACGCAGCCGAAACGGGTGGGTGAACCGAAAATCACCGCGTCGGCCCAGACGATGTCCGCACCGGTGGCCGCTGGAAGGTCCTTGGTCGCTTGGTAATTCGCCGTCCACGCGGGATTGTGCGCAAACGATGCGGGGTCGCGGGTCTCGGCGACGGGCCGGACCCGGACTTCGGCGCCGGCGGCCTCGGCCGCCGCGGCGACGCGCTGCGCCATCGTCGTTCCATGGCCGGTAGCTGAGTAGTAGATGACCGCAAGTTTCGTCATGGACTCAGCTTAGGCATGTCGGTGATGCCGAATTCGTGCCGCAGCAGGGTGCGTGCGGCGTAATAACCGGACATGCCGTGCACCCCGGGGCCGGGTGGAGTGGCCGCCGAACACAGGTACACCCCGGCAACCGGTGTGCGCCAAGGGTTAAGGCGTGGCGTGGGTCCGGCGATCGCACGCCACACGGAGTTGGCACCCACGGAGATATCGCCACCGACATAGTTGGCGTTGTGTTCGGCCATTCGTGCGGCGGGCACGGAACGTGCTGCGACGACGACGTCGCGGAAGCCAGGTGCCAGCCGCTCGACGACCCGGGTCACCGTCTCGGTCGCATCGAACGTCGAGCCCGAAGGGACGTGGGTGTAGGTCCAGAAGGGACGCCGGCTGGCGCCATCCACTCGGCCGGGATCGGCCAGGTGCGGGCTTGCGGCCAGCACCATCGGCCAGTCGGCGTGGCGTCCGGCCGCGACCTCCGCCTCGGCGCGCGCCATCTGCTCGCGGGTGCCGCCGAGGTGAAGCGTCGGGGCCCGACTGAGCCGCGAATCCGGCCACGGGATCTCGTCGCTGAGCACGAAGTCGACTTTGGCAGCGCCGGAACCGAATCGATAGCGCCGCAATGCCTTAGCGTACCGATCTGGAAGGGCGTCGCGGTAGACGTGCAGCAGCGTCGTGGGCGCCGTATCGAACACCACGACACCGCCGGGCGGAGATGTGACCTCGACGCCCGCCGTCAGCTCACCGCCGTGTGCCCGCAGATCGTCGATCAACGCGTCGGCGATCACCTGGCTGCCGCCCACCGGGATGGGCCAGCCTACCGAATGGGCGAGGGTAGCCAGCATGAGCCCGGCACCCGCCGACACCAGTGACGGCAACCGTGAAATGGCGTGGGCCGCAACGCCGGTGAACAGCGCCCGGGAATCTTCGCCCGCCAGCGATCGCCACGCGGGCGTACCCTGGCCCAGCATTCGCAACCCGAGATGCATGGCCGGCAGCAACGCGGCGGGCGCCGAACGTTTGTCGCCAAGCATAAAATCCACGACAGCAGCAAAATTCGTCACCAGCGGGCCGAGCAGCCGTCGCCAGGACGCACCGTCATCCAATTCGGCGCAGGTGCGGGCCAAGTCGCGGTAGGCGATGGCCGCTGGCCGCCCCGGCAGCGGGTTGGCATACGCGATCTCCGGTACGGCCAGTGTCACACCGCGCGCCGGGAGGTCGAACTCGGCGAAAAACGGCGACGCCAGCGCCAGCGGATGCACCGCTGAACACACGTCGTGTAGGACTCCGGGAAATTCGACGTCGGCTGCGCTGCGCGCGCCGCCGCCAAAGGTCGGTTGTGCCTCGATGACGTTTACTTTCAGCCCGGCTCGGGCGCAGACGACAGCAGCGGCCAACCCGTTGGGCCCGCTGCCGACGACGGTCACATCCACCCCTTGATTACAGCGGATGGGCCGATGGCTGCGACCTGCGGCGCCCGGCTCGGCCCCGCTGCGCCCGGCTCCGCCGCGCTGGCGATCGCGATCGCCGCTACGCTGTCCGGGTGAACTTGCCTGTTGTATTAATCGCCGACAAACTTGCCCAATCGACGGTCGCTGCCCTGGGAGATCAGGTGGAGGTGCGCTGGGTAGACGGTCCGGACCGCGCGAAGCTGCTGGCCGCAGTGCCCGAGGCCGACGCGCTGCTGGTACGGTCGGCCACCACCGTGGACGCCGAAGTGCTGGCCGCGGCTCCCAAGCTGAAAATCGTGGCACGCGCCGGCGTCGGGCTGGACAACGTCGACGTGGATGCCGCCACCACCCGCGGCGTGCTGGTGGTCAACGCTCCGACGTCGAACATCCACAGCGCCGCAGAGCACGCCATCGCGCTGCTGTTGGCCGCGGCCCGGCAGATCCCTGCCGCCGACGCCACGCTGCGGGAGCACACCTGGAAACGCTCTTCGTTCTCCGGTACCGAGATTTTCGGAAAGACCGTCGGCGTAGTCGGATTGGGTCGCATCGGGCAGCTGGTCGCACAGCGGGTCGCCGCTTTCGACGCCCACGTCGTCGCCTACGACCCATATGTCTCGCCCGCCCGGGCTGCGCAGCTGGGCATCGAACTGCTTCCCCTGGACGAGTTGCTGGCACGCGCCGACTTCATCTCGGTGCACCTGCCCAAGACGCCCGAGACCGCAGGCCTGATCGACAAGGAAGCACTGGCCAAGACCAAGCCCGGCGTCATCATCGTCAACGCCGCCCGCGGCGGCCTGGTGGACGAGGCGGCGCTGGCCGACGCTATCAGCGGGGGCCACGTGCGCGCTGCCGGTCTTGACGTGTTCGCCAGCGAACCGTGCACCGACAGCCCATTGTTCGACCTGCCCCAGGTGGTCGTCACCCCGCACCTGGGTGCGTCCACCGCCGAGGCCCAGGACCGGGCCGGGACCGACGTCGCCGAGAGCGTTCGACTGGCGCTGGCGGGGGAGTTCGTTCCCGACGCGGTCAACGTCGGCGCCGGAGTGGTCAACGAAGAGGTGGCGCCCTGGCTGGATCTGGTGCGCAAGCTCGGAGTGCTGGCCGCCGCGCTGTCCGACGGCGCGCCGGTGTCGTTGTCGGTACAGGTTCGCGGTGAGCTTGCCTCCGAAGAGGTTGAGGTGCTGCGGCTTTCGGCGCTGCGCGGGCTGTTCTCGGCGGTGATCGACGAGCCGGTGACCTTTGTGAACGCCCCGGCGCTGGCCGCCGAGCGCGGGGTATCCGCCGAGATCACCAAGGCCTCCGAAAGCCCCAACCACCGCAGTGTCGTCGACGTCCGCGCGGTCGGCGCGGACGGCTCCGTCGTGAACGTCTCGGGCACGCTGTACGGCCCGCAACTGACCCAGAAGGTCGTGCAGATCAACGGTCGCCACTTCGACATGCGTGCCGAGGGGATCAACTTGATCGTCCACTACGTCGACCAGCCGGGAGCCCTGGGCAAGATCGGCACCTTGCTGGGCGCCGCCGGGGTGAACATCCATGCCGCTCAATTGTCCGAGGACGTCGAGGGTCCGCGCGCGACGATTCTGCTGCGGCTGGATCAGGCTGTGCCCGACGATGTCCGGTCGGCGATGGTGGCGGCAGTCGGCGCGAACAAGATCGAAGTGGTCGACCTGTCGTGAAGCGCGCCGGTGACGACGTAGTGGGAGCACCGCCCGGAGGCGATGAGCTGGAGCGGCGCCAATGAAGCTCGCGATCATCGCAGGAGACGGTATCGGCCCCGAGGTGATGACCGAAGCGGTCAAGGTCCTCGACGCGGTGCTGCCGGGCGTGCAGAAGACCAGCTACGACCTCGGAGCCACGCGGTTCCACGCCACCGGCGAGCTATTGCCGGACTCCGTGCTCGCCGAACTGCGCGCGCATGACGCCATCCTCCTCGGGGCCATCGGCGACCCGTCGGTGCCCAGCGGCGTCCTGGAGCGCGGCTTGCTGCTGCGTCTGCGCTTCGAGCTGGACCATCACGTCAATCTGCGGCCGGCCCGGCTCTACCCTGGGGTGAGCAGCCCGTTGGCGGGTAACCCCGACATCGACTTCCTGGTGGTGCGCGAGGGAACCGAGGGGCCCTACACCGGTAATGGCGGCGCGATTCGGGTCGGCACGCCCAACGAGGTGGCCACCGAAGTCAGCGTGAACACCGCGTTCGGCGCGCGACGAGTGGTCGCCGACGCGTTCGAGCGGGCACGGCGGCGTCGTAAGCACCTGACCCTGGTGCACAAGACCAACGTCCTGACATTCGCCGGAAGCCTGTGGTGGCGGACCGTGCAGGAGATCGCCAAGAAGTTTCCCGACGTCGAGGTGGCGTATCAGCACGTCGACGCGGCCACCATCCACATGATCACCGATCCCGGCCGCTTCGACGTCATCGTCACCGACAACCTGTTCGGCGACATCATCACCGACCTGGCCGCGGCGGTGTGCGGCGGCATCGGCTTGGCCGCCAGTGGAAACATCGACGCGACCAGGACCAACCCGTCGATGTTCGAGCCGGTGCATGGCAGCGCGCCCGACATCGCCGGCCAGGGCATCGCCGATCCGACCGCGGCCATCATGTCGGTGGCGCTGCTGCTTGCCCACGTCGGCGAGGACGACGCCGCCGGCCGGGTGGACCGGGCGGTCGAGGCGTACTTGGCGACCCGGGGCAACCAACGGCTGACCACCACCGTCATCGGCGACCGGATTGTTGCTGCGCTCTAACGGGTCCGGACCCGCGCGCGAGTGTGCTGCGGCACTATCGGCAACGCCAGCAGCGGAAACAATCCGCACACCGCGAAGGCCAGGGGATAACCCGACGCCTCGATCACCTGGCCGAATACCGGCGGCCCAACTGCCGCGGTGAGCCGCTGGGTGGTGTTCTGCGCGCCCATCGCGCGCCCGCTCCAGAAGCGCCCGGCCACTTCGGGGATCGCGGTGAACGCCAAGCCGTTGTCGAGCACGGTGATCACCGACGCGACGACCATCAGGGCCACCGCCACAGTCGAGTGCAGGTGATCGGCTACCGCCAGCAACATCATCCCCAGCGCGGCGGCGACGGCAATCATCCGGATGGGCCGCATTCGCGAACCGAGGTGGTCCGACCACCTCCCGGCGGCGATGCGGCCAAGCGCGCCCAGCAGTTGGGAGACGCTCACCAACGTGCCGGCCGCCGCGATCGACCAGCCGTGGCTGTGGATCAGCCAGACCAGCATGAACGTCAAGACCACCGTCTGGGGGACCATGAGCAGTGCGGATGCCAGGTGGATTCGCCACAGCACCGCCGTGCCGCGATAGGGACTGGCCAACTCGCGGTGGTCGGCGACCGACCGCGCCGGCCGCGACGGGTCGCGCACCCACACCGCGCAAAGCAGTGCAGCCAGTGCGCACACCATCGCCGGGAACAGCAGCGCCACCGAGATGGAGCGCTCCCCGAGCTCGGGAAGCACCACCGCGGCCGAGGCGATTCCGAGCGGCTGCGCGGTCTGGCGGATTCCCATCGCCAGGCCGCGCTGCTCGGCGGAAAACCAGCCGGTTACCAGCCGCCCGCTGGCGGTGTTGGCTCTGGCTGCGGCCATGCCGCCGACGAACAGGGCAATGCCCTCGGCGAGCATCGACTGGGGCACCAGGGATGCCCCATAGGCGGCGGCAGCGGTCAGTGCCAAGCCCACGCTGAGCACGATCCGTTCGCCGACCAGATCCAGCACATATCCCCAGCCGATCAGCGTGAAGACCATGCCGAAGCTGGGCATCGCCGACAGCAGGGCGGCTTCGGACAGGCTGATGCCGCGCACGTCGTTAAGTGCGGGAATCAGGAAGGCAATGCCGTTGATGAAGACGGTGGCGCACAACGTCGCGACGAGCGCGACAGCGAGCAGCGACCAACGCCGTGTCGATGTTATCTGCACCTAGTGATAGTTCTCGTTGCGGCATTTCGGCAAACCTCGCTGATGCGCTGCGACCGCGCGATCATGTCGGTGGCGCTGCTGCTGGCTTACGTCGGCGAGGACGACGCCGGCCGGGTGGATCGGGCGGCCGAGGCGTACTTGGCGGAACCCGGGGCAACGAACGGGTGGCCACCATCGCCACCCGCGACCAGATTGCCACGGCGCTCTAGTGTTCGCCCCGACCGTGACCGTCATGATCAGCGGAACTCACGGTGATTGCTTCGAGCGCGTGCGGTCGCGCGCTGACCGGCACGATTGGTAGTGCCAGCAGCGGGAGCAGGCCGCCCACCGCGAACGCGACGGGATAGCCGGCCATTTCGATCACCTCACCGAAAGCCGGTGCCGCAATCGACGCCGAAATGGTTTGGGTGGTGTTCTGGGCGCCCATTGCCCGTCCGGTCCAGAACCGCCCGGCGAATTCTGCAATGGCGGTGACGGCCAAACCGTTGTCGAGCACCGTGATCACGGAGGCGGCCACCATCAACATGATGGCCACCGGTGAGTGCAAGTGATCGGTCACCGCCAACAGCAACATGACAACGGCGGCCCCTGTTGCGACGTGGCGCACGGGCCGCATCCGCGAGCCGGCCCGGTCAGACCACCGGCCGACCACGATGCGGCCAAGCGCGCCTAAGAATTGCGTAACGCCGACAAGTACGCCCGCGGCCTGGACCGACCAGCTGCGGGCTTCGATCAGCCAGACCAGCATGAAAGTAAACGCCACCGTCTGGGGCACCATAAGCAGTGCTGAGGCAAGGTGGATTCGCCACAGCACCAGGCTTCCGCGGTAGGGGTTGGCCGATTCGCGTTCATGTGTGACCGAGACCTGCGGCCACGCAGGGTCGCGCACTACGACGGCGCACAGTAGCGCCGATGATCCGCATATCACCGCCGGGAACAACAGCGCACTTGACAAACTGTGTTTACCCAGCTCCGGAAGCAATACAGCGGCCACTGCGGTACCCAGAGGTCCGGCGGTCTGACGGATTCCCATCGCCACGCCGCGTTGATGTGTTGGGAACCAGCCCGTCACCAGCCGGCCGCTGGCCGTGAAGGCGCTGGCCGCGGCCATACCGCCCGCGAAAAAGCACGTGCCTTTCGGAAGCATTGTCGGCGGCATCGACGCTGCGGCATAGGCGGCCGCAGCGGTCAGCGCCAAACCAGCTGTAAGCACGATTCGCTCGCCGAGGCGGTCGAGCAGGTAACCCCAGACGATGTGGGTGAACAGCATGCCGAAGCCCGGCATGGCCGACAGCAAAGCCGCTCCGGCAAGGGAGATGCCGCGATTTTCGTCGAGCACGGGGATGAGAAATGCAACTCCTTTGACGAAGACAGTGGCAGTTAGCGTGGCCACGATGGAAACGCCGAGCATCGCCCAGCGCTGCGTCGCGCTCTTTGTTTCCGCAGGCATCATGTGATGCTTCATCTGGTTGTTCCGATACTTCCTTGGCGGTGCGCGGCTACTCCGCCGTCGCGTTCATGCCGGTGGCGTTGGTGCTCGTCCGCCTCGGCCGGTCCTGGACGGCCCGGGTGCGCGGGGCAGCCGAGGCCTGGTTGGCAGCTCGCGGGCACGAACGGCCTGTCGCCACCGATGCCGCCGAACCGATTGCCGCCGCGCCCGGGTCTCCAAGCCGGGCGGTAGTACGCGAGTCGGCACCAATGGCACCGCGGCCAGGGGGAACAACCCGCACAAACCCCAGGCCAGCGGGTACGCCGCCGTCGTGATCAGCGCACCGAACAGCGGCGGACCCGCGGCCGCCATCAGACGCTGGGTGGTGTTCTGCGTTCCCAGGGCGCGCCCACTCCAATAGGGTCCCGCGAACTCGGTGATCGCCGTTGCTTCCAAGCCGTTGTCGAGTACCGCTATCACCGAGATGGCGATCATGAGCAACACGTCATATCGCGAACCGATGTTGTCGGTGAGCGCCAGCAGGAACAGTGCCGACGCGGCGGCGATGGCGATGATGCGAACGGGCCGCATCCGTGAGCCGACGTAGTCCGACCAGCGGCCAACCGCGATACGCCCCAGCGCGCCCAGCAGCTGCGAAATGGTCACCAAAGCGCCCGCCGCTGCAACCGACCAGCCGTGATGGTTCATCAGCCAGACGAGCATGAACGTCACGGTCACCGTCTGCGGCATCATCAGCAGCGCCGACACCGCGTGGATGCGCCACAACACCGACGACCCCCGATACGGGCTGGCCAGCTCCTCGTCAGTCGCGACCTTGCGGGACTTGCGCGGCGCGTCGGCTACGCCGAGCAGGCTGGCCACCGCAGCCACGGTGCATGCGACCGCGGGAAACATCAGCCCCGCATGGGCACCTCGTTCGGCCAACTCGGGTATGACCAGCGCGCCCAGCGCAATTCCCAGCGGTTGCGCGGTCTGCCGGATCCCCATCGCCAGACCTCGTTGATGCGGTGGAAACCAGCCCGACACCAGCCGCCCGCCGGCGCTGTTGCAGCTGGCGGCGGCCATGCCGCCCAAGAACAGATAGATGCCCATCAGGGTCAGCGAGTGCACGGACGCGGCGGCATAGGCGGCTGCGGCGGTGAGAGCCGAGCCCACGGTCATCACAATCCGCTCACCCACACGGTCCAGGACGTAACCCCAGGCCACCAGCGTTACCACCATGCCCCAGCTGGGCATCGACGCCAACAGACCGGCCTGGGTCAGCGGCGTTCCGCGCGCGGCTTCCAGCCGGGGTATCAGGAAGGCGACGCCGTTGATGAACAGGAACGACGTCGAGGTCACCAGCAGCGAGACGACCACGATTGACCAGCGTGCAAACAAGCTCAATTCGCCCGGGTCGCTCGGTTGGCGCGGCATTGGCTCATGCTCGCACAAGCATGCCCAGTGCGGGTGATTCGCGGGCGCGGTGCGCTACCCCGCTTTGTGTGCGGTGAGCAAGGAGGCGGAGACCTTTACCCGGTTTCTTTCGTCGACCTGGTAGTCATCCAACGAGACGCCCGGGAGCTTGGATAGGACCTCGGCCAAGTGGACATGGATGAACGCCGGTCGGATTTCGTCGATCACCCAATACCGTGAAACAGCTTCGCGCAGTTCAGTTTCGGTAACGACATTTGGCGGCGCCGCCCGAGCATCGGGCGGCAGCTCGATGTCGGCCGGGAGCGCGGCCGGGGTCGACGCCAGGATATAGTAGGACGCGCCCGGGGCGGCGGCGCGGTGCACCGAGTGGATGTAGTCGTCGCGAGAATCGACCGGAAGCGATTCAAACAGCGTGCTGTCGATGATGGTGTTGAACCGGCCGTCGTAGCCGCGAAGTGACGTCAGGTCATCCTGAACGAACGTGGCAGTGCTGAGCCCGCGATCGTCGGCGGCTTGCTTGGCCTTGGCGATCGCGGTGCCAGACACGTCGACACCCATGACTGTGTGCCCCAGTGCGGCGAGCGCAAGCGACAACTCGGCGACCCCACAACCGGCATCGAGTACCTCGCCGCGGATCTTGCCGGCCCGTATCAGTGCCGCGATTTCCGGTTGCGGTTCGCCAATGTTCCACGGCGGCGGTCCCCCGAAGACGCCGTGTTCGCGATATGCGGCTTCCCAATCCATCAATTCGCCGTTCACGGCCCGAACCCTAATCGAGAGGCGCAGCGCAGCAATACGCCGACGGTCGTTCACAGCCGGGTTTGCGCGCCAACAACTTTTGAAGATGCCGGCTTCTCGTCAGGCGGTGCCGGTCTGAACCCTGGCCCGCGAGGCTCATCCGAATGCGCCTTGGTCGAATCGCCGGTCCGGACAGCCCGTCCTGCTGATCGGCTCTTGTCAGCATCGAAGGCTCAGTGGACAACCCCGTGGATGAACGTGTGGGAAAGCGCGAAACACCCATTCGGTAGGCCGAATTCACTCGGCCGCTCCTGGCTGGTGGCCGACGTCCGACTGCCCGGAAAGGCCGCCGGCCCGCACGTCGTACCCGGATGTTAATCACGGGCCTGAACCGCTTTCCGTGGAAGTCGGCCGAGAGAATGTTCGGCTTCGCGGTCTTCCACATCGGGCGCGAGCAAGCCGACGGGCACCAGCGGTGCCGCCGCCAGTGGGAACAGCCCACACAGCGCGAACGCCAGTGGATATCCGCCGGCCATGATCATCGCTCCGAATGCCGGTGGGACGGCCAGAATCATCAGCCGCTGGGTCGTGTTCTGAACGCCCAGTGCGCGCCCACTCCAGAACTGGCCGGCGAATTCGGTGATCGCCGTCGCCTCGAGCCCGTTGTCCATCACCGTGACCACCGAGACCAGGACCATGAAACCCACCGCAAGCGGTGAATCGAGCTGATTGGCCAACGACAGCATCAGCAACGTGAGGCTGGTGGCGACCGCGACAATGCGGACCGGCCGCATGCGCGACCCCACACGATCGGACCAGCGGCCGGCGGCGATGCGGGTGAGCGCACCGAGTAGCTGAGTGGTGGTCACCAGCGCACCGGCAGCTCGCACCGACCACCCGTGGTTGCCGGTCAGCCACACCAGCATGAAGGTCACCGTCATCGACTGGGGCATCACCATGAGTGCCGACACCGTGTGGATCCGCCACAGCACCGTGGTGCCGCGGTACGGGTTGACGAGTTCGGCTCCGCTGGCCGTTGTCGACGGCTTGCGCGGCGGGTCGTGCGCGATCAGCGCTCCTACGACGGCCGAAACCGCGCACGCCGAGGCCGGAAACAGCAACCCCAGGCTTGGACGATGCTCAGCGAGACGGGGAATCATCAAGGCGCCCATGGCAATTCCCAACGGTTGCGCGGTCTGGCGAACTCCCATGGCCAGGCCCCGCTGATGCGCCGGAAACCAACCCGCGACCAGGCGGCCGCAGGCGGGATTGCAGCTGGCCGCCGCCATCCCGCCCAAGAACAACAGTGCTCCCGTGGCAACCAGCGAATTGACTGATGCCGCCGCAAAGCCGCTGAGCGCGGTCAGCGCGGAGCCGATGACGAGCACCGTACGTTCTCCGATGCGATCCGCCACATAACCCCAGGCGATCAGGGTGACCACCATGCCCAGGCTCGGCATTGCCGACAGCAAGCCCGCTTCGGCCAGCTCAGTTCCGCGAGCAGCTTCCAATGCGGGAATCATGAACGGAACGGCGTTGATAAAGGAGAACGCGCTGGCGGTTACCGTCAGCGCAATAGCGACCATCGACCAGCGCAACGTCGCACTGACCGGCTCCGCGGCCATCAAGCCATGCTCGCACAGATGTCGTTGGTTGTATGCCTTCTGTTGTCGAGCAATTTCCCGCAGCGCCCGGCTGCGCCGGGCTGGCGACCGTCGGGGTCTGGTGATGCCGGCCCGCAGCGCCCGGCTGCGCCGGGCTGGCGACCGTCGGGGTCTGGTGATGCCGGCCCGCAGCGCCCGGCTGCGCCGGGCTGGCGACCGTCATTAGGCTCATCCGAATGCGCCTTGGTCGAATCGCCAGCCTCGACGGCCCATCCGGCCGATCGGCCTTCGTCAGCATCGAAGGCTCACTGGGCGACCCCGGGGGAATGACCGTCCGCGAGATCGCAGAACACCCGTTCGGTACGCCAACCTTCACCGGCCGCTCCTGGCCGCTGGCCGACGTCCGGCTGCTGGCACCAATACTCGCCAGCAAGGTGGTGTGCGTCGGCAAGAATTACGCCGATCACATCGCTGAAATGGGCGGCCAACTGGGCGCAACTCCGGCCGACCCCGTCATATTCCTCAAGCCCAATACCGCAATCATTGGTCCCAATGCGCCGATTCGGTTGCCCGCCAACGCATCACCGGTTCACTTCGAAGGTGAGCTGGCAGTAGTGATCGGCCGGCCCTGCAAGGACGTCCCAGCCGCGCAAGCCGCCGACAACATTCTCGGCTACAGCGTCGCCAACGACGTGTCAGCACGCGACCAGCAGAAGTCCGACGGCCAATGGACCCGGGCCAAAGGCCACGACACGTTTTGTCCGGTCGGACCATGGATTGTCACCGACCTGGATCCGCTCGACCCCACCGACCTCGAACTGCGCACCGAAGTCAACGGCGAAATCAAACAGCACGCCCGCACCTCACAGATGATCCACGACATCGGCGCGATCGTGGAATGGATCTCGGCGGTCATGACGTTGCTGCCCGGGGACCTCGTTCTCACCGGAACACCGGCCGGCGTCGGTCCCATCGACGACGGTGACACCGTCGCCATCACCGTAGAGGGAATCGGTACCCTCACCAATCCCGTAGTGCGCAAAGGAAAGTCGTGACAGCAGCCGCTCCTGAAGAAGAAGCTACCCGCGTTCGGGTTCGATTCTGCCCGTCGCCCACCGGTATTCCCCACGTCGGCATGGTCCGCACCGCGTTGTTCAACTGGGCCTATGCCCGGCATACCGGCGGCACCTTCGTGTTCCGCATCGAAGACACCGACGCCCAGCGTGACAGCGAGGAAAGCTATGTGGCGTTGCTCGACGCATTGCGCTGGCTCGGCCTGAACTGGGACGAGGGGCCCGAGGTCGACGGACCCTACGGACCGTACCGGCAGTCGCGGCGCAGCGAGATCTACCGGGATGTCATCGCCCGACTGCTCGCGGCAGACGAGGCCTACTACGCCTTTTCGACGCCCGAAGAGGTCGAGGCGCGACATATCGCGGCCGGACGCAACCCCAAGTTGGGCTACGACAATTTCGACCGGCACCTCACCGACTCCCAGCGCGCGGCGTACCTGGCGGAAGGCCGCCAGCCGGTGGTGCGGCTGCGGATGCCCGGCACCGATCTCAGCTGGAACGACTTGGTCCGCGGCCCCACCACATTCGCGGCCGGCTCGGTGCCAGACTTTGCGTTGACCCGCGCTACCGGTGATCCGCTGTACACGCTGGTCAACCCCTGCGACGACGCGTTGATGAAGATCACCCACGTGCTGCGCGGGGAGGACCTGCTGCCGTCGACGCCACGCCAGCTCGCGCTGTATCAATCTCTGATCCGGATCGGAGTGGCCGAGCGTATTCCGGAATTCGCCCATCTGCCAACGGTATTGGGGGAAGGGACCAAGAAGCTCTCCAAGCGCGACCCGCAGTCGAACCTGTTCGCGCACCGCGACCGCGGCTTCATTCCCGAAGGGCTGCTGAATTATCTCGCGCTGCTGGGCTGGTCGATCGCCGACGACCGCGATGTGTTCAGCCTCGACCAGATGGTGGCGGCGTTCGACGTAGCCGACGTGAACTCGAATCCGGCGCGGTTCGACCAGAAGAAAGCCGACGCCCTCAACGCCGAGCACATCCGGATGCTCGATGCCGAAGACTTCGCCCGCCGGCTCCGTGATTACCTGGACGCACACGGCCATCGCATCGGGTTGGACGACGCGGCCTTCGCCACTGCCGCGGAGTTGGTGCAAACCCGAATCGTGGTACTCGGCGATGCGTGGGATCTGCTGAAGTTCCTCAATGATGACCACTACGCCGTCGACCCCAAGGCCGCCGCCAAGGAACTGGGTCCCGACGCGGCCCCGGTGTTGGCCGCGGCTGTGGTCGCGCTCGAGGGCGTGTCCGGCTGGACCGCCGCCCACATCGAGGAGGCGCTCAAGGCTGCGCTGATCGAAGGCCTGGAGCTCAAACCCCGCAAGGCTTTCGGGCCGATCCGAGTGGCCGCCACCGGGACCACGGTCAGCCCGCCGCTCTTCGAGTCACTGGAGCTGCTCGGCCGTGACCGCAGCCTGGCGCGGCTGACTTCAGCTCGCGATTCGGTCACCAAGTAGTGGCATGGCGCAGAATAGAACCCGGGCGTGCGGATGGCCGGGCTAGTTTTTGGTAGTCTGCACGTCGGCCGACAACGGCTGGCAGCGGCGGTCCGACGCGGACCCGGCAATGGTTTGCAAAAACCGCTCTGACCAGCAGTTTTAGGTGACCGATGGGGTATGGTGTAATTGGCAACACAGCTGATTCTGGTTCAGCCATTCTAGGTTCGAGTCCTGGTACCCCAGCACAGTCCCACCGATGCGAAGCGGATTGCGAGTGATTAGGTGGGCTTACCGCGGTGAGCTATGCTGACAGCTCGGATCGGTTCTGGCCCCGTCGTCTAGCGGCCTAGGACGCCGCCCTCTCACGGCGGTAGCGTGGGTTCGAATCCCATCGGGGCTACAAGATCAGTGACCGGTCCCCAACACGGCCGGCGCGGTTGAACCGCCCACCGGCATGGGCGGCAGCCCCAACTTTCGGTGGTCCCACGAGCGGGCGCGGTGGCTGACGATGCGGACACCGACGCGCTTGTTCATCATCTGGTCGACCATGGGCTTCAGCTCGTCGCTGTAGGGGCCGGTATAGCGCTCCCACACGCTGACTCCGACCCGGTGCAGGGCGTCGGGATCGTCGACGATTTCCGCGACGCCTTCGAAAGACACCCCACGCAGCGTGTCGTAGGTGTTGCCGTCCTCGATCAGGAAGCTCACCCGGGGATCCCGCCGGACGTTGACCGCCTTCTGCGACTTGGCCTTGGTCTCGAGCCAGATTTCGTCGTCGACCACCGCGTACCACATCGCCGTCAAGTGCGGCTGGCCGTCCGGCCCGATGGTGGCCAGCGTGCCGGTGCGGCTCTTGTTGACGAAGTCGGCGATTTCCGCCTCGGTCATGACGATCTGCGCGCGCTGGTTGGTTCCCATGGCGTCAGTGTGTCAGGTGGTCGTGACGCCGACGCGGCGGCGTCAGTAGGCCGGCCCGAACGCCCGGGGTACCCGGGAAGGTAAGGCCGTTACAGGCGGCGGGTGATCTCCTCGGCCGCGGCCAACAGGTCGGCGGCCCAACGCGCGCCCGGGCGCCGCCCCATCCGGTCGACGGGGCCGGACACCGATATGGCGGCGACCACGACACCGCGGCGGTCGCGAACCGGTGCCGACACGCTGGCCACCCCGGGTTCACGCTCGGCCACGCTTTGCGCCCAACCGCGCCGGCGGACTTCGGCCAGCACCCGTTCGCCGAATCCCGCCTGCGGCAGCACCGCTTGTTGGATCGCGCCGTCGCTATGGGCTAGCAGCACTTTGGCTCCCGACCCGGCCGTCATCGGCAATCTGGCTCCGACCGGAACCGTATCTCGGAGTCCCGCAGCCGGTTCCAGCGCGGCCACACAGACCCGCGTGGTGCCCTCGCGACGATATAGCTGCACGCTCTCGCCGGTGGTCTCGCGCAATTTGGGCAGCACCGTTGCGCTGGCGGCCAGCAGCGAATCGTCGACCTGGGCCGCGAGTTCGGACACCGCGGGACCAAGACGCCACCGGCCTTCCTCGTCGCGCCCCAGCAGGCGATGCACCTCGAGAGCGGCCGCCAGCCGGTAAGCGGTGGCCCTCGGCAGGCCGGTTCGGTCACAGAGTTCGGCCAGTCCGCACGGAGATTCCGCGATCACATGCAACAGGCCTACGGCTTTGTCGAGCACGCCGATGCCGCTATGCTGTCTCACATCTAGATACTAGCGTCTCATATTCTGAGAACCAACCATGGTGTGCCGGTGCGCCGCTATTGAGTGAATCGAGGCAAGTGGAGATGACAATCGAGACTGGCAGGCCACGCACCTTGGCGGAGAAGGTCTGGGACGACCACGTTGTGGTGTCCGGTGACGCCTCTGAGCGAGGCGGGCCCGACTTGATCTACATCGATCTACACCTGGTGCATGAGGTCACCAGCCCGCAGGCTTTCGACGGCCTACGACTGGCCGGTCGCCGAGTGCGGCGCCCCGGCCTGACCATTGCCACCGAGGACCACAACGTGCCCACCCTCGACATCGACAAGCCGATCGCCGACCCGGTGTCGCGCACCCAGGTGGAGACGTTGCGGCGCAACTGCGCCGAATTCGGTATTCGGCTACACCCGATGGGCGACATCGAGCAGGGCATCGTGCACGTCGTCGGACCGCAATTGGGCCTCACCCAACCGGGTATGACTATCGTCTGCGGCGACAGTCATACCTCGACGCACGGCGCGTTCGGCGCATTGGCAATGGGCATCGGCACCTCGGAGGTCGAGCATGTGCTGGCCACTCAGACACTGCCGCTGCGGCCCTTCAAGACCATGGCGGTCAATGTCGAAGGGCAACTGCCGCCGGGCGTATCGGCCAAGGACATCATTCTGGCGCTGATCGCCAAGATCGGCACCGGTGGCGGACAGGGTCATGTCATCGAATATCGGGGCGCCGCCATCGAATCGCTGTCCATGGAAGCCCGCATGACGATCTGCAACATGAGCATCGAAGCCGGCGCGCGAGCCGGCATGGTGGCTCCGGACGACGCCACATACGAGTTCCTGCGCGGTCGTCCGCACGCGCCCACCGGCGACCAGTGGGACGCCGCTGTCGCCTATTGGCAACAGTTGCGGACGGACCCCGGCGCCGTCTTCGACACCGAGGTGCACCTCGACGCCACCTCGTTGAGCCCCTTTGTCACCTGGGGAACCAATCCCGGACAAGGAGTGCCGCTGGCGGGTGCGGTGCCTGATCCGGAGCTGATGACCGATGATGCCGCGCGCCAGGCTGCCGAGAAAGCGTTGGCCTATATGGACCTTCGGCCCGGAACGGCAATGCGCGACATCGCCGTCGACGCCGTGTTCGTCGGGTCGTGCACCAACGGCCGCATCGAAGACCTGCGGGTGGTGGCCGGTGTCTTGCGCGGCCGCAAGGTGGCGCCGGGCGTGCGGATGCTCATTGTTCCGGGATCCATGCGGGTTCGTGCGCAGGCCGAGGCGGAAGGCCTCGGTGAGATCTTTACCGCCGCAGGCGCCGAATGGCGGCAGGCGGGATGCTCGATGTGTCTGGGCATGAATCCCGATCAGCTCGCCCCGGGGGAGCGCTGCGCCGCTACTTCCAACCGCAACTTCGAAGGGCGACAGGGCAAGGGCGGTCGTACGCATCTGGTTTCACCGGCTGTTGCCGCCGCCACCGCGGTTCGCGGCACCCTCTCCGCGCCGGCCGATTTGAATTGAACTCAACCAGTTACTCAACCAGTTAGAGGAAGAGCGAATGGAAGCCTTTCATACTCACACCGGCATCGGTGTGCCCTTGCGACGGTCCAATGTCGATACCGACCAGATCATCCCGGCGGTCTTTCTGAAGCGCGTCACCCGAACCGGTTTCGAGGACGGCCTGTTCGCGAGTTGGCGCTCGGATCCGTCGTTCGTGCTGAACCTCAGTCCCTTTGATCGGGGGTCGGTGTTGGTCGCCGGCCCGGACTTCGGCACCGGATCTTCGCGTGAGCATGCGGTCTGGGCACTGATGGACTACGGATTCCGGGTGGTTATCTCGTCTCGATTCGGTGACATTTTTCGCGGCAACGCCGGCAAGGCGGGGCTGCTGGCGGCCGAAGTCGACCAAGACGGCGTCGAACTGCTTTGGAAGCTCATCGAGCAGAGTCCGGGGTTGGAAATCACTGTCAATCTTCAAGATCGAAATATCGCGGCCGGAACAGTGGTGTTGCCGTTCAAGATTGACGATCACACCGCATGGCGACTCCTTGAAGGCCTTGATGATATAGCCCTTACGCTGCGAAAACTCGACGAAATCGAGTCTTATGAAGCGGCCTACCCGACCTGGAAACCGCGCACTCTGCCGGTCTTGTGAACGGTCGATCGAGGCGGAATTTCGGCTCCCGCGAGCTACTGTAGGGCTTGCAAGCCGGGTACATTTCGAGGCGACGCCACCGGTCAAGGGCGGCAATCGGATTGCGAAAATTGTCGTTCCCGGGCTCCGAAATTGCGCGTGGCTCTTGGCAATTTGCCGGGTGAGGGTTTACCGTGTCCACTAGTCGGTTCCATTAACGAGGACCGCTAGCTTCGGAGGGTTGGATGAACAAAGCAGAGCTCATTGACGTGCTCACACAGAAATTGGGCTCGGACCGTCGGCAGGCGACCGCCGCCGTCGAGAATGTCGTCGACACCATTGTGCGTGCCGTGCACAAGGGCGACAGCGTCACCATTACCGGATTCGGTGTGTTCGAACAGCGTCGCCGCGCGGCCCGCGTGGCTCGCAATCCCCGCACCGGCGAAACGGTCAAGGTGAAGCCGACTTCAGTCCCGGCGTTCCGGCCCGGCGCGCAATTCAAAGCGGTTGTGGCTGGCGCACAAAAGCTCCCGTCGGAAGGCCCCGCCGTGAAGCGTGGCGTGGGAACCAGTGCCGCCAAGAAGGCCGCGAAGAAAGCGCCTGCCCGCAAGACTGCGACCAAGGCGCCCGCCAAGAAGGCCGCGACCAAGGCACCCGCCAAGAAAGCCGCGACCAAGGCACCCGCCAAGACGGCGGCCAAGGCGCCGGCGAAGAAGGCCGCGACCAAGGCAACCAAGGCGCCCGCCAAGGCAACCAAGGCGACGGCAAAGAAGACCGCCGCCAAGGCGCCAGTGCGCAAGGCTGCCACCAAGGCGCCGGCGAAGAAGGCCGCGGCAAAGCGGCCCGCCACCAAGGCACCGGCCAAGAAGGCGACGAGCACCAGGCGCGGTCGCAAGTAAGTCAGTACACCGCGGATACCCTTTGGGTGGCACCGATGCCGCCCAAAGGGTATCTGTGCGTTAGGCCCGCACGTTGGCGGCCAGCGCGCCGCCGATGTGGTCGGCTGCGATCAGCCGCCCGCCGGACATCGACAGCACCCAGGTACTGCCCTTGTGGTTGCGGGACTTGTCCGGGCGCACGCCGTCACGTTGGCACCACCAGGCGATGAGATCCGGAATTACCTTGCCCTGTGTGCAGATCACCGGCGTGCCCGGCTGCGCGGCGATCCGCAGCACCCGATGCCGGCCCCGTTTGGCGTTCTTGGCGTAGGCCTCCTCGGTGAGGGTGTGTTCGTTGTGGATGATCACGCCCAGTTCTTCGGCGAGCGGCTGTACCGTCTGATGACAGCGCAACCTGTCGGCGGCGTACACGGTGGTGACGCCGAAGGCCAGTAGCTGTCCGACGAGCGCCTCGGCCTGCGCCCGTCCCTTCTTGTCCAGCGGTCGCCGGGTGTCGTCGCCGGAGAAGCGTGACTTGCTGCCGGCGGTGCCATGGCGGACCACCAGCACCGTCTTGGTGTCGGCCGGCTGTTTGGCGAACCGGCGCAAGACCTTTCGATCTTGCGCATAGTCGAGTCGTCGCATCGCGTCGGCGATCGGCAGCCAGACCAGGTCGTCGACTTCGCTACCGGGAACGAATTCCCCGCCGACGCGGCGCGCAGCCCAGTAGTACACCTTCTTGACACCTTGGTCGATCGGGTAGCTTGTCATGATCAGACGCCGGCCAAGGTGCGCCTGCTGACCGGTCTCCTCGAACACCTCGCGCACTGCCGCCACCGCGGTCGTTTCCCCGGGGTCCACCTTGCCCTTGGGTAGTGACCAATCGTCGTAACGGGGGCGGTGAATCACCGCAATCTCGACCGCTCCCTTGGCGTTTCCCGGACGCCACAACACCGCGCCGGCGGCATACACGATCCGGCCCTCCGAACGGCGGCGGTCGGACGTGCTTGGCATCGACACGTTAACTCCTGCAGGTCAATTCGGCCTGGGCCGCGCGCGGTCGTGGGTGGGCACAAATCAGCGGGAGTCGCGACCCGGCGTCAGGGACTGCGGTGCCGCTCCATCCGCGATACCTGGTGGTCGCGCACACTGTGTCCGTCCTGGGGCGCCGCCGTCCATTGCCCGTCCGGGCCCAGTTCCCAACAGCGGGTCGACGGGTCCAGCGCGGACTCGAACAGATCGTCCAGCTGCGCGGTCAGCCTCGGGTCCTTGACCTGAGCCATCACCTCGACGCGCCGGTCGAGATTGCGGTGCATCATGTCGGCGCTGCCGATCCAGAACTCGTCGATGGCACGGAAATGCAGGATCCGCGAGTGTTCCAGGAAGCGGCCGAGAATGGAACGCACGGTGATGCTTTCCGAGAACCCTTCCGCGCCGGGGCGTAACGCGCAGATGCCACGCACCACCACCTCGGTGGGCACGCCCGCCCGCGATGCGCGGTAGAGGGCGTCGATGACCTGTTCGTCGACAAGGGCGTTCATCTTGAGCCGGATTCGCCCGTTGCCGTTCTCCCGGTGCGCGGCCACCTCCCGCTCGACGCGCTCGATGATGCCGCTGCGAATTCCGTGCGGAGCTACCAACAGGTTGCGATAGGAGACCTTGCGTGAGTAACCGGTCAGCGAATTGAACAAATCGGTCAGGTCGGCTCCGATATCGGGCGCAGCCGTGAGCAGGCCGACGTCCTCGTACAGCCGGGCGGTCTTGCTGTTGTAATTGCCGGTCCCCACATGGCAATACCGCCGGATCAACGGGCCTTCGCGGCGAACGACCAGCGCGGTCTTGCAGTGGGTCTTGAGGCCGACGATGCCGTAGGCCACGTGCACGCCCGCCTGCTCGAGTTGTCGGGCCCACCGGATATTGGCCTGCTCGTCGAAGCGGGCTTTGATCTCCACCAGTGCGACCACTTGCTTGCCCGCTTCGGCCGCGTCGATCAAGGCCCGAACGATCGGCGAATCCCCGGAGGTGCGGTACAAGGTCTGCTTGATCGCCAGCACGTCGGGGTCGGCGGCGGCCTGCTCGATGAACCGCTGCACGCTGGTGGAGAACGAATCATAGGGATGGTGCACCAGCACGTCGCCCTCGCGCAGCGTCGCAAAGATGCTCTTGGGTGTCTCCCGTTCGGCGAAGGCCGGATGGGTGGCCGGCACGAATGTCCGGTCTTTGAGCGCCGGCCGGTCCAGACCGTAGATCTGCCACAACGACGACAGGTCCAGCAGCCCCGGCACCTCAATGACGTCACCGGGATGGACATCGAGTTCGCGCAGCAGCAGCTCCAGCATGCCTTCGGTCATGTCGTCGGCAACTTCGAGCCGAACCGGCGATCCGAACCGGCGCCGGGCCAGTTCGCGTTCGAGCGCCTGCAGCAGATCTTCGTCACGGTCCTCTTCGACTTCGAAGTCGGCGTTGCGGGTGATGCGGAACGCGTGATGCTCAACGATTTCCATTCCCGGAAACAGCACCGGCAGGAAGGCGGCGATGAGCTCTTCCACCGGCAGGAAACGGTGGACGGTTTGCCCTTCGGTCCCGTCGGCATCGCTGTGGCCGACCAGTTCGACGAAGCGGTCGACGTTGTCGGGCACCTTGACCCGCGCGAAATGCTGACCGCCGTCGTCGGGCTGGCGCACGGTGACTGCCAAGTTCAGGCTCAGACCGCTGACGAACGGAAACGGGTGCGCGGGATCCACGGCCAACGGGGTCAGCACCGGAAAGACCTGTTCGTTGAAGTAGGTCGACAATTGCTCGCGCTCAGTCTCATTCAGATCGGCCCAGGTGATGATGTAGATCCCCTCTTCGCCCAGCGCCGGCAGCACCGAATCGAGGAACACCCGCGCGTGCCGACTGGCGATCTGCTGGGTCTGCTCGCCGATCCGCCCCAGCTGCTCCCGCGGCGTCAGACCGTCGGCGGAACGCACCGACAACCCCATTTCGTCGCGGCGTTTGAGACCGGCTACCCGAACCATGTAGAACTCGTCGAGGTTGGACGCAAAGATGGCCAGAAACTTGGCGCGCTCGAGCAACGGCATGGAGTTGTCGGCGGCAAGGGCCAGCACGCGTGCGTTGAAATCCAGCCAGCTCAGCTCGCGGTTGAGATAGCGGTCTTCGGGCAGCTGATCGGTGATCGCCGCGGGCGTGGCAGCCGGCGGTGCCGTCAGTGCCGAGTCGCCGGGATGCCATGCATTCTCGTCCGGCCGCGCCTCTGTGACTGGACTGGTTTCGGTTTCGGTCACCCAGCGATCATTGCTTATCACCCTGTGAGGTTGCCAGCACAGGGCCGACATCAATCTGGCGTTGGTGCGCCGTTCACCTTCGGGCCGCCCTGCGACACCGGTTATCGGTGACCGATGGCACGCGCGGTCGCCGGCCCGACGCCTAGCCGGCGGGCGGCCGCTAGGTCCGCCGGTGTGTCGACATCGCAGCGCAGACCGGGCCAGGCGCCGGTGAGCTCGACGGCACCCGAACGGCGGTGCCGCGCGGAGGAATCCGGCCCGAATTGCGGGTCGAGCGCGGCGCCGAAGGCGCACAGCGCGGCCGTTCCCGTGCCGCGCCGATCGGAGACGAAGCTGCGCTGGTGGTGGCGTGCCGCCGAGATCGCCTCGGCGAGCTCCTGCGGCTGCAGCGCGGGCAAATCGCCTTGCAGCACAACGAGATTCGCTAACGAACCGGTCATTGTGCGTTCGGCGGCGCTGATCGCGTTGTTGAGCGGGTCGGCGTCGCCTTGCGGCGTCGGGTCGGCCACTACCTCGGCGCCGAGCTCGGCTGCCGCAGCCGCGGCGGCCTCGTCGGGCGTGATGACGGTGATCGAATGCAACGCGCGTACGCGGGCTGCCGCGGTCAGCGTGTCGACGAGCATGGCCAGTACCACACTTTCGCGCGTGCGCGCCGAGAACACCGGCGCCAACCGGGTCTTGGCGGCCGCCAACCTTTTGACGGCGATGATCAAGCCGACATCACCGTTCTCGTCGGCTCGTGTGCCGCTCATGAAGGTCATCCTGCCAGCGCCGGTTTCCGGATGATCGGTGAGCGTCGGGCTGGACATGGCGGTGACCGGCAGGCGGGTCTACTGTGTAGCGGCTGCAGCTGCCATAACGGACCAACAGGGGGTGTGCGGATGGCCGGCACGGGAACCGTCGCCGTGATGGGGGCCGGTGCGTGGGGCACCGCGCTGGCCAAGGTGCTGGCCGACGCGGGCGGCCAGGTCACCCTGTGGACCCGGCGCGCCGACGTCGCCGAGCAGATCAACACCACCCGATACAACCCCGACTATCTGCCCGGCACGTTACTGCCGGCCGACGTCCGCGCCACCCCCGATGCAGAGGAGGCGCTGCGCGGCGTAACCACGGTACTGCTGGGCGTTCCGGCCCAGACGCTGCGCACCAACCTCGAGCGGTGGGCCGGCTTGTTGACCGAGGACGCGACCCTGGTCAGTTTGGCCAAGGGCATCGAACTGGGCACGTTGATGCGGATGAGCCAGGTGATCACCTCGGTGACCGGAGTGGACCCGGCGCACGTCGCAGTGATCTCCGGGCCCAACCTGGCCAGCGAGATCGCCGAGTGCCAGCCCGCAGCCACTGTCGTCGCATGCAGCGACTCCGGCCGGGCGGTTGCTCTGCAGCGTGCGCTCAACAGCGGCTACTTTCGCCCGTACACCAACAGCGATGTCATCGGCACCGAGATCGGTGGCGCCTGCAAGAACGTCATCGCGCTGGCGTGTGGGATGGCCGTCGGTGTCGGGTTGGGTGAAAACACCGCGGCGGCCATCATTACCCGGGGGCTGGCCGAAATCATGCGGCTGGGAATCGCGCTGGGCGCCAAAGGCGCGACGCTGGCCGGGCTTGCCGGCGTGGGGGACCTGGTGGCCACCTGTACCTCGCCGCATTCCCGCAACCGCTCGTTCGGCGAGCGGCTGGGGCGGGGTGAGACGCTGCAGTCGGCGATGCAGCACGGGGAAGGCCATGTCGTCGAGGGAGTCACGTCGTGTGAGGCGGTGCTCGCGCTGGCGTCCAGTTACGACGTCGAAATGCCGTTGACCGACGCCGTGCACCGGGTCTGCCACAAGGGGTTGTCGGTGAACGAGGCGATAGCTCTGTTGCTGGGTCGCAGCACCAAGCCCGAGTAGCGCGGCGCACGGTCCCGATGGCTGTAGGGTCGGCTGCTCGAGTCCCAGCTTGCGGCGGCAGCGGGGCCTGGTCGCGCTGCACCCGGTAGCCTCTGAAGGTTGTGAGTGCCAGCTGCCGGCGTGCCCGGGTTGCCGTCGTGTTCGGCGGCCGCAGCAACGAGCACGCCATCTCGTGCGTGTCGGCGGGCAGCATCCTGCGCAACCTGGACCCGCAACGGTTCGAGGTGATCGCGATCGGCATCACTCCGCAGGGCTCGTGGGTGCTCACCGACGGCAACCCCGATGCCCTGGCCATCACCAACCGGCAACTGCCTCGGGTGAGCTCCCAATCTGGCACCTTGCTGGCGTTGCCCGCCGACCCGCAATGGGGCGGCCGGCTGCTTTCGCTGCCTCCGGGCGCCGGCGAGGTGCTGGCCTCCGTCGACGTGGTGTTCCCGGTGCTGCACGGCCCCTACGGGGAGGACGGCACCATCCAGGGGCTGCTCGAACTTGCCGGCGTGCCGTACGTCGGGGCCGGTGTGCTGGCCAGTGCCGCGGGCATGGACAAGGAATTCACCAAGAAGCTGCTGACCGCTGACGGGCTTCCGATCGGGCCGCACATGGTGCTGCGCCCGTCGCGGCCGGCATTGAGCCTCGACGAATGCGAGCGGCTGGGATTGCCGGTGTACGTCAAACCCGCGCGCGGCGGCTCGTCGATCGGCGTCAGCCGGGTGTCGAGCTGGGCCGAGTTGCCCGCCGCGATCGCGCAGGCGCGCCGCCACGATCCGAAGGTGATCGTCGAGGCTGCCGTCAACGGCCGCGAGCTCGAATGCGGGGTGCTCGAATTCCCCGACGGCACGGTCCGGGCCAGCACGCTGGGGGAGATCCGGGTGGCCGGAGTGCGCGGACGCGAGGACGCCTTTTACGACTTTGCGACCAAGTATCTCGACGACGCGGCGGAGCTGGACGTGCCGGCCAAGGTCGACGACGACGTCGCCGATGCGGTGCGGGACCTGGCGATCCGGGCGTTTCACGCCATCGACTGCCAGGGCCTGGCCCGGGTGGACTTCTTCCTCACCGAGGAGGGTCCGGTGATCAACGAGATCAACACGATGCCGGGGTTCACCACGATCTCGATGTATCCCAGGATGTGGGCGGCCAGCGGCGTCGACTATCCCACACTGCTGGCGACCATGGTGGACACGGCGCTGGCCCGGGGCGTGGGCCTGCGCTGAAGGGCGCTAACCGGCTGGCGCCGGGTCGATGGGCACGGCCGCCATGGTGCGGTCGATGACCTCGGATAACTCCTGAATCGGGGTCGGCCCCGACCCGGTCGGCAATGTCAGGGCGAGATACACCGGACGGTCGACCGTGTACCAAGTCGACCTGCCGGCGTCGCGGCCGGTCTGGGGTTCGTCGGTGGCCCGGAACCACTGCACCTGGTCGACGATCTGGATCGGTGCGCCCACGACGAAGTCGGCCGGACGGTCGAGGCCGCAGCGCAGGATGACTGGCTCGCCGGTGGGTCCGGAGCTCCAGGCGCTCGCGCCTTGCGGGGCCGGTAGCGCGATGCTCACTCGTCGGAAATCGCCCAGGCGCTGCGGCAGCGCGGCCGTCAGAGCCCCGCAGGCCGGACTGCCGGCCTGCGGGGCCGGCACCGCCGCCACGGTGACCGGTTGCTGCGAGGTGTGGCGGGTCGCGGCGATAACTAGGATCACCGCGATCGCCGCCACGGCCAGTACCACGGCGGCAATGATCAGGATTCGGGGCGGACCGTCAGCGTCGGCTTCGGGGTTGGGAAGGGCGTCGCCCGTCACCTGGCCGGCCACCTCCGACTCGCCTTGACTGCCCGGCGGTCCCCCGGGCCGCTGGCCTCCCGCCCGGATGCTCGGGTTACCAGAGCTCATACACTAACGCGGTCCACCCGGGCGGGCAGGGGCCCGGGCGAGACGTTCCGCAGGAGGTGGCGTGCACGACGACTCATCTGGGGAAGCATCGGGGCAGGGGCCTACACTGCGACAGCTCGGGGAGTTCGCCCTGATCGACCGGCTGGTGGCCGGACGTCGCCAGCCTCCTGTCGTCGAACTCGGGCCGGGCGACGATGCCGCCGTCGTCGCCGCCGACGACGGCCGCGTCGTGATATCGACCGACATGCTGGTGCAGGATCGGCACTTTCGGCTGGACTGGTCGACACCGCGTGACGTCGGCCGCAAGGCGATCGCTCAAAACGCCGCCGACATCGCGGCGATGGGTGCGCGCTGTACCGCGTTCGTGGTGAGCTTCGGGGCGCCCACCGACACACCGGCGGCCCAGGTGAGCGCGCTGGTCGACGGGATGTGGGACGAGGCGGGCCGGATCGGCGCCGGCATCGTCGGCGGCGATCTGGTCAGTTGCCCGCAATGGGTGGTGTCGGTGACGGTTCTAGGTGACCTCGAGGGCCGCACCGCGGTGCGGCGTTCCGGCGCAACACCCGGTTCGATCGTGGCGGTGGCCGGTGAACTGGGCCGCTCGGCGGCCGGTTATGACTTGTGGCACAACGGAATTGACGGTTTCGACGAGTTGCGGCGCCGCCATCTGGTGCCCGAGCCGCCGTACCGGCAGGGGGTGGCGGCCGCCGCCGCGGGGGCACAGGCCATGATCGACATCTCCGACGGTCTGGTCGCCGACCTGCGCCATGTCGCACAGGCTTCCGCAGCCGGTATCGAGGTGTCGACCGCGGCGCTGGCTCACGACCACGCCGCGCTGACCGCGGCCGCCGCCGCCGTGGACGCCGATCCGTGGCGCTGGGTGCTCGGCGGTGGCGAAGACCACGCCCTGGTGGCGTGTTTCGCCGCTGCGGTGCCCCGCGGGTGGCGGGTCATCGGACGAGTGGTCGACGGCCCGGCGCGGGTTCTGATCGACGGCACCGAATGGGGCGGATACGCAGGCTGGCAGTCGTTCGATTGACCACGCAATTGAGTAGGGTGACGCGGTGACCGTCTACGCGATCGCGCAGCTGAATTTCACCGATCGGGCAGCATATAGCCGGTATCAGGCCAGGTTCATGGAAGTATTTCGCCGTCATCCGGGAACGTTGCTGGCCGCCGACGAGTCACCGCAGGTGATCGAGGGGCAGTGGGACCATCAGAAAGTGGTGCTGATGTCGTTTCCCGACGAGGCCGCATTCCATGGCTGGGCGCAATCGCCTGAATACCAAGAAATTTCGAAAGACCGTCTGGCGGGCGCCGATACGGTGGTGCTGCTGGCGCAAGGCCTGCAGTGACCGCGCGTCCGCTGAGCGACCTGGTCGAGCAGGGCTGGGCGGCCGCGTTGCATCCGGTGGCCGACCAGGTCGCCCAGATGGGGCAGTTTCTGCGCGCGGAGATCGCGGCCGGCCGCAGGTACCTGCCGGCAGGGCCGAATGTGTTGCGCGCCTTCACGTTTCCTTTCGACCAGGTGCGGGTGCTCATCGTCGGGCAGGACCCGTACCCGACACCCGGACATGCGGTGGGGCTGAGTTTTTCGGTCGCACCCGAGGTGCGTCCGCTGCCGCGCAGCCTGGACAACATCTTCCAGGAATACACGGCTGACCTGGGCTATCCGCGACCCTCGTGCGGTGATCTGACGCCCTGGGCGCAGCGCGGCGTGATGTTGTTGAACAGAGTGCTCACCGTGCGACCGAGCAACCCGGCGTCGCATCGGGGCAAGGGCTGGGAAGTGGTGACCGAGTGTGCGATTCGCGCGCTCGTCGCGCGGTCGCAGCCCCTGGTGGCCATTCTGTGGGGGCGTGACGCGTCGACGCTGAAACCGATGCTGGCCGCGGGGAAATGTGTCGCCATCGAATCACCGCATCCGTCGCCGCTGTCGGCGTCGCGAGGGTTCTTCGGCTCGCGGCCGTTCAGCCGTGCCAACGAGCTGCTTTCGGGGATGGGTGCCGAGCCGATCGATTGGCAGCTGCCCTGATCGCGCCGGACACCCGGGGGGTGTGCGCCGCCGAACCCGGCCGTCGTTTCGGCAGCCGACGGTGGGTGAATCGCTCACTCCGGCAAGAGATTGCCCATAGTGGTCGCGCCGACCGGATGCCAATTCCAACTAGATGGCAGCATCGGCACCTGCGGGCCGCCCCCTAGCTCGCCACTACTCATTGTGGTCAAACCGGCTGCACGCGCAGCGTCCTGCGATAGCCCGGTACCGGCAAATCCCAACGCGCCGGCACCCTGATCAGCCGTCGTCGCCTGCGGACCGCCACCGATCATGATTTCCGACACCAACGGTGTCTTCGGCAACACCGCTGACGGCTCGACGGCGCTCACCGCCACGCCTGCCACGGGCGCGGCGACCGTACCCGCCATCGCGTTGGCGCTCGCGCCGGCGGCAGCAGCCGAAACCGAAAGCGCCGTCCCCGCCGCCAGCGGACCCGCCACAGTGGGAGCAATCCCGAGGTTCAGGCCCATGATCCAGTGGATCACCAGATTGCCGACTTCATAGCCGAAAACGAAGGGCAGAAACACAATAGCGAAAGCCTCGATGCCAACAGTGAGCCACGCGAGCTCTAGATATTGAAGGGCTTCCAGCGCCAAATGCGTATTGCCGATCAGGAGTAGGTATCCGATGAACAACAAGACTATGGGTGTGTAGAAATCCATCATGAGCGTGAAGATCATAAAGGCCGGTATGCTGAGGACCTCGGTGGCAACGACTTTGATCAAGTCCCACAAGATCTGCCATATCGGAAACGGCTGGTAGCTGACCGCTTGCGCTACGTCGGCGGCGATGGCTGCGGCCGTACCGGTACCGGGTTTGACGATGACCGGTGCCGGCATCAGGCGTGGCGCCGAGGCCAACGCGGCGGCAGAGGCCGCGTTGTAGACGCTCATGGTGGTTGCGGCCTGAATCCACATCCGCGCATAGTCCGCCTCGTTGAGGGCGATCGGAATAGTATTGATGCCAAAGAAATTCGTCGCCAGCAACACCGTGTGGGCGGCATGATTAGCGGCCAGTTCCGGCAGTGTCGGCATCGCTGCGCGTGCGCTGACGTAGGCGGCGGCCGCCGCCTGATGTGCTGCCGAGGTTGCGGCGCCATCGGTGCTGGCCTGGACCAGCCACGCCACATAGGGCGCATAGGCCGCCACACAGATGTCGGCGCTGGGGCCTTGCCACGCCCCGGTTTGCATCACGCCCATTACCGCGGCGAGTTCATCAGCCACGGCCGCGTATTCGGTGCTCAGCGACGTCCATTGCGCGGCGGCCGAAAGTGCCGAAGCGGGTCCCGGACCAGCGCTGAGCAAGGCCGAATGCACCTCCGGCGGCGAAGCCAGCCACACCGGTGCGCTCATGCCCAACCTCGAACGGCCAACTGCGGCACGGCATCGGTCACTGCGTCGGCAGCCGAAGTCTCAGCCTTGCACGACATCACAGCCTAACCTCCACGACGTTGCGGCTACCTGCACTTTCACTCGCGACGGGTGCGTTGCGGGCTTATCACCTACGAGCCCAACATCGTTGGCCACCGCCAAGGTGCTGGTGGTCCGGTCGGGTGCCTTGTCGGCCGCCGCGCATTCCCGAGATGTGATCGCCGACACGTCAAAAAGATGTCGGTGACACGTGTTTGATGTCCAATACCGATCGGTTATTGATCAATGGACACAAGCTATTGACGGCGGTACGACGTGATGTCGCCGGTGCGCCGGGTACTGCCGCCGGTACTACAGAAGTGTCAGTTTCATTGCAGCGCAACCATTTGATGATGGATGACACGTGGTCCGACATGCCTGGCCGGGGGTTGAGCGCGTTGCGCCGCGCCGCGCGCCGAAACCGCGCCCGCGGGGTCCGCACCGATAACGCGAACCTTCGTACCAGCGCTCACGGGGCGCTCATGGGGTTGGTACAGATTATCGACGGGCGCAGTTGCCTAAACGGCCTCACCTGGCGCCGACGGTTATCCCGCGGTCAGGGCGCACCGCGATGCAGCCATATCTCGCCGCGGCCGAACAGCCGGGCGCTGATCTTGTTGGATGGCGATGGTCAGCCGCGGCTGACCTTGCCCGCCTTGATGCAGGAGGTGCAGACGTTGACGCGCTTTTTGTTGCCCCCAGGACGGCTGACGGCGCGCACGGTCTGGACGTTGGGGTCCCACCGGCGGCTGGTGCGGCGGTGGGAGTGGGACACCGACTTGCCGAAGCCGGGGCCTTTCCCGCAGATATCGCACACAGCGGCCATTGTTCAAACTCCTCAAGTCGGTTGCTGGGGTCCGACGACCCGGGCGGAACGGCCCGGGTGGACCAGGCCGTCCCAGGATAGCCGGGGTCGTCGGCGAGCGCCAAAACGCCATGCGCCGTGACCAGTACTGTCACTCCCGCTGGCTAGGCTCGATGCAGCTTTGTCGGGCCCGGCTTGGCGGCCCGCGCCGAACAGCCGCCGCAGACTGTCCACACTGTCGCCGGGCTACGCTGGCGCCCACCGGGAGCCGCGCAGAGGAGGTGGGTGAGGTGGGCACGTCTAGTGGTCTGCTGGACGCATCGGCCCTGCGAGATTGGGCGCACACCGTCGTCAGCGACCTGATCACCCACATCGACGAAATCAACCGGCTGAACGTGTTCCCGGTCGCCGATTCTGACACCGGTGCGAACATGCTATTCACCATGCGGGCGGCGCTGGCCGAGGTAGATGCGGTAGCCGCGGCCGGTAACGGCGGCGGCGCGGCGAGCGTGGCCCGGGTGGCTGCGGCCCTGTCGTCCGGCGCACACAATGGGGCACGCGGGAATTCCGGGGTGATCGTCTCGCAGATTCTGCGCGGCATCGCCGACGTCACCGCCGGTGCGGCAGCCGGCGGCGCATTGCCGGCCATCGATACCGTCCTGCTCGCTGCGGCGTTGTGGCGCGGTGTCGAGCTGGTCATCGCCTCGATGGGCGGTGCGGAAGTCCCGGGGACCATCGTCTCGGTGCTGCGGGCCGCCGCGGCCGCCGTCGAGCAGTGCGCCGACACTGGCGAAACCTTGGCCCAGGCCATCACCGCCGCCGGTGACGCCGCCGTGGTAGCACTGGAAAAAACGCCCGAGCAGCTCGCCGTGCTCGCTGATGCGGGTGTGGTGGATGCCGGCGGGCGCGGCCTGGTGGTCATGCTGGACGCGTTGCGGTCGACGCTGACCGGGCACACACCGGCTCGCTCGGTCTACGAGCCGGCGCCGCGGGGACCGCTCGCCGAGGCGCCTGTCGCCCGGCCCGCGCCGCAGTTCGAGGTGATGTACCTGTTGACGGGCTGTGCGGCCGCGGCGGCGGACACACTGCGCCAGCGGCTGGCGGAGCTGGGAGATTCGGTGGCCATCGCGGCTGCCCCGTCGCACAGTTATTCGGTGCACGTCCACACCGACGACGCGGGCGCCGCCGTGGAAGCCGGACTGGCGGTCGGGCAGCTGAGCAGGATCGTCATCTCGGCGCTGAGCTCCGGCGCCAACGGGCTGCCGGCGGGCAGCTGGACACGCGAACGCGCCGTATTGGCCGTCGTCGACGGCGACGGCGCCGCTGAGCTGTTCGCCGGAGAAGGGGCCTGCGTGCTGCGCCCCGGCCCGGATGCCTCCAGTCCGGGTTCGGCGCCGGCAGCCGATATCAGCGCCCATCAGTTGGTGCGGGCCGTGGTGGACACCGGTGCCGCCCAGGTGATGGTGCTGCCCAACGGCTACGTCGCCGTCGAGGAGCTGGTGGCGGGCTGTACCGCGGCCCTGGGATGGGGTGTTGACGTGGTTCCGGTCCCTACCGGGTCGATGGTCCAGGGGCTGGCGGCACTGGCCGTGCACGACCCGGCCAGCCAGGCCGTCGACGACGGCTACACCATGGCCCGGGCCGCCGGGGCTGCCCGGCGCGGGTCGGTGCGTACGGCCACCGAGCGGGCGTTGACGTGGGCGGGCACCTGTGAGCCGGGCGACGGGCTGGGTATCGCCGGCGACGAGGTGCTGATCGTTGCCCGCGACGTCGCTGCCGCGGCGATCGGGCTGCTCGATCTGTTGATGGCCTCGGGGGGCGATCTGGTGACGGTGCTGGTGGGCGCCGCCGTCGACGACGAGGATGCTGCGGTCCTGAGCGACCTGCTGGAAAGGCACATGCACGACCGTCATCCGGGCACCGAGTTGGTGACCTACCGAACCGGTCATCGCGGTGACGAGCTGCTGATCGGGGTCGAGTAGCCGTGGTGTCACTGAGCGACCGGCTGGTCTTCGTTCTGGGCGCATCGTCGGCAAAGCCGCTCGAGGAGGAGTTCGGCATCAGGACCGTCGATGACCTGTTGCGTCATTACCCGCGCAGCTATGTCGAAAGCGGCGCCCGGCGCGGCGCCGGTGACGAGCGCCCCGAAGCGGGTGAACACATCACGATCGTCGACGTCATCACCGAAACCGAGACGTTTCCCATGAGGAAGACACCGAAGCGCCAATGCCTGCGCATCACCCTCGGCGCCGGCCGCAACAAGGTAACCGCCACGTTCTTCAACGCGGACTACATCAAGAAGGACCTGACCAAGAACACGAAGGTGATGCTGTCCGGGGAAGTCGGGTTCTTCAAGGGCGTCATGCAGCTCACACACCCGGCGTTCCTGGTCTTGGAGTCGCCGGATGGGAAGAACCGCGGCACCAGGTCACTGAAAAGCATCGCCGACGCCTCCAAGGCGATCAGCGGTGAGGTGGCTATGGAGGAGTTCGAGCGTCGCTTCTTCCCGATCTATCCGGCCAGCACGAAGGTGCAGAGCTGGGACATTTTCAAATGTGTCCGCCAGGTGCTGGAAGTCCTGGATCCAGTCGATGATCCGCTGCCCCCCGAGGTGCGCACCGAGCACGGGCTGGTCTGCGAAGACGAGGCGTTGCGGGCCATTCACCTTGCCGAGGACGAGGCCGACCGGCGGCGCGCCCGGGAACGGCTGACCTTCGACGAAGCCGTCGGCCTGCAGTGGGCGCTGGTCGCGCGCCGGCACGGTGAGCTGTCGGCGTCCGGGCCCCCGGCACCGCCCCGGTGTGACGGGTTGGCGGCTGAATTGCTCGGCCGGCTGCCTTTCGACCTGACCGCAGGTCAGCGTGAGGTGCTCGCGATGCTGTTCGACGAGATCTCGGCGACGCGCCCGATGAACCGCTTGCTGCAGGGTGAGGTCGGTTCGGGCAAGACGATCGTCGCGGTGCTGGCGATGCTGCAGATGGTCGACGCCGGCTATCAGTGTGCACTGCTGGCCCCCACCGAAGTGCTTGCCGCACAACATCTTACGTCGATCTGCGATATCCTGGGACCGCTGGCGATGGGCGGCCAGCTGGGCGGGGCCGATAATGCTACCCAGGTGGCGTTGCTGACCGGCTCGATGACCGCGGGGCAGAAGAAGGACGTTCGGGCTGCGGTTGCCGGTGGCGAGGTCGGCATCGTCGTCGGCACCCACGCCCTGTTGCAGGATGCGGTGGAGTTCTACAACCTGGGCATGGTGGTGGTAGACGAGCAACACCGGTTCGGTGTCGAGCAGCGAGATCAATTGCGCGGCAAGGCGCGCGCCGGAATCACGCCGCATCTGCTGGTGATGACTGCCACGCCGATACCGCGCACCGTCGCACTCACGGTCTATGGCGACCTGGAAACCGCCACGCTGCGCGAACTTCCGCGCGGGCGCCAGCCGATCACCACCAACGTCATTTTCGTCAAGGACAAACCCGCCTGGCTCGATCGTGCCTGGCAACGCATCATCGAGGAGGTCGCGGCCGGCCGCCAGGCGTATGTGGTGGCGCCCCGCATCGACGAGAGCGACGAGTCCAACAAAGAGCCCGTCGGCACCAAGCCCGCAGAGACAGCCGAGGGTCTGTACGCGCGGTTGGGTTCTCGGGAGCTGGCCAAGCTGCGGTTGGGGCTCATGCATGGGCGGTTGTCCGCCGACGAGAAGGACGCCGCGATGGCGGCCTTTCGGGCCGGCCGCATCGATGTGCTGGTGTGCACCACCGTCATCGAAGTGGGGGTGGACGTCCCCAACGCCACTGTGATGCTGGTGATGGACGCCGACCGGTTCGGCATCAGCCAGCTACACCAGCTGCGCGGCCGGATCGGTCGTGGCGCACATCCGAGTCTGTGTCTGCTGGCCAGCTGGGCGCCGCCGGCATCACCGGCCGGTGAGCGGTTGCGCGCGGTCGCCAAAACCATGGACGGATTCGCCCTGGCCGACCTCGACCTCAAGGAGCGCAAGGAAGGAGACGTGCTGGGCCGCAATCAGTCCGGTAAGGCGATCACTCTGCGGCTGCTGTCGCTGGCCGAGCACCGCGAGTACATCGAGGCTGCCCGGGACTTCTGTGTCCGCGCATATCAGGATGCCGGCAAGCACCCGGGATTGGCGCTGCTGGCGGCGCGCTTTACCGACACCGACCGCATCGAATACCTGGACAAGTCGTGAACCGCAAGACGCTTGCGATGCTGGCGGCGGTTGCGGTGCTGGCCCTGGTGGTCGCCTATCAGACGCTGGGCTCATCGGCGGCCAGGCACGCTGAGCAGTTCGCCGCGCGGGCCGATGTCCCGACGGTGCAACCCGGTGCCGATGTGCTCGCGGGTGTGGCTGTGCTGCCGCAGCGCACCCACCGTTACGACTATCGCAGGGCGGCCTTCGGCGACGCCTGGGACGACAACAACGACGCGCCCGGTGGGCACAACGGCTGTGACACCCGCGACGACATCCTCAACCGCGACCTCGTCGACAAGACGTATGTGCCGACCAAGCGGTGCCCGAATGCCGTGGCAACCGGCACCTTGCACGACCCCTACACCAACACCACCATCGCCTTCCAGCGCGGCGCCAAGGTCGGCGAATCGGTGCAGATCGATCACCTCGTTCCGCTGTCCTACGCCTGGGACATGGGCGCCTACGGCTGGCCGGCTCCGGAGCGGCTGCGGTTCGCCAACGATCCGGCCAACTTGCTGGCCGTGCAGGGACAAGCAAATCAGGACAAAGGGGATTCACCGCCGGCGCAGTGGATGCCGCCCAACGCCGCCTTCGCCTGCCAGTACGCCATACAGTTCATCGCCGTGCTGCGCGGCTACTCGTTGCCGGTAGATGAGGCGTCGGCCGGTGTACTGCGCAACGCCGCGGCCACCTGCCCGAGCGGCTGACCCCGGCCTGGGCGGCCCGCCGACTGTGCATTGGGCGACGCGACACGCCGCGGGAGCGTCGCGGCGATTCACAATAGGCGCAGCAACGAATTACGCGCCGTCGTAGGTCAGCGGGTCCTCGCGAACGCGGGTGCCGTCATTGAGCCCGTTGAGCGCATCCATATGCTCGGCGGCCAACTCGAAATCGAATACGTCCAGGTTGCCGGCGATGTGCTCGGGCTCAGACGAGCGGAAGACGACCGCATTACCCAGTTGCAGGTTCCAGCGCAGCAGTACCTGTGCGGGCGTCTTGCCGTATTCACCGGCAATCGACGTCACGGTCGGGTTGTCCATCAGCCGGCCGAGAACCAGTGGAGTGTAGGACTGGGTGACGACATTGTGCTGCGCGTTCGCTTTGCGCAGCTCGGCCTGGTTGAGCAGGGGGTGCAGCTCGATCTGGTTGACCGCGGGTGTGACGAACGTGAGGTCGATGACGTTGGACAGGTGTTCGTCGGTGAAGTTGGACACCCCGATCGAGCGGGCATGGCCTTCGCCGCGGGACTGGATCAAGCCGCCGAACGCGTCCACGTACTTACCCACCGCCGGCGCGGGCCAGTGAATCAGGTACAGGTCGACGTAGTCCAAGCCGAGTCGCTCCAGGCTGGCGGTGCAGGCCTCCTGCGCCTTGGAGAACCCGTGGTCGGCGGTGGCCAGCTTGGTGGTGACGAACAACTCCGCGCGCGGAATACCGCAAGCCGCGATCGCACGGCCCACGGCGGCCTCGTTGCCGTATACCGCAGCAGTGTCGATGAGCCGGCAGCCAAGCTCTAACGCCGTTGACACCGCGCGTTCGGTTTCATCCTCGGACAACTCTGCGACGCCGAGGCCGAGAACCGGCATCGTGTTCTCGTCGTTAAGGGTTATTGAGGGAATCATGGCGCCCGACTCGCCGGTCAACGCATCTCACCTGCCTGTGACATTGAAGGTTCTCGGATCAGGCCCAGCTGGGTTCCGTCAACTAGCGACGAGATCGACAGCATTGCGGCCCTTGTGCTGAGCCGCTGAGCTCGAAGTCGACCACGTCGAAGTTGCTCACATTCCGTTTGAGGTTCACCGACTTGGGGATCACGATATTACCGAGTTGAATATGCCACCTAATCAACGCCTGTCTCGGTATCCGCCCGGGTCGCGCACTCCGGTGTCAAAGACATTCAGCCGCCGCCGGAGTGCTGGTCGGAGTTCGCCAATGTGGTCACCACGTACAGTTGGTCGCGGGCACGCCGGAATCGGCGACCGCTCGCCCGGTCTCCCGTTGGTAGCGGTAGGCCGCGGCGGTGTCGATATGCCGGTACCCGGCGCGCGACGCGGCACTAACGCCTGCTCGGTGTCGGCCGATCCGGAAGACTCCGAGTCTGACACGGGTGTCGAACGGTATCGAATGCCCATCGTTCAGCGTGAGCACGTGTGGCTGGGGCTTGATAACGGGCTTGACATAGGAGAAACCCATGACCAAGAGTCTGCCGGGCACGCCGGACCTTCAGCCCGAAGCCGCGTGCGTACCGATGCGGTGGACGCGTCGTATCCAAAGCACCGTCACCGGCGCCGGCGTCAAAGTCATTCCGTGGATTCCGGCCCCGGCCAAGCGGCTTCTCACTCGGGGCCGTTCGGTCGTCATCGACGGAAACACTCTTGATCCCACCCTGCAGCTGATGCTGTCGGGTTTGCGCGCGGTCGGCATCGACGGACTCGTGATCGACGACGACCCGGCCGCCTCCCGCGCCAACATGCGCGAGTCGCTCCTGGGATTCGGCGGTCCACAGATTCACGTCGAGGTCGACGAAATCACGTTGCCCGGTCCGGCCGGGGAGATCAGAGCGCGGCACTACCGCCCGCCCGGCGGCGGCGCCGCGCCGCTGCTGGTCTTTTATCACGGCGGCGGCTGGGTCATCGGCGACTTGGACACCCACGACGCGGCGTGCCGGTTGACGTGCCGCGATGCCGGCATACCGGTGCTGTCGATCGATTATCGGCTGGCCCCCGAGCATCACGCCCCGGCCGGCATCGAGGATGCGTTTGCGGCCTTCCGCTGGGCATACGAGCACGCCGGCGAACTGGGCGCCGTCCCGGGGCGGGTGGCGGTCGGCGGCGACAGTGCCGGCGGCAATCTGGCGGCCGTCGTGTGTCAGCTGGCCCGAGACAGCGGAGGCCCCACGCCCGTGTTGCAGTGGCTGATCTACCCACGCACCGACTTCACCGCGCAGACCCGCTCGTTGGGCCTGTTCGCCCGTGGTTTCTTGCTGACCAGACGAGACATCGACTGGTTTCAGGCGCAGTACCTTCGCGGCTCCGGGCTCGACCCCACTGACCCGCGGGTGTCGCCGTTGCGAGCCGAGTCGCTCTCAGGTCTGCCGCCCACGCTGATGGTCGTTGCCGGCTTCGACCCGCTACGCGACGAAGGCGAGCAATACGCCTCGGCGTTGCGGGCCGCGGGGACCCCGGTGGACTTTCGCTGCGAGGGTTCGCTGACGCACGGCTTCCTCAATCTGTTTCCGCTCGGCGGCGCCAGCGCCGCGGCGACCAGCGAGCTGATTTCGGCGTTGCGGGCGCACCTGAGCCGGGTCTGACCCGTGTCCGGGCCGCCGCCGGTACTCTAGAGGCGCCAGCAGCGCAGGCTATTCACCAAGTGAGGATCGCAAACCCGTGGCCGACAACAACAAACGCCCTCCGCGGATCGACCTGAAGTCGCCCGACGGCAAATTCGGCCGACTGGTGCAGATCGGTGGCACCGCGCTCGTCGTGCTCTTTGCCATTGCCCTGGTGTTCTACATCGTCACCTCGCATCACAAAACAGGCGGCGCCAACAGGTCTGGCGATGCGGTCCGGGTGACGTCAAGCAAGCTGGTCACCCAGCCCGGAACCAACAACCCCAAGGCCGTGATCTCGTTCTACGAGGATTTCCTGTGCCCGGCCTGCGGCAACTTCGAACGCGGATTCGGCCCAACGGTATCCAGGCTCATCGACATCGGCGCCATCGCGGCCGATTACACGATGGTCACCATTCTTTCCAGCCCGCGCAACGATAACTATTCGGCGCGAGCCGCCGCTGCGGCCTATTGCGTGGCCGACGAGTCCACCGACGCGTTCCGCCGCTTTCACACCGCGTTGTTCAGCGCGGGCATCCAGCCCTCCGAAGTCGGCAAGACCTTCCCCGACAACGCGAAGCTGATCGAACTGGCCCGTCAGGCCGGCGTGGTGGGCAAGGTGCCGGAATGCATCAACAGCGGAAAGTATCTTTCCTGGGTCGGCGGCCTGGCGGCGGCGGCGAACGTCCACGCGACGCCTACGGTCAAGATCAACGGCACCGAGTACGAATGGTCGACGCCGGAGGCGCTGGTGGCCAAGATCAAAGAAATCGTCGGCGACATTCCGGGCATGGACACGGCGGCAACCACCCCGGCGGCTTGACCGTTATGGTCTCAGCCGAACCCGCCGAACGATCCGGCGATCCGACACTGGACACACCGGCCCAAGTGCGGGTGCCCACGCTCAGTGCGTGGTGGGTGTTGATCGCCGGTGCGGTCGGCCTGCTCGCCTCGATGACGCTGACGGTGGAAAAGATCAGGGTTCTGCTCGACCGGGATTACGTGCCGTCGTGCAACATCAATCCGATCATGTCGTGCGGCTCGGTGATGGGCACCCCCCAGGCATCGTTACTGGGGCTGCCCAATCCGGTGGCCGGCATCGTGGGATTCACCGTGGTCGTGGTTACCGGTGTGCTGGCGGTAACGAAAGTGCCTCTGCCGCATTGGTATTGGATCGGGCTGACGGTGGGTGTCCTGGTCGGCACCGGGTTCGTGCACTGGCTGATCTTTCAAAGCCTGTACCGCATCGGGGCGTTGTGCCCGTACTGCATGCTGGTCTGGGTGGTCACCATCACACTGCTGGTGGTGGTCGCGTCGACCGCGTTTCGCCCGGTGCTCGAAAGCCGAGACAGCGCCGTCCTGCGGGTGGTCTTCCAATGGCGATGGTCGATCGCCACGCTGTGGTTCACCGCGGTGTTCCTGCAGATCATGATCCGCTTCTGGAACTATTGGTCGACGCTCATCTGAGAGGGGCCCCGTGATCTCCAAAGTGCTGGTGGCCAATCGCGGGGAGATCGCGATCCGGGCCTTTCGCGCCGCTTACGAACTCGGTATCGGCACGGTGGCCGTCTACGCCTACGAGGACCGCAATTCGCTGCATCGGTCCAAGGCCGACGAGTCCTACCAGATCGGCGAAATCGGGCACCCGGTACGTGCGTATCTTTCGGTGGACCAGATCGTGGAAACCGCCCGCCGCGCCGGCGCTGACGCGATCTACCCCGGTTACGGGTTCCTGTCAGAGAACCCCGAGTTAGCCAGGGCATGTGCGGCGGCGGGCATCACCTTTGTCGGCCCCGGCGCTGAAGTGCTTGAGCTGACTGGAAATAAGTCGCGGGCCATCGCTGCCGCCCGGGACGCGGGGCTGCCGGTGCTGACGTCGTCGGCGCCGTCCGCCTCGGTCGACGAGCTGGTGTCGGCCGCCGCGGGTATGCGGTTTCCGTTGTTCGTCAAGGCGGTTGCCGGCGGTGGTGGCCGCGGTATGCGCCGGGTGGGCGATATCGCCGCACTGCCGGAAGCCATCGAAGCCGCCAGCCGTGAAGCCGAGTCGGCATTCGGAGACCCAACGGTCTACCTGGAACAGGCGGTGCTGAGCCCCCGCCACATCGAGGTGCAGATCCTGGCGGACATTCGCGGCAACGTGATTCACCTGTACGAGCGCGACTGCAGTGTGCAGCGCCGCCATCAGAAGGTCATCGAACTCGCGCCGGCGCCCAACCTGCCCGCCGGGTTGCGCGACCGGATGTCCGCCGACGCGGTGGCCTTCGCCCGCCACATCGGCTACAGCTGCGCCGGCACCGTCGAGTTTCTTCTTGACCACGGTGGCGACTACGTGTTCATCGAGATGAATCCACGGATTCAGGTGGAACACACCGTCACCGAGGAAATCACCGATGTGGACCTGGTGTCTAGCCAGCTGCGTCTTGCGGCGGGGGAGACCCTCGACGACCTGGGCCTGGCGCAGGATTCCATCAGACCGCACGGCGCCGCTCTGCAGTGTCGGATCACCACCGAGGACCCGGCCAACGGGTTCCGGCCCGACACCGGCCGCATCAGCGCGCTGCGCGCCCCCGGCGGTGCGGGCATCCGGCTGGACGGCAGCACCAACCTCGGCGCCGAGATCAGCGCCCACTTCGATTCCATGCTGGTCAAGCTGACCTGCCGGGGCCGGGACTTCTCGACCGCGGTGAATCGCGCTCGCCGGGCGATGGCGGAGTTCCGGATCCGCGGCGTGTCTACGAATATCCCCTTCCTGCAAGCGGTTCTGGACGACCCCGATTTCCAGGACGGCCGCATCAGCACGTCGTTCATCGACGAACGGCCGCAGCTGCTGACCGCGCGATCCTCGGCCGACCGGGGCACTAAGATCCTGAACTACCTGGCCGATGTCACGGTCAACAAACCGCACGGCACCAGGCCGTCGAAGGTCTACCCCCAGGACAAACTGCCCGATGTCGACCTGGACGCCCCGCCGCCGGCGGGGTCCAAGCAACTGCTGGCCGAGTTGGGACCCGACGGTTTCGCGCGCTGGCTGCGCGAGTCGGCGGCAGTGCGGTTGACCGACACGACATTCCGTGACGCGCATCAGTCACTGCTGGCCACGCGGGTGCGCACCAGCGGGCTGATGATGGTGGCACCCTATCTGGCCCGGACCATGCCGCAGCTGTTGTCGGTGGAGTGCTGGGGCGGTGCGACGTACGATGTGGCACTTCGTTTTCTCAAGGAAGATCCCTGGGAACGGCTGTCCGCACTGCGCCAGGCAATGCCCAACATTTGTCTGCAGATGCTGCTGAGGGGCCGCAATACCGTCGGCTACACCCCCTATCCGGAGGTGGTGACGACGGCGTTCATCGACGAGGCCACGGCCACCGGCATCGACATTTTCCGTATCTTCGACGCGCTCAACAACCTGGAGTCGATGCGCCCGGCGATCGACGCGGTTCGCGAAACCGGTTCTGCGATAGCTGAAGTCGCGATGTGCTACACCGGCGACCTGTGTGACCCCGGTGAGCGACTGTATACGCTCGACTACTATCTGAGGCTGGCCGAGTCCATCGTGGCGGCTGGTGCCCACGTACTGGCCATCAAGGACATGGCGGGGCTGTTGCGGGCTCCGGCCGCGGTAAAGTTGGTCTCCGCCTTACGAAGTCGCTTCGAACTTCCGGTGCACGTACATACCCACGACACTCCGGGTGGCCAGCTGGCCAGCTATGTCGCCGCCTGGCACGCTGGGGCCGACGCCGTCGACGGGGCCGCTGCGCCGCTGGCGGGAACCACCAGCCAGCCCGCGCTGAGCTCGATCGTCGCCGCAGCCGCACACACCGAATACGACACCGGTTTGTCGCTTGCGGCGGTGTGCGCGCTGGAGCCATTTTGGGAAGCGTTGCGAAAAGTGTACGCGCCCTTCGAATCCGGCCTTCCCGGGCCGACTGGCCGGGTCTACCGCCACGAAATTCCGGGCGGCCAGTTGTCGAACCTGCGCCAGCAGGCGATCGCCCTGGGTCTGGGGGATCGGTTCGAGGAAGTCGAAGAGGCATACGCCGGCGCTGACCGGGTCCTGGGCCGGCTGATCAAGGTCACTCCGTCGTCGAAGGTCGTCGGTGATCTGGCGCTCGCCTTGGTCGGCGCCGGCGTTAGTGCCGACGAATTCGCCTCCGAACCGGCACGATTCGACATCCCAGACTCAGTTCTGGGATTTCTGCGTGGCGACCTGGGCGATCCGCCCGGCGGGTGGCCCGAGCCGCTGCGCAGCACGGCGTTGGCCGGCCGCGCGCCGGCCAAACCCACCGGACAACTGACGGCCGACGACGAGGCGGCTCTAGCGGTGCCGGGACCCAAACGGCAGGCCGCGTTGAACCGCTTGTTATTCCCGGGTCCGACAAAGGAATTCGAGGAGCATCGGGAAACCTACGGCGACACCTCGCAATTGTCGGCCAATCAGTTCTTCTACGGGCTGCGGCAGGGTGAAGAACATCGGGTGAAGCTGGAACGCGGGGTGGAGCTGCTGATCGGTCTGGAGGCCATCTCCGAGCCCGACGAACGCGGCATGCGAACGGTGATGTGCATCATCAACGGCCAGTTGCGCCCGGTACTGGTGCGTGACCGCAGCATTGCCAGCTCAGTACCGGCCGCCGAGAAGGCCGACCGCGGAAACCCGGGCCACATCGCCGCGCCGTTCGCCGGGGTCGTCACCATCGCCGTGACCGTCGGCGACCACGTCACGGCAGGCCAGACCATCGCCACCATCGAGGCGATGAAGATGGAGGCCCCCATCACCGCCCCCAACGACGGCACAGTGCAGCGGGTGGCGGTCTCGGATACCGCCCAGGTCGAGGGCGGAGACCTGCTGGCGGTGGTGAGCTGACCCGGATCATCGGCGGTGTCGCCGGGGGACGCCGACTCGCGGTACCGTCGCGGGGGACCAGGCCGACCACCGATCGGGTCCGCGAAGCGCTGTTCAACATCGTGAGCGCGCGCCGGGAGCTGACCGGGCTGGCCGTGCTGGATCTCTATGCCGGGTCGGGGGCGCTCGGGCTGGAGGCCCTGTCGCGCGGGGCCGCTTCGGCGCTGTTCGTGGAGGCCGACCAACGCACCGCGGCGGTCATCGCCCGCAATATCAAGGCCCTGGGTCTGGCCGGTGCGACGGTGCGCCGGGGCCCGGTGGCCGCCGTCGTGACGGCAGGGACGTCGGCTCCGGTGGACCTGGTGCTGGCCGATCCGCCCTATGACGTCGACGCCGCGGACGTCGATGCGGTCCTGGCCGCGTTGAGCATCCACGGCTGGGTCCGCGCCGAAACCATCGCCGTGGTGGAACGACCGGTGGCTAGTGCGCCATTGACCTGGCCGGCGGGCTGGGCCAGGTGGCCCGAGCGGGTGTACGGCGACACCCGGCTGGAGTTGGCTCAGCGGGGCTGAACGGGCCTGCTAGCGTCTGGTCTCATGGGCGCCGCTGCACAGCATCACTTCGTTCTGCCTTGTCGCCGGCGCGGGTCATGAGCGGCGCCGTATGCCCAGGGTCGTTCGACCCGGTCACGCTGGGCCACATCGACGTTTTCGAGCGTGCCGCGGCCCAGTTCGACGACGTCGTGGTGGCGATCCTGACCAATCCGACCAAGAAGGGCATGTTCGACCTGGACGAGCGCATCGCGATGATCAACGAATCGACCACCCACCTGCCCAACCTGCGGGTGGAGGCAGGCCAAGGCCTGGTGGTCGACTTCGTCAGGTCCCGGGGGATGAACGCCATTGTGAAGGGTTTGCGCACCGGCACCGACTTCGAATACGAACTGCAGATGGCGCAGATGAACAAGCACATCGCCGGCGTGGACACCTTTTTCGTCGCGACCGCGCCTCGGTATTCGTTCGTGTCGTCGTCGCTGGCCAAAGAGGTGGCGATGCTCGGCGGCGACGTGTCGGAGCTGCTGCCCGAGCCGGTGAACCGGCGACTACGCGAAAAGCTCTCCGGCTGAAGATAATCGGACCTGGCCCGGGGGAGGACCAGGTCCGATTGGGGTGCGGGGGCGCAGCCCGGGTTAGCTGGGGTCGAAGCATTCGTAGAAGGTCTGCGTTGCGTAGTCGTAACAGGTGTAGGTGCCGTACGCCTGGTGGCTGGGTGCCGTGTCGGCGGCGCCGGCGCTGGCTCCCAGCGCGGCCAGGCCGATGGCCGAGGCCAGCAGGGACATGCCGGCAAGGGCGCGAAGACGGGTGGTCAACATTGATACCTCTCCTTACTTGATGGTCTGTGCTTGATGGTCTTTGCTTGGTTGTGTTTTCGGGTGGGCGGCCGTGGCCGTTGCGACAAGGCTGACGGTGGGTTCTTGGCGAAACCTTGCGGGATCCTTGGCACGTAGTGTGTCCCCGGCGGCGCCGGGGCCGCCCGCAGATCCGACCAGCGGGCTCGCTCACGGCTACCGGACGGACCGGCAAGCGTCAGAAGACGATGGTCTGGTTGTGGTGGACGATGACACGGTCCTGGCAGTGCCAGAGGACGGCCCGGGAGAGCACCGCGCGTTCGACGTCGGCGCCGACCCGCACCAGGTCTTCGACGGTGTCATTGTGGTCGACACGGACCACGTCTTGTTCGATGATCGGGCCTTCGTCGAGGACCTCGGTCACGTAGTGAGCTGTCGCGCCGATCAGCTTCACGCCGCGCTCCCGGGCGCGTTTGTACGGGGCCGCGCCGGTGAAGGCCGGAAGAAACGAATGGTGAATGTTGATCAGCGGACAGCTGATTGCGGTCAGGAATGCCGGGCTCAGGATCTGCATGTAGCGGGCAAGGACCACCAAATCAACATTGCCGCTGAGCAACTGAAGCTCCCGCTGCTCGGCTTCGGCGCGGGTGTCCCGGGTCGCCGGGATATGGACGAATGGCACACCGAACGGGCGGACATGATCGGCTAGTTCGGGGTGGTTGGCGATCACCATGACCACCGACATCTCCAGCTCGCCGCGACGGTTGCGCCACAACAGGTCTAACAAGCAGTGATCACTCTTGGAGGCCATGATGGCGACCCGTTTGGGCTTGGCGGCCTCGCTGAACCGGTAATCGATGCCGAACCTGCCGGCCACGGCGGCGCCGAAGTCGCGTTGCAGCTCGTCGATGGCCGCGGTCAAGCCGGGTAGGTGAAAGATCGCACGCTGCAGGAAGGTTCCACCCTCCGGCGCGGTGGAGTGCTGGTCTAGGGAAATGATGTTGGCACCGGCTTGGGCTAAAAACCCGCTCACCGCGGCGATAATTCCGGGGCGGTCGTGGCAACGCAGCAGCAGCCGGCCGATATCGGCCGGCTGCGGTGGACCGCCAGGTGGCGGCGGATAGCTATCAGACATTGCCGCAGGCCAGGATACGCCGACCGCGGCGCTAGTGGCACTGATGGCTGTGGTCGTGCTGGTGATCTTGCGAGTCGGGGGAGCCGCCCATCATGCGCAGCATCGGTATCCCGCCGGTAGCGGCGAACCGGACCACCAGGATCGCCGCGACGACGAGGAAGACGACGTTGAGCCAGGTCGTGTAGTTCCACGAAATTCCGGCGTGCATGACCACGGCGCTGCGCTGACTGGGAATGAGACTAGCTGCGCCGAAAAGTAATTCGACGAGGTACCCGGCGACGACCATCGAGGCGTAGAAGGTGCCCAGCAGCGTCAGCATCATTTTCGTCCCGTAGTACTTCCGATAGATGTTCAAGATCGGCAGGATCAACAGGTCGGCGAAGATGAACGCGATGACGCCGCCGAAGCTGATGCCGCCGTTCCACAGCACCGCGGCCAGCGGCACATTGCCGATCGAGCAGACGAAGGAGACGATCGCTACGAAGGGACCCACGATCGGCCCCCACAGCGCCGACCACACCGGATGGTCGGTCAAAAAGAAGTGTTGCCAAAAGGTTTCGGGAACCCAGGCCGCGATGGCACCCGCGATCAACAGGCCCACGATCAGGTCCCGCAGAATCGCTGCCCACTCCATGACGAACACATGCGACACCGAGGTGAAGGCCCGCGCGGAAAACAGCCGCCGCCAAAACGAGCCCTGGCCGCTGACCGACATGTCCATGGCGGCGTGACCTTCCATGGAGCCGGCGATTCCGCGGTCGGCTTGCTCGCGGGCGGCGTCGACCAGCCGGGAGCGCACGAACAGCCGGAACAACAGGGCCAGCACGATGATCATCAGCGGGCCTCCGACGAACTCCGCGGCGGTGAATTGCCAGCCCATCAAGAGCGCCAGGATGATGCCCAGCTCCACGACGAGATTGGTGGAACTGATCTCGAACGCCATGGCGGCGGTGAAGTTGGCGCCCTTGCGGATCAGGGAACGAGCCAGCGCCACGGCCGCATATGAGCACGATGACGATGCGGCTCCGAGGCCGGCGGCCACCGCGAGGGTGCGGGGCTTGTCGTCGCCCATCAGGGCCACAATCGTCTCGCGGCGCACCACGGCCTGCACCATCGCCGACAGTGCGAATCCAAGGATCAGCGCCCACAAGATCTCCCACGTCATAGATCCCGTCAGCGCCAATGCATGACCCACTGCTGCCAGCACGTTGTCCACCACCCGGTCCTCCGCTTCGGTTGCATGTTCGGGCGATCATATGGGCGAGCCCGCCCACCCCGGCAACATATACCCATAGGGGGTATATGTCAAGCCGCGGATCCCGTGGCATAACATACTGCCCGCAATACTCATATCTGCGTGTAAAGCGTTGCTGCACAATGGGATAACCCCTGTCGGCACCGCACGCGCGGTGGTTGTGCCGGCATCGAGCTGCGGCCCCGACGAGCTCAGATCGGCGGTGTGCCGCACTGGCCCGATCGACCGGCACCACGCCCGGGCTCACCGTTATTGTTCGGATTTCCCCGAGTACGGGCGCGTCCTGCGTGTACGCTACGGCCTCGGGGTGCGGCGTAACGGGTAATGGTCGCCAGCAATGAGAAGGAACGCGGGCATGAGCATCGCATCGAGCGCACCCGAGCCTGCCGCTCGCAGGCTGCGGATCCTGTTCATCGGGGAGGCAGTGACCCTGGCCCACGTCGTGCGGCCGTTCGTGTTGGCCAGCTCGCTGGACCCGAGCCGTTACGAGGTCCACTTCGCCTGCGATCCGCGATTCAACAAGCTGCTGGGACCGATGCCTTTTCAGTACCACCCGATCCATACCATTCCCAGCGAGCGGTTCCTCAGCAACTTGGCTCAGGGCCGTTTCTACACCACGCGGGCGTTGCGCAGGTACGTCGAAGAGGACGCCAAGGTGCTGGCCGAGATCGCGCCGGATCTGGTGGTCGGCGACCTTCGGGTCTCGCTTTCGGCCAGCGCGCGGCTGGCCGGCATTCCCTACGTCGCCATCGCGAATGCCTACTGGAGTCCGTATGCGCGGCGTCGCTTTCCGCTGCCGGACACGTTGTGGACGCGCCTGCTGGGCGTCCGGCTGGTGACATTGCTGTTCCGGGTGTACCGCCCGTTGATCTTCGCCCTTTATTGCCTGCCGCTGAATTGGGTTCGCCGCAGGAACGGCTTGCCGATTCTGGGCTGGAACCTGTGCCGCATTTTCACCGACGGCGACTACACCCTGTATGCCGACGTGCCTGAGTTGGTGCCGACCGATGATCTGCCGGCCAACCATCGGTATCTGGGTCCGGTGCTGTGGTCGCCGGCGGTGCAGCCGCCGCCCTGGTGGGATTCGTTGCCGGCGGACCGGCCGATCGTTTATGCGACCCTGGGCAGTTCGGGTGGCACGAACCTGTTGCAGGTGGTGCTGGATGCGCTGGCCGATATGCCGGTGACGGTGATCGCGGCCACCGCTGACCGCAGTGATTTGACCAATGTGCCGGCCAACGCCTTTGTGGCCGACTACCTGCCGGGTGAGGCGGCTGCGGCGCGTTCAGCGGTGGTGGTCTGCAACGGCGGCAGTTTGACGACGCAGCAGGCGTTGCTGGCGGGGGTGCCGGTGGTGGGGATTGCCAGCAATCTTGACCAGCACCTGAACATGGAGGCCCTCGAGCGTGCCGGTGCGGGAATGCTGTTGCGAACCGAACGCATCAACGGCGCGCGGGTGGCCGATGCGGTCCGCCACGCGCTGGCTGATCCCGGCTATCGGCAGGCGGCCCGGCGGCTGGCCGAAGCCTTGGCACGCGACTTCGACGGGTTCTCACAGCACGTCGAAGCCGCGCTGCACCTCACGCCCGAGAACGCGGCCTCGCCGGCCGGTCGGCAGAGAAATCTGCGGGCCGGTTAGCACTAGCGATCGCCGCGCGCCCCTTGACGACCTCGGTCAGCCCCCAGGACAGCCCGTCCAACCCCGGCGTGAATTCCGCGCCGGACGCGCACCTTGCCGGCCCGCACGCGTGGCGTGCCCCGGCCCGACGATCGGTTCGCCGTCCCCGGCCGGCGCAGGCTCGCGCGTTGCCCGGAGTTTCCCGGCCACGCGCCCGGCGTGTACTCTACGGCCGCGGTCCGGCGGCAGCGATCAACGTTCGCCGGCGACGCGCGAAGGGACGCGAGCATGAGTTGAGCGGTGTCTGGAGGGGGCGATGAGGATGGTGCATCGGTGAGCACCCACCCGCCCGCTCCTGCGGCCGGCACCCGCAGGCCGCGGGTCCTGTTCATCGGGGAGGCAGCGACCCTGTCTCACATCGTGCGGCCGTTCGTGTTGGCCAGCTCGCTGGACCCGAGCCGTTACGAGGTCCACTTCGCCTGCGATCCGCGATTCAACAAGCTGCTGGGACCGATGCCTTTTCAGCACCACCCGATCTACACCATCCCCAGCGAGCAGGTGCTGGCCAAGATCGCGCAGGGCCGCTTGTTCTACACCACTCGCACGTTGCGCAGGTACGTCGAAGAAGACGCCAAGGTGCTGGCCGAGATCGCGCCGGATCTGGTGGTCGGCGACAATCGGCTATCGCTTTCGGCCAGCGCGCGGCTGGCCGGCATTCCCTACGTCGCCATCGCGAATGCCTACTGGAGTCCGTATGCGCGGCGTCGCTTTCCGCTGCCGGACACGTTGTGGACGCGCCTGCTGGGCGTCCGGCTGGTGACATTGCTGTTCCGGGTGTACCGCCCGTTGATCTTCGCCCTTTATTGCCTGCCGCTGAATTGGGTTCGCCGCAGGAACGGCTTGCCGATTCTGGGCTGGAACCTGTGCCGCATTTTCACCGACGGCGACTACACCCTGTATGCCGACGTGCCTGAGTTGGTGCCGACCGATGATCTGCCGGCCAACCATCGGTATCTGGGTCCGGTGCTGTGGTCGCCGGCGGTGCAGCCGCCGCCCTGGTGGGATTCGTTGCCGGCGGACCGGCCGATCGTTTATGCGACCCTGGGCAGTTCGGGTGGCACGAACCTGTTGCAGGTGGTGCTGGATGCGCTGGCCGATATGCCGGTGACGGTGATCGCGGCCACCGCTGACCGCAGTGATTTGACCAATGTGCCGGCCAACGCCTTTGTGGCCGACTACCTGCCGGGTGAGGCGGCTGCGGCGCGTTCAGCGGTGGTGGTCTGCAACGGCGGCAGTTTGACGACGCAGCAGGCGTTGCTGGCGGGGGTGCCGGTGGTGGGGATTGCCAGCAATCTTGACCAGCACCTGAACATGGAGGCCCTCGAGCGTGCCGGTGCGGGAATGCTGTTGCGAACCGAACGCATCAACGGCGCGCGGGTGGCCGATGCGGTCCGCCACGCGCTGGCTGATCCCGGCTATCGGCAGGCGGCCCGGCGGCTGGCCGAAGCCCTGGCACGCGACTTCGACGGGTTCTCACAGCACGTCGAAGCCGCGCTGTACCTCAAGCCGGAGAACGCGGCCTGAGACATCGCGACCACCGCCGCGGGCCGAGCCGGGCGCGAGCCTGGATCGGGTGCGCCGCCGCGCTGACCGGCTCCGTCGGGCAGCCGCCCGCCTCAACCGGGTACCGTTCTTCGGTATCCGATCCCGTTCGGCGCCAACATGCTTCGTCGACCCGGCCAGCGGTCGCGCGCCGCTGCCGCGGCCACGGTGAGAACACCCGACTAGATCAGCACCGCCTCGGCCGACACGTCGCGAAGTCCGGCAGCATCGGCCAGTCAATACCAGGCTCGTCGACCAGGGCCGCGCCGTCCGGATTTGTCTGCCGCGGTCAATGGAACTAGGGTCGGGAACCTGATTCGCGCGGCTCCCGGTGTCCTGTACTTTGAAGCGGGCACGAAGACGGCCTTGCGGACGCACGCCGCATCAAGCTGACGGCGACCCCCGCCGCACCGGCCAAGGCATAAAAGGAGTGGAGACGGCCACGATGGGATGCCGCAAATGTGGTGACAAGCAGGCACCCACAGAAGCGGGAATCCGGTGAAGCGGGCGCTCATCACCGGAATCACTGGGCAGGACGGCTCCTACCTCGCCGAATTGCTGCTGAGCAAGGGATATGAGGTCCACGGGCTCATCCGCCGGGCTTCGACGTTCAACACGTCGCGGATCGATCACCTCTACGTCGACCGCCACGATCCGCATGCGCGGTTGTTCCTGCACTATGGCGATCTCACCGACGGTACCCGGCTGGTGACGCTGCTGAGCACCATCAACCCCGACGAGGTGTACAACCTTGCGGCCCAGTCCCACGTGCGCGTCAGCTTCGACGAACCGGTGCACACGGGCGACACCACCGGCATGGGATCCATCCGGCTGCTCGAAGCTATTCGGCTGTCCCGGGTGGAATGCCGCTTCTACCAGGCGTCCTCGTCGGAGATGTTCGGTGCCTCGCCGCCGCCCCAGACCGAGCAGACGCCGTTTTACCCACGATCACCCTATGGCGCGGCAAAGGTGTACTCGTACTGGCTGACGCGCAACTATCGAGAGGCGTACGGACTGTTCGCGGTGAACGGCATCTTGTTCAACCACGAGTCGCCGCGGCGTGGTGAAACGTTCGTCACCCGGAAAATCAGCCGTGCCGTGGCACGGATCAAGGCCGGCCTCGAGTCCCACGTCTACCTGGGCAACCTCGACGCCGTTCGCGACTGGGGGTATGCGCCCGAGTATGTCGACGGGATGTGGGCCATGCTGCAGCAGTCCGAGCCGGAGGACTTCGTACTGGCGACGGGACGCGGCTATACGGTGCGCGAATTCGCCCAGACCGCCTTCGACCATGCCGGGCTCGACTGGGAGAAGCATGTGCGATTCGACGAACGCTATCTGCGTCCCACCGAGGTGGATTCGCTGATCGGCGACGCGACCAAGGCCGCCCAATCGCTGGGATGGAAGGCGTCGGTACATACCGCTGAATTGGCGCAGATCATGGTGGACGCGGACATCGCGGCCCTGGAGTGTGAAGGCAAGCCGTGGATCGACAAGCCGATGCTCACCGACCGGGCGCGCGAAAGCCAATGAGCACCTCGGCCGGCGTCCTCGACCGTACGTGCCCGGTGTATATCGCCGGGCACCGCGGGCTGGCCGGGTCTGCGTTGTTGCGCAGGTTCCAGGCCGAGGGTTTCACCAACCTCGTTGTGCGCTCACACCAAGAACTTGACCTCACGGATCGGGCGGCGACATTCGATTTCATTCTGGAGACCAGGCCACAGGTGATCATCGACGCCGCCGCCAAGGTGGGCGGGATCCTGGCCAACAGCACCTACCCGGCCGACTTCCTGTCCGAAAACCTGCAAATCCAGGTCAATCTGCTGGACGCGGCCGTGGCCGCGCGGGTGCCGCGGCTGCTGTTTCTCGGCTCCTCCTGCATCTACCCGAAATTTGCCCAGCAGCCCATCAAGGAAAGCGCGCTACTCAGCGGCCCGCTGGAGCCGACCAACAATACCTACGCGATCGCCAAGATCGCCGGCCTGCTTCAGGTCCAGGCGGTCCGCAATCAACATGGGCTGGCCTGGATCTCGGCGATGGCAACCAACCTGTATGGACCCGGCGACAATTTTTCCGCGTCCACATCGCACCTGCTGCCGGCGCTGATCCGCAGGTATGAAGAGGCCAGGGCCGGCGGCGTGCCGAAGGTGACGAACTGGGGCACCGGAACCCCGCGCCGCGAGCTGCTGCATGTCGATGATCTGGCGGACGCATGTCTGTACCTGCTGGAGCACTTCGATGGACCAAACCCCGTCAACGTCGGAACCGGCGTCGACCATACCGTGCGGGAGATCGCCGAGATGGTGGCCGGCGCAGTGGGCTACAACGGCGAAACCGATTGGGATCCAACCAAACCGGATGGAACCCCTCGCAAACTGCTGGACGTGTCGGTGTTGCGGGACGCGGGCTGGCAATCCCGGATCACCCTGCGTGAGGGCATCGAGTCCACACTTGCGTGGTACCGGGCCAACGCCGCCGTGGCGAGAAAATGAGTGTTGACTGGCTCTTAGCTGCGAGCCGGTGAGGTGTAGGCCCCCGAAACCTGCCTTCGTATCCATTCTGTGGACGGTTCCCACTCCGCGGCCCGGCGTTGTGTCGTTATCATCTTGAACGCTGAGTTCTGGCCGGGGACCACAATATTCCCGACGACGAGATAGGAAATAGGTGAATCTTCTCGGCAAAGTTGCTATGTGGGTAGAGCTGTTGAGCAGCGGCGAAGGCAAGCAACGCGTTCTCATCGGACGGGAGTTGGCTTGGCGAGTGCGAGAGCTGGAAACGATAGGCAAATTGGCCGAGGTGGAATTCTCGGTATTCAGTCAGTTTGGCGACGACGGGATCATTCAATGGCTGATCCACCGCCTGTCGGGCATCAGTGAGACTTTCGTCGAGTTTGGGGTTGGGTGCTACCAGGAAGCCAACACCAGGTTCCTCCTGTTGAACGACAACTGGAGCGGGCTGGTCATGGACTGCTCCAAACGCAATGTCGATGCCATCAAGCGTGATCGGATTTCGGTGCTCTATGACCTACAGAGCAAATGCGCGCGCGTCACCGCCGAAAACGTTGATCAATTGATGTTAGAGCATGGATTCGAGGGCGACATCGGACTATTGCACATCGATATCGACGGCAACGATTATTGGGTGTGGAGGGGGTTAACAGTCGTGCATCCCGCGATCGTCATTGTCGAATACAACAGCGTATTCGGGGCGGAGCGCCCGATCACCGTTCCCTACGATCCGAACTTCACCAGAGGGCGCTACATGAATCAACATTTCGGCGCGTCCTTGTTGGCTTTCTGCGACCTAGCTCGGGCCAAGGGATATGACTTCGTGGGCAGCAACAGCGCGGGCAACAACGCCTATTTCATCCGATCCGACCTGTCCCACGGCCTCCAGCCGCTGACCGCCGCCGAAGGCTACGTGGTGTCGAAGTTCGCTGATTCCCGCGACGCCAAGGGCCGACTGACCCGTCTCCGCGGAGAGCGGCGGCTGGCTGCACTGCGCGGGGCGCCGGTGGTCAACACGCGGACGGGCGCCGACGAAAAACTGTGAGCCGGCGGCGGGCACGCAGCGTTGGTGCACGGCCCCCGGCGGGCGCCGTCGCAGACTCAGCCCGGCTTGCGCAGCACAACCATATCTTGGTAGGCGGTGAAATTCGTTCTACCGCACCAGCTTCCCCACAGCATGTCACCCTCCTGCTCGAGGCCGGCGTCGCGGACGGCGCTGTCCCAGCCGTCCAGCGGAAGCGCGATGGCGGCCTCCGGAACAAAGGGGGTGATCACGATCAAACCCTCGTGCTCGCGAAATGGCAGGGCCGACTTGCCCTGCGCAACGAGCGCCTCAGATTCCTGATTCCACACGTACAGCGTCAGCAGCGCGCGTCCGCCGGGGGCGAGGACTCGCGCGGTCTCGGCGAGGTAGCGCGCCACCTGCGGCAGGGGCATGTGGGTGAACAACGACGATGCGAAGGCCAACTCGAAGCTCGCGTCCGGGTAGGGGAATGTGAACGCCTCGGCGTGCACCGTCCCTTTCGGGTTGTACATCTTGTTGTAGATATCTGCGCGCTGGAAACGGAAGTTGGGATGCGACACATAGTGCTCAGAACACCAGCGCACTTCGCCGGCGTTGATGTCGAAGCCCTCGTAGCTGCCCTTGGCCGGATCGAGAAATGCGGTCAACGCGCGGGCCGCACGGCCCATTCCGCAGCCCATGTCCAGGACGCGGTGGTGCGGTTCGATCTGGCCGTAGTCGCGCAGAAGGCCCAGGAACTCATCGCCAGATTCGCGAAACGGGCCGGGTGCCGCCGGGTTTCGCGACCCACCTCCTACCATGCGGCGCGGCGGGACCAACGGATCGGCCTGGCCCTTGAGCGTGTCCAGCACGTCGCCTGGCGCGTACCGCACGAATAGCCCGGCCTTGATCAGCAAAGGCACCGGGACGAATCTGAGGAAAGAGTCAACAATCCGGGACGCAACCACGTCGCACAACGTACACTGCGCCCGGACGGTGGCGCCAATTCGAGCCGCCGGGATGAGCGTTCAGGCGGGCTCGCGAAGCGGCAAGCCGGCTGCGCGGTAGATCGCATCGATGACGGTCATGTTCTCCACCGCGTCTTCCGGGGTGGTCTTCACCGCTTCGCCGCGCAGCACCGCGCCGGCGAACGCGTCGAGTTGGTACGCGTAGGACGTGCGGCGCGGAAAACGTTCCACCCGCTTTCCGCCGGCCGACCGGACCGTCAGGCGATGGAAAGACTGCGGCAATACCGGATTGAGTACCCGCAACTCACCTTGGTCGCCCACGACGCGCGCGCTGATCTGCAGCAGATCGGTCGACCACATCGAACAGCGCACCCGGCCGGTGTGCCCTTCGGCAAACCGCAGTTCGGCCGTCATCGCCCGGTCGATCTGCGGGTCGCGCAGTTTCGCTTGTGCGGAAACAACTTCCGGTGTGGAACCGCCGAAGGTGCGGACCATATGCACCGCATAGCAACCGGCATCCATGGTCGCGCCACCGGCCAGCGAGTAGTTGTAGCGGATATCGGAGAACTTAGCCAGCAGAAAGCACAGGTTGGCTTCCACCCTGCAGAGCTTGCCCAACTCGCCGGAGGCGATGATCTCCTCGACGCGCAGCGTCAGCGGGTGGTAGCGATAGTGGAACGCCTCCATCACTACCCGGCCCGATTGCGCGGCCAGTTGGGCGATTTCGCGTGCCTCGGCGGCGTTGGCGGTGAACGGCTTTTCGCACAGCACGTGCTTGCCGGCGGCCAATGCGGCCCGGGTCCAGCGGCCGTGCAAGCTGATCGGTAACGGGTTGTAGACCGCGTCCAGGTCCGGGTCGGCGACCAGCGCGTCATAGCTGTCATGGACCCGGGGTATGCCGTGCCGGGCGGCAAACGCTCGAGCACGTGACGCATCGCGGGTGGCTACCGCAGCCACGACTACCTCGGCGTTCGCTGCGGCGGGCTTGATCAGCGCCAGCGGCGCGATACGCGCGGCGCCCAGAATACCGATCCGCACCTGTCCAGACACGGGCCAGACGCTAACAGCTGGCTTGAGCCGGCGACAAGAAGACCGTTTTGCTGCGGCCATAAATTGTGACCGCGGTGGACGATATGCGCTGCTCTGGGCCGTGATGGGGGCGTCGATAAATTTTGCCTATTGCAAGATCAACTCTAACGATTTGATCCGCATAGGCGCTCGCGACAGAATTGGTTCCGACATGAGCGAATGGATCAACTAGAGCGGGCAAGTCCGTAAACCTTTGAGACGCGGTCAGCCGACGGCAGCGCAATATCAGCCCATCGGATCCCCGCGGAAAATCCGTCGTTCGAATGGCTCTCGGCGCCTTGAAATGGTATGAGCAGACTCGAACGACTGCAGCTGTTGTGAAAGACTCACCAGTATTTCTCTGAAAGGTTACGTGTTATGCGGTGCCGAATCTGTGATTCACTTACGCGGCAGGTGTTTACGCACAAGGTCCTTCACAAATACGAGTCCAAATACTACTTCTGTGATAATTGCGGTGGCTTGCAGACCGAAGACCCTCATTGGCTGGACGAGGCGTATGCGAGCCCGGTGAACTCGGCCGATACCGGCCTGGTGTTTCGTAACAACTACCTGGCACGGTTGACGTCGGCGGTTCTTCTCGTGCTGTTCGATCGGGGTGGGCGTTTTCTCGACGCGGCGGGGGGCTACGGCATATTCACCCGTCTGATGCGGGACGTCGGCTTCGACTATTACTGGAGGGACAGACACTGTCCCAATCTCACCGCGCGGGGATTCGAAGCCGGCATGGCACCGCCCGGCCGTTACACGGCAGTCACTGCCTTCGAAGTAATGGAGCATCTCGCTGATCCCGTCGCATTCGTCGCGGAGCTCCTGGAAGAGACCGGTACCGATACGATAATTTTTACGACCGAACTCTTCGCCGGTGAACCTCCGGCGCCGGAGGCGTGGTGGTACTACACGTTCGCCACCGGGCAGCACATAACTTTCTATCAAAGGTCGACCTTGGAGTTCATCGGAAAACGCTTCGGCATGCACTTTTACAGCTCGGGTATTCTGCATATCTGGACGCGAAAGAAGCTCAATCCGGTGGCGCTGCGGGTGCTTACCTGGCTACCTGTCGCGAGCGTCCTATACGTATTGCCGCGAGTGGTGCTCGGTTCTCGGACGTGGGCGGATCATGAGAGCCTGATGCGGACGGATCCATGGTAGGCATCACCGAATGGCAGATGCACGTTGCCGAGCCGCTTGCCGAGCTACCCGGATAAGCGTTCAGGCGGGCTCGCGAAGCGGCAGCCCTGCAGCACGATAGATCGCATCGATGACGGTCATGTTCTCCACCGCGTCTTCCGGGGTGGTCTGCACCGCTTCGCCGCGCAGCACCGCGCCGGCGAACGCGTCGAGCTGATACGCGTATGAGGCGCGGCGCGGAAAACGTTCCACCCGTTTGCCGTCGGCCGACCGGACCGAGAGCCGGTGGAACGAGTGCGGTAGCACCGGATTGAATACCCGCAACTCACCTTGGTCGCCCACGACGCGCGCGCTGATCTGCAGCAGATCGGTCGACCACATCGAACAGCGCACCCGGCCGGTGTGCCCTTCGGCAAACCGCAGTTCGGCCGTCATCGCCCGGTCGATCTGCGGGTCGCGCAGTTTCGCTTGTGCGGAAACAACTTCCGGTGTGGAACCGCCGAAGGTGCGGACCATATGCACCGCATAGCAACCGGCATCCATGGTCGCGCCACCGGCCAGCGAGTAGTTGTAGCGGATATCGGAGAACTTAGCCAGCAGAAAGCACAGGTTGGCTTCCACCCTGCAGAGCTTGCCCAACTCGCCGGAGGCGATGATCTCCTCGACGCGCAGCGTCAGCGGGTGGTAGCGATAGTGGAACGCCTCCATCACTACCCGGCCCGATTGCGCGGCCAGTTGGGCGATTTCGCGTGCCTCGGCGGCGTTGGCGGTGAACGGCTTTTCGCACAGCACGTGCTTGCCGGCGGCCAATGCGGCCCGGGTCCAGCGGCCGTGCAAGCTGTTGGGCAACGGGTTGTAGACCGCGTCCAGGTCCGGGTCGGCGACCAGTGCCTCATAACTTTCATGCACCCGGGGTACGCCGTGCTTAGCGGCAAACGCCTGCGCACGTGACGCATCGCGGGCCGCCACCGCCGCCACCACGACCTCGGCATTTTTCTTGGCGGGTTGGACGAGCGCCAAGGGTGCGATGCGGGCGGCGCCCAGGATTCCGATCCGGACCTGTCGAGACACGGACCGACGCTAGCATCTGGAGCGGACCGGCGACGCGCGACGGGTTGGTAGGACGGTTGCCAGTGCGCGTTGCGACCGATGACCGGCCGCTGCCGCTTACGGGGCCGGCGCGAAGAGCCGGTCCAGTACGGCCCGGCCCGCGCCGTCATCGGCATGGACGGCGGCGACGTCCCAGTAGTGATATCCGCGTTCGGCAAATCGCTTGTCCAGCACTGCGGCGGCGGCCGGTAGCTCGTCGACCGGCAAAGCCCGGACCGGCCTGCCGAAGTTGTCCCAGATGCCGGCGTGGGCATAGCCGGCGGTCTGCAGCTCCCCCCACACCGCGGCGGGGTCGGGTACACCGGCCATGCGGGTCAGCTCGGGGTAGTACTCGAATAACAGCACGGGGCAGGTGTCTGCATACGCGCGCGCCAGCGGCGGGATCAGCGTCGTGTCGTAGCCTTCGGTGTCCGATTTGATGAGCCGGATCGGCGGCAGTTCCGGGTGACGCTGCGGCAGTTCGGACACGGTCAGTGCGGCTGCCGCCCCGCCGGTGCCGCCGGGCGCGAAGCGGGTGTCGCCGCCCTTTCGGATCGCGCCCAGACCGGCGGCCTCGGCGACATCGGTGACCAGTAGCGCGAAGTCGATCACACATCGATCGTCCGAGCCGACGTTGCGCCTCAGGTACGGCAGATACTCGGGATCTCCCTCGATGCAAAGGATGCGGGCGTCGACTTTGGCGAGGAGCTGCCTAGCGGAGTCGCCGATATTGGCCCCGACGTCGATGACGCCCAACGGCTTGTCGGTCTCTGCCAGTCCTACCGCCAGGCTGATCAGATTCTGACCGTAGGTGGGGAACAGGCGGGCATAGTCCGGTAGCCGGTGATACCACGGCATCGCCAACGAAACACCTTGCACGTCGCGGATCACCGGACGGTTGCCGAACCACTGACGGACCGTGCGGTAGGAGAGTTCCAGTCCGAGCTGCCGAAGCAATTGGCGATAACTCATGGCGTTCCGTTCAAACTCACCCGCAAAGGGTATCCGACCTTTGGTTTTCCCGCGGCTCGCAGCCTTGGTACGGCGCAAGTCACGCGGGTACGGGCCGGGCACGGGCACATCCACGCCCGAGTCGGCTCGGCGTCCGTGTGGGCCCCGCCCCCCTCTCGGCCAGCCGACCAGGTCGCCCGAAGCACATGCCCGCGGTTCGGCAACCAGTCGCCCGGTGGTATCGAATCGCGTTGTAGCAGAGTTGCTTCCGAGTTCAGCCTAGACAACTTCGAGGTCCGCGTGCGCAGCGCGTCCCCGGGGCGGGCCGTGGCCGGGTGGGTTGGCTCGCCCATCGCGACGAAGGTGGCGTACGTTCTGATAGTCGTTCTTCCGGACTGCACGTCGTCGCGGGAGATATCCAGGAGGTTTGAAACTGTGCTGTGCCGGGTGAACGCCGTCGTCGAGGTAATGGTGGAGGCCGAGGCGGCTGAGGCCGAGCGCCCATGAAAGTCGCATTTGATCACCAGATCTTCGCCATCCAGCGGTACGGCGGTGTGTCGCGTTATTTCTTCGAGCTGGCGAGCCGCCTACCTGCCGACACGGTGTCGGAGGTGTCCGTGGTCGCGCCGTTATACCTCAACGCCTATCTGGCGGCCGACTCGGCCCGCGGCTTCACCCACGGGAAACATGTGCCCTACACGTTCAAGGGCGCCCCGGTGCTTGTCGAACTCGCCAATCAGGTCGCGGCACCGTTCGCGTGGTCGAAGTCGGACGCGGACATCCTGCACGAGACCTGGCACCCCTTCAAACCCGTCGGTAAGGCGCGGCGCCGGGTGGTGACGATCTTCGACATGATTCACGAGCTGTTCAAGCCGCCCATGGCCAAAGTGGCAATCGCCGCCAAACGCGCGTCTGTCAATCGCGCCGACCATGTGATCTGCGTCTCCGAAAGCGCCCGGCACGACCTGGTACGTCTCTACGGCATCGACCCGGCCCGCACCAGCGTTGTACACCTCGCCTGTTCACTGCCGGTGCACGCGAACACCGCGACGGTGGACAGCGGCGGGCGCCGGCCCTCGCTCCTCTACGTCGGACGTCGCGAGGGATACAAGAACTTCGCTACGTTGTTGCGCGCCTACAGCAGCTCGCCGATCCTGCGGGAGTTCGAGTTGATCGCCTTCGGCGGCCCCCCGTTCCTGCGCGAGGAGCAGAAAGAGATCGCGCGGTTGGGAGTCGCTGACCGGGTGCGCTTCGAGTCCGGCTCTGACGAGCAGCTGGCGGCCCGCTACCGGGCAGCTGCCGCATTCGTCTATCCGTCGCTGTACGAGGGTTTCGGGATCCCCCCGCTGGAAGCCATGAGTCAGGGCTGCCCGGTGGTGTGCAGCAACGCGGGCGGAATTCCAGAAGTGGTCGCGGATGCCGGCGTCTATTTCGATCCCGACAGCCCCGAGGAGCTGCGCACGGCTGTGGAGCGTGTGGTGACGACGGAGCGCCTGCGTACTGACCTGCGCGAGCGTGGCTATGCGCGCCTCCCGTCGTTCTCCTGGGACAAGAACGCAGCCGAGACGGCGGGGATCTATCGCAAAATCCTCTGAATCACAACGTTATCCGGCCTCGCCAGTTGCGGGCCGCGCCGTCGTGCGGCCGGCATCAGGCGGCGCGAACCCGTAACTTCAGCCACCAGCGCGCCCCGATGATGACCAGCCGGATGCCCAACCTGGTGGTTATCGGCAGCCGCTTGAGAAACGCCTTGTCAACGAAGGTATTGCTGAGGCCGCCCAACTCGTTGAAGTGCGCGACCACGATGTTCATGTGCCGGGTGACCAGCGCCGGGTTGGAGAAGCAGCGGATATTGAAATCCCAGTCGGCCAGGGACCGGTAGCGCAGGTTGTAGGGGCCGATGCTGGTGAAGAGTTCGCGGCGGTAAAAGATCGCCTGATGACAGATGTTGCGCTTGAACAGCAGGCGATCAAGGTCGAAGTCGCCACCGTAGCGCAATTTGGTTGAGCGCATGATCACATCGCCGTACACCAGATCGCTGTGCTCATGTTCGCCGATGAAGGCCGCTACCCGGGCCAGCGTGTCGGCCTGGTACAGCGCGTCGTCGGCGCCCAGAAACAGCAACCACGTCCCCGTCGCCAGGCTCACGCCGCGATTCATCGCGTCGTAGACACCTCGGTCGGTGCCGCAACGTACCACCAGACGCGTGTCGAAGTTTGGGGCAAAGCTGTTTGCGATGTCGACGGTGGCATCTGTCGAGCCGCCGTCGACGAGTATCAACTCGAAGTCGCGGAACCTCTGGCGGGCAATGCTTTCCAGGCAATCACGCAGTGCCGAGGCCACGTTCAAGGTGGGGATGATGATGGAAAACAGTGGTGCGGCCGCGTTGGCTTTTGTTGTCTCAGCAGCGGTCAAGCTGGCCTCACATCGCGCTTCGAGTCAATTGGCATCGCGGAAGAAGATGCCGTCGGCCTGCAACATGCGACCATTTCGAGCGTCCATGAAACAGGGCAGCAACCCAGTCAATGTGAAGCCCAGGGAATACACCTTATCGAGTGCTTCCGGAATGAGCATGCCGCCTTCGTACAATGGCGAGAAGGAGAGTTCGAGTTGCATGCCGACGCAATGTTCGTTGATCGTCGACTTGGCGCCGTCGAGTACCTGTTTCTCAAATCCCTGTACGTCAACTTTGAGGAAAACCGCGCCGTTGGGCCGGACAAATTCCGGGGCCACGGAATCGAGTCGGCGAATCGGCGCCTCCTCGGTGCCGACGTAATTCGCCGGGGGAAAGGCCTCCTGGTGGCGGGTGAGCATGGGCAACACCGAACTGCTCTGACCGGCGTTTCCTGCGACATTGACCGAGATCGTCCCGTCGGAATCGCCGAGCGCACACTGCTGGCAATCCCAGAACGGATCAGCAGCCGCCTTTCTTTCCAAGGCCAGAAATGGTTTTGATAGCGGCTCGAACGAGACGATGCGACCGTTGTACCCCGCGCGGCGCAGACCGTTGGCATATTGCCCCGAATTGGCCCCGACGTCGAAAACGACGTCGACCCGGCGCAATTCGAGTTGCTTCACAAACTGGTGTCTTTGGTCCCGCTCGGAATAACGGCGCGGCACCTCAAAGGCAGCGCTGCGCACGATGAAACGAGCCAGGTCCGACAAATGCACCGTGTGACACTAACATGTCCGTCGGCCTGCCCGGGTTGGCCGGCGCAGGGCGGTGCGGCCGCGATCTTAGACGTTGCCCGGAGGACCGGTAGCCGCCGCTCACGTCCTGGCGTCGGGCTGCTCGCTGCGGTAGAGGGCGTCGCACCGCGCCGAGTCCGTCCCGGGGACGCGGTGACTGTCGGTGGCTGCCATGAAATGCCCGCCGTTGGGCATGCGCGCTAGACTTCACCGCGGCAGCGCGAGGAGGTTGCGAGCTTGCCCTCGAGTTGGCGATCGGCATGACGCGGCGTGCAGCGGCCCGCATGTCGCTCAATCAGGGTGTTGTTCTTGGGCTTTCCGCGCGGCACGGGTTTCCCGCTCGGGCCGGGATGCGGTGGTGCGCCAAGCGTTCGGGCCGTGCGGACCGCCCCGTGTGCGGGCGCAGTGAAAGGGTCTTGGCGCGATGAGCAACGTGGTCGATCCGCTCGACCAGACCTTCTTTGCCGGCGAGCGAGCGACCGGAACCTTCAACGTGCTGCAGTGTGTCTGGGTGTACGACCGTGGGGTAGACATCAACCGGCTCCGGCAGTTTCACCACCATCTGCGTCGGGGACGGCTGGCTCGCCGAATCGAATGTTCGCCGCTGCCGTTCGGTCGGCATCGTTGGGTTTCTTCCGGACTTCGAGATCGTCACCACGCCCCGGCCTCGCGAGGAATTCGATGCCTGGGTCCACGAGCAGGCCAGCGCACCGTTGGATGCCGAGCACGGACCCGGATGGCGACTTGCGGTGCACCCCTTCACCGGCGGCGGCGCGGGGATCAGTTTGGCCATCTCCCATTGCCTCACCGACGCCGTCGGGCTGTGCGAAGCGGTGGCGGACGCGGCCTGCGGCCGCGACGAGCAGCTCAGCTGGCCCGCAGCCGGGTCGCGCCGACGCTGGGAAGCGCTGCGCGAAGACGCCGGCCAAGCCGCGCGTGACATGCCTGGTATCGCCCGGGCCGTCGCCAAGGCAGCCCGACTGGCCCGGCGCAACCGTGGTTACCCGGGAGCGGCGGCGCCGAGGCGTAGCAGGCGCGTCGCGCCGCTGTCCGGGGCGGACCGGACCATCATGTTCCCGGCGGCGACGATCTTGGTTGACGCCGAAGAATGGGACGCCCGCGCGCAGTCGCTGGGAGGGACCAGCAACACCCTGCTCGCCGGGCTGGCGGTCCGGCTGGCCCAGCGGCTGGGACGCGTCAGCGCGAACGGCTCGGTCACCGTGGGCATGCCGGTCAGCGAACGCATCGCCGGCGATACCCGCGCCAACGCGGTCACCAAGGTCGACATCACCGTCGACCCCGGTTGCGCGACCACGGACCTCCGCCAAATCCGCTCCGCCACAAAGCAAGCACTGATCCGCCGGCAACAGCTGCCCAACGAGCAGTCGGTACTGCTGCCCCTGATACCGCTGTTGCCGCAGTGGCTGGTCCGGCGCACTGTCGGAGTGGCCGCCGGAAATGTCTCATCCAACATCGGTGCGGTCAACCCGGCCGCCTGCCGGCCGGACGGAACGGACGCCGACCACTTCGCCGTCACGGGTTTCTGGGGCGTGCGCACCTCGGTCATGGACCGCAGCGGTGGATATCTGGGACTGCTGTCCGGACGTACGCACGCCGAGGTCTTCGTCTCGGTCCTCGCCTATCAGCCGGGCCGGTCCAATTCTAATGACGAACTGCGTCAAGACCTTTCGAGCACCTTATCCGAGTTCTCGCTTGCCGGGAGGATGGGCTGGGGATGCCCCGAGGCGGTCGGCAGGATGCGCTAGCGGTTCCGCGCGGCTCAGTTCAGCCGGACTGTTCCCGTCGAGATCCCGGCGCCGGGCAGACGCTCCAGCAGCGCGTCGCCCATCGCCGCCGCGGGGGTAAGGACCCCCCGCAATTCGGAAAGGCGGCCGCGATCAAGCGCCAGTGCCAGACCGCACTGCCCGAGAAGCACCGCGGTCGACTCGTATGCGTCGACATTGTGCGCGAAAGTCGCCAGGTAGCGCGTACCGGTCGTGGTGGTGGTGTAGGTCTCGAATCGATAGTGGCCGCGCTGGCGGGATTTCCGGCTGGGGCCGGTCCCCGGTTTGGGGGTAACGCGCTCCACGAACCGACGCGGTAGCCGACTGAAGTATCTGTTGCCCAAACCGATAGCGCCCGCGACCGCACCGGTGGCCACGGCCGATGCCACCGGCGCCGCGAACGACTGCCCCAGGCTCATGGTCTCCGAGTAGCGGAATCGCCGGCCATAGGCCCAGTCCTGTAACGCGTTGCTGCGCCTGACAATCCGGGTGTTGAACGGGCCCTGCACAAATCCGCCGGTCCAAAAGCCGGCGAGTTCGGGTGCCAAGTCGACTCCGCGGCGGCGGAGAAAGTCCGGCTGCGGACCAAGTTCGGGTTCGGCGCCGCGGTCGGTGGTCAGCGTATACGGGTCCTCGACCAGCCGCCGGGCTTCCGGGTCGCTGGATGCGGTGCGCATCGCCTCCGAATAGGTAGCAACCGAGCCACCGGAAACCCAGCGCTGGGAGAACGAGCGGAGCACCAGGTTGGTGTCGCAAAGTTCGCCCGTGCCGTCCTGGATCGTCCGACGATACAGTTGGTAGACGCTCAAATCCGAAGGCACCGAATCGAATCCGCAGGCAAGCACAATCCGGGCGCCGGTGTCGGCGGCTTGCTTGTGATACAGGTCGATGCTGTTGCGGCAGAACATCACTTCGCCGGTCAAGTCGGCATAGTCGGTTCCGGCCCCGGCGCAGGCCGCCACCAGTGGCAGGCCGTAGCGGGTATAGGGGCCGACGGTAGTCAGCACCACCCGGGTACGGGCGGCCATCGCCTCCAGCGTCGACGGTTGAGCCGCATCGGCGATGATCAGCGGCCAGTCCCGGGCGCTGGCGCCCAACGTTTCCCGCGCGGCTTGCAGCCGGTTACTCGAGCGGCCGGCCAGCGCGATCCGGGCGCTCGACTCGCAGCGTGCGAGGTGTTCGGCGGTGAGTATGCCCGAAAAGCCCGTGGCGCCATATACGACGATGTCGAACTCGCGTTCGGCTGAATTCACCCGGGTGAGACTACCCGAGCAGCGCTGCGTCCGGGGGTGGGCGGTGGGGCGCTCAGCCTTGAACGGAGTCCTTGACGAAGCAGTACATCCGGTAGGAAATGTCGCCGCTTTCCAGGTAGCGGGACAGTTGAGTGCCTTGCACGCCGATGAATTCGCGGCCCGCGAAGCGCAGAAACGCCGGCAGATGCCGATCGACCAGCTCCCGTGATTTCGTCGAATTCTTTTCGATGCCGCGCAGGACCTCGGCATTGATCTCCCGCTGCGACAGTTGGCGCAGCGGCGCGTCGGCCAGGTCGGCCTCCCAGGCCGGGATCTCATTGTCGGGGCGCAGGTCGGCGTAGGCGAAGTACCCGCCCGGCCGCAGTACCCGCACCACCTCCGCGAGGAACCGCCGGAAGTGCGGATAGCAGTGCGAGGCTTCGACATTGAGAACCACATCGAAGGATTCGTCGTCGAAGGGCAGGTTTTCGGCGTCGCCTCGCACAAAATCAAGGCCCGGCAGGTGGTGTCGCTTCTGGCAAAGCCGGATACCAGCCGGGTTCAGGTCGAGCGCCGTGTAAGAGGCCGGCTGCAAGGTGCGGGTGAGGTAGGAGGCGCCGCCGCCGTGGCCGCAGCTGACCTCGAGCACCCGTTTGCCCTTCAGATCTGCCTGAGTCGCCGTGCGGTGGTACAGGTTGATGTGGGCTCGGTTGGGTTCGTCGGATTCTGTCAGCGGCAGCGCCATCGGCGGATCCTCTTCATAGGCCCAGTTGATGAACACGATTTCGTCGGTAGCGAGCCCGCGTGTCATCAGCGGGTACCAGAACCGCCAGACTCGCTTGTAGATCGGGGTGCTCCCAACGCGGGCGAGCAGGCTGTGGGTGGGAGTGAAGGGCATGGGCAAGCAGTTTGGCAGACCCACACGATGAGGGAGCCCGGACTCAAGCGGTCGCGGGAACCCCGCACGGTACCGAGGTCGGCGAGAGCGCTGGTCCGACCCGCTGCCGGCCGTCTGACGCCGTCGGCCAGCCCGCCCGATCGGGCGGCTGAGGTAGCCTCCCCGGCATGTCGGTGATCAACAGCGTGGCAGGCGGGCAGTGAGCAGGGGCGGATTTCGTTTCGGTTTTGTCGATTCGCTCGTGCACTCGCGGTTTCGCCCGGGTTGGCTGGCGCGGTCCAGCATGGTGGCCGCGACGCTGACAGGCGCCGATTCGTACTGGGTAGGCGACCATCTGAATGCACTGGTGCCGCGCTCGATCGCGACGCCGGAATATCTGGGGATCGCCGCGAAACTGGTGCCCAGCGTCGATGCCAACTACGAACCCTGGACGATGCTGGGAAACCTCGCTTACGGCAGGCCCAAGCGGTTGCGGCTGGGCGTGTGCGTGACCGACGCCAGTCGCCGCAACCCGGCGGTCACGGCCCAGGCCGCCGCGACTCTGCAGCTGCTTACCCGGGGCAATGCCATCCTGGGTATCGGTGTTGGGGAGCGTGAAGCCAACGAGCCCTACGGCGTTGAGTGGACCAAACCGGTGGCGCGGTTCGAAGAAGCACTGGCCACCATACGTGCGTTGTGGGGTTCGAACGGCGAATTGGTCTCGCGCGAATCGGCATACTTTCCGCTGCGTAACGCCGCGTTCGACCTGCCGCCATACCGGGGGAAATGGCCGGAAATCTGGATTGCGGCGCACGGGCCGCGGATGCTGCGTGCCACCGGACGCTACGCCGACGCCTGGGTTCCCATTGTTCTGGTGCGACCCGATGACTACCGCCGGGCGCTTGAAACCGTACGCGCAGCGGCATCCGACGCCGGCCGTGACCCGATGTCGATTACGCCGTCGGCGGTGCGCGGGGTGATCACCGGTCGCAACAGCGACGACGTGGCGGAGGCGTTGGATTCTGTGGTCGTGAAGATGACCGCGCTCGGCGTGCCCGGCGACGTCTGTGCCCGCCACGGTGTCGAGCATCCGATGGGGGCCGATTTCTCCGGGGTGCAGGATCTGATCCCGCAGACGATGGACCAGCAGACGGTCTTGTCGTATACGGCGAAAGTCCCGCCCGCACTGATGAAAGAGGTTGTCTTCAGCGGCACTCCCGCGGAAGTGGTCGACCAGGTAGCGGAATGGCGAGATCACGGCCTCGAGTACTTGCTCGTGATCAACGGCAGTCTGGTCAATCCGAGCCTGGGCAAGGCGGTTGCGGCGAGCCTGCCGCACGCCAAGGTGTTGCGCGGACTCAAGAAGCTGGGTGTCAGCTCGCCGACCTGCGGCTGACCACCGGGTTAATTCTGTCCTGCGGGCACAGTGGCCGGGACCTGTTATTGTCGTGTGGCCTCACCGACGTGGCATTGCATTCCGGGCAACGTACGAGCCGTATATGCGCCGATTCCGATTCGAAGGACACGGCAGCGAAACGTCCGTACTCTCTTGCGTCAAGAGCCGAAGGACGACCATGCAAACGAACGTGTCATTTCAGGCTGGGGGAGAGGTGGCGACGCAAACCGACCAGGGCACAGATGCCCAACCGGCGCAACCGCCGAATGGGACGGTAACCCGATTCGCGATGAGCGAATCGTCGCTCATCGATCTGCTGCACAAGGCGGCCACCAACTACCCCAACCGCGCGGCATACAAGTTCATCGACTACGAGCTGGATCCGAAAGGAATTACCGAAACCCTCACCTGGTGGCAGGTCTACCGACGCGCCATGATCGTGGCGGACGAACTCAGGATCTGCGCGTCTCGTGGTGATCGGGCGGCGATATTGGCCCCGCAGGGGCTCGAATACATCGTTGCCTTCCTCGGCGCGCTGGAGGCCGGCCTGATCGCCGTTCCGCTGCCGGTTCCGCAGTTCGGTATCCACGACGAACGAATTTCCGCTGCGTTGCGGGATTCCTTGCCGACGGTCATTGTCACCACGTCCGCGGTTGTCGACGAGGTCACCAAGTATGTGCCGCACGCCCGCGCGCCCCAGGGTCCGGCGCCGATCGTCGTGGCCGTTGACTCGCTGGACCTGGACTCGCCGCGCGAAGTCGCCACCACACCACACGCACGCCCGGGTACGGCCTACATCCAGTACACGTCGGGGTCGACGCGCTCGCCCGCCGGTGTCGTGCTGTCGCACAAGAACGTCATCACCAACTGCGTGCAGCTGATGTCGGATTACCTCGGCGATACGGAAAAGGTTCCCTCTACGGCGGTGTCGTGGCTGCCGTTCTATCACGACATGGGGTTGATGCTGGGTGTCATCCTGCCGATGATCAACCAGGACACGGCAGTGTTGCTGAGCCCGATGGCGTTTCTGCAGCGGCCGGCCCGCTGGATGCAATTGCTGGGCAGACATCGCGGCCAGATTTCCAGCGCACCGAACTTCGGTTTCGAACTGGCGGTCCGCAGAACCTCCGACGACGATATGGCCGGACTGGACCTCGGGCACGTGCGGGCGATCGCCACCGGCGCCGAACGCGTAAACCCCGCGACGGTCCGGCGTTTCCTCGACCGGTTCGCCAAGTTCAACCTCAGCCAGACGGCGATCCGACCCTCCTACGGGCTCGCCGAGGCCACGGTATACGTGGCGACCGCTGGACCGGGACGCCCGCCCAAGGCTGTGTGTTTCGACTACCAGCAACTGGCCGCAGGCCAGGCCCGGCGCTGCGACAGCGATGCCGATGAGGGCGCCAAGCTGGTCAGCTACGGCACGCCGCGGGCCTCGACCGTGCGGATCGTCGACCCCGATGCCAGCACAGAGATTCCTGCGGGAACGGTCGGCGAAATCTGGGTCCAGGGCGACAACGTGGCCATGGGTTATTGGCGCAACCCCGAACTCACCGAGCGGACCTTCGCGGCAAAGCTCGTCGATCCCTCGCCCGGCACCCCGGCCGGTCCGTGGCTGCGAACCGGAGACCTCGGCGTCATGTTCGAGGGAGAGTTGTTCATCACCGGCCGTATCAAGGATCTGCTGGTGGTGGATGGGTCCAACCACTATCCCGACGACATTGAGGCGACAATCCAGGAGATCACCGGCGGCCGGGTGGTGGCGATAGCCGTGCCCGACGACCGCACCGAACAGTTGGTCACCGTCATCGAGGTCACGAAGTGGGGTCATCCCGACGCCGAGGCGTCGGAACGCCTGCGCACGCTCAAACGCGAAGTGACGTCCGCGATATCACGGCTACATCGGGTACGCGTCGCTGATGTAGTCATGGTGGCTCCGGGTTCGATTCCCGTGACCACCAGCGGTAAGGTTCGGCGTTCGGCGTGCGTCGAGCGTTACCTGAACCAGGAATTCACCCGCGTGGACGGTGCCGCATGACGACACGCGTCTGTGGGATTCCGCCTCACCCGAGAAATAGCACATGACCGACCGCACGCTGTCTGACGAAGAGATCCGGACGCTCGATCGCGATCTTCGGATTCTCCTCGCAACCAACGGCACCCTCACCCGGATTCTCAACGTGGTGGCCAACGAAGAAATCGTCGTGCAGATCGTCAATCAACAAATTCGCCGGACCGCAGCGAAGGTGGCTGAACTTGGCCCATCGGTGGTGGGCCGGGTGCTGCAACGTAATATTTTGCTCAAGGGCCGGAATTCAGGGACCGTCTTTGTGGCCGCGGAGTCGTTGGTCGCCATTGACCTGCTGCCACCGGAAATAATGGTGCGGTTGACCAGAACGGATCATCCTATTGGCGAAGTTATGGCCGCCAGTTACATCGAGACATTCAAGGAGGCGGCCAGAGTCTGGCTAGGAGACTTGCCGCGGTGGCTCGCGCTGGACGGGTACCAGCATTCACGGCGCAGAACCGTCGGGCGCCGCTACCGTATCCTGACCGGCGGGCAACCCGTCATTGTGATCACCGAATACTTTCTTCGCGCTGTGTTCCACGATGCTCCGCATGAAGAAACCGATCGCCGCCAGTTTTCGAATGTCATCACTGCGGCGCGCTAGGGGCGGTCATCCAGTAATGCGGACCGGCAACCTGGCACAGCTCCTGGCTGAGCGGGCATCGGAAGCGGGATGGAACGACCGGCCCGCTTACCATGCCCCCGAGATCGTCACCCATGGCCAAATCCACGACGGCGCTGCCCGGCTGGCCGCGGTGTTAGGACACCGCGGCCTTGGTAGCGGGGACCGCGTCCTGTTGTGTCTTCCAGATTCAGCGGAGCTGGTGCAGCTATTGCTGGCATGCCTGGCTCGCGGCGTCATGGCGTTCCTGGCCAACCCGGAGCTGCATCGCGATGACCATGCATTTCTGGAGCGCGACACGCAGCCGGCACTCGTCGTCGCGTCCGACTCGCTGTGCAGTCGGTTCGGCGCGTCGACAGTGTTGGCTGCCGCGGAATTGCTGTCGGAGGCAGCGCTGGCCGAGCCCGCAGCATACGAACGGCTCGGGAGTGACACTGACGCATACGCGACCTATACCTCCGGAACCACCGGACCGCCGAAGGCGGCGATCCACCGGCACGGTGACCCATTGACATTTGTCGAGGCCATGTGTCATAACGCGCTGCGGCTCACGGTTCACGACACGGGGCTGAGTACCGCCCGCATGTATTTCGCCTATGGTCTGGGTAATTCGGTCTGGTTTCCCCTGGCGACGGGTGGTTCCGCGGTCATCAATGCTTTGCCGATCAGTGCGGAAATGGCGGCCACACTGTGTGAAGGATTTGAGCCGTCCGTGCTCTACGGGGTGCCGAATTTCTTCGCCAGAGTCGTCGACACATGTGCTTCCGAATCCTTCCGAAAGCTCCGTTGTGTGGTATCAGCGGGCGAGGCCCTCGACGCGGGTCTTGCCGAGCGGCTCATGGAATTCTTCGGCGGTATTCCCATTCTTGACGGAATCGGGTCGACAGAGGTGGGTCAGACCTTTGTCTCCAATACCGTCGATGAATGGCGCCCGGGGACTCTCGGAAAGGTTCTTCCGCCCTACGAGATTCGCGTGGTGACGCCGGATGGCGCAACCGCAGAACCCGGGGTGGAAGGAAATTTGTGGGTGCGCGGGCCATCGATCGCGACCGGTTACTGGAATTGCCCCGACCCGATTTTGGAGAACGGTGGCTGGCTGGACACCCGGGACACGGTGCGCCTCGACGCCGAGGGCTGGGTTTCCTACCGTTGCCGCGCGGACGACACGGAAGTCGTCGGAGCCGTCAACGTCAATCCGCGGGAAATCGAGCGACTCGTTGTGGAGCACGAGGCCGTGGCTGAGGCCGCGGTTGCCGGCGTAAAAGAGTCCACCGGGGCATCGGCACTGCAGGCATTTCTGGTGCCGGCAGGCGGCGCGATCATCGATGAATCGGTGATGCGAGGTATTCACCGGGGGCTGCTTACCAAACTGTCGGCATTCAAGGTGCCGCACCGATTTGCCGTGGTGGAGCGGCTTCCCCGGACCCCGAACGGAAAGCTGTTGCGCGGCCCGCTTCGTGCCGAGCGGCCGGCGAAACCGATCTGGGAACTCACGTCGGTCGGGCCCGGGCCGGACGCGGAACCGTTGCTCGGTCTCCCCCCGGTCGTCACGCACACCAGCGTCGGGCATGTCGGCGAAGTGACGCTGAAGGAACGCCTGGCCGCCTTGCAGCAGGAACGTCACCGGCTGGTGGCCGAGGCCGTGTCTGCCGAGGCTGCCAGGATGCTGGGTGAGCCGGATCCGCAGTCGGTGAATCGCGATCTTGCGTTCTCGGAGTTGGGTTTTGACTCCCAGATGACGGTCGTGCTTTGCCAGCGGCTGGCCGCGGCGACCGGGCTGCGGCTACCGGAAACGGTCGGGTGGGACTACGGCTCGATATCGGGACTGGCCCAGTATTTGGAGGCTGAACTGTCCGGTGGGGACAGGCGGGCGGGCCGGCTGGCGGTGCCGCTTCCGGCGACTGTCGATGCGAAGGGGCGAGTCGACGAGGAATTGAAAAGAATCGAAGAGCTGGTGCTCACGATCGGGGACGCCGACAAGCGGCGCGTGGCCGACCGGTTGCGTGCCATCCTCGGCACCATCGCCGACACCGAGGATCGGTTGGGCAAGCGGATCCAGGACGCGTCGACTCCCGACGAAATTTTCCGGCTGATCGATTCTGAATTTGGCGAGTCATGAAGAGGAGCAAGGTGCGATGACGATGAGCATGGAAGGCGCCGACCAGCAGAGCGAAAAGCTGTTCCGCTATCTGAAAAAGGTTGCTGTCGAACTCGATGAGGCACGCGCCCGGCTGCGGGACTACGAGCAGCGGGCCACCGAACCCGTGGCGGTGGTGGGACTGGGCTGCCGTTTCCCGGGTGGGGTCGACTCGGCCGAGAAGTTGTGGGACGTGGTCGCCGAGGGCCGCGACGTGGTGTCGGAGTTTCCGACAGATCGCGGCTGGGATGTGGAGGGGTTGTTCGATCCGGATCCCGACGCCGAGGGCAAGACCTATACGCGGTGGGGTGCGTTCCTCGACGATGCCGCGGGGTTTGACGCCGGCTTTTTCGGGATCGCTCCCAGCGAGGTGCTGGCCATGGATCCCCAGCAGCGGTTGATGCTGGAGGTTTCGTGGGAAGCGTTGGAGCACGCGGGAATTGATCCGTTGTCGTTGCGGGGTTCGGCGACTGGGGTGTTCACCGGGATCTTTGCGCCCAGCTATGGCAGCAGGGACACCGGGGGCCTGCAGGGCTACGGGTTGACTGGCACGGCCGTGAGCGTGGCCTCGGGCCGGGTTTCCTACGTGCTGGGGCTCGAAGGCCCGGCGGTGTCGGTGGACACCGCATGCTCCTCGTCGTTGGTGGCCATCCACTGGGCGATGGCGTCGTTGCGCTCGGGTGAGTGCGATCTGGCATTGGCCGGTGGCGTGACGGTGATGGGGTTGCCGTCGATCTTCGTCGGGTTCAGCCGGCAGCGGGGGCTGGCCGCCGACGGGCGTTGTAAGGCCTTTGCCGCCGCGGCCGATGGGACGGGGTGGGGCGAGGGCGCCGGTGTGGTGGTGCTCGAACGACTCTCCGACGCACAGCGGCTGGGGCACTCGGTGCTGGCGGTGGTGCGCGGGAGCGCCATCAATCAGGATGGCGCGTCTAATGGATTGACCGCGCCGAACGGGCTGGCCCAGCAGCGGGTCATTCGGGCGGCGTTGGCCGGTGCCGGGTTGACCGCGGCGGACGTCGACGTGGTGGAGGCGCACGGAACGGCCACCACATTGGGCGATCCCATCGAGGCGAATGCGTTGCTGGCCACCTATGGGCAAGGCCGTCCGTACGAGCGGCCGTTGTGGGTGGGTTCGATCAAGTCGAACATGGGTCACACCCAGGCCGCCGCTGGGGTGGCCGGGGTGATCAAGATGGTGCAGGCGATGCGGCACGGGGTCATGCCGGAGTCGTTGCATGTGGATGAGCCGTCACCGCGGGTGGATTGGGAAAGCGGCGCGGTGTCGGTGTTGACGGAGGCCCGGGAGTGGCCGGCTGACGGGCGTCCGCGCCGCGCCGGAGTGTCCTCGTTCGGGATCAGCGGCACCAACGCACACGTGATCCTGGAAGAGGCTCCCGCGCCGGCCGCTGTCGAGGCGGACGAAACCACTCAGGGCGCCGGGTCGCGGCGCCGGTTGCCGGTGGTGCCGTGGGTCGTTACGGCGAAGTCGGCTGAGGCGCTGACAGCGCAGGCGAGCCGGTTGGTGGAGTTTGTGCAAGCTGATCCGGATCTGGATCCCGTCGATGTGGGGTGCTCACTGGCCCGCCGGTCGGCGTTCGAGCATCGGGCCGTGGTGGTCGGCGCCGATCGGGAGGCCCTCATCGCCGCATTGACGAGCGTGGCCGAGGGTGACCCCGGTACCGGTGTGGCGGTGGGCCAAGCCGGATCGGTGGGGAAGACGGTAGTGGTGTTTCCCGGACAGGGCTCGCAGCGCCTCGGGATGGGCCGCGAGTTGTACGACCGGTTGCCGGTGTTCGCCGAGGCATTCGACGAAGTGGCCGATGAACTGGATCAACATCTGAGATTGCCGCTGCGCGAAGTGGTTTGGGGCGCGGACGCAGAATTGTTGGACAGCACCGAGTTCGCTCAGCCAGCGCTGTTCGCGGTTGAGGTGGCGCTGTTCGCGGTGTTGCGCCGCTGGGGCGTGCAGCCGGACTTCGTGATGGGTCACTCGGTGGGCGAATTGTCGGCGGCGCACGTGGCCGGGGTGCTGACGCTGCCGGACGCGGCGATGTTGGTGGCAGCGCGCGGCCGCTTGATGCAGGCCCTGCCGGCCGGTGGGGCCATGGTGGCGGTGGCCGCCGCGGAAACTGACGTGACGGCGCTGCTGGGCGAGGGGGTGGGGATCGCCGCGATCAATGCGCCCGGATCGGTGACCATCTCCGGCGCCGAGGCCGCCGTGAGCGCGATCGCTGATCGGTTTGCCGAGCAGGGTCGGCGCGTGCACCGGTTGGCGGTGTCGCATGCATTCCATTCGCCGCTCATGGAGCCGATGCTCGACGAGTTCGCGCGGGTTGCGGCCCGCGTGGAGGCGCGCGAGCTGCAGATTGGGCTGGTGTCGAACGTGACGGGCGAATTGGCCGGCGCCACAGGAGATTTCGGTTCTGCGCAGTACTGGGTAGAGCATGTGAGGCGGCCGGTGCGTTTTGCCGACAGCGCCCGTCATGCCCAGCAGCTCGGCGCGACGCACTTCATCGAGGTCGGTCCCGGCAGCGGGTTGACGAGCGCGATCGAGCAGTCAGTGTCCCCGGCTGAGGCGGTCGTGGTGTCGGTACTGGGCAAAGACCGGCCCGAATTGGCCGCTGCCCTGGGTGCGGCCGGCCAGTTGTTCACCACCGGTGTGTCGGTCGATTGGCCGGCGGTGTTCGCCGGCTCGGGTGGGCGCCGAGTCGAGTTGCCCACGTATGCCTTTCAGCGGCGCCGTTTTTGGGAGACGCCGGGCGCCGACGGGCCCGCCGACGCGGTTGGTTTGGGTCTGGGCCCGACCGAGCATGCGTTGCTGGGTGCGGTGGTCGAGCGGCCCGACGCCGACGGAGTGGTTCTGACCGGCCGGTTGTCGCTGGCCGACCAACCCTGGCTGGCCGACCACGTCGTCGGCGGGGTGGTGCTCTTTCCCGGAGCGGGCTTCGTGGAGTTGGTCATTCGCGCCGCGGACGAGGCCGGCTGCGCGGTCATCGACGAACTGATCCTGGCTGCGCCGCTGGTGCTGCACCCGGGAGTAGGAGTGAAGGTACAGGTGGTGGTCGGGGCCGCCGATGAGGCGGGAACCCGTTCCGTGTCCGTGTATTCCCGTGGTGATCACTGCGACGGCGAGTGGTTGCTGCATGCCATGGGCACGCTCGGGGAAAACCCCGCCCCGGCCTCGGCCGACTTGTCGGTGTGGCCGCCGGAAGGTGCGGAGATCGTCGATGTCTCCGATGGCTACGAACGGCTGGCCGCGCGCGGTTATGCCTACGGCAAGGCATTCCAGGGCCTGGTGTCGGTATGGCGGCGCGAGTCTGAGCTCTTCGCCGAGGTGGTGGCTCCGGCTCAGCACGGGGTGGCGGTCGAGGGGGTGGGGATGCACCCGGCCGTGCTGGACGCGGTGCTGCATGCTCTGGGGCTGGCTATCGAGACCAGCGAAACGATGCTGCCGTTCTGCTGGCGCGGGGTGTCGCTGCACGCCGGCGGCGCGGGGCGGGTACGGGCGCGTCTGGCGTCGGCAGGCGCGGATGCCATCTCCGTCGAGGTCGCCGATGCCGAGGGGTTGCCGGTGCTGACGGTTGGCGCCCTGGTGACCCGCGCGATGAGCGCCGAGCAGTTGCGCGCCGCGGTGACCGCCGCCGGCCGCGGACCGGACCAGGGACCGCTGGAAGTGATCTGGTCGCCAATATCCTTGAACCACAACGTGATTAACGAAGAAGACAAGACCGCGGTGCTTTCCTGGAAGGATTTCAGCGCCGCTGATGCGGGTATGGCGGAAAGCGCTAACGGCAACGGCGCCGGGGCCAGCGACGCGGCCGTGGTGGTCTGGGAGTGCGGTGCTGCCGGCGCGGATGCGGTGGGCTCGACATACGCCGCCACGCACGCCGCTTTGCAGGTGTTGCAGTCCTGGCTGGGCACCGACCGGGCCGGCACTTTGGTGGTGTTGACCCATGGCGCGGTGGCATTGCCTGGTGAGGATGTCAGCGACCTGGCCGCGGCGGCGGTCTGGGGCATGGTTCGTTCGGCGCAGGCCGAACAGCCCGGCCGGATCGTATTGGTCGACACCGACACCTCGCTGGATCAGGGGACGGATGCGTTGAACCTGGCCGCCCTGGTCGCCGTCGGCGAACCTCAACTGGTGGTGCGCGGCCGCGTGGTGCACAACGCCCGGCTGGCGCCGGCACCGCCGCTGCTGGCGCTGCCCGCGGGAGAGGCGTGGCGGTTGGCCGCCGGTGGCGGCGGAACCCTGGAGGATCTGGTGATCCAGCCCTGCCCAGAAGCCCAGGCGCCGCTGCAGGCGGGGCAGGTTCGGGTGGCCGTCGCGGCGGTGGGGGTCAATTTCCGCGACGTGGTGGCCGCGCTGGGGATGTATCCGGGCCAGGCGCCGCCGCTGGGGGCCGAAGGCGCCGGCGTGGTCATCGACACCGGTCCCGACGTGACCGGGGTGGCTGTCGGCGACGCGGTGATGGGCTTCCTGGGGGGTGCGGGTCCGCTGGCGGTGGTCGATCAACAGCTGATTACCCAGGCGCCCCGCGGCTGGTCGCTCGCGGAGGCCGCGGCTGTGCCGGTGGTGTTCTTGACGGCATTGTTTGGGTTGGCGGACTTGGCTGAGATCAAGGCCGGCGAATCGGTGCTCATCCACGCCGGCACCGGTGGCGTGGGCATGGCGGCGGTGCAGCTGGCTCGCCACTGGGGGGTGGAGGTTTTCGTCACCGCCAGCCGTGGTAAGTGGGACACGTTGCGCGCCATGGGCTTTGACGACGACCATATCGGTGATTCGCGCACCTGTGAGTTCGAGGACAAGTTCTTGGCGGTCACCGAGGGCCGCGGGGTCGACGTGGTGCTCGACTCGTTGGCGGGCGAGTTTGTCGACGCGTCATTGCGATTGCTGGTCCGCGGCGGGCGTTTCCTCGAAATGGGCAAGACCGATATTCGCGACGCACAGGCCATCGCCGCCAACTATCCGGGTGTGTGGTACCGGGCGTTTGACCTGTCCGAGGCCGGGCCGGTGCGCATGCAGGAGATGCTTTGCGAGGTGAAGGAGCTGTTCGACACCCAGGTGCTGCACCGGCTGCCGGTCACCACGTGGGATGTGCGCTGCGCGCCGGCCGCCTTCCGATTCATGAGCCAGGCCCGCCACATCGGCAAAGTGGTCTTGACCATGCCCTCGGCGCTGGCTGACGGGCTCGCCGACGGTACCGTCCTGATCACCGGTGCCACCGGGATGGTCGGGGCGGTGCTGGCCCGCCACATGGTCACTGCCTACGGAGTGCGTCATGTGGTGCTCGCCAGTCGGCGCGGCGATCGCGCTGCGGGGGCCGGGGAGCTGGCCGCCGAGTTGGCGGAAGCGGGCGCCCGGGTGCAGGTGGTGGCCTGCGATGTGGCCGACCGGGAAGCGGTGACGGGGTTGCTGACCCAACTGGGGCAGGAATGGCCACCGCTGCGCGGGGTGATTCACGCCGCGGGGGTGGTCGACGACGCGGTGATCAGCTCGTTGACGCCGGACCGCATCGACACGGTCTTGCGGGCCAAGGTGGATGCGGCCTGGAACCTGCACGAGGCCACCCGTGACCTGGATTTGTCGCTGTTTGTGCTGTGCTCCTCGATCGCGGCCACGGTGGGCTCGCCGGGGCAGGGCAACTACTCGGCGGCGAACGCGTTCCTGGACGGACTGGCCGCTCACCGACAGGCCACGGGGCTGGCGGGCACATCGCTGGCGTGGGGGCTGTGGGAACAAACCAGCGCCATCACCGCTCACTTGAGCGAGCGTGACCTGGCCCGGATGAGCCGTAGCGGCCTGGTCGCTATGAGCCCGGAGCAGGCCCTGGAGTTGTTCGACGCCGCGCTGACGATCGATCACCCGGTCCTGGTCGCCACCCGTCTGGACCGGGCCGCGCTCGACACCCGGGCCCAAGCCGGCGGATTGCCGCCATTGTTCGGCGGGCTCGTCCGGCGCCGACGGCGACGCCAAATCGATGACACGGCCGATGCCACCCAATCGAAGTCGGCGCTGGCCCAACGCCTGCAGGGGCTGGCTCCCGATGAACGGCACGGGCTGCTGGTAGGGATAGTACGGGCGCAGGCCGCGGCGGTGCTGGGCCGTCCGACTCCCGAGGACATCGACCCCGACAGCGGTTTCCAGGACCTTGGCTTCGACTCGCTGACCGCAGTCGAGCTACGCAACCGTCTCAAGAACGCCACTGGGCTGACCTTGCCGCCGACGGTGATCTTGGATCACCCCACGCCGACCGCTGTCGCCGACCACATAGCCCAGCAAATCCATCCCGAATCCAATGGCGACCGGTCACCGCGCGCTGACAGCGACGAAGACAACGAAGCGAAGGTGTCGGTCCATGCATAGCGCGGTCCGGCCGGACCGGCGACAGCCACCAGGCACGTACCGAACCGGGCTAGTGTGGACGCACCGGACCTGTAGTCGGCCGGGTTGATCAGCCCGCGCACGGCAGATCACGCGGGCAGGAGAGGACCGGGACAGGGCGCCGAACCGGTGAACGTCGTCGCTGTCATGCCGCGCTGTGGTGGCTTGACTGGTCTGTGTGTTGGGTCGGTGTCGCACGCGTCGCGAGCGGTATGGGCGAAACTTCATCGAGAGGATGAGCAATGAACGATCGGAAACCGGCGGCGACTTTCGCCCTTGTGGTGGCGGCGGCCACCGCCGCGGTGCTGTGGCTGCCCGGGTGCTCCTCGGACAAACCCGAATCCGAGGCACACAGTTCGGTCAGCACGACGAGCGACCCCGCGCTCGTGTCCGAGGTGAAGCAGTCGCTGGAGGCCACCAAGGCTTTGACGAGCGTGCACCTGGCGATCCGAACGACCGGCAAAGTCGACAGCTTGCTCGGCATCACCAGCGCCGACGTCGACGTCCGGGCAAATCCGCTCGCCGCGAAAGGTGTGTGCACCTATCAGGGCCAGCCGGACGTCCCGTTCCGGACCAAGGACGACAGCATCTCGGTGAAGCTGTTCGATGACTGGACCAACCTCGGCTCCGTCTCCGAATTGGCAGCCTCGCGGGTGGTCGATCCCACCAACGGGGTGGCGAAGGTGCTCTCGGGTATCACCAATCTGCAGTCGCAAGGCTCGGAGGTGATCGACGGAATTCCGACCGCCAAGATCAGCGGAACAGTGCCGACCGATACCGTCAAGATGCTGGATCCCGGTGCCAGGCAGCCGCGGCCGGCGACGGTCTGGATCGCCTCCGACGGTTCGCATCGCCTGGTGCGGGCAACTATCGACATCGGGTCCGGCGCGGTCGAGCTCACCCTGTCGAAATGGAACGAACCCCTCAAGGTCGACTAAAAACGCAAGGTCGACTAAAAGCGTTCGCGGCCAACACGTTTCAGCCGCTTCGCTAGGGGCGGTCCGACGACGCCGGGTTGCCTGGTGTGGTCCCTGCGGATCACCGCTGCGATGCATACGGGTGCCACCGCAATCAGCACGCCCAAGCCGAGCAGGACAATGGTGCCGAGCTGACTGGCAGCCCCTGCCGAGCCGCCGGACACCACCAGCAGTCCGCCGGCGAAGACGGCACCGAGTGCGATGAGGGGCGCGACGGCGCTTCGGACCGGCATTGTCGTCGCGGGCCGTGGCCCACGGGCGATGTCAGGGGCTTGAAGTGGTGTGATTGCGGCAATTGCGGCAATGAGGTAAGGAGCGCCGAGCGCCGCGAGGATGGCGAACGACACCAGCGGGACCGCGACCTGCAACTGACGATTCAGTAGGTATTGCCACAGCACCACCGAAATCCCGAGCGCCGCAAGGTAGGACGCCGCCACCCCCACACCGACCACGGCACCGCTGATCGCGCCGCGCCACCGGCCGATCAGCACCGCCGCCACAAGCATCATCAGGGCCAGCAGGACGGCATCGTGGGTGAGGGCAGCGCGGGCGGCCGTGGCCATTTGCGCGGCGCCGGTCACCGTGATCTGGCTGTCGACAAGACTTCCGTACTTCATCGCCTTGGCGGCGGCAAGTTCGAGTGACTGCTTGCGTGCCGCTGCGTCAAGCTCCAGCGTGTTCCCGTCGGAATAGACGAACAGCCGCGTCGCCGTGCCGTCCGGCGAGAACATCGATTGCCGCACATGCTGATACGACGGCTCCGCCAGGTCCTTGCGGGTGAGGTGGAAACCACCCTCGCCGGTGTCGGCGAAATCGACGGAGATGTTCTTCAGGAACGCCGACACCTGAACGAGCTGCGGCAGAATTTCCTGAATGCTCGATTCGAGCCTGGGCACGAAGGAGCGCAGCTGGCCCAGCGTAGACCGCATTTCGGCCACCACGTGCGGTGTCGAGGCGAAGGCGCCCATCGTTTGGTTCGATACCGCGGCTATGCGGTCGGCACCGTTGGTCAGTGCGGCCACATTTGCGACCACCAGGTCCAGTGGTCCGACGACCTGGCGCGCGGCCGAGCACAGCTGCTCGTCGGGACAATACGCAGCACCGGTGAGCATGTCCCGCAACGGGTTCAGGTATTGCGAGACTTCCGTAGCTTTGCCCCGCAGCGTCTGCGTGACAGAGAGGACCCGGTTGATGTTCTGCTGTAGCTGATTGGCTCCGGCAAGCCCGATTCTCACGCTGTTGTCCAGCTCGTCGACCGCGGCGCTGACCTGGTCGATCGTGGCTCCCAGGGACTTGATGGCGTTCAGCTGCGGCATGAACGAGCCGGCCCCCCGATTCAGCTGATCGGAGAGCTTTCCCGCGGCGGTGGTGAGCGAGGCGTCGGCCCATGGGACACCGGCCGGCCATGCGGCCGACTCCACTTTGCGTACACCGGGAATCTCCATCAGACGGTGACTGAGCTGATCGATGGCGATGAGCCCTGCGGGCTGGCGAAGGTCCGCGGCTGAGTTGACCACCACGACGTCGGGCAGTGGATTACCGGGCAACAGCCGCGCGGTGCTGGTCCCAGGCGGATGAGCCCGTCCCTCACCGACGTCGCACCGCATTACGGCGACGGGCAGGGCGCAGATCGCCAGCACCACGGCGGCGACGGCAACGGGATTGGCGAACCGGGGTTTCGGCAACCTGCGTGCCCAGCCGGGACCGCCGGCACGCGGCAATGACAGCGTCCGAGGCCCGGCAAACCCGAGCAAGGCAGGCAGCAGTGTCAGCGAAACCGCAAGCGCCACCAAGACATCCGGTGCGGCGGTGCCGACGCCGCGCAGGGCGGGCGTTTGAGCCAGCAGCAGCGGGCCGGTGAACACTGCCACGCATGCCCCGGGTAGAGCTAACCCGGGCAACAGGTCGCGGTATGCGCGGCGGTCGGTCACCGAAACGCTTCCGTCGGGCCGGAGCCGGGCGGCCAGCATGGTGGCTGCGGTAATGGTGGCGATCGTCAAGACGAAGGCCAGGGTCCCCGAAAACACCGACAAGGCGCTGCTGCTTCGCGGCACCATCGCGGCGAGCGGCCATGCCACTGCCACCGAGACCCCGGTGGCCAGCAGCACCATCGCCACCGAACGGGGGGACTGTCGGGAGCGCAGCAGGAGCAGCACGGCGATGAGCGCCGCGGCGGCTGCGATCACCGAGCCCTGCCATACCTGCATGCGCAGCGGGATGTCTGTGATGGCCTGCGAAGCCACAATGCGGGCACGAAGTCCCGGACTCGGCGGTAGTTTGCGCACCACCGATCGGGCCGCATCCAGTGAGCTCCGCGCTTGGTCGCTACCGGCCTGGCCCACCAGCCACACCATCGCGACCCCCGACCGCCCCTCGGGGCTGGTTCCCAGCGGGGCGGTAAGCGGGTCCGACCACCAGTCGAGGACCGATCCGACGTGGGCGGTGTCGGCGCGCAACGCGCTCACCGCTGCGTTGTAGTACTGCTCGTCGGCGGATCCAAGCTGGTCGCGGCCGTCTACCACCAGGTAGGCGATCGCGTCGGTGCCGCTGCCCGGGAACCACTGCGCGATCCGGGAGGTGGCGGCAGCCGCCTTGGCATCCTGAGGCAGCAGCGCCGACGAGGTATCGCGGGGCTTCGCCTGTGTCAGTGCCAGGATCACATTCGCAATCACCGCTGCCGCAATCCAGGCGGCGACGACAAGGAATGGGGCGCGCCGGGATCGCCTACGGCCCGCGTCGGCTGGCACGCTGGTGACGCTATTGACGCCGGTGCCCGCGCACGACGTTTTCACACGCTTGTACCAATTCTAGGGATGATGGCCGACCAGGCTAAACGTCTAAGCGGGCGAATTGATCTTGGCGGTATTGCTCGATGCATGCTGCTCGTCTGACCTTGCCGCTGGTGGTGATCGGAATCGAACCCGGCGCAACCACAACCAAATCCGCGACGCTAAGACCGTGCGAAGCCGATAATGCCGACGTGACCTCACGCTTAATGGCGCCCAGCCGCTCCATCGCGTCCGAATCCGACTCGCCGCGCTTTCTGAGTTCGATGATGGCGACCAGCTTTTCTGTGCTGCGATCGCTGGGAACCGATATCGCCGCGCAGCGCCCCCGGGTGATCTCCTGGATCGTCGCCTCGATGTCGTCTGGAGAATGATTGCGCCCGTAAACGATCAAGAGGTCTTTGATACGGCCGATGATGAACAATTCGCCATCGGTGATGAAACCGGAGTCTCCAGTTCTCAGCCAGGGACCTTCGGGCGTGCCTTGGGATGGGCTGACCAGATTCGCGCCGAAGGTGCGCTCATTCTCTTCGGGTTTTTGCCAATAGCCAGTGGCGACATTGTCGCCGTGTACCCAGATCTCACCGACCATTCCTTCCCGGCATTCGGTACGGGTCTCCGGATCGACAATCCGAATTATCGGTGATTGCGGAACCACATAGCTGACCAATTTTGTGCCGTCGGTGCTGCTGCATGGCTTGGCTTTGCCGTCGGACAGTCCTTCGGCTTCGAAATCGACGAATTTCGGCGGATGGTTTGTCCTGCTAGCGGCCACGAACACCGTGGCTTCCGCCAGGCCGTACGAGGGACGAATCACCTTCTCGTGCAGATTGAAGCGCGCGAAGCGGTCGGCGAAGCGCTTGATCGTCGCGGGGTGGACGCGCTCGCTGCCACTGAGGATGGTCAGCACATTACCGAGGTCGTGGCCGGCCATGTCATCGTCTGAGACTTTCTTTGCCGCCAGTTCGAAGGCGAAGTTCGGCGCCGCCGAAAACGCGTGTGAATTGGTGGCCAGCATGTGCATCCAGCGCGCCGGACGCTGCAGAAATGCCACCGGGCTGGTGAGCACCGACTGATATCCCCCGAGGATCGGTGCGCACACTCCCAAGACCAAACCCATGTCGTGGTAAAACGGCAGCCACGAAACCAGCGTGGAATCCGGCGGCGCTATCCCGTCGGTGTCGGCAAAATAGCCGGCCATCAGCTGTTCGAAATTGACTCGAAGGTTCTGATGGGACATCACCACGCCCGCCGGGGTGCGGGTGGACCCCGACGTGTATTGCAGGTAAGCGACCGGTGAATGGTTCTCGTCCCGGACCGCGGATGGATTCGCAGCGTCCAGGTCGAGCAAATCGACTTCGATGATCGAGGGCGCGGATTCGCCGAGCTGCGCGGTGACATGCTGCGCGACATCGTCCACGACGGACGACGTCGTCAAAATGGCCGAAGGTGACGCGTCCCGAATTACAGCGTCAACGCGTTCGTCGGTGGCCCCGCCCTGCGGAACCGCAAGCGGAATTGCGATCACCCCGGCCTGCAAAGCACCAAGAAAAGCGGTGATGTAATCAAGGCTCTGCGGAGCCAATATCACCGCGCGATCACCGGTCGCCGTGCAACGGCTCAGCTCTTGCGCGACATTCAGTGTCCGCCGATACAACTGGGACCAGGTCAGGATTTCGGCGACACCACCCCAGTCCTTTTCGTAATCGATGAACGTAAACGCCGGGTCATTGGGCTGTAGCCGGGCGCACGCGCGTAGCGCAGCGGGTAGGGAACGCACACTCATGAGCTATCACGTTACCGTCCGGCCGTGATGAAGGCGGTGAGACGGCATCCGCAGGGCATGACCCAGCGGGCTGCACGGTCTATTCGCCCCGGCCTCGGCTGTCGCGTGGGCGGCAGTTGCGGCCCGTGCTCGGCCGATGCAGCCCGCCCCAACGGGGGAGACGTAGGGAACCGTGGTGGCCCGGCGCGGAACCGGGATCACGTCGAAAGCTCCGGCGAGCAGTATTGGTGGGCAGCGGATTCCACACTTCGTGGGCGCTGACGTGGCTCCGGCTGACCCCGTCACCGCGCTGATCCCGTCGATCCCGCCGATCCAGCCGGTGCATAGAGCGGTGGGCCGGTTGCCGGGTCCTGTGGCTGCATCGCGGGACCGGCAGGGCAACCCGAGGCGCGGGTCAAGTGGGACGGCCGTACCGTAGCGCGGTGGCGGGCGGCCGCCGCGCCGGCCAGCGCCGGCTCGGCCGTTACTTACCCGTTTGGGCTGGCCAGCAGCCTGGTCGTGGGCGAGTCCCAACAAAATTCTCACCATTGGTCCTCCGCATCGCTGAGGGCCGTCTAAGCTGTTCTCTTCGAGACCTGCCCTGGTGTTGAGATCCAGGCGGGGGGACTAGCGAGCGGCGCCGTGGCCTTTCGTTGCCCGCGTAAAAAAAATTCGGTGATGTCGTCGGGTAACACCGGTCGAGCTGAGACAGGAAAAATCGATGCAAACACGTGTCACTCCCGTTGCGGTCATCGGCATGGGATGCCGGCTTCCCGGGGGGATCGACTCGCCTGACAAATTGTGGGAAGCCCTGGCGCGCGGCGCCGACCTGGTCACCGAGATTCCGCCGGACCGCTGGGACGCCGACGACTTCTACGACCCGGAGCCCGGAGTTCCCGGTCGGACGGTGTCGCGGTGGGGCGGGTTCATCGACGACGTTGCCGGCTTCGACGCCGAGTTTTTCGGGATCAGCGAGCGGGAGGCCACCTCGATCGATCCGCAGCATCGATTGCTGCTGGAAACCTCCTGGGAGGCTATCGAGCATGCCGGTCTGGACCCGGCATCGCTGGCCGGGTCGTCGACTGCGGTGTACACCGGGCTGACCCACGAGGACTACCTGGTCCTGACCAAGGGCGCCGGCGGTCTGGCCAGCCCGTACGTCGTCACCGGCCTGAACAACAGCGTGGCATCCGGGCGGATCTCCTATGCTCTGGGCCTGCATGGCCCGGCGATGACGTTTGACACGGCGTGTTCCTCGGGCCTGATGGCGGTGCACCTGGCCTGCCGCAGCCTGCATGAGGGCGAGAGCGATCTTGCTTTGGCGGGTGGCTGCGCGGTGCTCCTGGAACCGCACGGCAGTGTGGCGACGTCCGGGCAAGGCATGCTTTCCCCGACCGGTTGCTGCCATTCGTTCGACGCGGATGCGGACGGCTTCGTGCGCTCCGAGGGCTGCGCCATGGTGCTGCTCAAGCGGCTGCCGGATGCGCTGCGTGACGGTAACCGGATCCTGGCGGTGGTCCGCGGTACCGCCAGCAATCAGGACGGTCGCACGGAGACCCTCACAATGCCGTCGGAGGACGCGCAGGTCGCTGTGTACCGTGCGGCGTTGGCGGCCGCGGGCGTGGACGCCGAAACCATCGGCGCCGTGGAGGCGCACGGCACCGGTACCCCGGTCGGTGACCCGATCGAGTTTCGCAGCCTTGCACGGGTGTATGGCGCCGGCACGCCGTGTGCGATCGGTTCGGCCAAGGCCAATATGGGACACAGCGAGTCCGCGGCCGGGGCGGTAGGACTGATCAAGGCGGTTCTGTCACTGCAACACGGCGTGGTGCCGCCGTTGCTGCACTTCAACCGGCTGCCTGACGAACTCGCCGGAATCGAGACGGAACTCTTTGCGCCGCAGGCGATTACGCCGTGGCCGCGGAAGGATGAGAAAGCCCCAAGGCGGGCCGCGGTGAGCTCGTTCGGCATGTCGGGCACCAACGTGCACGCGATCCTGGAGCAAGCCCCGGCATCAGCCCCCGAGCAAGCTCCCGCAGAAGGCGCTGCCACGACCCAGGACCGTCTGCTGTTCGCGTTGTCGTCAAGCTCCGCCGACGCGCTGCGCCACAGCGCGCGCCGGCTGGCCGACTGGGTGCAAGAGCGTCAGGACACGGTTGCGCTCTCAGATCTTGGCTACACGCTGGCGCAGCGGCGTGCGCACCGGCCGGTGCGCACCGCCGTGGTTGCCGCCAGCCTGCCGGAACTGGTCGAAGGGCTGCGCGAGGTCGCCGACGGCGAAATCCTCTACGACGCTGCAGTAGGACAAGGCGATCGGGGACCGGTGTGGGTGTTCTCCGGACAGGGGTCGCAATGGGCGGCCATGGGTGCTGAACTGCTGGCGAATGAGCCGGTGTTCGCCGCGACCGTCGCGGCGGTGGAGCCGGTCATCGCCGAAGAATCGGGCTTCTCGGTGACCGAGGCGATGACGTCGCCGCAGACGGTGACCGGGATCGACAAGGTCCAGCCGACCCTGTTCACGATGCAGGTCGCGCTCGCCGCCACCATGGAAAAGACCTACGGGGTGCGACCGGGCGCGGTCATCGGACACTCGCTGGGTGAAGCGGCCGCGGCGGTTGCCGCCGGTGCGCTGTCGCTGGAGGACGGCGCGCGCGTCATCTGCCGCCGCTCCCGGCTGATGACCCGCATTGCCGGTGCCGGCGCCATGGCATCGGTGGAACTGCCTGCCAAGCAGGTCAATTCGGAACTCATGGCCCGCGGAATCGACGATGTCACGGTGGCGGTGGTGGCCTCGCCGCAGTCGACGGTGATCGGTGGTGCCACCGACACGGTGCGCGATCTCGTCGCGCGCTGGGAACAGCGTGACGTGATGGCCCGCGAGGTCGCCGTCGACGTTGCGTCGCACTCACCGCAGGTCGACCCGATCCTCGACGATCTGGCCGCGGCGCTGGCTGATCTCAAGCCGAGCCCGCCCCAGGTCCCGTACTACTCGGCAACCCTGTTCGACCCGCGCGAGCGGCCGGCGTGTGATGGCCGCTACTGGGTGGACAACCTGCGCAACACCGTGCAGTTCGCCGCGGCGGTGCAGGCGGCGCTGGAGGACGGCTACCGGGTGTTCGCCGAGCTGTCACCGCACCCGCTGCTGACCCACGCCGTGGACCAGACCTCCCGCAGTCTGGACATGACGGCGGCCGCACTGGCCGGCATGCGGCGTGAGCAGCCGTTGCCGCACGGGCTGCGCGGGTTGCTGACCGACCTGCACAGCGCCGGCGCGGCGGTGGACTTCTCGGTGCTGTATCCCACCGGGCGGCTGGTCGATGCGCCGCTGCCGGCGTGGACCCACCCCCGCTTGTTCATCGACGACGAGGGGCAAGAACAGAAGGCGCAGGGTGCCTGCACCATTGCCGTGCATCCGCTGCTGGGCGCACATGTGCGGCTGCTCGAGGAGCCGCAGCGCCACGTGTGGCAGACCGACGTCGGTACCGCGGCATTGCCGTGGCTCGGCGACCACCAGGTGCACAATGTCGCGGCCCTGCCCGGCGCCGCCTACTGCGAGATGGCGCTGGCCGCGGCCGGCGAGGTCTTCGGAGACGGCTGCGAAGTGCGTGACATCGCCTTCGAGCAGATGCTCCTGCTCGACGACCAAACCCCGATCGAGGCCGTGGCATCGGTCGACGCCCCCGGTGCGCTCACCTTCGCGGTGGAATCCGATCAGGAGGGTGAAAAGACACAGCACGCCACCGCGACTCTCTATGCCGCCGAAGATGATTCGGCGCCCCCGGAGTACGACATGGCCGCACTGCTGGCAGCGCATCCGGTCAGCGTGAACGGGTCCGAGATGCGGGAATCGTTCGCCAAGCGCGGTGTTCACTTGGGTCCGGCCTTCAGCGGTCTGGCCACCGCACGCACCGCGGAGGCCGGAACCGGCACTGTGCTGGCGGAGGTCGGGCTGCCCGCCTCGATCCGTTTCCAGCAGGGCGCCTACCGCATTCACCCGGCACTGCTGGACGCCTGTTTCCAATCCGTCGGTGCTGGAGTCGACGCCACCGGCAGCGGTGGTTTGCTGTTGCCGCTGGGTGTGCGCAGCCTGCGGGCGTATGGACCTACCCGCAATGCCCGCTACTGCTACACGCGGGTGACCAAGGCCGGCCCTACCGGCGGTGAGGCCGATCTTGACCTGCTCGACGAGCATGGGACTGTTCTGTTGGCCGTCCGTGGGCTGCACATGGGAACCGGAACCACCGAAAGCGCCGAACGTGACCGGCTGCTCAGCGAGCGGCTACTGACGCTGGCGTGGCAACAGCGGACGCTGCCCGAGGTGACGCACGACGAGGCGACATCCTGGCTGCTGATCGACACCTCCGACGGCTCCGACATGCTGGGTTCAACGCTGATCGACGCGCTGAAATCCCATGGGCCGCAAGGCACCGAATGCGCCGCTGTGCACTGGCCGGCGGCGGCCGACCTCGCCGAGAGCGTCGAAAAGCTGGGCAGTCAACTGCGTACCCGGCCCGTCGATGGCGTGGTGATTCTCTGCGGGCCGCCGGCTGGTGAGCCGGACGAGCAGGGCCTGCTGCGGGGTCGTGAGCAGGTGCGCCACTTTGTCCGCATCACCCGGGAGCTGGCCGAATTGGAGGGCGAGTTACCCCGGTTGTTCGTCGTGACCAGGCAGGCCCAGGTGGTGCGGCCCGAGGACGAGCCCAACCTGGAACAGACCGGGCTGCGTGGGCTGTTGCGGGTGATCAGCAGCGAACATCCGCTGTTGCGGACCACCCAGATCGACGTCGACGAGCACACCGACGTCGAACAGGTTGCCCAGCAACTGCTGGCGGGATCGGAGGAAGACGAGACCGCCTGGCGCGATGGCGAATGGTACGTGGCGCGCTTGTGCCCCAGCCCGCTCAGCCATGACGAGCGGCACACCGCGATCGTGGACCACGAACACGACGGCATGCGGATGCAGATCCGCACACCCGGTGACCTGCAAACGCTGGAACTGGCCGCCTGCGACCGGATTCCGCCCGGCCCCGGCCAGATCGAGGTCGCGGTCAGCATGTCGACCATCAACTTCGCCGATGTTCTGATCGCCTTCGGTCGATTCCCCATCATCGACGACCGCCAGCCTCAGTTGGGCATGGATTTCGTCGGTGTGGTGACCGCGGTGGGGGAGGGGGTCACCGGCCACCAGGTCGGCGACCGCGTCGGCGGCTTCTCCGAGGGCGGCTGCTGGCGAACGTTCCTCACGTGTGCTGCCACCCTGGCCGTCACGCTGCCGGCGGGCCTTTCCGACGAGCAGGCGATCGCGGCCGCCACCGCTAACGCCACCGCCTGGTACGGGCTCAACGATCTGGCCGGGATCAAGGCGGGTGACAAAGTGTTGATCCACTCCGCGACCGGCGGTGTTGGGCAGGCGGCCATTTCGATCGCGCGGGCCGCAGGGGCGGAGATCTTTGCGACCGCCGGCAGCGCGCGCAAGCGAGAGCTGTTGCGCGACATGGGCATCGAGCACATCTACGACTCGCGTAGCGTCGAGTTCGCCGAGCAGATCCGCCGCGACACCGACGGTTACGGTGTGGACATCGTGCTGAACTCCCTGACCGGCGCAGCCCAGCGCGCGGGGCTGGAGCTGCTGGCCTTCGGCGGGCGGTTCGTCGAAATCGGCAAGGCCGATGTATACGGCAACACCCGGCTGGGGCTGTACCCGTTCCGTCGCGGCCTGACGTTCTACTACCTGGACCTGGCGCTGATGTCGGTCCTGCAGCCCGAGCGGGTCCGCGAATTGCTCACCACGGTGTTCAAGCTCACCGCAGACGGTGTGCTGAACGCGCCGGAGTGCACTCACTACCCGTTGGCGGAGGCGGCCAATGCCGTCCGGGCAATGAGCAACGCCGAGCACACCGGCAAGCTCCTGCTCGACATGCCGCGCAGCGGCCGCAGCAGCGCGGTGGTGCCGCCCCAACAGGCTCCGGTCTTCCGCCGCGACGGCGCCTACATCATCACCGGCGGCCTGGGCGGTCTGGGTCTGTTCTTCGCCGAGAAGCTGGCTTCTGCCAACGGCGGGGCTGGGGTGGGCCGCATCGTGCTCACCGCCCGCTCACAGCCCAACCCGAGGGCCCGGCAGGTGATTGAGCGCCTCCGCAAGCGCGGTGCCGACATCGTGGTGGAGTGCGGCAACATCGCCGAGCCCGAGACCGGAGACCGTCTGGTCGCCGCGGCGACGGCCACCGGGCTGCCGCTGCGCGGCGTGCTGCACTCTGCGGCGGTGGTCGAAGATGCGACGCTGACCAACATCACCGACGAGCTCATCGACCGCGACTGGTCACCCAAGGTGTACGGGTCGTGGAACCTGCACCGTGCCACTGCCGGACAGCCGCTGGACTGGCTGTGCCTGTTCTCCTCGGGAGCGGCGCTGCTGGGTTCGCCCGGTCAGGGCGCCTATGCCGCGGCCAACAGCTGGGTGGACGCCTTCGCCCACTGGCGTCGCGCTCAAGGCCTGCCGGTCACCGCGATCGCGTGGGGTGCCTGGGGTGAGGTCGGCCGCGCCACATTCCTGGCCGAAGGCGGCGAAATCATGATCAGCCCCGACGAGGGTGCCTACGCCTTCGAGACGTTGCTGCGCCACAACCGCACTTACACCGGCTACATTCCGATTATCGGGGCGCCGTGGCTGCCCGACCTCGTGCGGCGCAGCCCGTGGGGCGAGATGTTCGCATCCACCGGGCAAGGCTCAAGGGGCCCAAGCAAGTTCCGCACGGAGCTGAGTTCGCTGCCGCAAGAGGAATGGCCGGCCCGGCTTCGCCGCCTGATCGCCGAGCAGGCCAGCGTGATCCTGCGACGCACGGTCGATGCCGACCGGCCCTTCGTCGAGTACGGCTTGGATTCGCTGGGCATGCTGGAAATGCGTACCCATATCGAAACCGAGACCGGAATTCGGTTGTCTCCCAAGGTCATCGCGACCCACAACACTGCGCGCGCCTTGGCTCAGCACCTGGCCGACACGCTGGCCGAAGAGGAGGCGCAGCCGGTCGCGTCATAAGAGCAGGGAAGCTGACGTAACCCCGTGCTGCGCGTGGGGCGACCGCCGAACTGGCGGTTGCGATATCGGCGATGCAGCCTGCCAGGGAAAGGGTCGTTTGCGTGCCGGACAACACGATCGGCGTAGCGCGCCGCGTCGGTTCGTTACCCAACCCCGAGTTGTTCGCCCGAGGTGAAATCGAGCTCTACCACGTCAACCCTCCGCTGTGCGGTTACAGCGTGATCGCCGCGTCAAAGACACTATGGGCCATGCGGGTTTTTCACGTGGATTCACCCGAGCCCCCAGATGACCCGGTCTCCACGGCGTTCTACGGGGTGGCCGGAGAAGGCCTACACATTTTCAAAGAATCCAAGTTGCCCGGCAGCGCCGACGGCAGGACGCCGGCCCGAGCGCTGGCCGATCTTGGTTACGAGGTCCGGCCCGCATAACCCTCAGTTGGGTTCTGGATGCCGGCCGCTTGCTGTCGGCGGCGTTATCCGATGTGCAGACAACGGCGGTGGGCGCCCGCCGCCGCCAACGTGCCAAACCCGACGTCGACGTACTCAGCGCGACTTTCGACGCCGCGCCTCACACCTTGGTCAAACAGTAGATTCGGTAGGAAAATCCCCACGCCTTCAGCGGGTGGGTCGTCTTGCCGTCGACAGCGAAAAGCTTTGCGTAGACACCTCGTAAGAGCCGCGGTGTATGGCGATCATAAAGCGCCTTCAACGACGGCGACAGTTTCTCGTAGCCGCGCAGAATCTCATCATTGATCTCGGTCTGCGAAACGATTCGCAGCGGAGCGTTGGCCAGCGCCGCCTCCCAGGCAGCGACGCCGAACGGGAGCCGGAAATCGGTGTACAGGAAATGGCCTCCCGGCCGCAGGACCCGTGCCACCTCATCGAGAAATCGGGCGAAATCGGGGTAGTAGAGCGAGGATTCGATGTTGATCACCGCGTCGAACGATTCGTCGGCGAAGGGCAGGTTCTCGGCGTCACCTTGGACGAAATCAAGGCCGGCAACATCGTGTTGCTTCTGGCAGAACGCGATACCGGCAGGGTTTAGGTCCAATCCGGTGTAGGAGGCCGGATGCAGGGCACGCATGACGTAGGAGGCGCCGCCGCCGTGTCCGGCACCTACCTCCAGAACCCGCTTGCCGGTGAGGTCCACCTGGGCGGCAACCCGGTGGTAGAGCTGGATGGAATACCGATCGGGCTCGTCGGACGATTCTAGCGGCACCGCCATCGGCGGATCCTCCTCATATCCCATGTTGAGGAACACCAGCTCGTCGGCGGCAACGCGCTTGGTGAAGGAGGGGTAAATATATTTCTGGGCTTTCTGATTCAGCTTCCAGCCGACCGGGAGAACCACGTCGTACACGCGGTTTTTGAGTGCCATATGCGGAGTATGACAGGGTATCGGTCCGGGGTCCAAACCGCGGTCGGTGCCGGGGGCCGCCCGGGCGATTCGCAGCGCCGACCGCGCGGTGCGGTTACCCGGACCGGGGCTGGTGCAGCAGAATTCCACCGTTGGGCGCACTGCACGCTGATCACGCCAGTCACACGGGTCGCCATCGGCCCGGACGTCCGAGTCAGCCCACCTGAGCGCCACAAACGTGTTGCGGGCGTGCGGGTGTCGCTGTGCGACGGGCAGAATGCGCGCCGGCTCTGTTGGCCGATCCGCGGTCGATGGTGGCCGACGTCATCAGCGAGTGTCACGGCCAACCACCTGAGTTAGGACATTTGGTTTAGTAAGCCACTTTGATGCCGAGGTGGGCGAGGATTGTCCGCTGGGGCTCAGGGATTTCGGGTGGGAAGGTCTGACTGGCGCCGTTGATGGTGATGGTCGCTGAGCGCAGCGGTCGCAGTTGCTTGATGATGTTGGCGATGGCCAGCCCACTGCGTTCCTGAATGCAGTGCGCGA
>NZ_UPHT01000186.1 GCF_900566085.1 Mycobacterium attenuatum
TCGCCGTGGGTGTTTTTGCGGGTGGTCCAGCCTTTTTCGACGAGTCGGTTGTCGACTCCGCAGGCCAGGGTCAGCTCGTCGATGTCGGTGCGGCCGGTGGCCTTCCAGCCTTGGACGTGGTGGACTTGGCTGTGGTAGGCGGGGGCATCGCATCCCGGTTTCGTGCATCCTCGGTCCTTGGCGTAGAGCATGATTCGCTGCGCGGGGGACGCCAGCCGTTTGGTGTGATACAGCGCCAGGGCCTTGCCGCGATCGAAAATGGCCAGGTAGTGGTGCGCGTGGCTGGCCAGGCGGATCACATCGCTCATCGGCAACAGCGTGCCCCCGCCGCTCAGGCCCTTGCCGGCGGCCGATTCCAGGTCCTGCAGCGTGGTGGTCACCACGATCGACACCGGAAGCCCATTGTGTTGGCCCAACTCCCCCGACGCCAACAGCGCACGCAGTCCGGCAAGGACGCCGTCGTGGTTGCGTTGCGCCTGGCTGCGGGTGTCACGGCGCACCGCCTGCTCCTCGGGCGTCTCATCCACGACCGGTGTTTGGTCATCGGGGTTGCACGCCCCGGGGGCGGCCAGCTTGGCCAACACGGCCTCCACGGCCGCGCGCAACTCCGGGGTCAGCATGCCGCTGAGGCGCGACATCCCGTCGAATTCCTGCCTGCCCAGCATGATCCCGCGCTTGCGGGCCCGCTCCTGGTCGCGACATTCCCCGTCGGGGTTAAGCCAATCCATGATCCGTTGGGCGTATGTGGCCAACTCGTCGGGGCGATACCCGCAGGCTTTGCGGGCCAGGTCGGCTTCGGCGGCCTCCCGGGTTGCCAGGTCCACCTCGGCGGGCAGGTGGGCGAAAAAGCCGCGGATCACCTTGATATGACCGTCACCAACGAGCCCGTCGCGCTGGGCGGCCGCGGTCGCGGTCAACTGCGGCGCCAATGGCTCACCGGTGAGCGCCCGCCGTTGCCCGAGGTCAGCCGCTTCGTCGATGCGCCGGCTCGCTTCGGACTTGGTGATACGCAACCGATCGGCCAGCGCCGAACGCAGTTTGGCGCCCAGTTCTTCCTCGCCGGCCTGCGCGCCGAGCTGATTGATCAGCGTGTGCTGCGGTGTCCGCAGCCGGCGCGCCAAGCTTTCCAGGCGCTCCAGGGCGCGCATTCGCTCGGGGGTGGTGAGCACGTCAAAAGACAACTCACACAAACGATCCAGATCCGCGTCGAGCGCG
>NZ_UPHT01000115.1 GCF_900566085.1 Mycobacterium attenuatum
GGGCGGGCCAAGCCCGCCGTTGCCGCCGTTGCCACCGTTTCCGATTGCGCCGGCATCACCGCCCTGGCATGCGACAGCCACCTCGGTTCCAAGGCCGGCCACGCCCGGATGAGGCCGAACCTGACCTGAAACACAAAAAGTTGGGATCGGTAGCCAGTTCTCCGACTACCTTCATGGCAACAACGAGATCGGAGGAAATGCATGAAGCGAATCCTTGGAGTGGCACTGGTTGCCGGCGCCCTCGGCGTGACCGGCCTGGGTATTAGCGCAGGCACCGCGCAAGCCGACCCCGGAACGGGCATCTGCAATCAATTGGCAATGTGTAGCCGCATATGGTGTCCCGGAAGTCCGCTGCCGATGCCAGACGTGGTGTGGGACATGAATGTCTGCCACCACTACTACGGCGGCAGCCTCGGTCACCCGGGAACCGAGGGCGGCATCCAAGTCGGCGCCCACATCCTCGAAGGGGACCCCTCCCCGGCCAACACCTGCAACGGGTCGCCGATCTGCTTGCCGGGTCTGTGATCCGACCTGTGAAGCGATCGTCGCTGAAAGGTGTCAAGCCGTCAGCGATTCGATGACGGCTTGACCAGCTCCCGAGGCAGCCTCGATTGATGCGCTGCGCGCCAGCCGCGCGCAGCGCATCTATCTATTCCTCGGCGCTTGGAGTTCACCGCGCCGGACGCGCCGGGCCAGGCCCGTTCCCTGCTCGACGACCAGGGCATAGGCCGACACGCATCGGCCGACACGTGGTCGACACCGGCGTGGATCGCAGCGTCCACCGAACGCAGCAGATCGTCGTCGGACTCTCCCGGGGTTCCATAGATCAGGTCGAGGTTGACGTGTTCGAAGCCCGCGTCCATTGCCTCGCGTGCGGCAGCCGCGGCCCGCCCGGAAGCGCGCCACGCAGAAGGGGACATGCACGTACAGCCCGAACGGCTGTCCCGGGCTCGGCAGCAGGCCGGGCAGTTCGACCGATGCCTCACGAACAGGCATGCCAATTCTTCGCACGGCGTGCCGCGGCGGTCCGGCTAGCCGACACCGTCCATGCCGTTCTGGCCCAGCACCGACCCACCTGTGCCACCGCGACCACCCGTGCCGTCGGGCGGGCCAAGCCCGCCGTTGCCGCCGTTGCCACCGTTTCCGATTGCGCCGGCGTCACCGCCTCGGCCACCGTCGCCGCCACTGGCGCCCGGCGCGCCCTGACCGCCGGCGCCGCCGGCACCGCCATTGCCGATCAACCCGGCCTTGCCGCCGAAACCCCCGATACCGCCGGTGCCCACTGAGGTGAATCCACCCTGTCCACCGGCTCCGCCGGAGCCAATGAGTGTGCCGCCATTGCCGCCGGCTCCACCTGCCGCGCCGGAGATCGGCATGCTGGTCAACGAAATCCCGCCAGCTCCACCGGCTCCGCCGTTTCCGATTCGCCCACCGGCTCCACCCGCCCCGCCGGCACCGCCAACGTTGCCGAATCCGCCGGTGCCGCCGGTTCCGCCAAAGCCCGCTACTGCGCCACCGTTTCCGCCGGACCCGCCGGTGCCGCCGTCAAGCGAGCCCTCACCGCCGATTCCGCCGACCCCACCGATGCCGAATAGTCCAGCGCTGCCGCCGGCTCCACCACCGCCGCCCGAGCCGAGAGGGTTGTTGACTCCGCCACCTCCTCCCGCGCCGCCTGCGCCGCCGGCGCCGAACAGGATGCCTCCGGCTCCCCCAACTCCACCCGCGCCGGCGGCCGGGCCGCTCGCTAATCCGCCGACTCCGCCGTGGCCGCCGGCGCGGGTGGAGTTGGGGGAGCCGGAGGCATCCTGTTC
>NZ_UPHT01000038.1 GCF_900566085.1 Mycobacterium attenuatum
ACGCCCATCTGATCCTGCGGCAAGCCCCCACCCCGCCGGTCGACCCGGCCCAGCCCCGGCCCGCGGCCGCGCGCAACGAGGACGGTGCTGAGGTCGGGCCGCCCCGACTGCCGCTGTGGCCGGTGTCGGCGCGCACCCGCGCGGCGTTGTGCGCGCAGGCCGACCGGCTACACCAACTGCTGGTCTGCCATCCCAACCTGGACCTCGCCGATGTGGCCTACAGCCTGGCCAGCACCCGAACCCACCACCCGTACCGGGCCGTCGTGACGGTGCCGGCCGACAGCGCCGATACCCGGGCTGAGCTGGTTGCGGCACTCGAAGCGTTATCCGCCGATCAGCTGCACCCGCAACTCGTCCACAACCACCAACGCGCGACATCGGCGGCCAAAACCGTGTTCGTGTTCCCCGGCCAGGGCGGCCAGTACCCCGGTATGGCCGCCCAGCTCTACGGCCGGCACCCCACTTTTTCCGCCGCGATCGACGAGTGTGATCAGGCCCTGGGTGCCTGCACGGGCTGGTCGGTGCGTGCGGTCCTTCGTGGTGAGCCAGGCGCCCCCTCCCTGGATCGCGTCGATGTGGTCCAGCCGATGTTGTTCGCCGTCATGGTGTCGTTGGCCCGCACCCTGATGAGCTACGGGATCGAACCGGACGCGGTGATCGGGCACTCCCAAGGCGAGATTGCCGCCGCCTACGTCGCCGGGGTGTTCACCCTCGAGCAGGCCGCCAAAATCGTGGCACTGCGCAGCGCAGCCCTGGCGGAGCTATCCGGGGCCGGCGCCATGGCATCGGTGTTGCTGGCCGCTGACGACGTGGACGCGCGACTGCAGTCCTACGGTGACGCGCTGGCGGTTGCCGCGGTCAACGGCCCCACCCACACCATCATCAGCGGCGGTCCCGAAGCGATGGCGCGGTTCATCGCAGATTGCGAAGCCGACAATGTCCAGATCCGTTCCATCACAGTCGATTACGCCTCACACTGCGCTCAGGTCGAACCGTTGCGCGAGCGCCTGCTTGACGAGTTGGCCGGGCTGACCCCGAAACCGGGACGGATCGCGCTGCATTCCACCGTGCACGGCGTCATGTCGGACCAGCCGCTGGACACCACCACCATGACCGCCGACTACTGGTACGCCAATGTGCGTCAACCGGTCCGGTTTTACGACAGCATCAAACATCTGCTGGCCGCTGCTGAGCAGGTGTTTGTGGAAGTATCACCGCATCCGGTGCTGGCCCCGGCGCTCGCCGACATTCTGGCCGGCACCACGGGGCGTCCGGGCTCGGCGGTCATTCCCACCCTGCACCGCGAGCGACCCGACCTGGACACCCTGACTGCCATGCTGGCCCGGCTGCATGTTCATGGCCAAAGCCCGGCGTGGCCGGCGCTCTATCCCCACGCCCGACAGGTCGAGCTACCGACGTACCCGTTCCAGCATCACCGGTATTGGCTGACCCCGCGATCCGGCACCGATGCCGCCGGCCTGGGGCTGGATCAACCGCAGCATCCGTTACTCGGGGCGATCACCACATTGGCCGATCGAGACGAGGTGATAGCCACCGGTCGGGTGGTTCTCGGTTCACAGGCCTGGCTTGCTGCCCATCGGGTGGGTGACGTGGTGGTGTTGCCCGCGACGGGGTTTGTCGATCTGGTCCTGGGGGTCGGGGATTACGTGGGATGCCCGGTCATTGACGAGTTGGTGTTGCACACCCCGCTGGTGCTGGCCGAACACACCCCAACCGACATCCAGATCAGTGTGGCCGACGCCGATGGGGCCGGGCGACGCTCGGTCAACGTCCATGCCCGCACCGGCACCGACCATCGGGCCGAGGCCGGTTGGGTGTTGCACGCCAGCGGGACCCTGCGTCCCGGGCAAACCGCTGCCGGTGAACCACCCGTCCCGGCGTTGCCGGCGACGGCTGTCGATGTGCAGCGTTTCTATCAGCAGCTGGCCGACTGCGGCCTGCACTACGATCCGCCGTTCTGCTCGGTACGCGGGATCGGCCACCAGCCGGGCGACCCCGACCACATCTACGCGGAAGTGGCGCTGCCTGCCGGGACCGATATCACCGGTTACGGGATGCACCCGGCGTTGCTCGATGCCGCGCTGCACCCGATCGCCGCCGCCCTGGGAGCCGGGGCGGACGCCGAGCCGGCGGTGCTGCGCCTTCCGTTCGTGTTCAGCGGGGTCACGCTGTATGCAACCGCGGCTACCCGGCTGCAGGTGTGGCTGACCCGCACCGGCGACGACACCTTCACCCTGTACGCCAGCGATCCTGCCGGCGCGCCGGTAATCAGCATCGACACGGTCGTCGTTCGAGTCCTGCGCGACATGGCGACTCTGAGCGCCCCCACGACAGCGGCGCCGTCGGTTCCGGGTTTGTGGGAGCTGGCCTGGCCGCCCCTGCCCACCGCTGCTGCCGCAGCGGCCGAGCGGCCGCAGTGGGTGGTCGTTGCCGAAGATCTCGACGCGCTGTCGACCAGCCTGCGCAACGGCCCGGTACGCCCCGATTTGGATGCGGTGCGGCCATGCCCGCCGGTGGTGTTGTGGTCGTTGGCTGCGCCGGAACGTCCCGGCGATGACCGTGATGCCGTATCGAGCATTCATGGGCTGACCCGACGGGCGCTGGCCGGGCTGCAGGCCTGGTTGGCCCGCCCCGACACATCCGGCACGGCGTTGGTGGTTCTGACGTGTCGCGCGGTGGCGATCAGCCCCTATGACCGGGCGCCGGATCTGGCGCAGGCCGCGGTGTGGGCGCTGCTGCACAGCGCCCACAACGAGTATCCGGGCCGGATCCGGCTGGTCGATACCGACCTCGCCGGCGCCAGTGCCGACACCCTGCTGCATCTGCTGGCCACCTTCGCCGGCACCGGCGGTGAGCCGCAGCTGGCGTTGCGTGACGGTGTCGCTCACATTCCCCGGCTGACCCCGGCGCGGGCGTTGACCCCGCCCCCGACGCCGCACTGGCAGCTGATCACCACCGGTCGCGGGGATTTGGCGAACCTGACCCTGGTTCCCACCCCGGCGCCAACGACGTTGGGCCCGGGTCAGATTCGGGTGCAGATCCGCGCCGCCGGCCTGAATTTCCATGACGTGGTGGTCGCCCTGGCGGCGATCAGCGATGAAGGCCTTGGCGCGGAAGCGGCCGGGGTGGTCATCGACACGGCAGACGACGTCACGGATTTCGCGCCGGGGGATGCGGTGATGGGGCTGTTCCCCGACAACGCCTTCGCCCCCACCGCCACCACCGATCACCGCAGCGTAGTGGCCGTCCCGCCGGGATGGTCCTACCCTCAAGCGGCTTCGGTCCCGGCCGCGTATATCACCGCGTACAGCGTTCTGATCGGTATCGCGCAGGTGTCAGCAGGACAGCGGGTGCTCATCCACTCCGCCGCCGGCGGGGTCGGCCAGGCCGCCATCCGCATCGCAGCGCACCTGGGTGCCGAGGTGTTCGCCACCGCTCATCCCGCCAAGCACCACATCCTGCGCGGGCTGGGCATACCCGAGGATCACATCGCCTCTTCGCGCACCCTGGACTTCGGCGACACCTTCGCCGCAGCCGGTGGCGGGCGCGGCATGGACGTGGTGTTGAACAGTCTCCGCGGCGAATTCGTGGACGCGTCGCTGCGCCTGGTGGCCCCGGGTGGGCGCTTTGTCGAGATCGGTAAGACCGACATCCGGTCAGCCGCCGACGTCGCACAGACTCATCCCGGCCTGAGCTATCACGCCTACGACCTGAGCGCGGCCACCCCCGAACAGGTGCAACACGCCTGGGCCGGGGTGCGCGAGTTGATCACCGGCAGGGGCGCGATCACCCCGCCCGCGGTGCTCGACCCGCAGGGCACGGTGTTGATCACCGGGGGCACCGGCATGCTCGGCGGGCTGTTCGCCGAACACCTGATCACCGGTTACGGTGCGCGCCGGCTGTTGTTGACCTCGCGGCGCGGCGCCAGCACGCCCGAAGCGGTCGAGCTCGCCCAGCGCCTGCAGGGTCTGGGTGCCGATGTCACGATCAGCGCCTGCGACTGTGCCAACCCGAGCGAGCTGGCCGCCCTGATCGGCTCGATTCCCGCCGAACACCCGTTGACCGCGGTCATCCACGCCGCCGGAGTGCTCGATGACGCGGTGACCAGCCAGCTCACCGCGCAACAGCTCGACAACGTGCTGGCCGCCAAAGCCGACAGTGCCTGGTATCTGCACCAACTCACCGCCAACACCGAGCTGGCCGCGTTCGTGTTGTTCTCCTCGGCCGCGGGTGTCCTGGGCGCCCCGGGACAGGCCAACTACGCGGCCGCCAACGCCGTCCTCGACGCACTGGCCCGTGAACGGCCGGCGGCCATGAGTCTGGCCTGGGGGTATTGGCAGCCGTCCTCCGGGATGACCGGGGACCTGGACACGCGTGATCTCACCCGTCTGACCCGCAGCGGGATGGTCCCGATCGCCGCCGGCCAGGGTTTGGCCCTGTTCGATGCCGCCCTTTCCCAGCAGCACCCCAATCTGATCCCGGCCCCGCTCGGCACCCGGGCGTTGTCGGCGTTGGCCCGGGAAAACAGCCTGCCTCCGATCCTGTCCGCGCTGGTCACCGCCCGGCCTCAGGCCGCCGCGGCCGACTCCCGCGCGCTGGCGGCCCGGCTGGCCGGGCTGGCCCCCGAGCGACAGCACGACATGCTGGCCAACCTGGTCATCACCGCCACCGCGGCGGTGCTGGCACATCCGGACCCGGCGGCAATGGATCCCGAGCAGCCGTTCAAAGATCTCGGCATCGACTCGCTCAGTGCGCTGGAGCTGCGCAACACCCTGTCCGCCCAAACCGGAGTGGCCTTGCCGGCCACCGTCACCTTCGACCACCCCAGCCCCGCGTTGCTCGCCGCCCACCTCGCCGACCTGCTGCGCGTCACCGCTGTGCCCGCGGGTCCGGCGGCCGAGGTCGCCACGGGCGACGCCGAGCCGGTGGACAATCGGCTCGCATACCTGGATCAAGCCGCGTTCCTGGGGCTGCGGGCAGGACACGTGTCGCTGCTGCAGGTGACATGGATCTACGACCGTGCCGTCGACCTTGACGGGTTGCGGCGTTTTCACCGCAATCTCGGACGCGGGTTGTTGGGGCGCAGAATCGAAAGATCGCCGGTACCGTTCGCGCGTGATCACTGGGTGTTGGCGCCGGCGCCGGCGGAGATTGACTTTGTCGCGACGCCGCGGCGGCGCGCCGATGTCGGCACGTGGGTCGACGAGCGGGCGCGCCGACCCGTCGATCCGGAGTGGGGGCCGGCCTGGCATCTCGGGGTGTTGCCGCTCGAGGACGGCGGGACGGCGATAAGTCTGGTGGCCTCGCATGCGGTGGTCGACGCGATCGCGTTCGGGCAGGCGATAGTCGACGCGGCCGAGGGCAGGACGCGAGATCTGGGTTATCTGCGCGCGGGATCGCGCACGCTCAGGCGCGCGCTGCGAGCGGATCTCCGGCAAACCGTCGAGGAACTGCCCGACGTATTGCACGCTGTGGGTGGCGTGGTTCGAAGGCTTCGGCGTGATCGCGAGGAGTTCCGGTCATCGATCAAAGCGGCACCTCCGTCCCCAAGGACGGCCGGCGGCGACCAGACCGTGGAGGTTCCCGCCGTGACCGCATGTATCGACCTGGCGGAGTGGGATGCTTGTGCGAAAAGACTTGGCGCAAACAGCAACTCACTTGTGGGCGGGGTGGCCTGTAGGCTCGCGGTGCGGGCCGGACGGGTTCAGGACGACGGAACGGTCACCCTACGATTCGTGGTGTCGCTTCGGACCGAAGGAGACACCCGCGGCAATGCGCTGACCGCTGTCGACGTCGCCGTCGACCCGGAGCACGCGGCGACCGATCTCGGTGAAATGCACGCCAAGATCACGCGAGCAGTCCTCGAAGCGATGGAGGATTCCGACAACGAGTTGCTGGCACCGCTGCCGCTGGCGGCGGTGACGCCGACCTGGGTGGCCAGGAGGCTCCTCGGGATGGCGGCGGGTGGTCCCGGCCTTCCCGTCACGTGCTCCAATGTCGGTGATCTGCCCCCGGCCGCCAACCGACCCGACGGCACCGATGCCGACTCGGCGTACATGCGACAGATCGAGCCCAATATCACCAGGAACGAACTCGAGGGCACGGGCGGACGAATGCTGCTGAGTTCGGGGCGCAGCCGCGGGAAGATGCGCATCGGAGTCTCTGCTTATCTTGTCGGTCGCTCGAATACCAAAGATGAGCTGCGGGAGCTGGTGTCGCGCACGTTGGCCGAATTCGATCTGAACGCCGAGATCGATTGCTAGTCCTGGCGCGAAAAGTGTTTGAAAACGGTGATATCGACGCTGGCATATGGACTGTGGGAACTGCGATGGGACTGATCAACGACATCCCGACCGTCGGTGACTTGGTTTCCCGCATTGTCGAGGAGGCCGCAGAATTGATGAGCAACCGGCTCGCCGGCATGATCATTTCGGGCCGGTCCACGGTCACGAGATGAGAGTGGGCACACGTGCATAAGGCCGGGAACGCGGTTGCCGCAAAGGAATTCGACGACAACGCGCTTACCCGGCGGCTTATCGCGGCTTCGCCACTGCGGACGTCGCACCGCCGGCCCGTGGTCAGTTGGTCAGCCGTACGGTGATGGTGACCCTTCCCTTCGCGTCCCGCCGAGCGATCGCATGCCCGGCGCGTTCGGTTCCGTCGAGCCGCAACGTCAGTGGCCCGCCGTTGCCTAGAAAGTTTCGCCACCATGTCTTGGCCTCGGGCATGTTCACGCTGATGACGATCTCGTCGCCGGTGCGGCGGTATGCCACCGGGATGGTGAACGTGCGCCCGGAACGCCGTCCGGTATAGCTGAGCATGGCGATGTTGCGGTTCAGCAGCCCGCCGAAGCGTGGCGAGGTGGCCACCGCGGCCACCGGTACGTTGAATAGCGGCGCGGCGCGCATGAGGAGCCGCCCAAGCGTTTCCGGTCGTACGATCACGATCACTATCCCTTCAGTGCCGGACGGTGCGGGTATGGATCTTCGGGGCACATCTTGGCTCAGACAACCAGCGTGAGGCACAACGCTGCCAGTGCGAGACCCTGCAGGACGGCGCGAGCATCAATGATGCGATCCCAAGTGGACTGCAGCGCGCGGGCATTCGCTGGGACCCGGCCGCTGGCTGCGGCGGCGGTGAGCTGGCGGTTGATCGGCGCGCTGACCCGCACATAGAGCGCAATCCAGGCCAGCAGCACCGCCACGGCGGACACCGCCACAATGGCTTGGGTCCATTGGCCGGCCACTGCGAACAATGTCGCACTGGCGACGGCGGCCCCGCCGCCGAGAACACCGGGTACGGGCATGCGCCGGTCGCCGTAGCGATGCACGTTGCCCATCACCGCCACCAGAGCGCGATCGTCAACAGCGGCCAATGCTGGTCGCTGGACGAGTGCACAGAACACGTCGGTGCCAAAAACAACCGCGGTAGCCACTACTGATGTCAATGCCAGCATTGTGGCGAGCTCGATCACGGCAGCGCCCCCTCTCCAGCCGTAGTGCTAGCAATGCTAGCGATTTCGCGGAGTAATGTCAATAGCATCGCTAGCTAATCTAGCCGTGCTAGTATCGCCCATGGCCGTCAATGAACGCCGAGCTCGCGAGCAAGCCGCACGTCGTCGACTGATCATCAGTACCGCGCGTCAACTGGCGGAAGCCGAAGGCTGGGACGCTGTTACCACGCGCCGGCTTTCCGACGCGATCGAATACAGCCAGCCGGTGTTGTATAAGCACTTCTCGGGCATGGATCACCTCGCTGAGGCCGTGGCGATCGATGGGTTCGGCGAACTGGCCGAGGTGCTCTCGGCTGCCCGTCGCGGGAGACGCGCACCCAAAGCGGCGCTGAAACGAATTGCGAATGCCTACATCGACTTCGCCGACAGTAATCCCGCGCTCTACGACGCAATGTTCATCCGCGCAACGACATTGCGATTTGCCGACGCAGACACCCCACCAGAATTGTCGAATGCGTTCCGCGAGCTACGCCACGCAGTCGCAGAAATTGCAGATCGGCAGGACGTCGACACCCTCGCGGAGGTGCTGTGGGCCGCGCTGCACGGACTAGTCACGCTCAACCGCGGCGGCCGGTTACGGCCGGGACACCACGCCGCTCGAGTCGAACTCCTAATAAACCAGTTCACTCAATCCGCCTAAACCCGTCGTCGCTCTCCGGGACTGCTAATCCCAAGCGACGCAACACCACCCGGACGTCAGGACAGCGTTGCCCGCACGCACACCGTAACGTAGGGCAACGCAAGGCCGTTCGCGTTCGCCAGCGCCGGGTGGGTGGCCAGCAACTGACGGACCTGGCCGAGTGTCTTGGTGCGCACTTTCGCCGGTGAGGTGATGCAGTAGGTGCGAGACGCCACCAAATCGATCAATGCTTGCGGCGTCAGGTAATTGGTCCACTCGACCTGACAACGTTCCACGTCGGTGAACGGTTCGGGCAACGTCGCTTTGTCGCGCGCGGGGTCGCCGTCTCGTCCGATGATGTCGCCCAGCTCGCGGACCCAGCCCAGCCGTTCGTCGCGGGTGTTCCACACCAAGCCCAGCCGTCCACCCGGCCGTAGCACCCGTGCGACCTCGGGGATGGCCCGCGCGGGATCCACCCAATGCCAGGCCTGGGCCACCAGCACGGCGTCGACGCTGTTGTCTTCCAACGGAATCTCTTCCGCCGTGCCCAGCAGCGCCAGCGTTTCCGGTAGCGAAGCACGCAGCACCTCGAGCATTTCGGGAATCGGGTCGACGGCCACCACGTCCAGACCGCGCTCGACCAGCCGGGTGGTCAGCTTGCCGGTGCCGGCGCCCAGATCAAGGACGTTGCGAGCACCGGTCGGCAGCAGCCAGTCGATGGCCTCCGGTGGATAGGAGGGGCGGCCCCGCTCGTAGGCGGCCGCCGCCGAACCGAATGACAGCGACGGGTCCTGGCTGGACCGGGTCACCATGGACGCACGCCCCGATAGTCGGCTTGATGATCAGCCAATTGCAGTGTCTGGCGGATCAATTCGCCGACAGCGTCAATCTCGATGAGGAAGCCGTCGTGCCCGCAGACGGAGTCGACAACGCGCAGCCCGGCGCAGCCGGGCAGCAACTCGGCCAGTTCTTGTTGTAAGCGCAGCGGATAGAGGCGGTCGGAGGTGATACCACCGACCACGACGGGTACCGGACATCCGCGCAGTGCCGCAGCGACCCCGCCACGCCCACGACCGACGTCGTGACTGTTGAGTGTCTCGGTCAATGCCACATAGCTACCGGCGTCGAATCGGGACAACAGCTTGTCCCCTTGGTGTTCCAGGTAGCTTTGCACCGCGTAGCGTCCGCCGTCGGCGGGGTCTTCGCCGTCCTGACCGCGGTTGGCAAACCGGTTGTCGAGCTCCGTCTCGGCGCGGTAGGTCAGGTGGGCAAATCGCCGGGCGATCTTCAGCCCCGCCTCGGGCTTGCGGCCCGTGTCGTGGTAGTCGCCGCCCTGCCAATTCGGGTCGGCCTTGATGGCCTCGATCTGGGTTGTCTGCGTGCCGATCTGATCCGCGGTGGCACGCGCGCCAACGGCCAGCAGCAGTGCCGAGCGCACCCGGTCGGGGTGGCCGACAATCCATTCCAGCGCACGGGCCCCGCCCATCGATCCGCCGACCACGGCGGCCACCTGGGTGATGCCCAACGCGGCCAGTGCGGCCATATCGGCCTCCACCTGGTCGCGTACCGTGATGGTCGGAAACCGTGAGCCCCAAGGTTTCCCGTCGCGCCCAAGCGAACTCGGTCCGGTGGAGCCGCGGCAACCGCCCAGCACATTGGTGGCCACGGCGCACCAGCGGTCGGTGTCGATCGGAGCGCCGGGCCCGGCCACCCCGTCCCACCAGCCGGGGGTGGGGTGCCCCGGCCCGGCGGGTCCGGTGATGTGCGAATCACCGGTGAGGGCGTGCAGCACCATCACGACGTTGTCGCGGTTGGCCGACAACGTGCCCCAACGCTGTACGGCGATGCAGACGTCGTCGATCACCGCACCGCTTTCCAGGCGCAACGAGCCGATGTCGACCAGACCGATCTCACCTTCGGCGGGCAGCGTCTGGGTGGGCACGTCGGAGATCGTCACGTTAGAGCTCCTCAGAAGGCCGCCACGGCCTGCGACTCGCCGCTGAACTCGCTGAATCTTCGTGCTGCGGCAAAGCCCAGCTCGAGGTCGGCCAGGATGTCGTCGATGCCCTCGATCCCGACGGCCAACCGCACCAATCCCGGGCTGACGCCGGTGGACAGTTGCTCGGCGGGGCTCAGCTGGGCGTGGGTGGTGGATGCCGGGTGGATCACCAGCGAGCGCACGTCACCGATGTTGGCGACGTGGCTGTGCAGCTTCAGCGCGTTGACGAAGGCCTTGCCGGCCTCGATACCACCGGCCAGCTCGAAGGACAGGACAGCGCCGGTTCCCTTGGGCGCCAGCTTCTTTGCCCGCTCATACCACGGTGAACTGGGCAGCCCCGCGTAGTTGACCGACAGCACCTCGTCGCGGGCTTGTAAGAACTGGGCTACGCGTTGAGCGTTGGCGACGTGCCGCTCGATCCGCAGGCTTAACGTCTCCAGGCCCTGCGCCACCAGGAAGGCGTTGAACGGCGAGGCGGCCGAACCCAGATCGCGAAGCAGCTGCACGCGAGCCTTGAGCGCGAACGCCGGCGGTCCCAGTTCGGCAAACACCACGCCGTGGTAGCTGGGATCGGGGGTGGTGAATCCGGGGAAGCGGCCCTGCGTCCAGTCGAAAGTGCCGCCGTCGACGATCACACCGGCGATCGCGGCCCCGTGTCCGCCCAGGTATTTGGTGGCCGAGTGGACCACGATGTCGGCGCCCTGGGTGAACGGCTGGATCAGGTAGGGCGTGGCGATGGTGTTGTCGACGATCAGCGGCAATCCGTTGCGGTGAGCCACCTCGGCCACTCCGGGGGTGTCCAGGATGTCGATCTGCGGGTTGGAGATGGTTTCGGCGAAAAACGCCTTGGTGTTGGGCCGAACGGCGGCCTGCCAGGCGTCCAGATCGTCGGGATCCTCGACGAAGCTGACCTCGATGCCGAGCTTGGCCAGCGAATAGTGGAACAGGTTATAGGTGCCGCCGTACAGCCGCGGGCTGGACACGATGTGATCGCCGGCGCCGGCCAGGTTGAGGATCGCGAAGGTCTCCGCGGCCTGACCCGACGACAGGAACAGCGCCGCCACGCCGCCTTCAAGGGCCGCGATGCGCTGCTCGACCACATCGGTGGTGGGATTGCCGATCCGCGTGTAGATGTTGCCGGGCACCTCCAGCCCGAACAGCGCAGCGGCGTGCGCGGTGTTGTCGAAGGTGTACGAGGTGGTCTGGTAGATCGGCAGGGCCCGCGCGTTGGTGGCGGAGTCGGGCTGCTGGCCAGCGTGGATCTGCTTGGTCTCGAATGACCAGTGCGCGGCCGGATCGGCCTCGGTGCTGTTGCCATCTGCGCTCATAGACGTCACTCCCTGTCAGCTCAGGGGCCCGTCACGGCGGACCCGCGCTTGCCGTGTAGCCGATTGTGGCTACTCAACCTGGTCATCACCCGGGGCACCCCACCGCGGTTGGAGGGTTGCCGGCCAGCAAGCCGGGGCTTGACGCTGGCGCTCATGACCGCCTCGAAGCCTACCGTACGGCGGCTGCTTGATGCCAACTGCGACCCGAACTCCGGCCCGGCGGGGTGGGTGAACGCTCCTAGTAACCTCACCAGCAGAGCAACCGCTCGCCCCAAAGCTCATGAGGCTGGAGGATTCGGGTCCACATGTCCAGTGAAGCCAAGATCAAGGTCAAAGGCCCGTTGGTCGAGCTCGACGGTGACGAGATGACCCGCGTCATTTGGAAGTTCATCAAGGACAAGCTGATACTGCCGCATCTGGACATCAATCTGGAGTATTACGACCTGGGCATCGAGCACCGTGACCAGACCAATGACCAGGTCACTATTGATGCCGCCTATGCCATCAAGCGGCACGGTGTGGGTGTCAAATGCGCAACCATCACCCCCGACGAGGCGCGCGTCCAGGAATTCAACCTGAAGAAGATGTGGCTGTCACCCAACGGTACCATACGAAACATCTTGGGCGGCACCATCTTTCGTGAACCAATCGTGATCTCGAATGTGCCGCGGCTGGTTCCGGGCTGGACCAAGCCAATCGTCATCGGCCGCCACGCTTTTGGTGACCAATACCGCGCAACGAATTTCAAAGTGGAAAAACCCGGCACCGTCACCCTGACATTTACTCCCGCCGACGGCAGCCAGCCGATCGTCCATGAACTGGTGTCCATTCCCGAGGACGGCGGCGTCGTGATGGGAATGTACAACTTCCGCAAATCTATCCAGGATTTCGCGCGGGCGTCGTTCTCCTATGGCCTCAACGCCAAATGGCCGGTCTATCTGTCGACCAAGAACACCATCCTCAAGGCCTACGACGGCATGTTCAAAGACGAGTTCCAGCGAATCTACGAAACCGAATTCAAGGACAAGTTCGAAGCCGAGGGCCTGACCTACGAGCACCGGCTGATCGACGACATGGTTGCTGCCTGCCTGAAGTGGGAGGGCGGCTACGTCTGGGCGTGCAAGAACTACGACGGCGACGTCCAGTCCGACACCGTCGCGCAGGGTTACGGTTCGCTGGGGCTGATGACCTCGGTGCTGATGACGGCCGACGGCAAAACGGTGGAGGCCGAAGCCGCGCACGGCACCGTCACCCGCCATTACCGCCAGTACCAGGCCGGACAGCCGACCTCGACCAACCCGATCGCCTCGATCTTTGCCTGGACCCGCGGGCTGGCGCATCGCGGCAAGCTGGACAACACGCCTGCGGTCGTCGAATTCGCCCAGACGCTGGAAGACGTGGTCATCAAGACGGTGGAAAGCGGCAAGATGACCAAGGATCTGGCCATCCTGATCGGCCCGCAGCAGGGCTGGCTCAACAGCGAGGAGTTTCTCGACGCGATCGCCGGGAATCTGGAGAAGAAGCTGGTTGGTTAGACTCGAAGGTCCCGGCCCGCACGAGTGTGCGGCCACGGCTTTCAGAGTGTGTCCACGGTGAGCGATCGGCCGAGAACGCCGCCACGAGCGCACCGTCGAGGCCGTCACCGCACACTCGGCGAGAACCTGCTGGTCAGCTAGCCGGCGGGTCGACCGCCCGGAGGTGCGGGCAGCATTCTTCGATGAAGCTGCTGATCACGTCGGTGATGCGTTGCGGCGCCTCGTACATCGGGACGTGGCCCACGTCCTTGATCACGGTGACGCGGTGGTCGTCGGGCAGGTGTGTGGTGAAGTGCCGGGTGTAGCGGGGTGAGGGGATGATCCGGTCCTTACCGCAGATCACCAGATGCGCCGGGACGGCGTTCTCGGCCAGCTCCCGCAAGCCGTGCATGAGCAGCGCCTTGACCAGCAGCTGAAAGTAGGCCGGGCAGTGCGCCACATCGTCGATGATGCCGTGCAGTTCGGCGTCGTCGACCCCGTCCGGTGAGGCGCTGATCGCATAGGTGGCCAGCCGGCGGCTGAACGGCAGCCGCAGCACCCGCTGCCGGAACATCCAGGCGGACACCAGCAGCGGGATACCCAGGATGAACTTGGCGATCACCTCGAACTTGGCCAGGCTCCAGCGGTGCCAACCGCCGGCGGGGGCGATGCCGGTGACGCTGCGCGCCCGCCCGCGCCGCTCCAGCTCGAAGGCGACCCAGCCGCCCAGCGAGTTTCCGACGATGTGGGCGGAGTCCCAGCCCAGTTCGTCCATCTGACGCTCGACGTGATCGGCCAGCACCGCCGAGGACAGGAACCAGGTACCGGCACGGGGCCCGCCGTTGTGGCTGGCCATGGTGGGGGCAAACACCTCGTAGCGGCCGGTGCCGGCCAGTTGGCTGGCCACCTTCTCCCATACGGCCTGGGACAGCAGGAATGGGTGTAGCAGCAGGACCGGCTCGCCGGAGCCCAAGTGGATCGGAGCGCGGGTAGGCATATTTCCGACATTACAAGGTGGTACCGCCGGTATCGCAAGCGTCTGCACATCGCTTCGCCGGCCCCTGCCGCGACTGTCGTCGCGGTTTCGTTGGTGGCAACGGATTGGTGCATTGAGCGCGCGATGAGCGCCAGCGGGCTTGGCTCGAACCCGACCGAAGAAAGAAATCCCGGCGCTGCGTAACCTCGGCACATTCCTCGATACATCAGAGACTCGGTTTGGGGTACGGTCGCAGTGTCCAAACGGCCCCGTCGAGCGCCATGGCGCTAACCCAGCCGATGACGCTCGATCCCGGTGGCCGCTATCGGTAATGATCGGTTGCTTAGCCATTTTCCAAGCCCGCGAGTGGTTTGGCCATGCTCAACAGCGGCCGCAGCCGCCACAGTGCAAACGGCTGAGCTGCTGGCGGAACCGGTAGGCCCGGGGCAGTGCCCGGCAACGCGACGCGCCCACCCCCGCGCTCACGTACCCTGGAGCGGGGTGACGCAGCTAGCTGTCTTAGGGATATGGCAATAATTCTGGCTTACGGGTCGCCGGCGCTGGGCCACCTGTACCCACTCGGCGCGCTGCTGCTCGAGTTGGCTCGGCGAGGTCATCAGGTCCACTTACGTACTATGTCTGCGCAAGTGGCCACCATGCGCGAAGTTGGTTTCCATACCGCGCCCGTGGATGCCGGCATCGAAGCCATCGCAACCCAAGACCAGTTCGCGCGCAACGGGTTTGGCGTGTTGAAGATGTCGATCGACGTGCTACGCCGGCGCGCGTCTCTGGAAGTCGATGATGTTCGGGGCGCGATCAGCGCGGTGGCTCCCGATGCGGTCATTGTCGACGCCAACTGCTGGGGAGCGATCTCGGCGGTCGAAGCCAGTAATATTCCGTGGCTGGTGTTTTCGCCTTTCACGCCATACCTGCAGTCACCGGGTGTGCCGCCGTTTGGGCCGGGCCTGCGTCCCTGGGGTGGCACCATCGGTGCGTTACGCGACGCCTCGGTACGGCCGGTCGTGAGGTATTTGTTCGACCGACCAATGTTACCGCGAGTCAACGCCATTCGCGAAAGTCTGGGGGTTCTGCCGGTCAAGTCCGTTGACGCGTTGATGCGCCGGGCGCCGCTGTTGCTGGCAGTCGGTGGCGAGCCATTCGAATACCCGCACCCGGGCTGGGGCGATTCCGTGCATCTGATCGGTGCTTGCGCATTCGAGCCCACCGCCATGCCGGGGCCGGATTGGTTGAGCGCGATCGAGCGGCCGCTGGTGCTGGTCAGCGAATCTTCTATCGCCCAAGCAGATGTTGTACTGGCTGCTACCGCTCTGCGTGCCCTGGCCGAGGAGCAACTGCACGTCGTCGCAACCTTTCCCGCTGGTGTACCGCGCGGATTGCCGCGCCCGCCGAACGCCACCGTGTGCCAATTCGTGGCGCACGGCGCGGTGCTTGATCGTGCGGTGTGTGCCATCACGCACGGTGGGATGGGTACCACGGTGAAGGCCCTCGACCGCGGGGTGCCGGTGTGTGTGGTGCCGTTCGCCCGCGATCAAGCGGAAGTCGCGAGGCGCGTGCAGGTGGCACAGTGCGGGACCCGGCTGCCGGCCAGAAGACTCAACCCGAGGCGGTTGCGCGCCGCCGTACGGGCGGCGATGACGATGACCGAAGGAGCCCGAATGGTCGCCACTGGATTCGCGTCGACCGGCGGTGTGGTGCACGGCGCCGAGTTGATTGAGCAACGCCTATTCGGCGCAGCCGCGGGAGAACCGTCCGCAAAGCGTTGAGCGGTGATTGATGGCTCCGGCGCAACGGGTAGGCAGATGGGCGCTCCCCCACGGAGCCGTGAAGTGTAGGAAACCGTCCGCACCGCAGTAGCTTTCATCGCTTGCGGCTCCGCGTGGGGCTCAGCGGGAGAAGGGGCCGTCCATCGAATTGACTTTTAAACATCTTAACAACATATCCAGATCGCGCTAGACTGCGGTCAGGTCACAATTGCGGGGGGATGGTGCCACGAGCGGACAAGGAAGGGCTTACTCATGCTCGTGGACGAGATGTTGAAATCGCCAACCCAGCCCGACAATGATGCCCTAACTCTCGGCCAACGCAATCGGTACGCTGGGCGTCCAGCATCGCGAGGTGCTGTGCGTCATCCGCCAGATTGGGCTTGAGTCTCCATTCGGCCCTTGACTATTGCGGATTTTCGCACATGGGAGTTGTTGTGACGCGCAGCGCTTGAGAAGGGTATTTATGCGCACCACTACGTTGCTCGGGAATCTGGCGTCGGTCGTGCTGACCTCCGCTGTCGGTGGTTTGGCGACGCGGCCAGCCGTCCAGTCCACGTGGTACCGGAAACTGGGCAAGCCGCGCTACCAGCCCCCTCGGTGGGTTTTCCCAGTTATCTGGCCCGCCCTCTATGCCGACATCGCAGCCGTTTCGTCGTTGACCATCGATCAATTAAGGAACCGTCAGGAGAATCGCGCGGCGCGAACCTTCGTGGTTGCGTTGGGCATCAACCTCGTCCTCAATGCAGGGTGGTCCTGGTTGTTTTTCAACCGCCGCTGGCTTGCGGTTGCCGTTGCGGCCAACGTGGCGTTGACGACAAGTAGCGCTGACTTGACTCGTCGAGCGATCGGAGCGGTGGGCGTGCGTGCAGCGCCGCTGGCCCTTTATCCACTGTGGTGCGCCTTTGTCACCCAGCTATCTCTGCACATCTGGATGATTAACCGTCGCAAGCGGTTTGAGAGAAGTGATGCCTGACCATAACGGAACCAGTTGCCGCTGAGCTCATTGCATCGTGCGCTGCGATGCCGAGCCTAGGATATGCGGCAGCGGCACGGTGCGTGGCCGCCGTGTGTGCCCGGCTCCCGAGCCCTCGCAGCGAGGCGAAGCCATCGCCGGCAGCTACTGCCAGAAGTGGGCGCTCATGCGGTCGGTTCTATCCCTCGCCGCGGGACTGAGCCACCTAATCTGTTCAGCACATCGCTCATCTGGGTGGCGGTGTCACTAGCCAACTTCTCGAAAAGTATCTTCATTACCGGACTGAAGAGCCGAGCCGCTCCGTGCAAGGTCAGGTCCGCGCGGTAGCGCACAACAGAGCCCCTGCCCGCGGCGTTGACAGTGATGGTGTCGTGATCGGTTGACGTGGCGTTCTTTCCGACGAAGACAATGGTGTCGTCAGTGAGCTCTCCAGCGTGTAGGTGAGCTCGATGGTCTTGCCGAACACCTTCGACACGTTGCGCCACGAGGTACCGACCTCGATGGATCCGCTGCCGACACGGGTGCACCGCTGCGTGGCCGGGTCCCACTCTTCGCTATTTGCGAAGTCCTTCAGATATTTGACGACTTGCTCGGGTGAAGACCCAACAGTCATCGTGCGCGTAACGGTAGGCATGCCCATGCATACCCGTTGTGCATCGCGGCTATCGACCACATCGCTCAACTGGTTCACATACTTGCCTTCTTCCCCCTCCTGCTCTTCATTCCCTTGCTGCTCTCCTCATCATGGTCGGTGGCACGTCGTTGTGTCTGGGCGGGCATGACGCCGTGCAGTCACCTGATCCAGCCTGGCGTCGCCGTGCCTGACCTCTTCGATTTCTTAATAGTTAAGATGACTTGCATAGCTAAGCTCACACCAGCTTCCTTGCACCGCAACCGGTTTAGGCAATTGCAGCAAGGGTATCCCTGCATTCGAAGACCTCAACCAGGGAGAACTCTATGGCAAGCAACATTACGGCCGCAGTCGATGTGAACCGTCCTATCCACACGGTCTACAACCAGTGGACTCAGTTTGAGTCGTTCCCGAAATTCATGCAGGGGGTTGAGCGTGTCGATCAACTAGACGAAACCCATCTGCGCTGGCGGATCAAGATAGGGCCGTCAACACGCGAGTTCGACGCCACTGTGACCGAGCAGCATCCAGAAGAACGGGTTGCCTGGCGGTCCGACAGCGGGCCGACTCACGCCGGTGTGGTGACTTTTCACCAGATCTCCGACTCCACGACTCGGGTGACGACACAGATGGACATCGATCCCGACGGCGTCGTCGAGAACGTGGCGGACAAACTCGGGATCCTCGATCGTCGCGTACATGAAGACCTGCAGCGGTTCAAGCAGTTCATCGAAAGCCAATCCGCCGAAACAGGCGCATGGCGCGGCGAGGTCCAACGCTGATTCGTGCGTCAGCGTCGCCGTTGGTTCGATGGCTGCCGCCACACCCTAGCTCAGCTTGGTGCGCATCAAGTTATTGATACCGCTGGCGCGGACCGCCGGCAGGCCGCGGTGGTTGGCCGGTGCTGCCTGTCGACCTCGGCCAACCACCTACCTAATGGCCGTCGTTGGCCGACAAGCCATGGGAGTGTGCGGCCAGGCTGGCTCAGCGTCCCCAGTTGAGCGGTGAAGTCACGGTAACCCTGTTTGACGTGGCTCAGGACCGGGAAGTCGACAACATGGCCTCAAAATCGCGGATGCCAACACGCACCGGTTCAGTTGCAACGGCGCAACCGGCTCGAACCGCCTTTACGCGCGTCGCGGCAGCCTGGTGGGCACTGGTCGCCGGCGTGTTCTTCCTAATCCTGTTATTAGCCCGGATTTTTCGCGGGATGGCGATGTAGCTGGGTGTTGATAAGCGAAAGTGCCTGTCCTGCAAGGAATGATTGGACTTCTCTAGGGCTCAATCATCCTGACTGGAAGGCACCTCGCAGATGAA
>NZ_UPHT01000116.1 GCF_900566085.1 Mycobacterium attenuatum
ACTGAGTCCCCCGAGACCACCTGCCCCGCCGACACCACCGACACCCAGCAGTCCTCCGGAGCCGCCAGCGCCGCCGGCGCCGCCGCCAGCCTGTCCAGAGAATCCGCCGGAGCCGCCCGCCCCGCCGCCACCCGATAGTGCCGCGGCACCGCCCGCGCCGCCAGCGCCGCCAGCGAAAATTATTGAAAGCCCGCCGTTTCCGCCAGCGCCTCCGGAGCCAAACAGCCCCCCGGCACCGCCGGTTCCGCCTTTGCCACCATTTGTGGTCGTGCCGAGTCCGCCGTTACCGCCCGCACCACCGTTGCCGAATAGTCCGGCGGGTCCGCCGTTCCCGCCGTTTTGACCGGTGCCACCGGAACCGCCGGCACCGCCATTGCCGATCAATATCCCACCGGGTCCGCCGTTAGCCCCGGTCCCAGGTGCTCCATCGGCGCCGTTGCCGATCAATGGGCGCCCCAGCGCCGCCAAGGCGGGCTCGTTGATGGCATTCAGCAAACCCTGTGCGGCGTTGGCGGCCTCGGTGCTGGCATAGGAGCCTGCGCTCGTGGCGAGATTCTGGACAAACTGATCATGAAACACCGACGCTTGGGCAGCGAACGCTTGATATGCCCGACCATGTGCCCCGAAAACCGTGGCAATGCTCGCCGACACCTCATCGGCACCTGCGCTCAACACCAACGTGGTGGGGCCAGCCGCGGCCCTGCCCGCCGCATCGATTGCCGAGCCGATTCTGGCGAATTGTGTTGCCGCCGCAGTCACAATATCGGGCGCCGTCGTCACAAAAGACACCCATGCCTCCCGAGGCTTCGTCACGCGTGAGGTCACTCGACGGCACTGTCACCCTCCGCCGCTGAGTGTCCGGTACGGGGCGATTATTGACTGGGGGAGCAACCCGACGCAGCAGTTCCGCCAATTTGGAAACCGCTTCGTGCACCGCTCAGTCGTCGGTATTGCCCGGGCAGCCCCCGCTTGACGCCATCAGCGCCGTCAGGATGTGCGTCAGGGAACCTACCGGCCCATCACCACGGCTGCATGAACTGCATCGTGGCCATGCGCCCGGCCCCTGAGTCGTCATGATTCTCTCGCCCACTTCGATCTGCCCGTCAGGGCTGGCGACCGACGGCAAGCCGGCTCCCCCGTTTCCCTCCCACGTCGGCCGGCTGATCTGCAAACCACCGTAAAAGCCGTTGCCGGTGTCGGCCGCCCAATTGCCGCCGGACTCACATTGCGCGATGGCTTCCCAATTGACGCTGTCCGCATGTGAGCTGCCCGGCGACAGGGCGGGCGCCAGGACCCAAACGGCACCCGCGACGGTGGCCGCCGCGAAAACCCTCCGCGCCACGCCACCCCCGCTGCGGCCGTCGCGCATCACTGTTTTCCCGAAACTCATAGCAGCTGTACCTTTCTCGCCACCCAACGACCGTTGAGCTTCACCATCGTCATCTTGATGCAAACGTGGTCGAGCTGAGACCGCGAACTGTCTCGGCTACGTATCGACTCGTCGACGAACATCAAGACCACAACCTTGTCCGGCGTCGCCGACTTCACCGCGGCGGCCACCACAGAACCGCGGGTATGCAGCTGGCGTTCGGTCAGCTCTTGGCGGAACTGCTGACTGGATTTGCGGTATAAGTCGTTGAATTCACCGGTCGATCCGTTCAGGATGTCGGCGAAGCTGGAGTCAACTGCTTCCGAATCCAGGTTCGTTAGCTTGAGGACATAATTCTGCGCCGCGCGCAGCGCCTCCTGGGCCGCGTCATCCTTCTGGTATTGCCGAAACATCACCCAACCACCGAGAGCCAGCCCAACCAAACCCGCCACGACGGCCACCGCAACCACATCGAGCCAGCGATGGTTGCGCCTGGTCGAGCGAGCCGGACCGGCCGCATCGGCGCCCGGCGTTACCGCTGAACCTTGGCCGGCGGATGTACGGGCGCGACGGGCACGATCTTTGAACCCAGACCACTTATTCACCTGAGGCTTCCCCTGTCACGCTGCTGACTACGACGCATCGGAGTGCGCGGAGCAAGGAGCTCCTCCTCCGCAAACGAACGCGACAATAATTTCTTAACGCAACAGTTTCTATAGCTGCTAAATAACGTTTTGGTGGCGATTGGCCGACCCCGCGACCAGGGCACCAATAATCACGCGCCGCCCCCGGTTTGTCCTTATTTTGCTCATTGCGAGAACAAATCAGGCCTGGTCGCACGGCCGCCGGCGGGCCATGGCAGAATGTCGGGCGTGACCCTCGCCAATTCGACCCCGCGTCTTGCGCTGGTAATGCGACGGCACATCGACCTCAAGCGCGTCTGCAGCTGTAGCTGTCGGCCTTGATGTCGTAGACCCAGCCCACCTGTACCTCCAGCTGGCCACCGGATCTGCGCCTCCCCGTAAGAATCGGTGGTTTCCGCGCGCCAAGGTCGGCACTGTTCGCGAAGGAGAACAGCCCAATGACCACAACCCGTCCCCCCAAGCCCCGCAATGAGGGGCAATGGGCGCTGGGAAACCATGAGCCGCTCAACGTCAATGAGGAGATGAAGAAGGCCGGCAACCCGCTCGACGTCCGGCAACGCATCGAAAGCACCTACGCCCAAGGCGGATTCGACAGCATCGACAAGGGCGACCTGCGTGGCCGGTTCCGGTGGTGGGGCCTGTACACCCAGCGTGAGCAGGGCTACGACGGCTCCTGGACCGGCGACGAGAACATCGAGAAGCTCGAGGCCAAGTACTTCATGATGCGGGTCCGCTGTGACGGCGGCGCGCTGTCGGCGGCGGCACTGCGCACGCTGGGCCAGATTTCGATCGAATTCGCCAGGAATACGGCCGACATCTCCGATCGGGAAAACCTCCAGTACCACTGGATCGAAGTGGAAAACGTTCCCGAAATCTGGCGGCGGCTGGACGCGGTGGGGCTACAGACGGCCGAGGCATGCGGCGACTGCCCCCGGGTCATCCTGGGCTCACCGCTAGCGGGCGAGTCGCTGGACGAGGTGCTGGACCCGACGTGGGCGATCGAGGAAATCGTGCGCCGCTACATCGGCACCCCCGACTTCGCCGACCTACCGCGCAAATACAAGACCGCCATCTCGGGTCTGCAGGACGTCGCGCACGAGATCAACGACGTTGCGTTCGTCGGCGTTAACCATCCCGAGCGCGGGCCGGGTCTGGACCTGTGGGTCGGGGGCGGACTATCCACCAACCCGATGTTGGCACAACGGCTCGGTGCCTGGGTTCCCCTGCAGGAGGTGCCCGAGGTGTGGGCCGCGGTGACGTCGGTGTTCCGCGACTACGGTTACCGCAGACTGCGCTCCAAGGCGCGGCTCAAGTTCCTGATCAAAGACTGGGGTATCGAGAAATTCCGGGAAGTTCTCGAAACCGAGTACCTCAAGCGTCCCCTCATCGACGGCCCGGCTCCCGAGCCGCTCCGGCATCCGATCGATCATGTCGGGGTGCAACGGCAGAAGAACGGCCGCAACGCCGTCGGGGTTGCGCCCATCGCCGGACGCGTATCCGGCACCATCCTGTCAGCGGTGGCCGACCTGGCCGAGCGGGCCGGTTCGGACCGGATCCGGTTCACCCCGTACCAGAAGCTGGTCATCCTCGACATACCCGACGCCGTGCTCGACGAGACGATCGCCGGTCTAGAGGCGCTGGGCCTGCAGTCCAACCCATCACGTTGGCGTCGAAATCTGATGGCCTGCAGCGGAATTGAGTTCTGCAAACTGTCCTTCGCCGAAACCCGGGTGCGGGCACAATCATTGGCGCCCGAGCTGGAGCGGCGTCTGGAAGACATCAATTCCCAGCTTGCCGTACCGATCACGGTCAATATCAACGGTTGTCCGAACTCCTGTGCCCGAATCCAAGTCGCCGACATCGGGTTCAAGGGCCAGATGGTCGACGACGGTCATGGCGGCTCGGTGGAGGGCTTCCAGGTGCATCTGGGCGGAAGCCTCGGACTGGACAGTGGTTTCGGCCGCAAGCTACGCCAGCACAAAGTCACCAGCGACGAGCTGGGCGACTACATCGAGCGGGTGGTGCGCAACTTCATCAAACATCGAGCAGACGGCGAACGCTTTGCACAGTGGGCGATTCGGGCCGAGGAGGACGACCTGCGATGACTTCTCAGGCAACCAAGCCGACCGAACAGGAGCTACGGGAGTTGGCGGCGCGCGGTGCCGCCGAGCTCGACGGCGCCGGCGCCACCGACCTGCTGCGATGGACCGATGAAACTTTTGGCGGCGTCAACGGACCCCGCGGCTGGGCGACCTGCAACTACGTGGTTGCCTCCAACATGGCCGACGCCGTGCTCGTCGATCTGGCCGCCAAGGTGCGGCCCGGAGTACCGGTGCTTTTCCTGGACACCGGCTACCACTTCGCGGAAACCATCGGTACCCGCGATGCAATCGAATCCGTATACGACGTACGGGTGCTCAATGTCAGCCCCGAGCACACGGTCGCCGAACAAGACGAATTGCTGGGCAAGGATCTGTTCGCCCGGAACCCGGGTGAGTGCTGCCGGCTACGTAAAGTCGTCCCGCTGAGCAAGACCCTGCGCGGCTATTCGGCCTGGGTGACCGGTCTGCGCCGAGTCGAAGCGCCGACCCGCGCCAATGCACCGCTGATCAGCTTCGACGAAGCGTTCAAACTGGTGAAGATCAATCCGCTGGCAGCCTGGACGGACGAGGACATCCAGAAGTACATCACCGAACACGACGTGCTGGTCAATCCGCTTGTTTACGAAGGCTATCCGTCGATCGGCTGCGCTCCGTGCACAGCCAAACCGACAGACGGCGCCGACCCGCGCAGCGGCCGCTGGCAAGGGCTGGCCAAAACGGAATGCGGGCTGCACGTCTCGTGACGACACTTGTGCTGACGGCGCACGGCAGCCCGGATCCCCGGTCGGCGGCCAATGCGCGAGCGGTGGCGGGCCGCCTGGCTCGCCTGCGGGCGGGCCTTGACGTGCAGGTGGCGTTCTGTGAGCAGAATCCCCCGAGTCTGGTCGAGGTGCTCGGCGAGTGTCCAGCCGACGCCGTCGTCACTCCCCTGCTGCTGGCCGACGCGTACCACGCCGCCATCGACATCCCCCGCCAGATCGCCGGCTCGGCCCTACGGCGCGCCAACGCGGTCCGGCAAGCCGATGTCCTCGGCGAGGACGACCGGTTGCTGACGGTGCTGCACCAGCGACTGGCAGAGCTGGGGGCTTCGCGCCTCGACGAGGCCCTCGGGGTGCTGGTGGTCGCCATCGGGTCGTCGAGCGCATCGGCCAACGCGCGAACCGCAAGCGTAGCGCCGAAGCTGGCTGCCGGCACCCGATGGGCCGGGGCCACGACGGCCTTCGCGACCGCGCCCCGTTCGCTGCCTGCCGCCGTCGACCAGCTGCTCGGCCGCGGCGCCCGCCGGCTGGCCATCGCGTTGTGGTTCCTGGCGCCGGGGGTGTTGACCGACCGGGTGCACACCTACGCGCACGGCGCCGGTATCCCCATGACGGCGCCGCTGGGCGCACACCCCCTGGTCGCCGAGACCGTCCTGGATCGCTTTGATCAGGCGGCCGCTGAACGCATCGCCGCCTGACGCGCCGAGTCGAATCCACGCGAGTGCCGCTACGAGACTGTCCCGGTGTTGCGCCGAAACATGTTGGTGCTGAGCCGAATCCGGTACAGCAGCACATACCTGCCGGGTCAGCCCGGGAATCGGCTGCGGTCAGCATCGGGCCGCCGGCGCAATCGGAGGCAAAGTACTGCGTTCTAGATGCGGCCGGGCCCCGAGGGGAAGTGCTCCTCTGGAATTTGTGGTACGTCGATGTGCGGGGCAACCGGCGCTGGAGCCGGTTCCATGGGCGGCGCCGCGGGCACGGCTGGCGGCTCAGCGGGTAGCCGGGGGGCATAAGGACCCCCGGCGCACACGCCATCGCCGGGCATCCGGGCGCACTGCGGATCGTCCGGACCGGTGGGCGGGCCCTGGTAGTACGGGCCGCCGTGGCATATCGGGGACAACGGCATCTGGATGCATCGCGGATCATTTGGGCCGGTGGGAGCGCCCCCGTCGGACGGATCGCCGGGGTTGGGATCGTCGAGCAGAACCGGCGAGGCGAACGTGCTACCCGATCCGGGCATGGCGTTGGCCGGAACCGTCGCACCCGCCAAGGGCATCACGACAAGCGCCGCAGCCACTGCAATGGTCGTCACTGCGCTACGGACAGCCGAAGCCACTATCCCGTTCATCGATCACTCCTTTGCTGTGGACTCAACCGGCGCCGTTGCCGTTGCGTATGTTGACCGGCATGGCGTCGCGTTACGCCCTAGATCCGACCGACCGATAGTACATCTAATTACATCGCTCGGCGCCACCGGCTGTGGCTGTCGCACCCGTCGCCGGGGATCGCCGGCGAAGCCCGCGCCAGTTTCGCGATCCTCTGGTCGCACCGAAGTGGTCTAGCTCCCGGCGCCGATCACCTTGGGGTCCATGGCGATTCGTGAGGATACCGGTGGCAGGGCAATGCGGTGAGGCGCCGGCGCTTTCGAGCGTGGCGGCAGACGGTGTGAGGTTTCCCACGGTTGGCGCTTGCCGAACGCCAGAAACGGGGCGCGCGACGGGAAGGGGTCGCGGGTTGCTCGCCGGCACCCACGTAGCGCTCGGACCGAAACTCGCTGCTCACCAGGCACCGCGCGGATTGGGTGACCTCACTTCAATGGGGTACCCCCCAATCACGTGGTTGCCAGACGCCACACCGAGCCGCGACGGAGGCCAGAAAGCCATGACCGCATTGCCCCCCGATCCCGATCCAGCGAGAACCCCGGCGCTCGAACCGGGTGGAGGTGTCACGCCCGGCGCCACGCCGCCGGACTCGGCGCAAACTTCGGGATTGTCGGACCCGCAACCGCGGCCCCGGCGACGAGTCACCCCAACGGTGCTGGTCAGCCTTATCGCCGTCGCGCTTTTTGTGCTGCTGTTCGTGACGGTGGCACTGGCACTTGTCCTGGGCGTGCATTAGCCGCCAACGGCCCGGACTTTCGGCCCCGGAGCGTGGCGGCTCGCGGCCGTTGCCGGAACCGAATCGACCGAGGATCACACCGACGTCAGCGTGACCTGATCGGTATCCGTCCCGCCGACGCCGTCATCGCCTGGACCCGCGATGTCATGGGGAATGGGCGGGACCCGGGTGGCGCGCACGTAGACGGTGTCGCCTTCGCGCAGGGCCAGCGCCTCGGCGTCACCGCGGGTGATCTGGGCGGTGAAGGCTCCTCCGGTTGCCGCACTGGTCAACTCGACCCGTACCTCGAAGCCCAGCACCACCACCCGATTGACGGTCGCGCGGGCAACACCGGTGGACTCCGCGGTACCGTCGGCGGCGGCAACCGCCATCTCCGGAGTCCGGCCGACTCGGATGTCGTGGGGGCGGACCAAGGCGCCGTTCAGCATGGACACCGCCCCCAGGAAGGACATGACGAACGCGTTCGCCGGGGCATCGTAGACGTCGGTCGGCGATCCGACCTGTTCGATGCGGCCCTTGTTGAGCACGGCGATGCGATCGGCCACATCCAGCGCCTCGGCCTGGTCATGGGTGACCAATACCGTCGTGACGTGTACCTCGTCGTGCAGGCGGCGCAGCCAGCTGCGCAGGTCCTCGCGGACTTTGGCGTCCAGAGCACCGAACGGTTCGTCGAGCAGCAACACCTCCGGGTCGACGGCCAGCGCGCGGGCCAGTGCCATCCGCTGACGCTGTCCGCCGGAAAGCTGGTTGGGGTAGCGGCCATGAAATCCGCTGAGCCCCACCACCTCCAGCAGGTGGTCGACCTTCTCCTTGATCTCGGCCCGGGGCCGCTTGCGGATCTTCAACCCGTAGGCGACGTTGTCACGAACCGTCAGGTGCTTGAAGGCGGCGTAATGCTGAAAGACGAACCCGATGCCACGCCGCTGCGGTGGCACACCGGTCACGTCGCGCCCATTGATCGTCACCGAGCCGGCGTCTGGTCGGTCAAGGCCGGCGATGGTGCGCAACAAGGTCGATTTCCCGGAGCCACTGGGACCCAGCAACGCCGTCAGTGAACCGGCGGGCACCACGAAGTCCACGTGGTCCAGGGCAACGAAGTCGCCATAACGCTTGGCGGCGTTGCGCACGACGATGGCGTAGCCGTTGCGGCCCTCCGTCATGGCTGCGGTCATCTCAGAGTCTCCTCGTCAGGCCTGGCCGGCCGCTCGTGCCCGGCGGGCGTCCAGTGCCACCTGGACGATCAAGACCACCACTGCCACGGCCATCAGCAGGGTGGACAGCGCGTAGGCCCCGTACTGGGCGCCACGGTTGTACCGGTCCGACACCAGCAACGTCAGCGTTTGGGAGCTACCCGGCAGGTTCGACGACACGATGAGGACCGCGCCGTATTCGCCGAGCGTGCGGGCGACCGTCAACACGATGCCGTAGGTCAGCCCCCACCGGATGGACGGCAGCGTGATCCGCCAAAACGTCTGCCACCAACCAGAACCCAGCGTCGCGGCTGCCTGCTCCTGGTCGGTGCCCAACTCGTGCAACACGGGCTCGACTTCGCGCACCACGAACGGCAGCGTGACGAACATGCTGGCGAGGACAATGCCGGGCAGACCGAAGATGATCTTCAACCCGAGCTCTTTCTCGACGAAGCCCAGCGCACCCGCGGATCCCCACAGCAGGATCAACGCAACACCCACGATGACGGGTGAAACCGCAAACGGCAGGTCGATGATCGCCTGTAAGACACCCTTGCCCCGAAACCGATTGCGGGCGAGCATCAATGCCGTCGGAATGCCGAACAGCACGTTCAGCGGCACCACGATGCCCACCACCAGCAGCGACAAATTCAACGCCGATACCGCCGCCGGCGTACTGATCCAGGCGTAGAACTGGCCGAGTCCAGGTTCGAAGGTCCGCCACAGGATCACCGCCACCGGAATCACCAGCAGCACCATGACATACCCGAGCGCGACGGATCGCGCCAGGTAACGGACTGCGGGCGAGGGCGTCATACGACCATCTCCTCGCGCCGGGCCGCACGCGTACCTACGACACGCAGCACTAGCAATACTACAAACGAAATCGTCAGCAGCACAATGGATATCGCGGCGGCGCCGGCGCGGTCGTCGTTCTCGATCAAGGTGCGGATCCACTGCGACGACACCTCGGTCTTGCCCGGCACGGCGCCCCCGATCAGCACGACCGAACCGTATTCACCGATGGCCCGCGAAAACGCAAGGCCGGCACCGGACAACAACGCCGGCAACAGCGAAGGCAACACCACGGAGGTGAAGACCTTGCGGCCGGAGGCACCTAGCGACGCCGCCGCCTCCTCGGCCTCGCGGTCGACTTCCAGCAGCACCGGCTGAACTGCGCGCACCACGAAAGGCAAGGTGACAAACGCCAGCGCCACGCCCACCCCCAACGCGGTGTGCTGCCAGTGCAGACCCACCGGACTGGTGGGGCCGTATAGGGCGAGCATCACCAGACTGGCCACAATGGTGGGCAGCGCGAAGGGCAGATCGATGATCGCATCGACGAGCCGCTTGCCGACAAAGTCGTCGCGCACCAGCACCCAGGCAATCAGCAGGCCGAACGCCGTGTTGACGAGAGTGACCGCGGCGGAAATACTCAGCGTCACCCGCAGCGAGTCCAATGCGGCCCGCGAGGTGACCGACAGCCAGAACGCTTGCCAGCCGCCTCCGGACGCCTGCCAGGCGATGGCGGCCAACGGCAGCAGCACGATGATCGACAGCCACACCATCGACACTCCGACCCGAACAGACGTGCCGCCCCACGGGCCGCGGCGATCTGGTGCGCTGTCGCCGCTGGCCGCAGCGGCCCCGACGACGGGTGAAACGGGCTCCGAAACCGGCGGTGTCGGTGTGCTCATCCGGTGGCCTGCATGTAGATCTTGGTGATGCTGCCGGTTCCCTTGTCGAACAGCTGCGCATCCACGATGTCCCAGCCGCCCAGGTCGGCGACGGTCCATAGCTTCGCCGGCACGGGGAACTGGTCGCGGAAGTCGGCGGCCACCGCGGGATCGACGGGCCGGAAACCGGACTGCGCCCACAGTTTCTGCGCCGGCGCGGTGTATTGGAAGTTCTTGAATGCCGTCGCGGCAGCCAGGTGGGTGGTCGTGGTGACCACCGCCAGCGGGTTTTCGATCTTGAACGTCTGTGGCGGGGTGATGTGCTGGACCGCCTTGCCCTGCCGCTCGGTAGCGATGGCCTCGTTCTCATAGCTGATCAGCACATCGCCGCTGCCCTGGACAAAGACATCGGTGGCTTCCCGGCCTGATCCAGGGCGCAATTTGACGTGTTCGCGCACCAACGTGCTGACGTAGTCGATGCCGGCCTGGCTGTTGCGGCCGCCTTCGCTTTTGACCGCGTAGGGAGCGAGCAGGTTCCACTTGGCCGAACCCGAACTCAGCGGGCTGGGGGTGATGACCTCCACGCCGGGTCGCAACAGGTCGTCCCAATCCTTGATGTTCTTGGGATTGCCGGCGCGTACCACCAGCGTCACCACCGAACCGAACGGAATCCCCTTGGTGGCGTCGGCATTCCAGTCCTTGGAAACCTTGCCGGCTTTGACCAATCGGGTGATGTCGGGTTCGACGGAGAAGTTCACCAGATCGGCCGGTTTGCCGTCGACGACACCGCGGGACTGGTCACCAGAGGCCCCGTATGACGTGATCACCTGCACGTCCCTGCCCTCCTCGGAGGCGTTGAACGCCGGGATCACCGTCCTCCAGCCAGGTTCCGGGGCGGAGTAGGCCACCAGGGTGATGCTGGTGTGCGCGCCGGCGGGCCCGCCGCCCCCGACGACGTCGCTGGGACCCCCGTGACACGCGGCGGCGACACCCACGACCAGCGCGAGCACCGCCGAGCATGCAACGACGTGCCGCCACGGAATCTTCGGCGTCTGTGGCATTGGTGGCCTTCCGGTGCGGGAGTGGTCAACGGCGGTCCCGTAGCGGCGGAAAGGCGATCGGTCACTAACTGGAGAACTTCACCAACTCCATACCAGACCGCGCACGGGCGGGAGTCAGCGACAACAGTGCACGTTGACGGCGGCGCGGATCGCCGCAGCCGCAGCCACGCAGCCGGGCGCACCGAGCGAGCGCCCCGGACGACCGGCTACCGCGTGCATGCCGCGAAGCCTAACAGAATCGGGCTAACGCCCATGGCGAGCACACCGACCTCACCGCGTCAGCAACCAGGTGGCGATCACCAGCACCACAAGCGCGACCAAAACTAGGGTGACGTGCGACCGCGGCATCGGCTTACCCGGATGTTTCGTCGGAGTGCCGGATACGCCGCATCACCTGGATGCCCTTGCCGAGCAGGCCATCCAGCACGGCCGCTGTGAGATATGCCAGCCCCAGCACCACCGGCATTACCGCCAGCGCCTGCAACGCGAACGGGAGTCCGGAAAGCCACAGCTCAACGCCGTCCCACCAATTCAGGAATCCGTTCACTGAACACACACTATTCGGCGCGGCAGCCGAAACCAATGTCGCGACATCAGCCTAAGATCAGCCATGCCCCGGCAGTCGGACAAAACCACGTGTCTGGTCGCCGGTGCCGGGCCGGCGGGCATGATGCTCGGCTTGTTGTTGGCCCGCGCCGGCGTCGACGTCACCGTGATGGAAAAGCACGCCGACTTCCTGCGCGACTTCCGCGGCGACACCGTGCATGCCAGCACCTTGGGGCTGCTCGACCAATTAGGGCTGGGGCCGCGATTTGCCAGCATCCCGCATCGCCTGATCGAAACCATCCGGATGAAGCTGCAGGGCCAACCGGTCGAGCTCGATCTGCACCGCCTGCCCGGTCGCCATCAGCACATCGCGTTGGTGCCACAGTGGGATCTGCTGGAGTTGCTGGCCGATGCGGCACAAACCGAACCCACGTTCAGGTTGCTGCGCAGCACCGAGGTGACCGGACTGCTGCGCGGAGCCGACGGTGCGCGCGTCGTCGGCGTTGAATACCGGGACTCGTCCGGCGAAACCCGGCAGATGCGAGCCGAGCTGACGGTGGGCTGCGACGGCCGGAGTTCAACGGTGCGCTCGGCCCTGGGCTGGCAACCTCGGGGCTTCGGCGCGCCGATGGACGTGTGGTGGCTTCGGTTGCCGCGCCGGCCCGGCGATCCCGGCGGTCTAGCCGGCGTCTTCGATACCGGGCACGGCACGATCACGATCGACCGCGGTGACTACTACCAGATCGCCCACGTCATCCCGAAGGGAAGCGATGCCGAGATGCGCGCACAAGGCATGCCTGCTCTGCACCGCGCACTGGTGCGCACGGTGCCCTGGCTCGCCGACCGCATCGACACATTGAGTTCCTTCGACGACGTGAAACTGCTTGATGTGCAACTGAATCGGCTTCGCCGCTGGTATTCCGACGGAGTGTTGTGCATTGGCGATGCCGCACATGCAATGTCGCCTGTCGGCGGAATAGGCATCAATCTGGCCGTAGCCGACGCGGTGGCCACCGCACGTATCCTGGCCGGACCGCTGCGCACCGGACGAGCACCGGCCGCCAGGCTGGCGCGGGTACAGGCGCGCCGGTGGGCGCCGACGGCGTTTCTGCAAGCCATGCAACGGGCCATTCATGCCCGGGTGGTGGCGGTCGCCATGACCAGCGGCGACCCCCAGCCACCGCGGGCGGTCCGACTGGTAGCCCAGTCACGCCGACTGCGATGGGTGCTCGCCTATCTGGTGGCGATCGGTCCGCTGCCCGAGCATGCGCCCCGCTACGCCCGGCGCGGCGGCTAATTCGCGACACCTGGGTAACGGGGCAGGCGAAGTGGTGGACGCAGAGCAGGTCGACAGTCGATGATGACGGCATGGTCCTGCACGCCGAGCCCGCCGACGAAGCCGCCGAGGTCACTGAACCCGCCCACGTCTCTCAGGTCAACGAAATTCCAGCGTTCCAGGCAGCACCCACCCCGTCCGTCAACTCCGATGCGAAGGGCATTTACGCGTCCAGCCCGTCACTGCGCAACCCGTTTCCACCCATCGCCGACTACGCCTTCCTGTCAGACTGGGAAACGACCTGCCTGATCTCGCCCGCCGGATCGGTGGAGTGGATGTGCGTGCCCCGGCCGGACTCCCCCAGTGTGTTCGGCGCGATTTTGGACCGCAGTGCGGGGCACTTCCGGCTGGGCCCCTACGGGGTTTCGGTGCCGGCGGCGCGGCGCTACCTGCCGGGCAGCCTGATCATGGAGACCACCTGGCAGACTCACACCGGCTGGCTGATCGTGCGCGACGCACTGGTGATGGGAAAGTGGCACGACATCGAGCGTCGATCGCGAACCCACCGGCGCACCCCGATGGATTGGGATGCCGAGCACATCCTGCTACGCACGGTGCGCTGTGTCAGCGGCACCGTCGAGCTGGTGATGAGCTGCGAACCGGCGTTCGACTACCACCGCCACGGGGCCACGTGGGAATATTCGGCCAATGCCTATGGCGAGGCCATCGCACGGGCGGCAAAACGCCCAGACGATCATCCGACGTTGCGGCTGACCACCAATCTGCGGATCGGGCTGGAGGGCCGGGAAGCGCGCGCACGCACCCGAATGTGTGAAGGCGACGACGTGTTCGTCGCATTGAGCTGGACCAAGCACCCCGCGCCGCAGACGTATCAAGAAGCTGCCGAAAAGATGTGGCAAACCAGCGAATGCTGGCGGCAGTGGATCAACATCGGCAACTTCCCCGACCATCCGTGGCGGGCGTACCTGCAGCGCAGCGCACTGACGCTGAAAGGGTTGACGTATTCGCCCACCGGTGCGCTGTTGGCGGCCAGCACCACGTCGCTGCCGGAAACCCCGCACGGCGAACGTAACTGGGACTATCGCTACGCCTGGGTGCGCGACTCCACCTTCGCGTTGTGGGGGCTCTACACGCTAGGGCTGGACCGCGAGGCCGACGACTTCTTCGCCTTCATCGCCGACGTGTCCGGCGCCAACAACGACGAGAGTCATCCGCTGCAAGTGATGTACGGAGTTGGGGGCGAGCGCAGCCTGGTCGAAGATGAGCTGCTCCACCTGTCCGGTTACGACCACGCGCGCCCGGTCCGGATCGGCAACGGCGCCTACAACCAGCAGCAGCATGACATTTGGGGCTCGATCCTGGATTCCTTCTACTTGCACTGCAAGTCTCGCGAGCAAGTTCCGGAAACGTTGTGGCCGGTGCTCAAGCGGCAGGTGGAAGAGGCGATCAAGCACTGGCGTGAGCCCGACCGTGGCATCTGGGAAGTGCGCGGCGAACCGCAGCACTTCACCTCGTCGAAGGTGATGTGCTGGGTGGCGCTGGACCGCGGCGCCAAGCTGGCCGAGCGGCAGGGCGAGAAGAGCTATGCCCAGCAATGGCGCCAGATCGCCGAGGAGATCAAGGCGGACATCCTCGAGCACGGGGTGGACTCGCGTGGTGTGTTGACCCAGCGCTACGGCAGCGACGCACTGGACGCGTCGCTGTTGCTGGCGGTGCTGACTCGATTCCTGCCGCCGGACGACCCCCGGGTGCGCAACACCGTGCTGGCCATTGCCGACGAACTCACCGAGGACGGGCTGGTGTTGCGGTATCGGGTGCACGAGACCGACGACGGCCTATCCGGCGAAGAGGGCACGTTTACCATCTGCTCGTTCTGGCTGGTGTCGGCGCTGGTGGAGATCGGCGAATTGGCCCGGGCCAAACGGCTGTGCGAACGGCTGCTGTCCTTCGCCAGCCCGTTGCACCTCTACGCCGAGGAGATCGAGCCGCGGACCGGGCGTCAGCTGGGCAATTTCCCGCAGGCGTTCACCCATCTGGCGTTGATCAACGCGGTGGTCCACGTGATCCGCGCCGAGGAAGAGGCCGACAGCTCCGGGACGTTCCAGCCGGCTAACGCGCCCATGTAGCTTCGCGCTGAGCAGACGCAGAATCGCACGATTCCAATGGAATTCGCGCGATTCCGCGTCTGCTCGCACCCAGACCGGTATCAGCAATTAGCTCAGCGCGGTGATCTTGTCCATCATGGCGTGGGCGATGTCGATGGCGCTGGTCTCGGCATCGCCAGACCCCTGGTCCGACGGGTTTTCGCTGCTGAAGAAGGTGATCTCCACGTCGACGAGGCAATTCAGCCGGACACCGATGGCCCGCGCTACCGGCATCGGGTTCGAGCCGAAAATGCTGGCTTGATCGAAAACGGTTGCGGCTAAAACAGAATTGGCGACACGCACCTCACTGATCGTGTCGGCAAAACTGAGCGTCGCACCACGCAGATCCACCACTGCGCCGTCGCAGTGTTTCCACTGCTGGGAGAATTTCGCAAACAGCGCGTCCGCGTCAGATGCCTTCGGCAACGTGACTACGCCCTCGGCCACGCTGATCACCTTTACGGAATCACTTGTGTGCCACCATATCTCACGCGCCACGTCGTTGACGGCGGCGGACTCGTAGGCATCTCTCGCCAGTACGGTCACGACGCCGACGCAGTCGGCGGGCGAGGCAGGTCCATAAGGGTATGACAGTTGGTCGCGGCCGCCGAACCGCGGCGGGAACTGCGCCTCAGTCTTGAACGACTGGCCGAGAATTCGCGACAGCGCAGCATCGTCGAGGAGCACCTGCTTGATGCTCTGACCCGTTACCGGGCGAGGCTTCAAACCGGGCGCTGGGCGCGCGGCGCCAACGACAACGGCCGTGCAACCGGCGGCCATCAGGCCGGCGCTCAGTACCGCGATCACCCGGATCAAGCGTGCTCGCGACGAGATCATCGCTATTTCTTGCCCTTGTCCCCTGCGGTGTCGGTGGATAGCGCCGCGACAAACGCCTCCTGCGGAACATCAACCCGTCCAATGGTTTTCATCCGCTTCTTACCTTCCTTCTGCTTTTCCAGCAGTTTGCGCTTGCGAGTGATGTCGCCGCCGTAGCACTTCGACAGCACATCCTTGCGGATTGCGCGGATATTCTCGCGTGCAATGATTTTCGACCCGATGGCGGCCTGGACCGGCACTTCGAACTGCTGACGCGGGATCAGCTCTTTGAGCTTTGTCGTCATCTTGTTGCCGTAGGCGAACGCCGAATCCTTGTGCACGATCGCGCTGAACGCATCGACGGTCTCGCCCTGCAACAAGATGTCGACCTTGACCAGTTGCGCTTCCTGTTCCCCGGCCTCTTCGTAATCGAGGCTGGCATAGCCGCGGGTGCGCGACTTCAGTGCGTCGAAGAAGTCGAAGATGATCTCCCCCAACGGCATTGTGTAGCGCAGCTCCACTCGTTCGGGCGACAGGTAATCCATGCCGCCCAGCTCCCCCCGGCGCGACTGGCACAGTTCCATGATGGTGCCGATGAACTCGCTGGGCGCAATGATGGTGGTCTTCACGACGGGCTCGTAAACCGTACGGATCTTGCCCTCCGGCCAGTCCGACGGATTGGTGACGACGATCTCGCAGCCATCCTCTTTGAGCACTCGGTAGACGACGTTGGGTGAGGTGGAGATCAGGTCCAGATCGAACTCGCGCTCCAGACGCTCGCGGGTGATCTCCATGTGCAGCAAACCCAGGAAGCCACACCGGAACCCGAAACCCAGCGCCACCGATGTTTCCGGCTCATAGGTCAGCGCCGCGTCGTTGAGCCGCAGCTTGTCCAGGGCATCGCGCAGATTGGGGTAGTCCGAACCGTCAACGGGATACAGCCCCGAATAGACCATCGGCTTGGGCTCGCGGTAGCCGGTCAGCGCCTCCTTGGCGCCGTTGCGAACCGTCGTCACGGTGTCGCCGACCTTGGACTGGCGCACGTCCTTGACGCCGGTGATCAGATACCCCACCTCGCCCACACCGAGGCCCTCGCAGGGCTTCGGCTCGGGTGAGACTATGCCGACCTCGAGCAGCTCGTGGGTGGCGCCGGTGGACATCATGGCGATGCGCTCTCGTGGGGTGATCTTGCCGTCGACCACCCGGACGTAGGTCACCACACCGCGGTAGATGTCGTAGACGGAGTCGAAAATCATTGCGCGAGTGGGCCCGTCGGCGTCTCCACGAGGCGGCGGCACCTGCCGGACCACCTCGTCGAGCAGCTGCGCCACGCCCTCGCCGGTCTTGCCGGACACCCGCAGCACGTCATGCGGCTCGCAGCCGATGATGTGGGCGATCTCACCCGCGTAGCGGTCCGGGTCGGCGGCCGGCAGGTCGATCTTGTTCAGCACCGGAATGATGTGCAGGTCGCGGTCCAGCGCCAAATACAGGTTGGCCAACGTCTGCGCCTCGATGCCCTGCGCCGCGTCTACCAGCAGCACCGCACCCTCGCAGGCCTCCAGCGCCCGCGACACCTCGTAGGTGAAGTCGACGTGGCCGGGAGTGTCGATGAGGTGCAGCACGTAGTCCTGGTCGGCCACCCGCCAGGGCAGCCGCACATTCTGGGCCTTGATGGTGATACCGCGTTCCCGCTCGATGTCCATCCGGTCCAGGTATTGCGCGCGCATCGAACGCTCGTCGACAACCCCGGTCAACTGCAGCATCCGGTCGGCCAGCGTCGACTTGCCGTGGTCGATGTGAGCAATGATGCAGAAGTTGCGAATCTGCGCCGGCGGCGTGAAGGTCTTGTCGGCGAAACTGCTGATGGGAGTCTCCTGGTGGACGGTCGTGAGCCTGCCAGCTGGGCGGTTGGTGGGTATGTCCAGCGTATCCAGCCGGGCGCTTCGAGACACAATCGCGCGCCGCCGGGCGCGGCTATGCTGCCAACATGGCGTCCGCCCGGAAGTCACAGTGGAAGACGTTCCAGCGTTTCGCGGAGAATGTAGGGAACCTGGTGTTCAACGAGGCTCCGAAGGTGGCGCGTCAACTACAGAACTCGCAGACCGTCCTGCGAGAACTTCAGCATGCGGTGAAGATCACCGCGAACATCATGGCGATGGGCCTGCCGCCACCTCCCCAGGAGATCGCCGCAGGCCGGCCGGTGACCAGCACCAGCTTTCCCACCGCACAGCGGGCCCGCAGGCTGGTCTACGCCCCGGATCTCGATGGCCGGGCCAACCCGGGGGAAATCGTGTGGACCTGGGTGGTCTACGAAGACGACCCAACCCGCGGCAAAGACCGGCCGGTGCTCGTCGTCGGCCGTAACCGCAACATCTTGCTGGGGCTCATGCTGTCCAGCCAGGAAGACCGCGGCACCGATCGTGACTGGGTCGGAATCGGTTCTGGGGATTGGGATTACGAAGGAAGGCAGAGCTGGGTCCGGCTGGACCGGGTGCTCGACGTGCCGGAGGAGAGTATCCGCCGCGAGGGCGCGATCCTGCCGCGCGACATCTTCGATGTGGTCGCCGCCCGGTTGCGCACCGAATACTCCTGGCGTTAGCGCAAGCCACCGTCGCGACCGTAACGCCACGGCGAAATTCCACCCGATTTTTCGCCGTGGCGTTCCGCTGACGGAGGCTGACCCTCGGTGGCTGGTGCGACGCGGCGAACCATTCAGAGTGCGCCGGCAGGCGCTCGTAGTCGCGAGGGGCGCCAGCGCACCAACCAAGACACCGTACGCACCCCACCACCCAGCGGCTGGATAACACCTCAAAGGTGCACTGCCCCTTGTATTTCCGCACGATCTACACAATGCGGCAGCATTGGCCAGCCCATGAGGCGAGCTTGCCCCCACATCCACCACCGAAGACCGGCTCGATCGACGGCGTTGCCATCCCGGCGCCATCTCGGCGCCACCCGGCCGCCACCGCCGCTGTTTCGGTCTGGGCGCAGGCGACGACATGCCGCCCGAACACCTCACCGGTTTCCCGGTCCAATCCGCACACCATCACCGTTTCTGCCGTTCTTGCCAGTGTGGCCGTTGTCTCCGTTTACGGTGCCCGACCCGCCGTGCCCGCCGGCCCCGCCGTTTCCACCGTGGCCACCAGAGCCGAACAGCCCAGCCGCGCCACCGCTTCCACCGTGGCCACCGCTTCCGCCGGCACCGCCGTCACCGCCGCTGCTTCCGAATAGGGCGCTCGACCCGCCGTCCCCGGCGGACCCACCAGATCCACCGGCCCCACCGTCTCCGCATAGGAGTCCGCCATGGCCGCCGCTTCCACCGGCACCACCGTTTCCGAATACGAGTCCACCGTTTCCGCCATGGCCAGCACTTCCC
>NZ_UPHT01000118.1 GCF_900566085.1 Mycobacterium attenuatum
GGACGCCTTCTTCATCGGCAACGGCGGCAACGGCGGCGCCGGCGGCCGCGGTTTCGGCGCCGGACCGCCCGGCAAGGGTGGGAGCGGCGGCACCGCCGGGATCATCGGCTGGGCGGGAAACCCGGGTCCGGACGGTTAAGCCAACCGGGTGATCTCGACGTCGACGTCGAGGTCGGTTGCGCCCAGCCCCGAGTAGATGCCCTTCAGCGGCGACACGTCGCTGTAGTCGCGTCCGACGCCGACGCTGATGTACTGCTCGGTGATTTCGGTGTCGTGGGTGGGATCGTAATTCCACCACGCGCCCGTCCAGGCCTGAACCCAGGCGTGGCTGCGCCCGGCTACGGCTTTACCGGCCACGGCGTCACGATCGGGATGCAGGTAGCCAGATACGTAGCGTCCGGGAATTCCCATGCTGCGCAACAGGGTCAGCGTCAGGTGGACGAAGTCCTGGCAGACGCCGCGGCCCTGTTCCAGTGCGTCCAGTCCCGTCGAATAGACGCCGGTGGTACCCGGGAGGTACTCCAATTCACTTCGCGCCCAACGAGATGCGGCAGCAACGGATTCGGCGGGATCGTGATACTTGGTGATCCGCCGGCCCACGGCGGCGATGCGTTTGCTGGTCGGGGTGTACCAGGTGGGGCGCAGCACCTCGTCGAACCGGTCGATCACCGGTACCGAGTGCAGCTCCTCCCAACTGGTTTTGGCCGTCGGCGGCTCGGGGCGCTCGGTCTCGACAACCGACGACGAGGTGACCGTCAGCTGCGTGTGCGGCGCGTGCAGGTCGAACGCCGTCACCGCGGTGCCCCAATAGTCGATATAGCGGTAGGAACGGGTGGCCGGGACGGTTTCGACCCGGTTGAGGATGACGTTTTGGCGGGTGTTGGAGCGCGGCGTCAGCCGGGCCTCGTTGTAGGACGCCGTGACCGGCGACTGGTATGCATACCCGGTGGTGTGTACCACCCGCATTCGCCACATCAGGATTCCCCTTGCCTGCCGAGTAGTTGGCCACGCCGGCCCGCGTCGGTCCAGGCCACCCACGGAGATACGTGAAAGTACTGTAACGCCAACGCTTCTCCGACATCCCGGCATGTTCGTTGCAAGCCGGCCAACCTGTTGTCCAGGGATTCGAGCAGGACACCGGGCTGCACGAACTCAAGTTCACTGCGGGCCTGGCCGAGCAGCCGTTGCGCTTCGGTGGTGGCCCCGATCCGGCTCTGCGGATTGTGCAGCAATTCGTCGAGGTTGTGTTCGGCCAGCCGCAGCGAGTAGTACACCGAGCGCGGAAACAACCGGTCGAGCATCATGAACTCGACCACCCGCGCCGCGTCCAGCACCCCGCGGTAGGTGCGCAGATAGGTGTCGTGCGCGCCGGCCGAGCGCAGCAGGGTCACCCATGCCGGGGACGACGCGCTGTCTCCCACCCGCGACAACAGCAGGCGCACGGTCATGTCGACCCGCTCAATGGCGCGGCCCAGCAACAAAAACCGGTATCCGTCGTCGCGGGAAAGCGTCGAGTCGGCAAGCCCGGCGAACATAGCCGCGCGGCCTTCGATGAACGACAGGAATTCATGCGGCCCAAGGCGTTTGGCAGCTCGCTCGCGCTCCGGCAGCGCATTGTAGGTGGTGTTGAGGCACTCCCAGATCTCGATGGAGGTGACTTCGCGCGCCGACTTCGCGTTCTCACGCGCCGCCGAGATCGCGGCGACGATCGAGGAGCCGCCCTGGGCGTTGGTGCTGAAAGCCACCAAGTCCGTCAGTGACCACAGGTCGAGTTCGTGGTCGGGGGGCTCGATGCCGAGCACCCGCAGCAGCAGCCGGGACGCCTGATCGGGGTCGACGCTGGAGTCTTCGAGCAGTTGGTGCACCGCGACGTCCAGGATGCGCGCCGTGTCGTCGGCGCGCTCGACGTAGCGACCGATCCAGTACAGCGCTTCAGCATTGCGGGCGAGCATCAGTCGGTCGCTTTCTGCTGCTGGGACAGTTCGTTGCGGGACGGCTCGGTCTGCGGTGGCCCGGGCACCGCCGGGGGCAGTGACCGCACCACCTGGGCGCCGCCCAGCTCACGATCGACCGCGGCAGCCCGGGGCGCCAGCACCCAGGTGTCCTTGGACCCGCCGCCCTGGCTGGAGTTGACCACCCGTGAGCCCTCCACCAGCGCGACGCGGGTCAGCCCGCCCGGCAGCACCCAGACGTCGTTGCCGTCGTTGACCGCGAACGGCCGCAGGTCGACATAACGTGGCGCCAGTGATCCCGCCACCCGGGTGGGCACCGTGGACAGCTCCATCATCGGCTGGGCGATCCAGCTGCGGGGATTGTCGCGAATCTTCTTGCCGACGGTGGCCAGCTCTTTCGCGGTGGCCTGCGGGCCGAAGACGATGCCGTAGCCGCCGGAGCCCTCGACCGGCTTGAGCACCAACTCGTCGATTCGGTCCAGAACTTGCTCGCGTTCGTCATCGAGCCAGCACCGATACGTCTCCACATTGGCCAGCAGCGGCTTCTCGTGCAGGTAGTACTCGATCATGGTGGGCACGTAGGTGTAGACCAGCTTGTCGTCGGCGACACCGTTGCCGATCGAACTGGAGATGACGACATTGCCGGCGCGTGCGGCGTTGACCAGACCCGCCACCCCGAGCACCGAGTCGGCGCGGAACTGCAGCGGGTCCAGGTACGCGTCGTCGATGCGCCGGTAGATGACGTCGACCTGGCGCTCCCCCTCGGTGGTACGCATGTACACCTGGTTGTCGCGGCAGAACAGGTCGCGACCTTCGACCAACTCCACACCCATCTGGCGAGCCAGCAGCGAATGCTCGAAGTAGGCCGAGTTGTAGACCCCGGGCGTCAGGACCACCACCGTCGGATCGGCCTCGTTGGTGGCCGCCGAGTTGCGCAGCGCGCGCAGCAGGTGCGCGGGATAGTCGTCGACGGCGCGGACCCGGTGCGTGGCGAACAGGTTCGGAAAGACCCGCGCCATGGTGCGCCGGTTCTCCAGGACGTAGGACACTCCCGACGGCGAGCGCAGGTTGTCCTCCAGCACCCGGAAGTCGCCGCGGTCGTCGCGGATCACGTCGATGCCGGCCACATGGATGCGCACCCCGTTGGGCGGAACGATCCCCACCGCCTCACGGTGGAAGTGCTCACAGGAGGTCACCAGGCGACGTGGGATCGCGCCGTCGCGCAGGATTTCCTGGTCACCATAGATGTCGTCGAGATACATCTCGAGGGCCTTGACCCGCTGGATGATGCCGCGCTCCAGCCGCGCCCACTCGGCCGCCGAGATCACCCGGGGCACCAGGTCGAGCGGGAAGGGCCGCTCCTGACCCGACAGCGAAAAGGTGATGCCCTGGTCGATGAACGCCCGGCCCAGCGCATCGGCTCGCGCTTTGAGCTCCGACGCGTCGGTGGGCGCCAGCTCGGCGTAGATGCCTTTGTAGGGGCCACGAACGTTGCCCTGCGCGTCGAACATCTCGTCGAAGGCCATCGCATAACCATCCGAGACATCCGAGCTACCCGAGTTGTCCGGGGCATCCGGGATAGGCGAGTTGTCCGAGCCAGCTGACTTGCGGTAGCCGTCGAAGATGCGCTCCGAACTGGCGGCTGATCGCCGGCTGCTCGCTTCAATCGCGTCAGAGAGACTCACCCGTGTCATGGTGCCTCACTTGGGCGTTTCAGCAGGCCAGGGACTGGTCTTTTGGGCGAAAACGTAACCGACTGCTAACCTGAGCAGTCGTTGTCGGGCGACAGGGGCGCCCGAGTGATCCCCGAATCAACATAAGGAATCAACGCGTGGCCAACATCAAGTCGCAGCAAAAGCGCAACCGGACAAACGAACGCGCCAGACTGCGCAACAAGTCCGTGAAGTCGTCGCTGCGTACCGCTGTGCGGGCGTTCCGCGAAGCAGCGCACGCCGGCGACAAAGACAAGGCCGCGCAGCTCTTGGCGTCGACCAACCGCAAGCTGGACAAAGCGGCCAGCAAAGGTGTGATCCACAAGAACCAGGCGGCCAACAAGAAGTCGGCCCTGGCGCGGGCTCTCAACAAGCTCGGCTGAGTCGTCAGTTCCGGTCGGCGACCAACTCGGCCACTTTCCTGACCGCAGATTCCAGCGCGTAGTCGGCGTCGGCGACGGCGCCCTTGACGTTGGCGTTGAGTTCGGCGACCAGCCGCATCGCCGTTGCCACCTTGTCGCGTGACCAACGCCGGGCCTGTTTTTGCGCTTTCTGCACCCGCCACGGCGGCATGCCCAGTTGCGCCGCCAGACGGTACGGGTCGCCGGACAACGGACCCACTCGACCGATCGTGTGCACGGCTTCGGCCAGCGCATCGGCCAGCACCACCAGCGGCTCGCCACGCATCATGGCCCAGCGCAGCGCTTCGGCAGCTCCCGCGACATCGCCAGTTACGGCTTTGTCGGCGATGTCGAATCCCTTCACTTCTGCCTTGCCGCTGTGATAGCGGCGCACCGCCGTCACGTCGACGTGACCGCCGGTGTCGGCGACCAGCTGCGAGCAGGCCGCGGCGAGTTCGCGCAGATCGGAGCCGACCGCGTCGAGCAAGGCCGTCACGGTCTCGTCGTCGACCTTGATGCGCAGGCAGCGAAATTCGCCGCGGACGAATTCGACACGTTCGCTGAGTTTGGTGATTCGCGCGCACGGATGCACCTGTGCACCCAGCGACTGCAGCTGACCGGCCAGGGCTTTGGCCCGCCCGCCGCCGGAGTGCACCACCACCAGCACAGTGCCCTGCGGCAGGTCGGCAGCGGTCGACGTGATCATCGCGACGGCATCCTTGCCGGCCTCGGCGGCGGCCTCCAGCACGACGATCCGCTCGTCGGCGAACAACGACGGGCTGAGGAGCTCGGCGAGCTCATAGGTGCTGACATCGCCGGCCCGTAGGCGGTTGATCGGTACATCATCGGCGCCCGGGCCGACGCCCGGGCCGGCGCCGGCCCGTTGCCGCGCCGACCGCAGTATCTCCGCAACCGCCCTTTCGACCAGCAATTCTTCGTCGCCCAGGACCAAGTGCAACGGCGAAAGTTCTGTCACTCCACGATGGTGTCACGACGGGCCGACCAATCCCGCCAGTGACCACGCCAGCAGGCATCCCAGGGCGGCCACGAGCGCCGACCTCGCCGCCATGCGAAACCACCGGAATCGCCACAGCGCAACCACGCACACGGTGGCCCCGCCGACGACCACCGCCCCGGCCAGGCCGTCGGGTACCGGGACCGTCGCTGCCGGCACACCGGCCGCCCAATGCGCCACCCGTAACACCCACCACACCTCCGGCCCGGTGAAGCGGATCAGCAGCTGCGCCCCGGTCGGCCACAGAACGGCCAGGGCGGCTGCCGCGCTACCCAGCACGGCGATGGGTGCGATCATCGATGCCACTGCGAGGTTGGCGACCACCGCAACCAGACTGAATCGGCCGGAGATCGCGGCAACCAGCGGGGCGGTCGCCAGCTGCGCGGCAGCGGCGACGGCGAGCGCATCCGCCAGCGGTTTGGGCAAGCCGCGGCCGGCCAGCCGAGCTGACCATCGCGGAGCGACGACGACCAGCGCGGCCGTTGCCACCACCGAAAGCGTGAAACCCATGTCGATGGCCAGCTGCGGGGCCGTGGCCATCAGCACCAAAACCGTGGCCGACAGCGCCGGAATCGCTTGCCGACGACGGGAAGTCAGCATCCCCGCTAGCCCTATCGCGCCCATCAGGGCCGCACGCAACACGCTAGCCGTCGGCTGCACCACGACCACAAACGCCGCCAATGCGCCCCCGGCCAGCCCGACGGCGGTGCGCAATCCGATCAGTCGTGCCGTAAACAGCACCGCCGCACAGACGATGGTGACGTTGGCACCCGACACCGCCGTCAGATGCGTCAGCCCCGCCGCGCGAAACTCGCGGTTGGTCCCGGAGCTGACTGCCGACGTGTCACCAAGCACCAGCGCGGGCAGCATCGCAGCCTGATCGCCGGGCAACACCTCCCTAACCGCTGCGGCAAACCGTCCGCGCACGGTATGCGCGGCGCGGTGCACCGCACCGGCACGACCCGCGGACACGGTTCCGGGCCGGCCCACCGCGTTGAGCACCGCGACCGTCAGGTCCCGGCGCTTCGGGCGGGTGATGAGGGCGGTGAACCGTATCGGCTGGCCTGACATCAGTTCTCCGAATTCCGAGGTGCGCGCGAAAACAACTACCCTGCCGGATATTTCGTCGTCCTGCAGCCGCTGGATGGTCCCCCGGAACATCACTCGGCCGCTCCCCAGCGGCAGGACGCTGTCGCTGGGCGTGACCGTCACCGGAACCGATGTTCCGAACGCGGCGCTGATGGGGTGGTGCGCGACCGAATCGGCTCGTATCGCGACGGCGAACCCGTACCCCGCGCCCACCACACCGATCGCCGCGAGGGCCGCGCTGATGGCGCGCAATCGTGGCGGGCAGCTCGGCCGGCGCGCGGCATGCCACCACAGCGCAGCCGAGCCGGCAGCCAGTAGCAGACAGCAGGTTCCGCACGCCCAGCCGACCGGCCAACCGATCCCCGCGGCGGTCACCATCCAACTGGTCAACGCGGCCGGGACCAGGCGCACATCCAGTCGCGCGGCGCCGCCCGCCGCGGGGTCCGTCGGTCCGGTAAGCGGATACACCGGCGTCAGACACGGACCAGCGACCGCAGTTTGTCCAGCCGCGCCGGGCCGATGCCGTCGACGTCGGCGAGCTGGTCGACGCTGGTGAACTTGCCGTTGGCTTGCCGCCACGCGACGATCGCTGCCGCGGTGACCGGACCGATACCGGGCAGGGTGTCCAGCTGCTCCACGGTCGCGGTGTTCAGGTCGATCACCTCGGAGGGTTTGGAGCTCGGCTGGGGACCTGGATGCGGGCCGCCCGAGGTGGCCGTCCCCGGCGCCGGGGTGGCGGCGCCGATCGAGCTGCGCAGCGTGATCGGTTGCCCCGCAACCGGCGCCAGCCCGACCACGATCTGCTCCCCGTCGACCAGCGGGCGAGCCATGTTCAGGCCGATGGTGTCCGCACCATCGGCCGCTCCGCCGGCGGCCTGCAGCGCGTCGGCGATCCGCGCCCCCGGCGCCAGGGTGACTAGGCCCGGGGCGTGCACCAGGCCGACGACGCTGACCACCACCGGCCGGTCCAGGGCAGGCGGCTGTCCCGCGGTCGCCGACGGTCTCGGACCACTGCCCGGCGACCCTGAAACTCGTTCGACCGCAGGTAGTTTGGCCGACATTACCGGCGCAGGCCGGTCTCGAACCAAGGTGAACACGGTAACCAGTACCGCCAGGGCGGCGACAAGTGCCAACGCGACGGCACCGGCGCGTCCCGGATCGGCGCGCACCTTGGCCAGCCATCCACGGCTACCTGGCGTCTCCGGAAGCCAGCGCGGCAACAGCGAGTTCGGGTCGTCGTCCGGGCCTTCGTCGCAGCCCTCGGCTTCGGCGGCGGGGTTGGCGGCTGGCCGGCCATCCGGGTCAGTCCGAAGCCGGCGGTGCAGGCGCTCGGCTGGCAGTTCAGTTCGCATGGCGCCGACCGTAGGCGCCCCGGCCACCACCACGATCCCCCACCACAGCGTCGCGGTCCCCGTCTGTGGATGAAACCCGGGCTGTGCATCGGTGACGTTGCCGCGATCAACGCCGCCAACCAGGACGTGCGCCCCGCGACCATTGGCAAGGGGCCGCAACCGGCGGCCTCGGCGTCGCGGCTTGGCTGACCGATGTTGCACGCCCCGGTGGACGTTGCACGCCACCGGGCGCCTAACGTGCAGGGCAGGACTGCCGGAGGCCATGTGGATGGGTTCCAGCTGCGCAAGATGCCCCACACCGGTGGTCTCCCGACACAGGAGGACCGATGAAGCTGGCGCTGACGACCGACGAAGCCGCCTTCCGCGACGAGCTTCGCACCTTCTACACAACACAGATCCCCCAAGACATTCGCGACCGGGTGCGCCGCGGCGACTCGATGAGCAAGGACGACATCGTCTCTTGCCAGAAGATCCTCAACGATCATGGGCTGGCGGTACCGAATTGGCCGGTCGAATGGGGCGGTAAGGACTGGACGCCCACCCAGCACCAGATTTGGGCCGACGAGATGCAACTGGCGTGTGTTCCGGAGCCGCTGAACTTCAACACCAAGATGGTGGGGCCAGTGATCGCCGAATTCGGCTCCCAGGAGATCAAGCAGCGGTTCCTGCCGCCGACGGCCAGCATCGACATCTGGTGGTGCCAGGGCTTCTCCGAGCCGGAGGCGGGTTCCGACCTGGCCTCGCTGCGCACCACCGCGGTCCGCGACGGCGACAGTTACGTGGTCAACGGACAGAAGACATGGACGACGCTGGGCCAGTATGCGGACTGGATTTTCTGCCTGGTGCGCACCGACCCGCAAGCACCCAAACGCCAGGCCGGCATCTCGTTTCTGCTCATCGACATGGCGACGCCCGGCATCACGCTGCGGCCGATCAAGACGATCGACGGCGGTCACGAGGTCAACGAGGTGTTTTTCTCCGACGTCCGGGTACCCGCCGATCAGCTTGTCGGACAAGAGAATCAAGGCTGGACCTACGCGAAGTTCCTGTTGGGCAATGAGCGCACCGGAATCGCCGGGGTGGGCCGCACCAAGGTGCGGCTGGCCGAGGTGAAAAAGCATGCCACGCAGACGGGCTTGCTGCATGATCCGCTGTTCGCGGCGCGACTGGCCGAAGCCGAAAATGAGCTGTTGGCACTGGAACTCACCCAGGCCCGGGTGGTGTCGGACTCCGCAGACGGTAAGCCCAACCCGGCGTCGTCGGTGCTCAAGCTCCGCGGCAGCCAACTGCAACAGATCGCCACCGAGTTACTGGTCGAGGTGGCCGGTCCCGATGCGCTGCCGGCAGACGGCTCCCACGGCGACGAGATCGCTTCGCCGACTTGGGCACAAACCAGCGCGCCCCGCTACCTCAACTACCGCAAGACGTCCATCTACGGCGGCAGTAACGAAGTGCAGCGCAACATCATCGCGTCCACCATCCTGGGATTGTGAGGCAGTCATGGACTTTCAGCTGAGCCACGAGCAGACGCTGCTACGCGACACCACCCGCGACTTGCTGTCGCGCAGTTACGACGCGGAGAGCCGCAACAAAGTCATCGGCACCGAGCTCGGCTGGAGCCGGGAGGTGTGGAGTCAACTGGCCGACACCGGGATTTTGAGCCTCGGATTCGACCCGGCCGAGTCCGGGCAGATCGAGATCATGGTCGTGATGACCGAAGTCGGGCGGCGCCTGGCGCCCGAACCCGTGATGCATGCCGCGCTGGCGCCCGGCGCGCTCATCGCCGGGCTGGGCAACGACGCACAGCTCCAGCTACTCGACGACGTCGCCGCCGGGCAGCGGTTGCTCGCATTCGCACACCTCGAGCCAGGCCACCGGAGGCCATCAGCCGGCATCTCGACTCGCGCGGTGCGGCAAGGAGATTCGTGGCTTCTCAGCGGGCGCAAGAATCCGGTACTGGCCGGTGACTGCGCCAACACGCTGGTGGTCAGCGCCGCGCTACCCGACGGCGGTGTCGGCTTGTTCCTGGTCGACACCCAGACTGTCACCCGTCATCCGTATCCGACGTTCGACGCCCACCGCGGCGCCCAGGTCGACCTGGACCAGACCCCCGGTGAACCTCTGGGTGAGGCCGCCCAAGACGCGTCACCGGCGATCCGCGACACCATCATTCGTTTCCAGTCGGCATTGTGCTCCGAAGCGGTCGGCGCGATGTCCGAAGCCCTGCGCCTGACCACCGACTACCTCAAGACCCGCAAGCAATTCGGCGTCACGCTCAACAAGTTCCAGGCGCTGACCCAGCGTGCCGCCGACATGTACGTGTCGCTGGAAATGGCCCGCAGCATGGATCTCTACGCCGCGATGTCGATCGCCGACGGCAACCTCGACCCGCTGATCGCGTCCCGGGCCAAGCTGCAGGTGGGCCGGTCCGCACGGCACACCGCGCAGGAATCGATCCAGCTGCACGGCGGCATCGGCATGACCGCGGAATATCCGGTGGGGCACTACGCGGCCCGGCTCACCGCGATCGAGCACACACTGGGTTCCAGCCAGGACCATCTGCACGTCCTCATCGACCACCTCGCCGACTACGACCTTGTCCGGCTTTGAACCGGCCGCCAACACGGGTGGCCGAACCGTCGTATCGGCGACATGACCGCGCTGACCTGGCTCGGCGTGCCCGGAGATGAACAGGCATGGAGCGCACTCGGATTCACCGTCGACGACGGTGAGATCCGGATCGGTCGGGTGTGCTGTGCACTCACCGACGAGCGTTCCTGGGGTTTCGACGAAACCCACGGCGACGCAGCAATTCTCGGCATTCCGACCACGGTTCGCCCGGCACCGGCCGGTGCGGTGCACCCGTGCGGGGTGACGCGCGTCGACCACGTTGTGTATACGGTACCCGACTTGGACACCGGAACAACCGCTCTCACAACGACATTGGGCACCCCGCCGCGCCGGCGCTTTCATCCGCGTGGGCCAGAGGGTCCGGAAATGGCTTTCTATCGTGTTGGCGAGGCATTCATCGAGGTGGTGGCCAGCGGTGCGGAGCCGGCGCTGATCGGGCTGGCATTGCGTTCTCCCGACCTGGATGCCACCGTGGGCGCAACCCGGGCCGCCGGTGGTCCGATCTCGGACCCCAAACCCGCGGTCCAAGGCGGTCGCATCGCCACCGTATGGCACGGCCACCTGGACTGGGGTCTGGCCATCATAGGGCCATAGCAATTTCAGGATCGCTGCCCAGCCGCGCAACTGAAGCGGCGACTGCCGGGGAGCGATCGCGGCAATAATGGGTTTCGTCGCAGCGGCAGTTGTGCCTTCGAAAGCGCAGACCGTCCGCTGCGGGTAATCAAAGTGAACCACCGGAAAGATCGGCCGACTACGAGCTTGCCAGACTGTAGTAAGTAACTGTGGCAAGTCCTTCAGAACTCGAACGCCGTCTGGGCCGGGACGTCACTGGCAAACGCTGCATCAAGCCGATCCACCAAGCCAGAGTCCTTGGTGCGCAACCGGTTCGCCGCGGCCAACGTGGACGCCCGGTGCACCCCGAGGTACAGACTGCCCAGCACGTCGCGACCCAGCACGACGTCCGCCGACGCATCGGTCGGGCTACAGACGGCACGTCCGCCCCGAATCTGCAGCTGATATCGACCCCCATCGGATACACCGATCACCGTGGCGAGGTCGGCACAATAGCCACGCGCCTCGAGCGCGGCCGGGATATTCATGATCCGCAGCCACAGACCGTCGTGGCGAAACGTCGGGCTGGCCAGTCGCGTGTCGGTGAGCAGGAACGGTAGCGGGTCGTCCGGATGGGTGATAACTCTGACTCGCTCCATCGAGTCAAGCCCGAGCAGCGCACGCCATAAGGAGATATGCGCGTCGGCAGTGACGGCCCGCAGCTCCTCGACACGCGCCAGCTTCTGATCCGTGGCGTCCACCCGATACAACGCATAGCCGTCGGTGTGCAGGAAGGCGAACAATCGTGTGTTACCGCGTGGTGAATTCGTGCATTCGCTCAGCGCGCCTTCCCAAAGCACGTCAGGACGGGCCAACCCGCCGGGCACCTGTTGCCGCCAGCGCTCGTAGATCGCAGCGAATTCGTCACGATGCTCGGCGGGGTTAATCAACCGGACCCTTCCGCCATCGGGTGCGTCGAGGTGCAAACGGGCGAAACGCCGGTCGACGGTCAGCTCCTGCAGCACGGTGGCAGGCCCATAGCCGAACCGGCCGTAGATGCCGCCCTCACTGGCATACAACGCCGCCATCGGATACTCGGAATCGCTGATCCGACGATGCAATTCGGCGCACATCAGGCGCAGTAGTCCACGTCGTCGGTGGGTGGGAGCAACCGCGACGAAACTGAGGCCGGCCGCTGGAAGCACCGCGCCGCCGGGCACCGTCAACCGCAGGTCGAGATACAGCGCCATGCCCACCACGTCGTCACCGTCGCAACTGACCACTGCACCGTCGGCAGGTACCAGACTGCGCCAGGTGTTGGCCGGACGCGGACCCATGAAGTCCGGAAAGCTGGCGGCCGCCAGGAAATACATTGACGCCCAGTCGTCCTCCGTTGGGCTACGAAGGGTCAGGGCTGCCGGTAAAGCCTTTGGCGCGGCGACGGTCACGAAACCGACTCTGGCACATACCCGTGCCCCGCGCATCTGAATATCGCAGCAATAATGGGTCTCATCGCATCCGGCAAAGGAGCCTTCGATGAGCACAGACCGCCCGCTGCGCGTGATCCAGTGGACCACCGGAAACATCGGGCGGCGATCGCTGCACGCCATCATCGACCGGCCTGACCTGGAATTGGTAGGCGTGTACGCGCACGGCCCGGAAAAGGTCGGTGTCGACGCCGCGGACCTGGCCGGGTGGCCGCAGCCGACGGGCGTGCACGCGACCAACGACATCGACGCCCTGCTGGCGCTGGGCGCCGACGCATGTTGCTATAACCCGTTGTGGCCCAACATCGATGAACTGGTGCGCTTGCTGGAATCCGGTGTCAACGTGTGCACCAGCGCGGCCTGGATCACCGGCGGCAAGCAGACACCGCAGGACCACGAGCGCATCATCGCTGCCTGTGAACGAGGCGGCTCGACGATCTTCGGCAGCGGCGCGCATCCCGGTATGACCAACATGGTCGGCATGGTGCTCAGCGCGGCCTGTGAGCGGGTGGACGAAATCCGCATCACCGAATCGGTGGACTGTTCGACCTACGAGTCGGCGGAAACGCAGACCGCCATGGGTTTTTCGCAGGATCCCGAGACCCCCGGCCTGGCCGAGAGCGTGCGGTCCGAAAGCGAGGTCTTCGCTGAATCGGCGGCCATGATGGCCGATGCGATCGGGGCGAAGCTGGACCGGATGACCTTCGACGTGACGTTCACGGCGGCCACCGCGGATACCGATCTGGGGTTCATGAAGATCCCCGCCGGCACCGTCGGCAGCGTCTATGGTTACCACCGCGGCTGGCAGGGCGACCGCAACGTCGTCAGCGTGGGGTTCAACTGGACCATGGGCAACCACGTGGTGCCGCCCAAACCGCTGGAGCACGGCCACGTCATCCAGGTCTTCGGGCTGCCCAACATGCGCACCGTGCTGCACTGCCTGCCGCCGAAGGATTGGACGGAACCGGGTTTCATGGGCCTGGGCATGATCTACACGGCGATGCCGGTCACCAACGCGGTGCCCGCGGTGGTGGCCGCGAAACCGGGGATTGTGACCCTTGCCGATCTGCCGCCCGTCACCGGCCGCGTGACGCGCTAGCGCCGGGTCCGGCAGCCGACCGGCACCCCCGAGGAACGGTCACGTGCACTAAGAGTAAGGTGCTTAGCCAAGCAAAGGTTCTGTCTGCACCGGGCCTGGCTTACCGGGTGGGCCGCGACGACCTTTGGCGGTGAGCGGAAGGCGGTCAAGTGAGAACGATTCCCATGACCCGCGTGACCAGGCACCTGTGGATACCGCTGGTCCTGGTGATCGTGCTTGCGGTCTCCGGTTTGGTGGTGATGCGGCTGCACCGGATCTTCGGTTCCCAGGACCTCAACGCGAACGCCGGCGGCGGGATCGAGATCGTGCAGTTCAACCCCAAGGTCGTCACCTATGAGGTCTTCGGCCCGCCCGGCGGCACCGCGAACATCAACTACTGGGATGCCGACGCCAACACCCACCAGGTCAACGCCGCACCGCTGCCGTGGTCGGTGACGATCTCCACGACATTGCCCGCGGTGAGCGCCAACATCATGGCGCAAGGCGACGGCAGCCGCATCGGCTGCCGCATCACGGTGGACGGCGTGGTCCGGCAAGAGAAGAAGTCCGATGGCGTCCACCCCCAGACCTTCTGCCTGGTGAAATCCGCATGACACACGTGGAAGATGCGGCCACCAGCCCGATCAGCACCCAAGACCCCCAGACCCGCCCCAGCAGCCACCCGCACCGGCCCGTCATCCCCCACACCATCCGTATCTTCGCGGTGCCGATCATCCTGGCCTGGGTGGTGCTGACCGTCATCGTCAACGTCGCCGTGCCGCGACTGGAAGTCGTCAGCGAGGAACATTCCGCGCCGATGACGCCATTGGACGCGCCGTCGATGAAGGCGATGATGCTGTTGGGGCACAACTTCCGGGAGTTCGATTCCAACAGCACGGTCATGATCGTCTTGGAAGGTCAGCAGCCGCTGGGCGACGACGCGCACCACTACTACGACAACTTGATTCGCCAGCTGCGCCAGGACCGCACGCACGTCCAGCACATCCAGGACTTCTGGGGAGACCGGCTCACCGCGGCCGGCGCGCAGAGCGCCGACGCCAAGGGCGCCTACGTCATGCTGAACCTCGCCGGCAACCAGGGCACCACGCTGGCCAACGAATCCGTCGAGGCCGTCCGAAAGGTGATCGACCGCAACCAGCCGCCGCCCGGAGTGCGGGCCTACGTCACCGGTCCCGCTGCGCTCAGCGACGACATGCACATCATCGGTAACGCCAGCCTGGCCAAGATCACGCTGTTCACCCTCGGCGCCATCGCCATCATGCTGCTGCTGGTCTACCGCTCCATCATCACCACGCTCGTCCAGTTGTTCATGACCGGCATCGCGCTGGCTTCCGCGCGCGGGGTGGTCGCGGTTCTGGGGTACCACAACGTTTTCGGGCTCACGACGTTTGCCGCCAACATCCTCACCATGCTGGCGATCGCCGCCGGCACCGACTACGGGATCTTTCTGGTCGGCCGCTATCAGGAGGCGCTACGGGCCGGCGAGGACCGAGAAGCCGCCTACTACACCACCTTTCGCGGGGTGGCCCCGGTAGTGTTGGGCTCGGGACTGACCATCGCCGGGGCGACCTACTGCCTGAGCTTCGCGCGGCTGCCCTGGTTCAACACCATGGGCGCGCCCGTGGCCATCGGCATGCTCGTGGTGGTGTTGGCCGGGGTGACGCTGGGTCCCGCGGTGGTCTTCGTCGGCAGCCGGTTCCACCTGTTCGAGTCCCGGCGGGCAGCCGGGAAAGGCAGGCTGTGGCGGCGCGTCGGTACGGCCGTGGTGCGTTGGCCCGCACCGATTCTGGCGGTCAGCGGCGCGATCGTGCTGGTGGGCATGGTCGCGCTGCCGACGTTCAAGACCAGCTACAACGACCGCTACTACCTGCCGACCGCAGCATCCTCCAATCTGGGGCAGGCAGCGGCGGACCGGCATTTCTCGCAGGCGCGGATGAACCCGGACATGCTGATGATCGAAGCCGACCATGACATGCGCAATACCGCCGACATGCTGGTCTTGGACAAGGTGGCCAAGAACGTGATCCGGGTCGTCGGAATCGCCATGATCCAGGACATCACCCGACCGCTGGGCATCCCAATTCAGCACAGCTCCATACCATTCCAGAACAGCATGCAAAGCCAGACGACCATGCAGAACATGGCGTTCCTCAAAGATCGCATGGCCGACATCACCAAGATGGCCGACGAAATGCAGTTCATGATCGACACGATGCAGCGCATGTACCAGGTAACCCAAGAACTTTCCAACGCCGCCGACGACAGCGCACGGACCACAGCGGAAACAGCGGACATCACCAACCGATTACGGGACCACATCGCCGATTTCGACGACTTCTGGCGTCCGATACGAAGCTACTTCTACTGGGAGAAGCACTGTTACGACATTCCCATCTGCTGGTCGATACGGTCGCTGTTCGACTCATTGGACGGCTTCGATCAGCTGGCCGGGCAATTCGACGAACTGACCTCAGACATCCAGCGCACCGCCACCGCCACCCACGAGATGCTGGTGCTGATCCCACCGATGATCGACACGATGAAGACCACCAAGGCCCTGACGCTGACCATGCAGGCCACCTTCTCGGCAATGCTCGATCAGATGGACGAGCTGAGCAATACCGCCATCGTCATGGGGCAGAGTTTCGACGCCTCGAAGAACGACGACTTCTTCTACCTGCCGCCGGAAGCCTTCGACAACCCCGACTTCCAGACCGGGCTTCGGATGTTCTTGTCGCCGGACGGCAAGTCCGCGCGCTTCTTCATCACCCACCAGGGCGATCCGATGACCCCGGAGGGAATCTCGCGCGTCGACGCCGAGCGCACCGCGGCCCAGGAGGGTCTCAAGCAGTCGTCGCTCTCGGACGCCAAGGTGTATCTCGGGGGAACCGCCGCGACGTTCAAAGACATGGCCGACGGCGAAAAATACGATCTGATGATCGCGGTAGTGTCGGCGCTGACGCTGATCTTCATGATCATGCTGTTGCTGACCCGAAGCGTGGTCGCCGCGCTGGTTATCGTCGGCACAGCCGCCAGTTCGATCGCCGCGTCCTTCGGGTTGTCGGTGCTGATTTGGCAAGATCTGTTCGGTTTCAAGATTCACTGGATCGTGGCGGCGCTGTCGGTCATCATCCTGCTGGCCGTCGGGTCCGACTACAACCTGCTGTTGGTCTCGCGTTTCCGCGAGGAGATCCATGCCGGGCTCAAGACCGGAACCATCCGCTCCATGGCCGGCACCGGCGGGGTGGTGACGGCCGCTGGTCTGGTGTTCGCCTTCACCATGGCTGCCATGCTGGGCAGCGAATTGCGGGTGCTCGGCCAGTTCGGGTCGACCGTCTGCATCGGGCTGCTGCTCGACACGTTGATCGTGCGCACCCTGCTGATGCCGTCGATCGCCACGCTGCTGGGCCGCTGGTTCTGGTGGCCCCAGGTGGTGCACCCCCGCGGCGACAACGCCCGGCGAGCATAACGTCCTCGAAAATCATTCGAGCACTTTGATTTTCAAGCCCTGCACGGTTGATGCGGGACCGATAGCCGCAACGGGTGGCTTGGTTCCTCCGCGCAGCCACGCCGAACGTACTTGATGCAACCGTGTACAAGCCCCTGCGGGCGATATCAGAATAATTTCATCACCGCTTCATCACCGCCGCAGATCCTCATCTGGCGACAGCGCAGGTGCGGCGGACGGGAGGTACGAGATGTCGTTCGTGAGCCTGGCGCCCGAGCTGGCGGCGGTCGCGACGACGGACCTGACCCGTATCGGCTCAGCAATCAGCTCCGCGAACACCGCCGCCGCCGCCCCGACGACGGCGCTGCTGGCCGCGGGCGCCGATGAGGTCTCGGCAGTGATGGCCACGCTGTTTGCCGAATACGGTCGCCAGTATCAGGCGCTGGCCGGACAGGTCGCTGCATCATACGACCAATTCACCCGCACGGTGCTGGCCGGCGTGAATGCCTATGCCGCCGCCGAGGTCGCCAACATCACCCAGCTTGCGACAAACGCGGTGAACGCGGTCAATGAGCCGGCTCTAGAGCTGACCGGTCGCCCGCTGTTCGGCAACGGCGCCGACGGGTACACCAACGCTCAGGGCCTGGGGACGGCCGGCAAACCCGGCGGCTGGCTGTACGGCAACGGCGGAACCGGCGGCATCAGCACACGAGCCGGAGTGCCCGGGGGTGCCGGCGGGGCAGCGGGTCTGATCGGCACCGGCGGCACCGGCGGCAGCAGCGTTTACGGTGGGGCGCCCGGAGGCGCCGGCGGACCCGCGCTCCTGATCGGTGACGGCGGCACGGGCGGGGCCAGCGGACCCGGCGGCGTCGGCGGCGTTGGCGGCCGTGCCGGTTTGCTGTGGGGGCACACCGGCACCGCGGGCATCAGCACCCTGCTGTCGCCGAACCAAACCCTGATCTATGTGGATCAATACGGCAACCCGCTGCTCAACATCTCGGTAGGCGGCGGGCCCAGCCTGCCCGTCATCGTCGACTCCGGCTCCACGGGACTCTTGGTCCCGCCGCAATACGTAAACCTGCCAAGCCTCGGAACGCCCACCGGGTCTGGCTCGGTCAGCTACGGCATCAGCGACGCCAATCGCCTCTTCGTCGACTACAAGGCGTATCAGACGAGCGTGAACTACGGAAACGGAATCGTCAGCCCGTCGACCACCGTTGGCGTTGCCACCAGGGCATATCTGGGTACCCCCAGCAACCCCGTCGACGTTTCGTTGTTGCCCGCCTACCTCGGGGTGGGTCCCAACAACGGGTTCCCCTTCTCCGCCCCCACGAATGCGGCGTTGCCGGCCAACATGAATCAAGGGGTGTTGATCAACATGCCACGCGGTTTGCTGGAATTCGGCCCCAATTCGCTGCCGCCGGTCGTCCAACTCGATGGGGCGCCGGGCACCACAGTGCAGGTACAGATCAACGGGGGAATACCCCAGACCGTCCACGCCTACATCGATTCCGGCGGCGTGACCGGAAGCATCCCGCAATCGCTGGTGCCGGGCCTTGCGCTGGGTAGTCACCTTCCACAGGGAACAACCATCACGGTCTACACGATCAACGGTCTCAAGCTGTATTCACAAACGGTCACCGCCGCCAGTGGCCCCATCGTGGTGTCGGGCAGCACGTTCAACACCGGGAGCTATCCCTTCGCCGTCGGACCGATCTACGTCTGGAACAACGACGCCACGGGAACGACCGTCTTCGATCGACTGGGCTGAGCGCTTCGGCGCCTACTCGATACAGTGCAGGCACACCGCCAGCGCTCCGGCACCCACGTGCAGCGCCAGCACCGGACCCAACGGCGTTACGGTCGCCGGTTCGCACGCCGGCAGCCGCTGCGCCAGTGCTGTTGCCACCTCCTGGGCGCCGTCCGGATTGGCGACGTGGTGTACGGCGACAGCCGCGCGGCGCCCGCCCACAATCTCGCAGACCCGCTCGACCATTGCCGCCACGGCGTGCTTGACCGTGCGAACCCGTTGGGCCAGAACAAGTCTTCCGGTGTCGTCGATGCGCAGTACCGGCTTGAGGGACAGCGCGGTGCCCAGCCACGCTTTGGCGCCGCCGATCCGTCCGCTGCGGCGCAGGTTGTCCAGTCGGGGTACGACCATAAAGGCGTAGGTACGGCGCGCCGCTTCCTCCGCTGCGTGCGCGACGGTGTCGAGATCCTGGCCGTCGGCTGCGGCGCGCGCGGCAGCCAGCACAGCGAAACCGGTGCCCATGGCCGCCGACTTCGAGTCGACAACACGTACCGCCGGTCCGAGCTCGGCCGCAGTCATCTCGGCGGCCCGGTGAGTGCCCGACAGCGCCGACGAAATATGTACCGCCACAACCCCATTTCCGTTGCTATCGGCCAGCGCCTGCCGGTACGCAGCAGCCAGCTCGGCCGGGGTGGCCGCAGCGGTGGTGGCATGGCGCTGGTAGATGTCGTCGGGCATCTCGTCGACACCGTCGCGCAGGTCGGCGCCGTCGAGCAGGATGTGCAGCGGCACCTCGCGGATCGCCCAGCGGTTGCGCGTGTCGGCGGGCAAGCGCGCCGACGTATCCGTCACCACCACGACAGACATGGCTCAGCCACGCGGCTTCTCGTGCGGCACACCGGCTTCGGCCAGCGCTTTGAGCATCAGTTCCGCGACCGCCTGATGGGCTTCGAAGTTCCAGTGGATCCCGTCCGGATTGCCCCGCCCGCTCATGATGTGCTCCGCGACCGCAGCTTTGAGGTCCACCAGCGGAAGATCGTGGCCCTGCGCCCATTCGGTGATCGCCGCCGCGGTAGCCGCCCTGCCGTGGTGTGCCCTGCCGTAGGTCTCGGCGATGTGCACCGACGGCAGTGACGCCACCATCGGGATGCCCGGCCGGTTGAAATCGATTGCACCACGGGTCTGCTCGAGGTATTCGACGCTTAGCTGCGGCGGCAGCGCGGATCTGGCGACGGGCGAAAGGCGGGGCTGCACCCAGGCATAGCCGTCGCGGACCCATCGCCGTAGCCACGGTGGCCGAACATAGCGGATGAGCTCCCGCAGCGCGGTCGGCAACACCGACGGCAGCGAATCCATTCCGCTGGTGGCGAACACCACCGCTCCAGCGCGGGGCAGCGCCGCCCACGACCGCGGGTCCTGGGTCGCCGCCCACCACACGTCCCGGCAGGTCCAGCCGATGCGGCCGATCAATTCCAGGTCCCAACCTAGTTGGGCCGCAACAATATTGGGCCAGATACGCGGATCGTCGGCGGGCAGGCCGCCGGTTGGCCCGTAGTAGGCCAGCGAGTCGGCGAAGACCAGTAGCACCGGCCGGCTCTCAGAGGGCATCGCCGGCAACCTGAGCCGAGGCGTTCCACACGTCGAGGCGCCAGCGGATGTCGGAGCCGGCCCCGGTCGAATGTCCGCTGACTTGGGTCCAACTGGCATTGCCCATACCGCCCAGGGCGGGCCAGTGGGCCACCGGCAGCTGCAGCAGGGCGGCGGTCAGGGCGGCGATGAGGCCTCCGTGCGTGACCAGCACCACCGGTCGATCCGGCTGTTGGGGGTCCCCCCATCCCGGTTCGCTGGACACCAGTTCGGTGACCACCGGCAGACTTCGAGCGGCGACGTCAATCCTGGTTTCCCCGCCATGCGGCGCCGACGCCGCATCCTCCCGCCAGGCCAGCCGCGCACCGGGCGCTTCGGCGTCGATCTCGGCGTGGGTCAGGCCCTGCCAATCGCTGATGTGAGTTTCGCGCAACCGGCGGTCAACCCGGACCGGCAGGCCGGTCCGCTCTCCCAGCGTCATCGCAGTGTCGTAGGCGCGCCGCAGATCCGATGACACGATGAGCAGCGGCTGCATCTTGCCCAGCGCTTCGGCAGCGGCGACCGCCTGGGCTCGGCCCAGGTCGGTCAGGTGGGTGTCCAGGTGGCCCTGCATCCGGCTGCCGAGGTTGAAATCGGTTTGTCCATGGCGCAGCATCACCAGCCGCCGCACCCTCACCGCGGATCCTCCGACGTCGGCGCCAGGTCCACCGGCACCACCGGGCAATCGCTCCACAACCGGTCCAGGGCATAGAAGTCGCGGTCATCCTGGTGCTGGACATGCACGACGATGTCGCGGTAGTCCAGCAACGTCCAGCGGCCTTCCCGGGCGCCCTCGCGCCGTGCCGGCCGGTAACCCGCCCGACGCATCTTCTCCTCGACTTCGTCCACGATCGCGTTGACCTGCCGTTCGTTGGACGCCGAGGCGATGACGAAAAGGTCGGTGATCACCAGCTGCCCGGAGACGTCGATCACCACGACGTCGTCGGCGAGCTTGGCTGCGGCCGCACCGGCGGCCACGGTTGCCATGTCGATGGATTCCTGGGTGGCGGTCATGCGCTGTTCCCGGCGGTCAGGCTGGAAGGCGGGGGGTTCGCGGGCTCCCCGGACCTGCGGTAGAGCCGGCGCTTGGACACGTACTGCACCACGCCGTCGGGCATCAGGTACCACAGCGGCCGTGATTCTGCGGCCCGCTGACGGCAGTCGGTCGAAGAGATGGCCAGCGCCGGAATCTCGACCAGGGTCAACGCATCCTCGGACAACCCGGCCAAGGCGCCGGTGACGTGGTCGTGGCGCAGGTCATAGCCCGGCCGGCTGACGCCGACGAAGCGCGCCAGCTCGAACAGCTCCTCCCAGCGGTGCCACGACAGGATGGAGGCCAGCGCGTCGGCGCCGGTGATGAAGTACAGCTGTGCGTCCGGGTTGAGATCGTGCAAGTCGCGCAGCGTGTCCTTGGTGTAGGTGGGGCCGCCGCGGTCGATGTCGACCCGGCTCACCGAAAACCGGGGATTGGACGCGGTCGCGATCACCGTCATCAGATAGCGGTCCTCGGCTGCGGAAACGTCGCCGCCCTTCTGCCAGGGCTGGCCGCTGGGCACAAACACCACTTCATCCAGGTCGAACCGGTCGGCCACCTCGCTGGCGGCCACCAGGTGGCCGTGGTGGATGGGGTCGAATGTCCCACCCATCACTCCCAGCCTGCGACGGCGCTTTTGCACGATGTGCCAGCTTACTTCGATGTTTCGCGGATCCGGTCACGCGGTTCAGCTGGCCGGCATCGTCGACCATGCGCTGGCCGGTGCGGCCGCCGAAGAGCATCGGCTGGCCCTGGCACGCCGGAATCGGCGGGCGCCGGACGTCTCCGCGCCGCACACGGAAATCCATGGTTGACCTGACCCGGAAAGCCGCTGGTCAGCAATTCCCCTTGCGCAGCTCGGATGCCCGGCTCTGTTTTCGGCAGGCCGGTATCGCGGACTGGCTCAAACCGCTCGTCATGGCAGGTGTGCGGGAGATGCTTCAGGTGGTCACCGAATCGGCGGCCATGCCACGTATCGAGTGTGCAGTGACGGCTTTGACTGTGTACGTAGGGCGGGCGCGTCCACGATTCGACCGCCGCCAACGCACACTCGGGGCCGCCAACGCACACTCGGGGCGTGGCCACAGAAGCGGCCCGGGGCTAGGCATCGAGTTGCTGATCCGGGCGCCGCGATCCGGCAGCCATTCGTCGTCCGGCACCAGTTCGGAGGATGTCGGGCCTCAGCCTGGCCTAAGCCGCCTACACCATTGCCTCAATGCCGGTGTAACCGCGCGCCCGGTCGTGTAAAAGGTGTCTGTGGATAATTTGGCGCCCAGCCCCGATCAGCCCACCGCGCTGCTGAAGGAGTCCATGACCCGGCGGTTCTACACCCGCTCCCAGGTCACCGGCGAGATCACGTTGCCGGCAGTTCCGGGCATGATCGACGAATACGTGGCCATGTGCGCCAAACTTTTTGCCGGTGTCGGCCGGGAGTTTTCCGACGACGAACTTGCCCATGTCAGAAGCGTGCTCGAGGGCCAGTTGGCCGAGGCGTACGCGGCCTCGCATCGCTCGAACATCATTATCTCGTTCAATGCTCCGATCGGCCCCACGCTGCATTACCAGGTGCGCGCCCATTGGCGAACCGTGGCCCAGGAATACGAGAGCTGGATCAGCACCCGCGAGCCGCCGCTGTTCGGGACCGAGCCTGACGCACGGGTCTGGGCACTGGCCAACGAAGCGGCCGAACCCCGCACCGTTCGGGTGCTCGAGATCGGGGCGGGAACCGGCCGGAACGCCCTTGCGCTGGCGCGGCGCGGGCATCCGGTCGACGTGGTGGAAATGACCTCGAAGTTCGCCGACATCATCCGCTGCGACGCCGAACGGGAATCCCTCGACGTGCGGGTCATCGTGCGCGATGTCTTTTCGAGCATGGACGAGCTGCGGAGCGACTACCAGCTGATCGTGCTCTCCGAAGTGGTATCTGATTTCCGGACGACACAGCAGTTGCGCGGCCTGTTCGAACTGGCGGCACGCTGCCTGCTTCCCGGCGGCCGCTTGGTGTTCAACGCATTCCTGACCGACTTGGACTACATTCTCGACGAGGCCACCCGGGAGTTCGGACAACAGGTGTACACGAGCATCTTCACCCGGCCCGAGATGGCGGCTGCCGCAGCCGGACTTCCGCTCGAACTCGTCGGCGACGAATCGGTTCACGACTACGAGAAGGCGCATTTGCCCTCGGGCGCCTGGCCGCCGACAAGTTGGTACGCCGATTGGGTCAGCGGCCTCGACGTGTTTCCCGTCGCGCGGGAGACGAGCCCGATCGGTATGCGCTGGCTGGTCTTCCGGAAAACGCGCTAGATCCCGTCACACCGGCAACAGCCGGTCGATCACCTCGGCCAGCTGTTTGGCCGAACGGCATTCGTGCATCGTGATCACGTCCTGGTAGCGCGGCACTGCCGAGTCGCCGCTGCCCCACAGGTGTTTGGGCTCGGGGTTGAGCCAGTGCGCGTGCCGGCTCGCGGAGACCATGTCAGCCAGCACGTCCACTGCCGGATTGCGGTAATTGGTGCGGCCGTCTCCGAGTACCAGCAGTGAGCTGCGCGGCGACAGCACGCTCGGAAAAGCCTGCATGAAGGACACGAACGCGTTGCCATAGTCGGAATGACCGTCGCGGTTGTACACACCGGCTTCCCGGGTGATCCGCTGAATCGCCACGGCCAGATCGGCTTCCGGGCCGAACATGTGGGTAACTTCGTCGGTGGTGTCGATGAAAGCGAACACCCGAACGCGGGAAAACTGTTGGCGCAGCGCATGGACCAGCAACAGCGTGAAGTGGCTGAACCCGGCGACGGACCCGGAAACGTCGCACAAGACAACCAGTTCCGGGCGCGCCGGGCGCGGTTTGCGCAGCACCACGTCGATCGGCACGCCGCCGGTGGACATCGATTTGCGCAGCGTCTTTCGCAGGTCGATCGATCCGGCGCGGGCCCGGCGCCGGCGCGCCGCCAGCCGAGTGGCCAGCGTTCGAACCAGCGGGGCCACCGCCCGGCGCATCTGGCGAAGTTGCTCACCGGAAGCTCGCAGGAACTCGACGTTTTCGGAAAGCTGCGGGATGCCGTACATCTGGACGTGTTCGCGGCCCAATTGTTCGGCGGTGCGGCGTTTGGTCTCGGCATCGACCATCTTACGCAACTGCGTGATCCTTTGCGCCGCAAGCGCTTTGGCGATCTGTTCCTGGGTGGGAGTGGGCTCGTTGCCGTACGGGGCCAGCAGCCCGGCCAGCAGTTTGCCCTCCAGTTCGTCCAGCGCCATCGCTTTGAGCGCCTGATACGACGAGAACGACGGGCCGCGGCTGGAGCTGTACTTGCCGTAGACCTCGACAATGCGCGCGATCATCGCCACCAGCCGCTCGTCGATGTCGGCCAGGTCGGGATTGTCGGTGAGCAGATCCAGCAGCATCTGCCGCATCGCCTCGACGTCGTCGGGTGGCAGGGAATCGTCCTCGTCGACGTCTTCCGCGGCGACGGCCGCGCGCGCACCCAGTGCGGCGGGAAACCAGAGGTCGAACATCGCGTCGTAGGTGTCGCGGTGCTCGGGCCGGCGCAGCACGGCGCATGCGACGCCTTCCCGCAACACTTCACGATCGCCCAGACCCAGGGTGGCCATCACCCGTCCGGCGTCCACTGTTTCGGACGGACCCACCGAAATCCCCACGGCGCGAAGCGCTTCCACGAATCCGACCAAATGGCCAGGCAGTCCGTGCGGCGCCAGCGGCCGGATGGGTCGGATACGTCGGGTGGCCATCTGTCGAGCCCTTCAGTTGAGCCGCAACTCGCCGGCCGCGCGCTGCTGGTCGGATTGGTGTTTGAGCACCACCCCGAGGGTGGCGGCGACCACGGCGTCATCGATGGTGTCCAGGCCCAGCGCCAGCACCGTGCGGCCCCAGTCGATGGTCTCGGCGATCGACGGAACCTTCTTGAGCTGCATGCCGCGCAGCACCCCGATGATGCGCACCAGTTCCTCGGCCAGGTGCTCGGGCAGTTCGGGGACCCGCGACAACAGGATCCGGCGTTCCAGTTCGGGGCTCGGAAAGTCGATGTGCAGGAACAGGCAACGGCGCTTGAGCGCCTCGGACAGCTCCCGGGTCGCGTTGGAGGTCAGCACCACGAACGGCGCCCGCTGGGCGGTAAGCGTGCCCAGCTCGGGAACGGTCACCGCGAAGTCGGACAGCACCTCCAGTAGCAGGCCCTCAATCTCGATGTCGGCCTTGTCGGTTTCGTCTATCAGCAGCACCGTCGGGTCGGTGCGCCGGATCGCCGTCAGCAACGGCCGCTGCAGCAAGAACTCCTCGCTGAACACGTCATCTTTGGTGGCCTCCCAGTCGCCCGAGCCGGCCTGGATACGCAGGATCTGCTTGGCGTGGTTCCACTCGTAGAGGGCGCGGGCCTCGTCGACACCCTCGTAGCACTGCAACCGAACCAGTCCCGACCCGGTGGCCTGGGCGACGGCGCGGGCGAGTTCGGTTTTTCCGACGCCGGCCGGTCCTTCCACCAGCAGCGGCTTGCCCAGCCGGTCGGCGAGAAAGACAGCGGTCGAGGTGGCGGTGTCGGGCAGGTAGCCGGTCTCGGCCAGCCGCCGCGAAACGTCAGCAATATCGGCGAATAGTGGCGTGGACCGAGCGGGTACCGTCACAATCAGTTCTCCTTAACAGGGCCTGCTAGGCCGGACGAGTATGGCCGTCTCCCCACACGATCCACTTGGTCGAGGTCAGTTCCGGCAGTCCCATCGGGCCGCGGGCATGCAGTTTCTGGGTGGAGATGCCGATCTCGGCGCCGAACCCGAACTGCTCGCCGTCGGTGAACGCCGTCGAGGCGTTGACCATCACCGCGGCCGCATCCACACGTTCGGTAAACCGTTGAGCTGCAGCAAGATTGGTGGTCACGATGGCTTCGGTGTGCCCGGTACCGTACTCGTTGACATGGGCAATGGCGGCGTCGACACCATCGACCACGGCCACCGCGATCTCCATCGCCAGGTATTCCCGGCGCAGGTTGTCGTCATCGGCTTTCTCATCAGCACAGATGTGAACGGTGACGCCGGCGTCCTGCAGCGCCGCCAGTAGCCGGGGCATCGCCTGATCGGCGATCGCTGCGTCGACCAACAGCGTCTCGGCCGCGTTGCAGACACTGGGCCGCCGGATCTTGGAGTTCAGCAGCACCCGTTCGGCCACGTCGAGGTCGGCGGACTCATGGACGTAGACATGGCAGTTACCTACCCCGGTCTCGATGGTGGGCACCTGCGCGTCGCGCACCACCGCCTCGATCAGTCCCGCTCCCCCTCGCGGAATGGCCACGTCCACCAGGCCGCGAGCCTGGATCAGGTGCGTGACGGTGGACCGGTCGGCGGCCGACAGCAGCTGTACGGCGTCGGCCGGCAGATCCTGACCGACCAGCGCCGTGCGCAACACCGTGACCAGGGCTTCGTTGGACCGCGCCGCCGAGGAGCTGCCGCGCAGCAACGCAGCGTTGCCCGACTTCAGCGTGAGGCCGAAGGCGTCGACGGTGACGTTGGGCCGGCCCTCGTAAATCATCCCGACCACGCCGAGCGGGACCCGTTGCTGGCGCAGTTGCAGCCCGTTGGGCAGGGTGTAGCCGCGCAGCACCTCGCCGACTGGGTCGGGCAGCCCGGCGACCTGGCGCAGACCCGCGGCGATGCCGTCGATGCGTTGCGGATTGAGCGCTAGCCGGTCGAGCATCGCGGCGGGCGTGCCGGCGTCTCGCGCCGCGTTCAAGTCGTCGGCGTTGGCCGTCAGTATCTGGTCTGCGTGAGACAAGATCTCATCGGCGGCGGCATGCAACGCGCGGTCTTTGACGACCGTCGGTGTCGAGGCCAGCAGCCGCGCGGCCACCCGGGCCCGGCGTGCGGCATTGTGCACCTCTTGACGCAAATCAAGTTGCGATGGTGCTTGCACACTCATCAGCCCAGGGTAACGGGCGTAGGCCGGCCAGGTACGGCGGCCCGGTTCTGGTTGGGCAACCTGCCGGGCGCCGCGCCCAGCGGCATATCGCGACGTGCAGCCACATACATTGTGTGAGCGTCGGCGGGGCCGGCGAACCGGAAGAAAGACCGAAGAAAGACCGAAGAAAGGAAGACATGGATGCCTGGTGACGGATCCGCTGTCGGCGACGAGCCCGCCCGCAAGCTCACGCATCGAGAATTCGGCAAACTCACCGTCTTTCCGGCACGCGAGATCATCACCATGTGCGAGGCGATGCCCACGGCAACGGCAGTGGCCGTGGGTGGCGGCAAGATCGTGGCCGTCGGCACGATGGACACGCTGCAGCCGTGGCTGGACCGCTACGAGTACGACGTCGATGACCGGATGAAGGACAAGGTCCTGATGCCCGGCTTCATCGACCCGCACGTTCATCCGTCCCTGCCTGCCGTGCTGACGCAGTATCCGTTCCTGGCCCCCGACGACTGGACGCTGCCTACCGGCCGGTTCCCCGGCGCGAAAACTCCGGAGTCCTACCTGGCCGCGCTCGACAGACTGGTTGCGGCCCACCGCGACTGGACGGTGCCGTTCGTCTCGTGGGGCTACCATCCGCTGTGGCACGGGCATCTGACGAGGGCTGACCTGACGCAGCGCTACCGCGACAAGCCGATCATCTTGTGGCATCGCTCATTTCACGAACTTCTACTCAACGAAGCGGCGCTCAACTGGACCGGGGTGTCAGAAGAACAGTTCAAGGACCATCCCGAGGCCGACTGGGTACAAGGGCGATTCTGGGAGAACGCCGCCCAGAGCCTCATGAACACGCCCTTCGGCAAACTGCACTTCGATCCGGGAGGGTACCGCAAGGGGATGCAGAACTTTCTCGAAATGGTGCATATGGCCGGCGTGACCACGTGCCTGGACATGGGAGTCGGCATCTTCGGTGATCCGGTCGGCGAGACCAAGCTCATCCGCGACACCGCCGAATCGATGGGCGCGCCGTGCCGCATCATTCTCACGCCCACCACGGCTGACTTCATTCCGCGTGGCATCCCGCCGGCGCAGGCACTTGAGCAGGCCGAAGAATGGGCAACCCACAACAGCCGGCGAGTCATGTTTGACCGCCATTTCAAGCTGCAGGTCGACGGCGCCATTTTCAGCGGGCTGTCGCAGTGCGACTTCCCCGGGTATCTGGACGGGCACACCGGCGTGTGGATGGCCTCGCCCGAGCAGTTGTACAGCTACGCCGAACCGTTCTGGAAGGCCGGCTACCAGCTGCACGCCCATATCAACGGCGACCTCAGCTCCCGGTTCTATATCGACCTCATTCGCACGTTGCATGACGTCAAACCCCGCTTCGGCCACCGCGCGACGTTGGAGCACTATGCCTTCAACAGCGAGGACCAGTGCCGGCAGATGAACGAGATCGGCATGCTGGTCTCCTGCAATGCCTACTACCTGTACATGCTCAGCGACGTATTCAGCGAGCAATGGCTGGGCCCTGATCGCGGAACGCAGATGGTGCGGATGGGGATGCTGGAGCGCATGGGTGTGCCGTTCACGGTGCACTCCGACTGTCCGATGGCGCCGTTGTCGCCGCTCACCCTGGCCTGGGTGGCGGCTAACCGGGTGACGATCAACGGCAACCTGAACTGTCCGCAGGAACGGGTGAGCCTGCACACCGCGCTGAAGGCGATCACCATCGACGCCGCCTGGATCCTACGCAAAGAAGACGAGATCGGCTCCATTCGCGCCGGCAAGAAAGCCGATTTCGCGGTGCTTGACGAAAACCCGTATCACGTTGGCGCAGAAGGGCTCAAGGACATCGGCATCTGGGGGACGGTGTTCGAGGGCGAAGTGCATCCGCTCCGGTGAGGGCACGAGGTTACTGCCAGAACGCCCATGTGCGTGGTGGCGCCGGCCAACGGCATTGAGCTCGGCCGGCTCAGTTGAACCATTCGCGGTGGAGGCCCCGCCGCACCAGGCTTTGCCGTTCTTCGAGGATGTGCCCAAAATCCTGCAGCAGCAACGGTTGACGCATGACCAGATGCTCGACGTGCTCGCGACCGATCTCCACCGTGGTCACCTCATCGATCGCGTAGGCGTTGGAGAGATTGGGCTGCCGGGTGAGCGCGGTCAGGCCCAGAAAGCCGCCTTCTTCCAGGGTGGTGATCGGCACCACCGATCCGTCGTCGGCCGTCGCGGTCAGACGCACTCGCCCGGTGGCGACGAACATCATCTCCTCCGGGACTTCGCCTGCACGTTGCACGAGTTCGCCGGCGCCGTATCGCAGTAACCTCGCATGCGACAGCAACCCCTGCTGGTCGGCATCGCTGAGCCGCAATGCCGGTCCCACCACCGCTTTCAGGGCTTCAAGCAGGCGCTCGGTCGTCGAGAAGTCGTCGTCGGCGCCGTCGAGGTGCAGATTTTCCCGGCGTGCGGCGTACCAGATCCACCGCAGAAATGTCGCTCGAGCGGCGTTTTCGTCAGCCGGTGACCGCAAGCCGATCGTGGTGCAGTACTCAGCGCCACCCACCGGCTCGGAGGTGGGGACAACGGCGCTGTGGAGCTGCGGCAGCTCGGCGGCAATCCGGCACAGCATCGCACAAACCCGGTCGGGCGCGTCTAACTCGGAAAATGTGGTCTTCATCGCCAGCTGGTAGGCGCCCGCGGGCCGGCTCAGATTGGTGAAGGGTGTGCTGGCCAACACCGAGTTCGGCGTGATCCGCAGCCCACTGCCGGTGTCGATGTGGACGGCGCGCCAGTTCACCTCGACAATTCGTCCGCGCGCCGTGCTGGTGTCCAGCCAGTCGTCGATTTGAAAGGGCTGCTCGAACAGCATGAACAGGCCGGACACGATCTGGCCGACGGAGTTCTGCAACATCAGGCCGATGACGACCGACGTCACGCCCACGGCGGTGAACAGTCCACCGATCCGCACGCCCCAGACATAGGAGAGAATCACCGCCAGCCCGGCTCCGATGAGTACGAATCGGGCCACGTCGAGGAAGATCACCGGTAGCCGTTTGCGCCACGAACCTTGCGGCGCCGCGGCGAAGACCGTCGCGTTGAGACCCGACAACAGCAGCACCAACACCAGGAAACCGAATACCGTGGTGAGAATCCGAACGGCGTTGTCGTGGGCCGGGACACCCTCCGAATTCACGATCAGCAGCAGCAGCGCTCCCAGCGGCAGCAAGTAGTTGCGCAGCAGGCTGATCTGCCTGGCGAGGTGACTTCCTCTGCGGCGCAACGTGTGCTGCAACTCGGTGAGGATGACGATCAGGACGGGCAGCCCGAGCGCGACTGCGACCGCCCAGTAGAACCACGCGGCGCTGAAGATGTTCACTGGCGGTCCACCAGCCGCCAGATTTGCTGCTCGGTACCGCCGACCGAGATGGTGCCGGCCGGCACGAACTTCCAGATGTCGCGCATCGCCTCGTATATCTGCGAGGTGACGTAGATGCCGGGCTGCGGTGAGCCACTGTGCATTTGGTAAGCCAGACTTACCGCGGCCCCCCACATGTCGTAGGCGAGGCTGGCGCGACCAACCAATCCGCTGATGACCTTGCCGGTATTGACGCCAACCCGCAGCCAAAGCTTGTGTCGTGAGCGGCTGTTGAATCTGTCGATGATCCGCTGGATCTCGATGGCGAAGTCGACGCTGCGGTGGATGTTGTCCAGCCGCGGGGTGGTGGCACCGCAGCTGGCCAGGTAGCCGTTGTGAAACGTTCGAATCCGTTCCACGCCAAGCGCTTCGGCTGCGGAGTCGAACTGCCGGAAAAGTTCGTTGACGACCGCGACCAGTTCGTCTCCGGACAGGTCGTCGGACATGTCGTCGAGCCCGACCATGTCGGCGAAGATCACGGCGACGTCCTGGTGTTCCTGCGCGACGGTTTGCGCTCCCTCGCGATACCGCTGCACGACGGGTTCGGGCATCAGTGACAGCAGCAAGCGATCGTTTTCCTTGCGTTGCTCGTTGAGCAGCTCCTCTTTGATCTTGAGGTTGCGGCTCATCTCGTTGAAAGCCGCAGTGAGATCGCCGAGCTCGTCGCGTGACCGCACCGGAACGGTCACCTCGTAGTCGCCGGCGCTGATCCTCGCGGTGCCGGCCTCCAGCCGTCGGATCGGGCGCACCAGCAGCTTGGCGAGCAGCATCGACACCACGCAGATGGCCAAGGTGATTCCCGCGACCGCCAGCACCAGCGTCTTGCCGAACGTGGACAGCCGCTGATAGGCGTCCCAGTCGTCCCGGGTGGCCATGATCGACCAGTGCAGATCGGAGTTCGGCACATCCACCGGCGCGTAGGCCTGTAGCTCCCGGTTGCCGAGGTAGTCGGTGTCCTTCGTGACGCCGGTCTGTCCGCGTTGGGCGGCCCGGACACCGGCGCTCGGAACCGGCTGCACCAGAACGGTGGTTCCCAGCCGGATCGCGCTGTCCACCACGTCGCGTGGGGTGCCGCCCGCCATCGCCTCCCGTCGATACTTGTCTCTGTTTTGCAGAAACAGGCGTGAATCGGAACGCATCAAGTTGTCCGGTCCCACCAGGTAGGTCTCGGTCGAGCGGCCCATGCCGACGGCTTCCCAGTGCTTGTGGGCGTTCATGATGTCGTTGATCTTCGATATCGGCAGCGGCAACGCCATAACGCCTTCGATCTTGCCGGCCATCCCGATCGGCGACACCACCCACGCGGTGGGGGCGTCCAACTGCGGCTGATACTGCTGGAAATCGGTGATCCATACGAAGTCAACATTGTTGGAGCGCAACGCTTTTCGATAGGCGTCCCGCAAGACCGTTTCCCGATAGGGCCCGGTGAAGATGTTGGTACCCAGGTCGGGGCCTTTGCTCACCGTGTAGACGACATTACCGTGAAGATCGAGCAACAACGCGTCTCGATAGTCGAAGCGGGTGACGATCCCGCGGAAGAAGTCGTTGTAGCGGGCATTGGCCGTCGACCAGGCGCTGCCGTCACCGGCGTCGCTGCACGACACCGATTCGGTCGCCGACGCGCACTGTGCGGTGTAGTTGGCCTGGAGGTACTTCTGCGAGTTGGAGGTCGGCAGCAGCGCATTGATGTCGACATCGTCACCGGTCAGCTCACTGATCGGTTTGACCACCGCATTGCTGTAGTAGTTGACGATCGACTCCTGCTGCGCCGGACTGATCGTGGCGTTGGATAACTGGTTGAAGCCGTCGGTGAAGGCCTCGATCGCCTGGACGGCACTGAAACCGCTGCTGTACACCTCCAAGGAATTGGTGAACTCGCCGAAAAGACCCTCCAGCTGCCGCTTGTGCGACTCCCGCAACTCGAGCAACCGTTCCGTTGCCACTTGCTGTAACGCGTTGCGCCCGGTCACATAACCGGTGAGGCCGACGACCGCCACCGACATGATGCTGCACAGCAAGAGCGTCACCAACAACTTCGATTGGATGCCCATTCGGAAAAACCGCAGTAGCCGGCGCCCTCGATTCCCGGTTGGGGCGGGTTCTCCTTGGGATACCGGTTCCGTTGGCTGCCCCGACGTCACACGGCTTCCTTTCGCTCACGGCGGCAAGACCGGCAGATCACGCAGCAGACTAACGCGAAAATGCGACGAAAAACGGGTTTGGCCGAAAACATGCCGCCCGGTTCCGTCGCACCCCAGCAATGCTGGGGGCGCCGTGTTGGCCTATGTTGGTCGATGTTGGTCGATGTTGGTCGATGTTGGTCGATGTTGGTCGATGTTGGTCGATGTTGGTCGATGTTGGTCGATGCCCCCGGTTGGTCGACGACTCGGTCGTCACGGCAGCCCGGCACCGGTCTGTTGTCCCGGCGCCGCAACTTTGCCTCGGAGGAATGTCGCTATGCGAATCAAGGTGCCCCTACTTGTCCTGGCCGTCGTCGCTCTCGCCAGTCCCGCAGTCGCTGCTGCCGCGCCCAAGACCTACTGTGACGAGCTGAAGGGCACCGTTGCCGGACAGGTATGCCAGATTCAGATGTCGGATCCGGGTTACACCATCAATATCAGCCTGCCGAGCAATTACCCCGACCAGAAGTCACTGCAAAGCTACGTCGAACAGACACGAGACGACTTTCTCAACGTCGCCAAGTCATCTGCGCCGCGTGATGCGCCCTACCAGTTAGAAATCACCTCGGCCACCTACGAATCGGCGATACCACCGCGCGGCACCCAGTCGCTGGTACTCAAGGTCGTCCAGAATGTGGGCAGCGGGCAGCCGACGACCAAGTACAAGGCCTTCAATTGGGATCAGGGCTACCGCAAGCCGATCACCTACGACACGCTGTGGCAGCCCAAGGCCGACCCGCTGCCGACCGTTTTTCCCATCGTGCAAACCGCACTGCAAAAGCAGACCGGACAGCAGATAGCCACGACAGCTGGATTGGACCCGGCGAATTACCAGAATTTCGCTGTCACCAACGACGGGGTGACGTTCTTCTTCAACCCGGGTGAGCTGCTGCCAGAGTCCGCCGGCCCCCTCCAGGTATCGGTGCCGCGCTCCGCGATCGACTCGATGCTGGCGTAGCCAACTAAGCGTCGAGGTTGACGCCCGCGCGGAAAGTCACGACAAGCTGTGACGCTACCCTCGACCTCGGCGCAAGGACCGCGATCCCCACCCTCGACGAACGTGCGGTGCGCCGGTCCGGCGACAGCTCAACCAACCCGCTCGCGGCGGGTCACCCGCTGGGCCTTACTTTGCCGTTCGTCGATGAGCCGGCCCAGCTCCTGCAGCAACATTGGCTTGTTCATGACGACGTGCTCGAGATGTTCGCGGTCGATCTCGAGTGCGATCATCTCCTCCAGCGCCACCGCACCGGCGGGGTTGGGTTGGCGGGTCAGGGCAGTCACCCCCAAGAACGCGCCCTCGTCGAGCGTGCCGATCGGGACAACGGAACCGTCCTCGGCCGTCGCCGTCAGGCGAACGCTGCCGGCGATGATGAAGGCCATTCCCTTGGGAACGACGCCGGCGTGCTGCACGATCTCGTCGGCGCCGTAGCGCACCACCCTCGCGTAGGGAACCAGTGACTGCTGCTCGGTCAGGCCCAGCCGCAACTCCGGACCCACCACGGTGCGCAGCGCGTCCCACACGCGGTCGGTCGTCGAGAATTCGTCGTCGGACTCGTCAAGGTGAAGGTCTTCTCGTCGGGCGGCGTACCAGACCCACGGCAAGAACGTCGCCTGCGCGGCACCGTCGTCGGCGGGTGATCTCAGCCGGACCGTCGTTCGGTACTCGCCGCCGCCCAGTGCGACGGTTTGCGGATTGGTTCCGGGCTTGAGTTGCGGTAGTCCGCCGGCTATTCGGGTCAGCATCGCACACACCTGGTTCGGCGCGTCGGCGATGGCGAATTTGGTGGTGATCGTGCACTTGTGCGCGCCACCCGGGCGGGACAAGTTCGTGAACGACGTGGTTGCCAGCATCGAGTTCGGAGTAATCCGCAAGCCGGTTCCAGTCTCGATATGGACCGCGCGCCAGTTCACCTCCACGACTCGGCCCCGCGCGGTGGGCGTGTCGAGCCAGTCGTCGATCCGGAACGGCTGCTCGAACAACATGAACAGTCCCGACACGATCTGGCCCACGGAGTTCTGCAGCATCAGGCCGATGACAACCGAGGTCACTCCCAGCGCGGTGAATATGCCACCGACCCGGACTCCCCAGACGTAGGACAGGATCATCGCCAAGCCGACACCGATCAGTGCAAACCGGGCCACGTCGAGGAAGATGGTCGGCAATCGCTTGCGCCAGCTGTCTTCCGGCGCTGACTGGAATACCGTGGCGTTGAGCGCCGACAACAGCATGACCAGCACCAAGAAGCCAAACAGGGTGGTCAGGATTCGCACCGTGCCGTCTTGGGCCGGGATCTGGGACGCCTTCACCATGAGCATCAGCAGGGCACCGAGCGGCAGTAGATAGTTACGCAGCAGGCTCACCTGCCTGGCCAGGTGGCTCTTGCGGCGCACCAATGTGGTGTGCAACTCCGTGAGGATGATCAGCCCGGCCGGCAATCCAATGGCGATAGCGACGGCCCAGTAGAACCACGGTGCACTGAAGACATTCATGATCGCTCCGACAATCGGTAGATCGGCTGGTCCGCGCCGCCGACCGAGATGGTGCCCGCCGGGGTGAACTGTCGGACATCTCTCATCGCCTCGTACACCGGTGCGGTGACGTAGATGCCGGGTTGCGGTGAGCCGCTGTGTGTTTGGTAGGCCAGGCTCACCGCCGCGCCCCACATGTCGTAGACGACGCTGGATCGGCCGACGAGCCCGCTGATGACGTTGCCGGTGTTGACGCCGGCCCGCAGCCGAAGTTCGTGGCCGGTTTGGCGGTTGAACCGGTCGACGATGCGCCGCATTTCCAGGGCGAAGTCGATGGTCCGCGCGACGTTGTCCAGCCGCGGCGTCGTCACTCCGCAGCTGGCCAGATAACCGTTGTGCAGGGTGCGAATCCGTTCGACCCCATGGGATTCCGCAGCCGAGTCGAACTGTCGGAACAAGTCGTCGACGATTCCAACCAGCTCGTTGCCCGACAGGTCCTTGGAAATCTCGTCCAGTCCCAGGATGTCGGCGAAGATCACGGTGACGTCTTGGTGCTCCTGGGCAATGGTCTGTTCGCCCTCGCGATAACGCGCTACCACCGGCTCGGGCATCATCGACAGCAGCAGCCGGTCATTTTCGCGGCGCTGCTCGTTGAGTAGACCCTCCTTGATTTCCAGGTTACGGCTCATCTCATTGAAAGCCGCTGTGAGGTCACCGATTTCGTCACGAGTCGTGACCGGAATGATGACGTCGTAGTCGCCGGCACTGATCTTCTGCGTGCCGGCCTCCAGCCGCCGGACCGGCCGCACCATCGCCTGAGCGATCAGCATCGAAGCCACACAGATGCCCAGAATGATGGCCACGGTGACCAACACCAGCGCCCTGCTGAACGCGGCCACCGCGGCGAACGCCTCGGAGTTGTCACGGGTCGCCAGAATCGACCAGTGCAGGTCGGAATTCGGCACGTCCAGGGGTGCGTAGGCTTCCAGCTCTTTGTTATCCGTGTAGTCGGTTGCGGTGATGGTTCCGGTCTGACCGCGTTGAGCAGCACGCAAACCCGAACTCGCAACGGGCTGCAGCAGCGTCGTGCCACCGAGCTGGATGGCGCGGTTCACCACGTCGAGCGGGGTGCCTGCGGCCACCGATTGTCGTCGGTATTCGTCGGGGTCCTCGACGAAAAGCCGCGAATCCGAACGCATGAGGCTGTCCGGACCGGCGAGATAGGTCTCCGTGCCCTGGCCCATGCCCGCGGCTTGCCACTGCTGGTTGGCGGTCATGATCCGGTTGATCTTGGCGATCGGCAGCGGCAGGGCGATCACGCCTTGGGTTCTCCCGTCGGCCTGAACCGGTGCCACCAGCCACGCCGTCGGCACGTCCAGTTGCGGCTGATACGGCTTGAAGTCGGTGATCCAGGTGAAGTCAACGGCGTTGGCGCCCAGCGCTTTAAGGTAGGCGTCGCGCAGGTTGGATTCCCGGTACGGCCCGGTCAGGATGTTGGTGCCCAGGTCGGGATCCTTGCTCAGGCTATAGACGATGTTGCCCCGGGTGTCCAGCAACACCGCATCGTCGTACTCGAACCGGGTGACGATTTCGCGGAAGTAGCCGTTGAATCTCGCGTTGGCGGCCGACCATGCGCTGCCGTCGCCGGCGTCGTCGAACCGCATCGAGTCCTGATCCGACGTGAACGGCGCGGTGTAATAGGCCTGCAGATACTTCTGGGCGGGCGACGTCGGCAGCAGTGCGGTGATGTCGAGCTTTTCACCCGTCGTGCGTTCCACCGGTTTGATGAGCTGGTTGTTGTAGTAGTTGACGATCGCCTGCTGCTGGGCCGGGTCGATGGTCGCGTCGGCCAATTGGTCGAAACCCGCGGTGAACTGCGCGACGGCCTGCACGACCGTTAAACCGCGCGCATAGATGACCAGTGAATTGGTCAAATCGGAAAACAGCGTCTCGATTGCCCGTTTCTGCGATTCGCGCAACTCGGTCAACCGCTCATATGCTGCCGCCTGCAGCGAGGCACGCCCGGTTTGATACCCGACGATAACGACGGCGGCCACCGAAACGATGCTCGACAACAGCAGCAGCAGCATGAGCTTGGATTGGATGCTGACCCGAAAACGCGGCCGCCTGCGGCCCCCGCTTCTCACGCGCTTGGGGATCACGCTCTTGCGGACCGGGGCGGCGGGCGCCTCCGGAACGGAATCTGTTGCCTCGCCCGATGTCACCGGCTTCCTCTCCACTTCCTCTTTGCTCCCTCTCTACAAGCACCGAATCACCTCGCAGACTAGCGCCGACACGCGCGGGTAAACGGTGTTTGCCGACAATGTGATTACCGGGGCCCGAGCGTTGTTAACGTCGGCACAATGACGGCGCGAGTCTGCGTAGTGGGCAGCTTGAACTTGGATCTGACGTTTGCCGTCACCGCGCTGCCGCGTCCGGGCGAGACGGTGCTGGCGTCGTCGCTGACCCGCTCGCCCGGAGGCAAAGGCGGCAATCAGGCGGTGGCCGCCGCACGAGCGGGCGCGCGGGTGCAGTTCGTGGGCGCGGTGGGCGACGACGTGGCCGCTGACCAGTTGCGGTCACACCTGCAGGCCAACGGTGTGGACATCGATGCGCTGGTTCAGGTGCCCGGCCCGAGCGGGACGGCGATCATCGTGGTCGACGCCGGTGCCGAGAACACCGTGCTGGTGGCTCCCGGCGCAAACGATCAGCTGAAGCTGGCGCCCGGGGCGGTCGACGAGTGTGACGTGTTGCTGACCCAGCTGGAGATCCCGGCGGACGTAGCGGTGGGTGCAGCGCGGCAAGCCCGGTCCGCCGGGGCCGTCGTCATGGTCAACGCCTCCCCCGCCGGCCGGCTGCACGGCGCCGGGCCCGAATTGGCGGAGTTGGCCGACGTCGTGATCGCCAACGAGTCCGAGGCCGAGCAATGGCACTGGCCGCCAGCACATTTCGTGGTTACCCTGGGGGCGCGCGGCGCGCGCTACGTCGGCGCGGGCGGCGAGCTGGACATGCCCGCGCCCGCGGTGACGGCGGTGGACACCACCGGAGCCGGCGACGTGTTCGCCGGGGTGCTGGCTGCCCATTGGCCGCGGGACCCGGCCTCGCCGGATCAACGATTGCGTGCGTTGCAACGGGCCTGTGCCGCAGGCGCACTGGCAACCACGGTGCCCGGCGCCGGAAACTGTGCGCCACACGCCGATGCGATCGAGGCGGCACTGATCCGCTAGGGCTCTGCGGGCACGTCGTGGGCGATCGCCAGACCGTCGGCGGCCTCGAGCTCGTCAGAGGACTGGGTCAACAGCACGCGGCTGCGGGTCGGTGACAACAGTACCGACTGGTAGCGGTGCGGCACCCCCGCCGCGAAGATGAGCCGGTTGATCCGCAGCAGTGCGGCGCCGATTGCCGTATCGAGCAGTTGCGCATAGCGCGGACCCGCGATCTCGGCGGTGATTTCGTGCCGCACCCGGTCAACCACCACCCCGGTGCGCTTCACCAGCTCGTACAACGGCGCAGTACGTAGCGCGGCCTCGGTCAGCGTGTCAGTCAGTTCGGCCGGCAACCAGACGTCGCTGACGATCAGCGGCTCACCGGTGCGCCGTTGCCGCCGCAACCGCAGCACATGCAGCAACTCGCCGGTCGTCTGCAGCGCTTGGGCCACCGCGCGCGGGGGTCGGCGCACCCCGAGTTCGATGACCTCGGCCTCGGTTTCGAACTGGGTCTGCCGCAACCCCTCAACATACGAACGCACCGGCGCGGACCGGTCTGCTGGAACGCCTTCGCGCACAAAAGAGCCGACACCGTGCTTGCGCTGGATATATCCCTGCTCGGCCAGGTCGGCCAGGGCGCGCCGCACGGTGATCCGCGAGATTCCGAATTGCTCGCACAGCGCCTGTTCGGTGGGCAGCGCGTCGCCTGGCGCCAGGACGCCGCGTTCGATCTCGTCGTGCAGCACCAGGAAGAGCTGGCGGTGCAACGGCACACCGGCGCCGGCCGACACGGCCGCGGCGTGGCTGCTGGTCTGGTGCACGCTCCCATGTTTCCACACCGCTGCGGTTGCGCTCTACGACCACGGTTGTTATATCTATATAACAACCATCCGGTGACTGAGAGGACCGACTTCCATGCCAACGACACCAGCCCGACAGCGACTGCGCGCCCTCCTCGATTCACGCGAACTCATCGTTGCCCCTGGGGTTTTCGACGGGATATCCGCGCACCTGACCAAACGCACCGGTCACGTCGCGGCGTATCTGACCGGCTCCGGGGTGGCGGCATCCGGGTACGGCCTGCCCGACATCGGCCTGGTCACCGCGTCCGAAATGGCCGAGCGGGCGCGGATGATCGCCGGCGTACTCGGTGACATCCCGCTGATCGCCGATGCCGACACCGGCTACGGCGCGCCCAAGAACGTCGTGCGTACCGTCCGGTCCTATGACACCGCCGGTGTGGCCGCAATCCAATTGGAGGACCAAGCATTTCCCAAGCGGTGCGGCCATCTACCGGACAAACGGGTCGTGGACGCCGCGGTATTCGAACAGACCCTGGCGGCCGCCCTCGACGCCCGGACCGACGAGGGGATGTTGGTCGTGGCGCGCACCGACGCGCGGGCCCCGCTCGGCCTGGATGCCGCCATCGAACGCGCCAACCGGTATGCCGCCACTGGCGCCGACATCGTCTTCGTCGAAGCACCAGAGGATATCGGCGAAATCGAGCGGATTGCACGTGAAGTCGGCGCCCCGCTGTTGATCAATCTGGTCGCTGGCGGCCTCACCCCGCCGGTGTCGGTGGCGCGACTGAAGCAGCTGGGCTATGCGGTGGCGATTCATCCGGGTCAGCTGGCTCGGCGCGCAACGGCGGCCATGGTGGCGGCGCTGTGTGAACTCAACGGGACCGATCCCACCACCCACCGGTCAGGTACGCCCACTGCATTCTTCAATCTTGTTGGTTTGGCGGAGTGGTCGGACATTGAAGCCAGGTACGCACCGACGGAGGCCTGCGCATGGGCATGACCATCCTCGAGAAGATCTTCGCCCGCAAGACCGGCCAAAACACGGTATCGCCCGGCGACACCGTCGTCGTCGACGTCGACATGGCTGTGCTGATAGACCTCCAGTTCGCCCGAAACTGGATACCGCCCAATACGATTCATGACCCCGAGAGACTCGCGGTTGTGATGGATCACGCGGTACCGGCACCGACCGTCAAAGACGCCGAAGCCGGGCAACATGCGCGCAAGTTCGTCTCCCGCTTCGGTATTAAGCGTTTCTACGACGTCGGAAGGCATGGCATCAGTCATCAGGTCATCGCCGAGAACGGTCTGGCCCGTCCTGGAGAAGTGCTGGCCTGCAGCGACTCCCACACCTGCGCCGCCGGAGCGTACAACACCGCGGCCCGCGGCCTGGGGGCCGACGAGGTGTACTCGATCATGTGCACCGGCCAGACCTGGTATCAAATCGCGCCGACCATCCGCTACGAGTTGCGTGGCGTCAAACCGGACACCGTCAGCGGCAAGGACATCTTCCTGCACATCGCCAACCGTTACGGTGATGCCGCCAACCGGAATCTGGAATACGGCGGCAACGGCCTGGTCAGCATCCCGCTACACGATCGTCGCACCATCGCGACCCAGGGGGCCGAATTATCAGCCGACTTCAGCATTTTCGAGGCCGACGACATAGTGACCGGAGACCTGAGCGCACGGGATATCGATGGATACCGCATTGCGGCACCGGATCATGACGCTCACTACCAGGACATGCGGACCGTCGACCTGGCCGCGCTCGAGCCGTACGTGGCGCTTCCGGGTACCGTCAGCCGCAATGGGCTGCCGGTTTCGCAACTCGGCAAACAGGCGGTGGACCAGGCATTTATCGGGTCGTGCGCCAACGGCCAACTCCAAGACCTTGAAGTCGCCGCACGGGTGCTGCGCGGCCGGAGCGTAGCGCCGGGGGTGCGGCTGCTGATCACACCTGCTTCGCAAGCCGTGTACCGGGAAGCCATGCGGCGCGGTTACTTACAGGACCTCGCAGACTCCGGCGCCGTGGTCACCAACGCCACCTGCGGCGCCTGCTTCGGCTACCACATGGGACTGGTCGGGCCCGGCGAAGTGTGTATCACCTCGAGCACCCGCAACTACACCGGGCGGATGGGCAGCACGGCGGCACGGATCTTCATGGCCTCACCGGCAACCGTCGCTGCGTCAGCGGTCACCGGTTACATCACCGACCCGAGGAGTCTGGTTGCATGACACTCACTTTCAGCGGCAGAGTCTGGCTGTTCGGCGACGACCTCAACACCGACGCCATGTACCCAGCTTTTGCCATGAAGATGGACCGGGCCGAGGCGGCTCGGTATGTCTTCCACCAGCTCCGTCCCGGGTGGGCAGACGGGGTGTCTCCGGGCGATATCCTGTTGGCCGGCAAGAACTTCGGCGTCGGATCGTCGCGCCCGGTCGCGGCGCTGTTCGTCGAGCTTGGCATCGCCGGGCTGGTCGCCGAGGAGTTCAACTCCCTGTTCTTCCGCAATGCGGTCAATGCCGGACTGCCCGCGATGACAGTGCCCCACGCCACCACCACCTTTGCCGAAGGCGATCAGGCAACGTTCGATCTCGCCGAGGGCAGCTGGCGCAACGACACCACCGGCGCCTGCGGAACGGTGCCCACCCTGCCGGCGGTGATCCTCGACATCATCGACAGCGGCGGTGTCCTACCACGGTTGGCCGCACAGGGTTATCTGCCGCCTTGCCATAAGGTCTAACGCGTCAAAGGGGTTCGTCGTCGTCGTGTGGGAATCTTTCGGGGTGGTGATACGGGTTGGTCCGGGGTTGTCCGCGATCTAGGTGGGCTGGGGGTAGCCATTCGGTATCGCCGTGGGTGTTTTTGCGGGTGGTCCAGCCTTTTTCGACGAGTCGGTTGTCGACTCCGCAGGCCAGGGTCAGCTCGTCGATGTCGGTGCGGCCGGTGGCCTTCCAGCCTTGGACGTGGTGGACTT
>NZ_UPHT01000062.1 GCF_900566085.1 Mycobacterium attenuatum
CACCGCTATTGCCGTTTTCGCCGAAGATCCGCACCGGCTACAACGTTCCGATTTCGCACGTGCCGGGCCCCCGTGCCGAAAGATATTGGAACGGCGCGCATGTCGATGAGATATATCCGGTCTCCACCGTGTATGACGGGCAGGCGCTCAACGTGACGACGTGTTCCTATGCCGACCAAATCGGGTTCGGCTACGTCGCGGGCCGCGACATCGTCCCCGATATCGAGATGTTGATTCCGTTGACCGAACAGTGCCTGACCGAGCTGGAAGTCGCGGTGGGCGTGGGGATCTAATCGGCGCATCGATAGGCGTATGACCCGGGAAGTGACATTCGTCGGGGGGTAGGGGACTCTGGCCGCTGACCGGCGGCCGTGTCGACACTAGCGTTGAAGGCAGGCTTTGTGTTCGATGAGTACTGCCATGAAATGGATTGAGGTAGTTGTTATGACCCAAAATGGGGCCATTTCCCTGGTTTTCGGGCTCGCCATGCTGGGGCTGCTTGGGGTCGCGTCGATCAGGGTGATGCAGCAGTATCAGCGCGGTGTGCATTTTCGGCTGGGCCGCGTCATCGGGGTCCGCGAACCCGGGCTGCGGTGATCGTCCCCATTATTGATCGGCTGTGGCGGGTTTCGATGCGGATCGTGACCATGCCCATCCAGTCCCAGGGCATCATCACCCGCGACAACGTCAGCGTGGATATCGCCGCGGTTGCCTACTTCCGGGTGGTGGACGCACGCAAATCCGTCATCGTCATCGAAAACGTGAACGCCGCCATCAATCAGATCGCACAGACCACCCTGCGCAACGTCGTCGGGCAACACTCCCTCGACGCGGTGCTCGCCCAAACAGAAAAGATCAACGGCAGTATCCGCCAAATCCTCGACACCACCACTGTGGATTGGGGAGTGGAGGTAACCCTGGTCGAGCTCAAGGACATCCAATTGCCGGACAGCATGAAACGCGCGATGGCCCGCGAGGCAGAAGCAGAGCGGGAGAAGCGAGCCAAAATCATTGCCGCAGAAGGCGAAGCACGTGCCGCCGCGGCACTCGGCGACGCGTCGGACACGATGATGCAGCACCCGCTGGCCCTGCAGCTGCGAAACTTGCAGACCCTGGCCGAACTCGGCGTGGAGAAAAACACGACGGTTGTGTTCCCGGCGCCACTGATGAGTTCGATCGGAGAACTGACCGACTTTCTGACCCGCGAGGCGAATGCCTCGAGGACGCCGCAGCTTAACGGTCTACCCGAGGAAAAGCTCGCCCATGCGCCGACGCTGCGCTAGGACGGCTGTCGGCTGACCCATTGGGCCCGAAAAGGGGTACGACCCAATGCACTTGAGTGCCCCCGTCCGGGGGAAGCATCAGGCGGGAGGCGCGGAGTGGCGCACGGCGTTGCTGAGGGCTTCGGTGATGACCGCTTCGGCATGCTCGGCCAGCGCACTGTCGACCGTAGTCATGTTGCCGATGGTGCGCAGCGTAGTCGCGACGGGGCGGTTGTCGGTCAGCTCGGCTACTAGGCGCTGAACCCGACGCAGAAAAGTTGCGTCAGAACCAGCGTGGGCCCGCAGGTCGAAGATCGTCGTGCGGATGTCTTCGATGGTGCTCTGCAGGTGGTCGAATTGCCCTGGTTCTGATGGAGGCTCGGGCTATAGGATTTCGACCAGGGGTTGGTCGTTCCGTGTCGGAGCGTAGAACGCGGCTTCGAACTCTGCTGGCGGTACGTCACCGCGGTAGCCGTCCAGCCGGTTGGTGTTGTGCCAGTGCACCCAGCTCAGGGTGGCCAGTTCCACGTCTTCGATGGGTCTTCCACGGCCGGGATGGGCGGGACCGTAGATGAGTTCGGTCTTGTAGTAGCCGTTGATCGTCTCGGCCAGGGCTTTGTCGAAGCAGCTTTAACCGGCTAATTGCTGCGGATGCGAGCGCGCCGCATCCCATTCAAACACCCCGGACTGCAAAATGACTTTGCGCGCTGCACTAGGTCGCAGCTGGTTGGCTATTTCGTAAGGCCTGGGTACGTTGCCAACGCGAAGACGCAATGCACCATCGTGGAGTCAGCTTCGGGATTCGCGGGCTTTCTTGCCGACGAACACTGACAACCCGCCAATCATCGCTGCTGTGACCAAATATGTGATGTCAGAGCCGGTAGGCCGGTGCAGGCACCAGTCGACGATGGTCATGGCACCCAAAGCGGTCAGCAGTAATGTCAACGCGATCCAGGCTCGCCGTGATCGTGCCGGGGCGGCGATGATCAAACCGACCCCGACTGCCGCGATAATCAACGGTAGGTAGCTCATTTGCATTGTTGTGGGAGCGGGTGTTCTTTGCGGGTTTCGTTGAGGAACTCGCCAACGCCGCCCATGAAAGCTCCGCCGATCGCACCTTGGACGGCTCCGACGCCCTCGGTCGGTACTCCTGCAGCCAGGCCCCCTAAGACCGCGCCCCCGAGGGTCGCTCCCCCGAGATTTTGCAGGAGGCTTTGCTGCTGCTCATCGAGCGCTTGCTGGCAGGCGACGCTGCTCGGACCGGTTGCGGGCCGTGGCGCCGGCGGTGGGGATGCGGGCATCGGCGGACCCGGCTGCGCTGGAGCTGGCGGTGCCGTGAGGGCCTGCTCGTACTGCGGAAGGAACGCGGGTTGGGGCGGTGGCGTTCCGTCGGGAGTGTCCCACGGCGCAAATAGGGGAGTGGGGCTAGTCGCTCCGTCTTGTTTGAAGTCGACCAGCTGGATTCCATTGCGGTGAGTGGCCGGAGCTTGCGGGACAGGGCTGGAGATCGGGTGCTCCGCAAAGCCGACGCTACTGAGCGGTGGTACCGGTACGTTGACCTGCAACCTTGACCTCTACCCCGTCGAGCTGTTCTGCGCGCAAGCGGATGTCACCGGCGAAAGCCTGCGCCTGGGCTTGTCGAGCGGCCTGCTCTGCGGCGGTGGTGCCAACACGGGTATCGGTGACCGATAAGTCTTCTCCGACAGTGAATCCCGCGTTCTGGGCGTCCTCGACAGCATAGAGCACTCGTCGTTGGGCCGCGCTGATGTCGCTGGCACCGTTGCGCGCAACCGCTGCTGCCTGGCGTAGCTGGTCGGCTTTTGCGGTGACGATCGGAAGGTCGGCGCCGGTCCGTACCCGTAGTGCGTTGCCCCCCGCGCCGTTCCAGGCGATGGCATAGGACTGGTTGCGCATCTGCAGGAAGACGTCTTCCCAATGGTCGGCGGTCTGGGTCCAGTAGCCGGCTGCATCGATAAGATGCTCGGTGCTCCATGCTCGGATTTGTGACAGGGTGGCCGGCATCTATACCACCGTCACCTGGGTGACGGCAGCCATCTCACTTGCGGCGCTGGCCTCTTGGTTGGCGTAACTTGTGGTTGCAGTGGTCACCCCGGCAGCCGTCGCCTGAGTACGGGTGGCCAAGGCCGCCGCCACACCGCCGATTGTTGCGTCGATGCCACTCACCGCCGCCGTAGTGGCTTGGAATGGAGGCCCCGGTGCCGGCGGCGTCGCTCCGGCCGCGAGTTGAGCGCCAAGGCCCTGCCATTGACTGGCCGTAACGCCTAGCTGACCTAGTACGACCTGCAATTCATCCGATCCCACCCGCGCGAGTCTAATTCGAGACCACGCGGACGCCTACTCAGCGGCGTGCCTCACCTATTTTGAGCGCGTGGCCCAGAAGGCTTGCCCGATGTGGAGGGCAAGATCGATATGGCCGCTAGACGGCAGGTGACCAACAAACTGCGAGGTCGGTACCGCAGGGCGTCGAAGGCGGACAAGGGCGAGATTTTGGATCGGGTGGTGGCCACCCCGCCGGTGGGTCGACATCGGCACGTTCGACGACGCAACGCCGACCCGGGTACCCGGAAGCCAGGGCCGGATCTTGGTCACCGGACCTGCCGCGACAGGGAAAAGCTATGTCGTCGGTTGATGGCAGAGCAGTGGATCCTCGCCAACTACTCCGTCCTTGTCCTCGACCCCGAAGGCGACCACGTGCAATTGCAGCAGCTCAACCGGGTGCAGGTGTTCGACGGCGGCCACCACCTCTCTGAGCCGGTCGAACTGCTCACCATGTTGCAACCGCATTCCAGCATGGTGGTGGACATGTCAGCACTCAGCGAGCCAACCAAGGTCGACGACATGTATCGATTGCGGTCTGCCGCCGAGGCGCACCGACACCAGTATGGATACCCACATTGGGTGATCTACGACGAGGCCCACCTGCTCAGCGGCGGCGAGCATGCACACTGGGCTCGGCGAGGCGGCTACGTGTTGTCGTCGTTTGCCCCGGCGTCGCTGCCCGCCCACGAGATCGATGCCAGCGACGTGGTGCTAACCCTCACCACTGGCGACGCGACGTCAGGTATCGCGTCTCGGCGGCGAGCCAGCATACGGATCGGCTCCGAGCCGGTGCGCGAGTTCACCATCGCGCAACGTCAGACCGCCCACGTGCGGCACTGGCACAAGTATGTCGATATCGGCCTGCCCCATGACCGGCGCTTCTACTTTCACACCAGCGCTCGTCAAACCATTGCGCCAGCGGCGACAATGCGTGATTTCGATACTGCCGTAAGACATCTCGACCAACAAACGCTCGAATACCACCTCGAACGCGGTGACTTTTCCCGCTGGCTCGCGGGCACCATCGCCGACAAAGACCTCGCCACGCAAGTGGCCGCCTGGGAGGACGAGCTACTGGCGAATCGCGCCGCCGGCCTGGAGCGCATCCGTCACCATCTCGCCCAAGCGGTGCAGGAGCGGTATCTACCCGCGCAAGAACCCGACTGAGCCAACACAGGCCGGCCTGCGACGTCGTTGCGCTATGGCGCTTCGTGCTTGCCACGCTCCTCAGCTGATCCAGGCGCGGCGTCCGACGGTGCGCCGGACATGGAATGAGCCGGTTCCGCGGAGCCGGTTTCAGGAGCCGGCGTTGCGGCGGGGGCGGTCGTTGGGACCGCCGCGATGCGGTGGATGCCTTTACGATCGTAGATCCAGGTCAGCACGGCGCCGAAGACCACACCGATCACCAGCCCGATCACCGTCAGCGTTAGGGAGCGGCCCAGGCCTGCGTCGAGGCGCCCGTCGAAGTACAGCAGCGCCCGGGTGCCGATGAACACCTGGCGCATCGGCTCGAAATTGGCCAGCCAACTGAAGATCTTCGGCTCCGCCTCGAGCGGAATGGTGGCACCCGTCGACGGCAGGCCCAGGAAGTTGAAGATGAACAGGGCGGTCAAAATGCCGAGCGTGCCCAATGCCGTGATCAAACTGGTGGAGGCGACCCCCACGGTCAACATGATGAAGACACCGAAGAGCCACAGCGCCCAGGGGTGGGGCACCGGCATTCCGAAGGCCTTTGCCACCCAGAGGTAGACCGCCGAGGAGAACAACGACACCACCGCCACCAACATCCACTTGAGAAGCAGCGTGCGGAACCACGACACCCGAACCCGATCGGCCAACCGGTACATCGGGCCGAATTCGGCCGGGGAATAGCCGAGCATCGCCTCGACCAGCATGCTCACCACCAGGGCTCCGGTGACGCCGCCGATCAGCAACATCAGCGTGTAGAAGTAACTGGACAGTCCGAGCCCGGTGCCGTCAGCCAGCTCATTGCGTGGTTCGACCCGAACGTCGAGCGGATTGGCGAGTAGCCATGCGGCACTGGCGCTCAACTGCTCGCCACCCGAGGCAGCCGCTGCATCCGTGAGCTTCTTGCCCGCCTTGGTGTTGTAGTCCACCATCGCCTTTTTCAGCACATTTTCGGCGATGCCCGCGCCCATCGCGCTGGCGCGCGGGTTGGTTTCGATCGTGATGACCGGCTTGATCACCTCGCCCGGCTTCGACACCGTTTGCAGCAGCCCCAGCAGTTTGTCGGAGAAGTCCGGCGGTATCACCAGTGCGCCGTAGATCTTGCCGGTGCCGAACTGGCGGTTGGCCTCGTCGGGGGTCAGCAACCGGATATCGAACTTGTGTCCTTCCTCGAGTTTGGTATTGAGTGCGTCGGTGATCTTTGCGCCCGCCTTGGCACTTCCCGTGTCCTCGTTGACGATTGCGATCGGGAAGTCGTGGAAGTTTTTCTTCGGGTTCAGGCTGCTGCCGAAGAACAGCCACGACAGTCCTGCTAGTACCGCGAGCGTGACGACAATGGGGGCCAGCCAAAACCGCACGGTGCGCAACGGGTGCGGCAGCGGATACGGGGTGGTTTGGCGCAATAGTTGCTGATCGGACATGAGGGGCTCCTTCCTCGACTAAGCCGGACCCGGATACGGGCTAGATAGCGGAAGCGAAATCACGTGCGGCAGAACCCACCTCAGTTGGCCAGCCGCGCCGGGCGCCGGCTCTGCTTGGCGCGCGCCTGTTTGCGGGCAAGGGCGCGCGCCAACAGGCGTGCGACGCCCAGTTCGATGCCGCGGGCGAGTTCGTCGACGTCGGGTGTGGCGTCATAGTCGGCGGTGATGCCGAAAACCAGTGTGTCGACATAGGTAAGCATGCCGATCACCGTGCGCAGGTGCATGGCGATCGGCGGTACCGGCAGCAGCTCCTCCACCGGGCGGCCCAGGACCTGCAGCCGTTGACGGGGTCCCGGCACATTGGTTGCCAGCGTGACGACGCTGCGCTGCGGTAGCCGCGTCAGCAACCGAACTGTCCACGCGCTCAACACGAACGGCACAAAGTTGGCCAGTGCGACAAATGCGCTGGCCGCCTGGCGCTCGCCGCTGCCTTTCAGCCGGTCCAGCCGGGAGTGCACCAGTCGCAACCGCTTCACCGGGTCATCCTGATCTACCGGCAAGGTCGGCAGCATCGCCGATACGCGAATGTCGGTGCGGGCCATAGCATCTGGCGCTCGCACCGACACGGGAATCAACGTGCGCAGCGAGGTGCGCCGGGGCTTCTCACCGCGATGCAGCAGTACCGCGCGATAGCTATCGGCGATGGCCGCCAATGCCACGTCGTTGAGGGTCACGCCGAAGACCTCGCACACCGTTTCGACGTCTTTGAGCGACACCCGTGCCGCGCTGTAACGACGCATGTTGGTCACCGGTCCGCGCAGTGACGAGTCTGCGGCGGGAGTGAGTAACCCAGCCACGAACTGGGCGGCGCCTTTAGCGGTGTGCGCGGCCGCGCCGGTGGTGGCCACCGATGCGCGCCACAGTCCGCCGGCCCAGCTCAGCGGGTTGAGGCTGAGCCCGGACGGGTTGCCGATCGACATCGGCGGCTCTTTGGCGGCGCGGATGTCGGTGGCGAACGTCGCGGCGGGACCCGTATCGGCGATGTTGGCCAACATCTGCATCGCGGCAATCCCGTCGGCAATGCAATGGTGGATCTTGATCAGTGCCGCCCACCGCCGTTCCGGCAGGCCTTCGATGACCCAGCACTCCCACAAGGGGTGGTCGCGATCGAGTCGGCGCTCCATGAGGTCGGCGATGGTCCGGTACAAGGCGGCGTCGTCGCCGGGTTGCGGCAATGCCGCCCAACGGATGTGGTGAGTGATGTCGAAGTTGGCGTCGTCAACCCATTCCGGTGCTGCAAGTTCCAACGGGTGCTTGTGCACCAACTGCGTCAACCGGGGGATGGTTCGCATCCGCTCGGACAGGGCCTCGACGAGCTCGTCCCGGCCGGGGCTCGGTCCGTCGATGACAGCCAGCGCACCGATGGCCAGACTCACGTGCCGGTCGGCATCCTCTGCCTCCAGGAAACTGGCCTCCATGGTCGTGAGCTGCTCCATTGCCAGCCACCTCCGATCCCCATTGATCGGCATCACTATCCGCGGTCAGCCATCAGGGGCAATAGTGCCGTTAGTCCCCAAGCATTAGTGCCGGATTTCCCAACCTGGCCGGATCTCGGCGTTTCTGCGGCGCAGCGGTGGGCTCAGTGAATCGGGACCGGCGACTCGTCGGCCAGCTCGGCCAGCTCGCGAGGCGCGACGCCCACGTACCGCATGATGCGATCCAGGACGATGTCGGACAGATCCCCGTCATCGGCGACCCGGCCCAGGCCCCGCCGGCGCAGGAAGGTGTCCAGACGCCGATCGGGCGGCCAGCCGGCGTAGATCGGGCCCACATAGCGCGAGCGCAGAAATTCCCAGGCGAGACCATCGACGTCGGAATCGGTCAGTAACGGTGGGTCGCCACGCATAGCAGTCCTCATTCTTGCTGAGCCACAACCGCAGCCAAGTTACGTGGACCAGGTCATCATTTCGTCACACTGATGTTGCGGAATAGGGCCGAAAGTCACCTAACGCAGGATGTCGGCTTGCCAGGCAAGGACCATCGACCCTGGCGGGCGCCTCGCGGCGCGACGCAGACTGGCGCTATGGCCAAGACGATGGAGCGGATTGCCGGGGCCGGGGTGTCGCTGGCAGTGCTTTACGCCGCGCGACGGTACTACCGCAATTGGGGCACCACCAAGCAGGAAGTCCGGATGCAGCTGCCCGGTGACACCTTGGTCAGCGACCCGGCCACGCAAACGACCGAGGCGCTCAACATCGACGCCCCGGTGTCTGCCGTATGGCCCTGGTTGGTGCAAATGGGTCAGGACCGCGGTGGGTTCTACGGTGGTGAGGGGCTGAAAAACCTGGCCGGGCTTCGCCATAACGACGCCGATCGAATCCACCCGGAATGGCAACAGCTCGTGGTGGGCGATGTCGTGCGGCTGGCTCCCGAAGGATGGCTGGGGCTGCCCGACGGGGTGACGCTGTGTGTCGCCGAAATCGTGCCCGAAAAATGCCTCGTGCTCAATGCGACCCGACCGGACCTGCGCTGGAATGCGGTGTGGTCGTTTCACCTTCAGCCGCACTGGCAGGATCGCGTCCGGCTCCTCACTCGCGCCCGGATTGCGCTGCGCCGTCCCGGTGAAGTGTTCGTCCTGGAACTGGCCAGGCCGTTGATCTCACTTGGCACCCGGGGTCTGCTGCTGGGTATCAAGCACCGGGTTGAGCGGGCGCCGCAGCCGCAACCCACAGCGCCCGGTCGCTGAGATCGGGGCGCGGATGGCGGTGTTTCCCCGTGGCGCGAGCCGTGGCGCGGGGCTATTGACCCACTGCCCGCAGGCCGAACGACCCTAGCGATTCCCAACAGCGTCGTCTTACGTTCGATGGCAGGGCGATTCGAGGGTTCGGCCGCCAGTTTCGGAGGTTACCGACGTGCACGACGAGATTCCGCTGGGGCGGATCGCCGGGTTTTCGGTGAAGTTCCATTGGAGCGTGCTGGTCATCCTGTGGTTGTTCACATGGAGCCTGGCCACCACCTTGCCCGGTGTCGTCAAAGGCTATGCACCAGTAGCCTATTGGCTGGCGGGCGCGGGTGGGGCGGCGGTCCTGCTGGCGTCGCTGCTGGCCCACGAGCTTGCGCACGCCGTCGTCGCGCGCCGCTGCGGGGTAGCCGTCGAGAACGTGACCCTGTGGCTATTCGGCGGGGTGACCACGATGGGCGGTGAAGCCAAGACACCCAAGGCCGCTTTTCGGATCGCTATCGCGGGCCCGGCCACCAGCCTGGCACTGTCCGCAACATTCGGCACGCTGGCCGTTGCCCTCGACGTCGTCCGGACCCCGCCCATCGTGGTCAGCGTTGCGTGGTGGCTGGCCGCGGTCAACTTGCTGCTGGCACTGTTCAATCTGCTGCCGGGCGCGCCGCTGGACGGAGGCCGGCTGGTCCGGGCCTATCTGTGGCGCCGTCACGGCGACATCGTGCGCGCCGGGATCGGCGCGGCACGGGCCGGACGCGTGGTCGCCCTCGTCCTGATCACGTTGGGACTGGCCGAATTTGTGGCCGGCGGCCTGGTCGGCGGTGTCTGGCTGGCCTTCATTGGCTGGTTCCTCTTCGCGGCCGCTCGCGAAGAGGAAACCCGGATTTCGACCCGGCAACTCTTCGCCGGTGTCCGGGTCGCAGACGCGATGACCCCCGAGCCGCACACCGCTTCGGGATGGATCAGCGTCGAGGAGTTCATCCAGCGCTATGTGCTCGGCGATCGCCACTCGGCGTACCCGGTTGCCGAACGGGACGGATCGATCATGGGGCTGGTCACGCTGCGGCAGCTGCGCGAGCTGGCACCCGCCCGGCGCGGCGTCACCAGCGTGCGCGACATCGCCGTACCCCTGCACGAGGTGCCAACCGCGGCACCCGGGGAGCCGCTGAGCGCGCTGCTCGAGCAGATGGCGCCGGCCGGCCCCCGGAGCCGGGCACTGGTCGTCGATGCCGGCGCGGTGGTCGGCATCGTCACAGCCAGCGACATCGCGCGGCTTGTCGACGTCTACCGGCTCGCCCAGCCCCAGCCGGCGCCGGGCCCGCCGCGATGACCGCAGAAGCGTGAAAACTGTTGTCGTGCTGGGTTATTCGGCGAGATTTCGGGACAAAGATGGAGGAGAACGGACATGAAACCGGTCGTTGTCGGCATCGATGGTTCGACCGCGGCGATCACGGCTGCCCTGTGGGGCACCGACGAGGCCGTCAGCGCGGCCGTGCCGCTGCGCCTGATCTCGGTTATCAAGACAACTCATCCATGTCCGGAAGATTACGAACGTGACCTGCGCCACGCCGAAACGTCGCTGCGGGCAGCACAAGCCGCGGTGGCGGCCACCGGGAAACCGATCAAGGTCGACACCGACACCCCGCGCGGGCCGGCCGGCGCTGTTTTGGTCGAGGCCTCCCGCGACGCCGGGCTGATCTGCGTCGGATCCGCCGGCATCGGGCGCTACGCTCGCTCGATCCTGGGTTCGGCGGCAAGCGAGCTCGCCGAAAAGGCGCACTGCCCGGTCGCGGTCATCCGCCCGGATGCCGATCAGCCGCCGGCGGACATCAACTGGCTGGTCGGACCGTCGGGGCATCCAGTTTTTCGGCACCCCCATTGTTCGGTGCTGGTGGTCCGCGACTGAGCACTCTGGGGCTGGTTGTTGGCTCGTGTCTTCGGGTCGTGCGTGCTTGCCGGAGATCGCGCTGCGAAGAACGGGGGGCGCATTAACCGGCAGCGCCTATCGGAGACGCCGTACCGCGGCTGTGCATTCTCCGCCGGACCCGGTCGCTCTGAAATCACGGCGCTCGAAAGACTTTTTGCTGACAATCGGTTGTGTCATCGGCTCATCTGTTGGTCGGCAAACTCATTTGCCGGGCGTGTGTTGTTGCTTGGTCACCTTGCTCAGGTGGTTCATGAATTTCGACTACGTCGTCGAACTCTGCCCCGGGATACGTGGTTCGCAATCGCCGCGGAGGACCATCGCGGTAAAGGAGCCTTGGCCTTCGTAGTCGGCTTCGCACGGCCATCGAATTTTGTTACATCGCAACATAATTCGGGCTCTGCATGGTTCGTCAACTAGCTCATCTGCTGGCGACCGGTGACCTTAAGGCTCAGCATTCGCGGTTAGGCTGGTTGAACGTCCGGCTTTGGGGGCAGCGATGCAGCCGTACTCGGGGCAGTGGGGGCGGGTTTGGGGATGGTCGGGGGAGCCAGGGAACCGTACTGGGGACAGTAGGCCTGTATCGCAGCTCCAGTGAAGTAGGCGGCGTTGAGTGCTGGCCAATTGGTGGCGTTGGTCACCTTGGTGATCAGATCGGCGTTGCTGGTCGCGGGATTATTGCTGAGGGTGGCACACACGACCGTTTTTGCGACTTGGATCGCTTTCTCGGGTGGGCCGTAGTTCATGCCCGAGGTGCTGAGGTTGGCGATGAACGCGTCGTCAGTGGCGTCGGCATGGGCCGGCGCAGCCAACCCAACCGAAATGGCTATCAATGCTATGGCCCTCAATAACATGTCATCGCCTCTCAGCCAAATTCCGCGGTCTCTGTAATCAGCCATCGGAAAGTCACTACAGGGCATCCTAAACGAGCAGCGATGTTGCGCCCAGGCGATCGCTGGGCGCATTGCTCCGGCGCCTTCTGCTGCACGATTGAATGGCGACGTATTTCACCCAGCGTCGCGATGGGCGTCGACATGTGCAGCCGCAACGCGCTTCGGTTCATCACATGTGGTGCCGTCTTGCCGGTCTGCTGAGCAAATTATGTTGTGCCTCAGTGCGTTTGAGCGGCGAAGCATCCGCCGACGGCCCAGCGGGCGCCTGCCCATTAGGCGATTTCGGAAACCGCCCGCACGGCGATAGCGGTTGTACTGCTCATGCGCCGGTCGCGGCGGTGATGCGGGTGCGGACCGACCGGAAGTGGTCGGGGCGCATTTACGGCGTGCCGTTGTGACCGAGGATGCCCGAGATTTGGCTGCCGATGTTTCCGACGCCGGACAGGAACGCCTGGCTCATCAGGTCCAACACGCTGGTGTTGTAGACACCCGACAGTGAGTTGCCCAGGTTCGCCCAGCCCGATTCCAGGGTGCCGAAGTTCTGCAAGCCCGAAAGCCCCGGACCGCCGGCGTTGAACCAGCCCGAATTCTGGGTAAAGGCGTTTCCGATGCCCGATACGGCGCCCGAAGCGTCGTTGAGGAAGCCTGATGCGCCGCCACCGCCGGAGTTGAAAAAGCCCGATGAGGGTTCGCTGGTCGTGTTGAAGAATCCCGGGCTTTGCTGCCAGGTGAAGCCGGAGGTGAAGGGGCCCAAGCTGCCGGAGCCGGCGATGTCGATGGGCAGCGAGATGATGGTGTCGATCACGGTTGGCGAAACGAGTTCGTCAGAACCGATGATGATCGGACCGATCTGCTCGGTGCTTACCGGAATTGTGATCGAGATGGGCAATACACACCCGACGAAGGGGATGTAGAGCAGGCAGATAGTGAACTCCAGCTTGATTTGTAGCGGAAATTCGGCGATGGTGAACACTTCCTGGGTGAGGGCGTTGATGGTGCCCTGGATCGGTATTTGGGTGTCGGAGTTCACGCTGAAGCTCACCGGGATCTCCGGAACCGTGGGCTGGTAGGTGAAACTCGCCAGACCCTGGTAGTCGCCCCGCCATAAGAAGCCGTTGCTGTAATTGCCCGAAATCAAAAAGCCGGTGTTGACATTTCCGGAGTTTAAGATGCCGGTGTTGGAGTTGCCCTCGTTGAGGTAGCCGGTGTTGTAGTTGCCCGGGTTATAGCTGCCCGTGTTGTAGCTGCCCGGGTTGAAGCTGCCCGTGTTGAAGCTGCCCGCGTTGTAGAAGCCGGTGTTGTAATTGCCCGCGTTCCCCATGCCGGTGTTGACGATGCCGGAGTTGAATAAGCCGGTGTTGGTGTTGCCGGTATTGCCGATGCCGGTGTTGATGCTGCCGGAGTTGCCGATACCCCAGTTGCCGGTGCCGGAGTTTCCGATACCGACGTTGTTGGTGCCGGAATTGAACAAGCCGAGGTTGCCCGAGCCGGAGTTCAGGCCACCGATACCCACCTTGTTGTCGCCGATGAGCCCGATGCCGATGTTCCCGTTGCCGGTATTGGCGAAGCCGATGTTGGTGTTGCCGGTGTTGCCCCAGCCGAGGTTGAAGCTGCCGGTGTTGCCGAAGCCGAAGTTCTGCATGGCGGCGGTCAATGCCGGGCCGGAGTTGCCGAAGCCGATGTTGCCGCTGCCGAAGTTGGCGTTGCCGAAGTTGTGATCGCCGATGTTCCCGCTGCCCAGGTTGAAGCTGCCGATGTTTCCGAAGCCGACGTTGGAGCTGCCGACGTTGCCGCTGCCCAGGTTGATATTCCCGACGTTTGCGTTGCCTAGGTTCCAGAAGCCGGGGTTCGCGAAGCCCACATTGAAGCTGGTGCCGTCGGGACCGTTACGGTACCAACCCGCCAAATCGCTGCCGATGTTCAAGAAGCCCGAGACATTAGCCGGCGTGCCGGCGCCGGTGTTGAACAGGCCAGAGACGGCATTGCCGAAATTGGCCATCCCGGATTGCAGCGAACCGTAGTTTTGGAAGCCCGAGTTTCCAAAACTCGCGGTGGCGAAGTTGTAGAAGCCCGAATTGCTTCCGGTGTTGGCGAAGCCCGATGCGCCCCCGGTACCCCAGTTGAAGAAGCCCGACGACGGGCCGGCAGTGCCGTTGAAAAAGCCCGGGGCCGGCGGAATGTCGATGATGGGCAGGTATGCGGGGCCGAGACCGCCGTTGCCCCCAATGTGCATCACCGTTGAGCCGTCAGGATTGCCGATGTTGAGGTTGAGCGCGGGTTGGTCGCCGAAGCTAAGCACGATGGGCGTGCTCACGGGTGCCGAAGGGAGGCCACCATGGACCGTGATGGGCCCGATGGGGGCGAGCACCGAATATCCGGTCCCAAAGACTTTGAGAGACGCCGACAGGTCGATTGTCGGAATGGTGAAGGCGTCAATATAAGCGTCGGTGACGGTGCCGGTGACGGGGATATTGATGGGTATATCGACGGTGAAGAATACGGGGATCCTGTCAATAGTGATGGTGTAGTTCGCGCCCAGCAGGCCCTCGCGATCGGCGCGCCAGAAGAAGCCGTTATTCATATTGCCGGTGATGAAGGCGCCGGTGCCGTAGTTGCCCGAGTTTGCCACGCCGGTGTTGTAGTTGCCGGGGTTGAACCAGCCGGTGTTGTAGTCGCCCACGTTGGCGATCCCGGTGTTCAGGCTGCCGATGTTGAAAAGGCCGGTGTTGTAGTCGCCCGGGTTGGCCACACCGCTGTTGGACATGCCGGCGTTGAAAAAGCCCGTGTTAGACGCGCCGGCATTCCCGATACCGGTGTTGCCGCTGCCGGAATTGCCGATGCCCCAGTTGCCGGTACCGGAGTTCCCGATGCCGACGTTGCCGGTGCCGGAATTGAATAAGCCGACATCGAAGCTGCCCGAGTTCAGGCCGCCGATCCCGATCAGAGTGTCGCCGCTGAGCCCGATGCCGAAGCCGCCGCTGCCCATGTTCCCGATGCCGGTGTTGTTGGTGCCGGAGTTGAATAGTCCGGTGTTGCCGGTGCCGGAGTTGAACAGTCCGGTGTTGCCGGTGCCGGAGTTGAAGAAACCGGTGTTGCCGTTTCCCGAACTCAGCGAACCGAAGCCGGTCTGGCCGTTGCCGGTGAGACCGATGCCGATGTTGTTGTCGCCGGTGTTGAACAAGCCGATGTTGTTGTTCCCGGTGTTCGACAAGCCCTGGTTGTTGTTGCCGGCGTTCGCCAGACCCAGGTTGAAGTTCCCCAGATTGAACAGGCCGGTATTGCCGGTGCCGTCGTTCAGTGGGCCCAGTCCGAACTGGCCGTTGCCGCTCAGACCGATGCCGATGTTGTTGTTACCGGTGTTGCCGAAGCCGACGTTGAAGCTGCCGATGTTGCCGAAGCCGAGGTTGTGCATCCCCGCCTGCACCGCGGTGCCCGAGTTTGCGAACCCGATGTTTGCATCACCGACGTTGCCGCTACCGAAGTTGTGGTTGCCGATGTTGCCGAAGCCGAAATTGGCGCTGCCGAGGTTTCCACTGCCCAGGTTGAAATCGCCCATGTTGCCGTTACCGACATTCCAGTGCCCCAGGTCGCCGAGACCGGCATTGACGATTGTGCCGGCCGGGTCGCGCAGCGCGCCGGCCAGGTCGGTACCGATGTTGAACCAGCCCGAGAGGTTGGCCGGGGCGGTGATGTTCGCCGTGCTGGTGTTGTAGAAGCCCGAGACGGTGTTGCCCAGGTTTGCCCAACCCGATGACAGGTGGCCGGCGTTTTGGAAGCCCGAGCTTCCCACGCTGCCCAAGGCGCTGTTCCAGAAGCCCGAATTATTGCCGCCGACATTGCCGAAGCCGGATGCGCTACCGGTCCCGGAGTTAAAGAATCCCGACGACGGCGCGGCGGTGGAGTTTCCGAAGCCGGGCGCTGCGGGAATATGAATGAACGAGATGGCGATGGGCCCGACGCCGCTTCGAATGCTGATGGGAATCGAGGTCGAACCGTCGGGGTTGCCGATGTTGATGTCAACCAGTGGCAGGACGCCGGTGAGGGTCGGGATGGTGAGAGGACCGAAAGTGAAGCTGGCGAAATTCAACAGGGAATTTCCGGCGATCACCGGAATGGTGAAGCCGGTGAGGGTGAGGACGCCGCCGTCGAGATTGATCGGAATATCGACCGGGATCTGAATGTCGAGGTTCAGCAATGAGAATTCTGGAATATAAATCCCGGCGTCGATACCCCAAAGACCCTGGTAGTCGCCCTTCCATAAGAAGCCATTGCTGTAGTTTCCGGCGATAAAGGCGCCCGTGTTGACATTGCCTGAGTTCGCCAAACCGGTATTGTAGTGGCCCGAATTGAAGTATCCGGTATTGTAATCCCCCGAGTTGAAGCTGCCCGTGTTGGTGCTGCCGATGTTGTAATTGCCAGAGTTGGCGTCGCCCACGTTGGCGATGCCGGTGTTGGCGGTGCCCACGTTGTAACTGCCGGTGTTGGCATTGCCCGCATTGGCGATGCCGGTGTTGGCGGAACCTGGGTTCCACAGCCCCCAGTTTTCGGCGCCGGCGTTTGCTACGCCCGAGTTGCCGGTGCCGGCGTTGGACAAGCCGGTGTTGGTGGTGCCGGTGTTGCCGATGCCGGTGTTGCCGGTGCCGGAGTTGAACAGGCCGACGTTGGCATTGCCGGAGTTGCCGATACCGATGTTGTTGGTGCCGGAGTTGAACAAGCCGAGGTTGCCGGTGCCGGAGTTCAGGCCACCGATGCCCACCTTGTTGTCGCCGATGAGCCCGATGCCGATGTTTCCGTTGCCGGTGTTGGCGAAGCCGATGTTGGTGTTTCCGGTGTTGCCCCAGCCGAGGTTGAAGCTGCCGGTGTTGCCGAAGCCGAGGTTCTGGATGGCGGCCGTCAGGGCAGGGCCGGAGTTGCCGAAGCCGACGTTGCCGCTGCCGATGTTGGCGCTGCCCCAGTTGTTGTCGCCGATGTTGCCGCTGCCGACGTTGTGGCTGCCGTGGTTTCCGGAGAAGACGTTGAAGGAGCCGATGTTCCCGCTGCCGATATTGGTGCCGCCAGCGTTGCCGAAACCGAAGTTGTGGTCGCCGAGATTTCCGCTGCCGATGTTTCCGCTGCCGACGTTCGCAAAGCCCAGGTTTGCGAACGGGGCGTCGTTGAAGAAGCCCGCGATGTTGCTGCCGACATTGGCTAGGCCTGAAATATTTGCCGGCGTGGATACGCCGAGGGTGCTGGTATTGAGCAAACCAGAGACGGTGTTACCCAGGTTGTAGGCGCCGGACACCAGCTCGCCAAAGTTGCTCAAGCCCGACATTCCGGATGTCCCGGAGGCAAGGTTGAAGAAGCCGGAGCTGTTGCCGCCGTTATTGAGGAAGCCGGATACGGTGCCGGTGCCGACGTTGAAGAACCCCGACGATGGGGTGGTCGTCGAGTTCCCGAAACCCGGGACCGCCGGTAGGTCGAAGATTGGGTAATTGATGGGCAGCAGGTCGCCGGCCCCGGTGATATCGATCAGCGGGCCCGGTCCGGCGCCGATATTGAAGTTCATCGTGGGAAATACGAGTGAGAGGTTCGGGATCGTGATCGAATCGATGTGAAAAATCCGGACAGGGAAGAAGCCGATACGCAGGTTGGCGTTGACGGCAGGAATTGTGAAGCTCTCGACGGTGAACACCCCGAGCGTCGCGCTGATCGGGATGTCGAGATAGATGGGAATATCGAACTTTACTGGGATATCGGGCGCAAGAGTGATCGCATAGCCGGTGCCTGCCAGTCCCTGGTAATCGCCTCGCCATAAAACGCCGTTGCTGAAGTTGCCGGGAATGAAAGCGCCCGTGTCGACATCACCTGAGTTCGCAAAGCCGGTGTTGTAGTTTCCGGTGTTCAGATGGCCCGTGTTGTAGTCGCCCGCATTGAAGTTGCCGGTGTTGAAGCTTCCGGCATTGAAGCTGCCGGAGTTGTAGTTGCCCGAGTTGACGGCGCCGGTATTGCCGTTGCCGGCGTTGAAGAAACCGGTATTGACGTCGCCCACGTTGAAGATGCCCGTGTTGGTGCTGCCGGTGTTGCCGATGCCCCAGTTGCCGGTGCCGGAGTTGAACAAGCCGGTGTTGCCGTTGCCGGAGTTGCCGATACCGATGTTGTTGGTGCCGGAGTTGAACAAGCCGAGGTTGCCGGTGCCGGAGTTCAGGCCACCGATGCCCACCTTGTTGTCGCCGATGAGCCCGATGCCGATGTTTCCGTTGCCGGTGTTGGCGAAGCCGATGTTGCTGTTTCCGGTGTTGCCCCAGCCGACGTTGAAGCTGCCGGTGTTGCCCAAGCCGAGGTTCTGGATGGCGGCCGTCAGGGCAGGACCGGAATTGCCGAAGCCAATGTTGCCGCTGCCGATGTTGGCGCTGCCAAAGTTGTTGTCGCCGATGTTGCCGCTGCCGACGTTGTAGTCGCCGTGGTTTCCGGCGAAGACGTTGAAGCTGCCGATGTTGGCGCTGCCCAAGTTCAGGTCGCCGACGTTTCCGAGGCCGACGTTGAAGTCGCCCACGTTTTCGAAGCCCACGTTCAATTGTCCGATGTTTGCCAGACCGAAGTTGAAGGTTGTCGCCCCGGCCACCTGGTCCCGGAAGAAGCCCGCGACATTGGCACCCAGGTTCGCGAAACCCGACGCGTTCGCCGGTGCCCCGATGCCCGTGTTGTACAAGCCCGAGACGCTGTTGCCCAGGTTCATGACGCCCGATAGCAGATCGCCGTAGTTTCTCAAGCCCGAGCTTCCCGAGGTGGCGAAGTTCTGGAAGCCCGAGATGTTGGCGCCGAAGTTCGCGATGCCCGAGACGGTCCCGTTGCCGCCATTGAAAAAGCCCGAGGACGGACTGTTCGTGGAGTTGAAGAAACCCGTGCCCGTCGGCAGATTGAAGGGCGTCCAGTCACTGGGGCCGAGGCTGGCGGTGAGCGGGATACCTATCACGGTCGAGCCGAGCGGGTCGCCGATGTTGCCCGTGATCAACGGGCCCGTACCCGTGATCGGCGGGATCGTGATGGATGTGATCGTTCCTTCGAGAATGGGGATCGGACCGCCGATGCCAAAATGGAATTTATCAAGCGTGATGCCGCTGTAGACGATGTTGGTGGCGCCAGCTGTGATGGGGATATTAATGGGAGCCTGCACATTGATGTGCGCGGGAATTTCGGAAATATGGATCGTGTAGTTGGCGTCCACGACACCTTGCCGGTCGGCGCGCCAGAAGAAGCCGTTGTCCATTGCGCCGGTGATGAAAGCGCCGGTGCCGGTCTGGCCCGAGTTGACAAAGCCCGTGTTGTAGTCGCCGATGTTGAATAAGCCGGTGTTGTAGTCACCCGGGTTGGCGAGACCGGTGTTGGTGTTACCCGTGTTGAACCAGCCGGTGTTGTGGCTACCCGGGTTGGCGAGGCCGCTGTTGACGGCGCCGGTGTTGAAAAAGCCGGTGTTGGTGCTGCCGGCGTTGCCGATACCGGTGTTGAAGCTGCCGCCGTTGCCGATGCCGAAGTTGCCGGTGCCCGAGTTGCCGATGCCGATGTTGTTGGTGCCGGAATTGAACAGGCCGAAGTTTCCGGAACCCGAGTTGAGGCCGCCGATGCCCCACTGGTTGTTGCCGATCAGTCCGATACCGACATTGTTGTTGCCGGTGTTGCCGAATCCGATGTTGCCATCACCGGTGTTGGCGAATCCGATGTTGTTGCTGCCGGTGTTTCCGAAGCCAATATTATGGAGGGCGGCCATCAGGCCCGGGCCCGCATTGCCAAATCCGATGTTCGAGCTGCCGACGTTTCCACTGCCGAAGTTATTGTTGCCGACATTGCCGAATCCGATGTTTGAGCTGCCGATGTTGCCGCTGCCCAGGTTGAAGTCGCCGAAGTTTCCGCTGCCCACGTTCAATTGGCCAAAATCTGCAAAACCCGCGTTGAAGATCGTCCCGGTCGGGCCGCGCAACACGCCGGTCAGATCGGTGCCGACATTCGCCAGGCCAGAGATATTGGCAGGTGTGGCTGTGTTGTAGAAGCCCGAGACGGTGTTACCCAGGTTGGCCCAGCCCGATTGCAGCGAGCCAAAGTTTTGCATGCCCGAGTTGCCGAGGCTGCTCAGCGTGCTGTTCCACAAGCCCGAATTGTTCGCGCCGAAGTTCCCGAAGCCAGACGTGCCGCCGGTGCCGGAGTTGAAGAACCCCGACGACGGGCTGCTGGTCGAGTTTCCAAAACCCGGGCCTGCCGGGATGTCGAGGATTCTGATCGTGCCGCTCTCGATGGCGCCGACAACGCTGATCGGCGCGGTGACCAGGGGGCCGCCGATCGCGATTGTTCCTGTGGGAACGTACAGAGTTGACGGGCCGAGATCGACCGGACCCACGTAGAATAAACCGCCGAGGAAGGTGGTTTTTGGGAAAACCTCTCCGGCTTGAGTGACTTGGATGACTTGCCCGCCGACGGTTATTACATTGTCGACAGGAATGGTCAGCTGTCCGTTGATAGGAATATAGGGCGTGGTAAGAGTAATATTGGCGCCAATCTGGCCCTGGTTATCGCCGCTTACCAAGAAACCGTTGTTGTAGTTTCCGGTGTCGAAAGCGCCGGTATTGACGTTGCCCGGATTGAAGAAGCCGGTGTTGATGTCGCCCCGGTTATAGCTGCCGGTGTTGGTGCTGCCCACATTGAAGTTGCCCGAATTGGTGCTGCCCACGTTGAAGCTGCCGGTGTTGTAGTTACCGGCGTTGTAGAAGCCACTGTTGGCGGCGCCGGCGTTGAACAGGCCCGTGTTGACAGATCCGGCGTTGCCGACGCCCGTGTTCCCGGTTCCCGGGTTCTCGATGCCCCAGTTCCCCATGCCCGCGTTGAACACGCCCCAGTTCCCGGTGCCCGAGTTCCCGATGCCGACGTTTCCGGTGCCCGAGTTGAACAGCCCCACGTTATTCGTGCCCGAATTGAAGAGGCCGTTGTTGCCGCTGCCCGAGTTCAGCGCGCCGAAGCCGAACTGGCCGTTTCCGGTCAACCCGATGCCGATGTTGTTACTGCCGGTGTTGCCGAAGCCGATGTTGTTACCGCCGGTGTTCGCAAAGCCCCTGTTGTAGTCGCCGGCGTTCCCGAATCCATTGTTGTAGTTGCCCGCATTACCGAAGCCCACGTTCCGGATACCCAGGTTACCCCAACCCAGATTATAATTTCCAATGTTCGCGAGCCCGAAATTCCATAGTCCGACGTTACCGTTACCGAAATTTCGGGTCCCGATGTTTCCCAAGCCGATATTGAGGTCGCCGATGTTTCCCGCGCCGATGTTTCCGTTGCCGAGGTTGCCGTTGCCGAAATTACTGTTGCCGACGTTGGCGTTGCCGTAGTTTCCGTCGCCGACGTTGGCGTTTCCGACGTTGTTTTGGCCGACGTTTGCAAAGCCGGTATTATTGTTACTCGGTGCCGATGGGCCGCCAAAGAAACCGGATATGTTGCTGCCGTTGTTGAAACCACCCGACATGTATGCTGGCGTCGTCACCGGCAAAAAGCTGGTGTTCGATATGCCCGACACGGTGTTACCGTAGTTGAGAAATCCCGATGAGAACCCGCCGCTGTTAGCCAGGCCGGAGTTACCAACGGACAATTCCGATGAGTTGAAGAAACCGGAATTGTTGGCGCCGGAATTCACGAAACCCGAGGCGCTCCCGGTGCCGCTGTTGAAAAAGCCAGACGATGGGACGGTGGTTGAATTCCCGAAGCCCGGGCTGCCGAAAATCAGACCCTGGTAGTCGCCCCGCCACAAGATGCCGTTGCTGTAGTTGCCCGAGATGAAGGCTCCGGTGTTGACATCGCCGAAGTTCGCAAAGCCGGTGTTGTAGTTGCCGTAATTCAAGTAGCCCGTGTTGTAGCTACCCGGGTTGAAGCTTCCGGTGTTGCTGCTGCCCGGGTTGTACGTGCCGGTGTTGTAGTTACCCGTGTTGCCCAGGCCAGTGTTCGCGATGCCGGAATTGAAGAAACCGGTGTTGGCGTCGCCCGAGTTGCCGATGCCGGTGTTGTAACTGTTGCCGGAGTTGCCGATACCCCAGTTCCCGGTGCCCGAGTTTCCGATGCCGACGTTGTTGGTGCCGGAGTTGAACAGGCCGATGTTGCCGGTTCCCGAGTTCAGGCCCCCGAATCCGAATGCGCCGGTGCCGGTGAGCCCGATACCACGGTTGTTGTCGCCGGTGTTGCCGAAGCCGATGTTGTTGTTGCCGGTGTTGCCGAAGCCGATGTTGTTGTTGCCGGTGTTGCCGAAGCCGATGTTGTTGAGGGCCGCAGTCAGCGCGGGGCCCGCATTGCCGAAGCCGAGGTTTCCGGACCCGATGTTTCCGCTGCCGATGTTTCCCGAGCCGATGTTTCCGGACCCGAAATTGGCGTTGCCGATGTTCGCGTTGCCGACGTTGCCTTCGCCGACATTCGCCAAACCCAGGTTGCGGAATATGTCGACGGTCGCCTGGGCGGCGGCCGCGCTGACAGGGGCGGCGCCGATCACGTTGGCACCGGCCAGCTGGCTCGATAGGCCGGCCAAACCCCGCAGACCCTGGGTGAATGGCGTCAGCGTGGCTATCGCCGCCGACGCGCCGGCGCGGTAGTCGAGCATCGCCGCAACGTCTTGGGCCCACATCTGCTCATATTGGGCCTCGGCAGCCGCGATCGCCGGAGCGTTTTGTCCCAGCAGGTTCGACAAGACCAGCGACACGAACTGATTGCGGTTAGCCGAGATGATCGCCGGATGTACCGTTGCGGACTGCGCCGCCGCGAACGCGGCCGCGGCCACCCGGGCCTGGGTGGCCGCTTGGCCGGCACGCGTCGTGGCCGTACTTAGCCTCGATCCACGGATGGACGTTGTGGCGTGAATTGTTGATTTTTGATCTTGATTTGTGGCGTGGTAGGGATGCGACGACCGCTGGTCTGCCCAGCTTTTCCTGTTGGCTTCCGGTCGTCGGGTCG
>NZ_UPHT01000087.1 GCF_900566085.1 Mycobacterium attenuatum
TAACGCTAGGAATCGACGATCATTCCAGGGCCTGCACAGTGCTCACCGGCCGGCGGCTCGGTAACCAGGTTCCCGCCCCGGGTAACAAGATCCCCTTCACGGACACGCTGATCGACTCCCATTAGGGCTTTGTTTAGCCGACCAACCACAGCTGATACGGCGATCTGGGAGGGGCGGGCAGTAGTCCCGGCGCGGCCGCGTGCAGTTCGCACGAACGGTCCATACGAGCGGCCAAGGCTGCGCACGCCGGGCCGGTGCCACTGCGTGCTTGTCCTGGCATGGGAATGCGTCGCCTACGGTGTGATCCATGCCTGGCAGCTGCGGGGAACGGCGCTCGCGAGATCGAATCTGTGACCCGGCAGCTGTCACCGCCCGCATGCGAGATGGCCGATCGTGAGTGGGCTGCACCTTCGCGCCGCCGTGACCGGCCGCCTGCTGGACGTGGATTTCGCGGTGTCGACGGGCGAGGTGCTGGCGATCCTCGGTCCCAACGGTGCGGGCAAGTCCACCACCCTTCATGTCATTGCCGGGCTGGTCCGTCCCGATACGGGGCTGGTGCGCCTCGACAACCGAGTGTTGACAGACACCGCTGCCGGAATCGATGTGGCGACACACGACCGCCGGGTCGGGCTGCTCCTGCAGGAGCCGCTGCTGTTTCCGCATCTGAGCGTGGCCGCCAATGTGATGTTCGGACCGCTCAGCCGTCGCGGAACGTTCCGGTTCGGTCGTTCCCGGCGGCGAGCGGCCGCACTGCGCTGGTTGAGCGAGGTGGACGCGGCGCAGTTTGCTGATCGCAAGCCGCGACAGCTATCCGGTGGTCAAGCCCAGCGGGTAGCCATCGCCCGTGCCCTGGCGGCCCAGCCCGACGTACTGCTGCTCGACGAGCCGTTGACCGGCTTGGATGTGAATGCCGCCGCGGCGATACGCACGGTGCTGCGGAGCGTGGTGACCGACACCGGTTGTGCCGTCGTCCTGGTAACCCACGACTTGTTGGACGTGCTGACACTGGCCGATCGGGTGATGGTGCTCGAGTCCGGGCAGATCTCCGAAATCGGTCCGGTGGCCGATGTGCTCGCCGCGCCCCGCAGTCACTTCGGGGCGCGCATCGCCGGTATCAACCTCGTCAGCGGCACTATGGGCGCTGAGGGCGCGCTACACACACCGGCCGGCGCTCGCTGGCACGGGATCCTGACCCAAGATCTCACTGTTGGGCACGACGTGGTGGCCGTGTTCGCGCCGTCGGCGGTGGCGGTACACCTCGAACAGCCGCACGGTAGCCCCCGCAACACGGTCGAAGTAACCGTGGCAGAGGTGCAGACTCGCGGATCCGCGGTCCTGGTCCGTGGCCCCGATCAGCCCGATGGGGCCCCAGGCCTGGCCGCCAGTATCACCGTCGACGCCGCCGCAGAGTTGCGGCTGACGCCCGGAATGCGAGTGTGGTACAGCATCAAGGCTCATGAGGTGATGCTGCATCCGGCACCTCACCGGTAGGGACACCTCCGGCCATTGTCAGAGCGGCCAAAGACGAACGGCGTCGACACCGGCAGGCCATCCTTGCTTCATGGCAACAACACGGTAGGTTCGTCGCCATGTATCAGGTGGACTCCAACACGAGACGTCGCAACGGACTGTGGGCAACGCTGGCGGTCGCCACCGTCAGCAGTGCCAGCGCGCTCACCATCGCGCTGCCGGCGACCTCCCACGCCGACCCCGAGCCGGCGCCCGCGCCGGCCACCACCACAGCTGCGGCGCCACCGTCGACCACCGCGGCGGCACCGGCACCGGCAACCACTCCTGCGACGCCGCCACCGGGAACCACGAGCACGCCTGCGGCACAGCCGGGTGGGAATCCGAATGTCGCACCGCCACCGGCGGACCCCAACGCGCCGCCCCCACCCCCGGCCGACCCGAACGCGCCGCCCCCACCCGCTGCCGACCCGAAC
>NZ_UPHT01000131.1 GCF_900566085.1 Mycobacterium attenuatum
GCCGGTTTTGGCGACGCTGGGGCGGCCCCAGCCCCGGCTGCCCCGGCTCCGGCCGCCCCAGCGTCGCCAAAACCGGCCGGGCCTTCACCAAAGCCGGCGCCCACTACGCCCGCGCCCGGGGGGCCGGTGCTGACTCCGGTGAGCTGACTGGTCGGCCGGTCGGTCGGCCCAAGCCAACGCCGCATAAACTCGCGTTGATGTCCGAAACTCGAGACCCCGCCGACCTGACCGCCGCGATTCGCACCGCGCTCACGAAAGTGATCGACCCGGAATTGCGGCGACCCATCACCGAACTCGGAATGGTCAAGGGTATCGACATCGGCCCGCAGGGCGAGGTTCATGTCGGGATCTACTTGACCACCGCCGCTTGCCCGAAGAAGTCGGAAATCACCGAGCGGGTCGCCCACGCGGTGTCCGACGTTCCCGGCACCGCAGCCGTCCGGGTCAGCCTGGACGTCATGAGCGACGAGCAGCGCACCGAGTTGCGCAGGCAGTTACGCGGGGACAGCCGGGAACCGGTCATCCCCTTCGCCCAGCCCAGCTCACTGACCCGGGTCTATGCCGTCGCTTCCGGCAAAGGCGGTGTCGGCAAGTCCACGGTGACAGTCAACCTGGCCGCGGCGATCGCCGCTCGTGGCCTGTCGGTCGGCGTGCTCGATGCCGACATTCACGGCCACTCCATTCCCCGGATGATGGGCACCACCGACCGGCCCACGCAGGTCGAGTCCATGATCCTGCCACCCATCGCTCATGAGGTGCGGGTCATCTCGATCGCGCAATTCACCGAGGGCAACACGCCGGTGGTGTGGCGCGGGCCGATGCTGCACCGGGCGCTGCAGCAATTCCTGGCCGACGTGTACTGGGGTGATCTGGACGTGTTGCTGCTCGATCTGCCACCCGGCACCGGCGACGTCGCCATTTCGGTGGCTCAGCTCATTCCCAACGCCGAGATCCTTGTGGTGACCACACCGCAATCGGCCGCCGCGGAGGTGGCCGAACGGGCCGGCAGTATTGCGCTGCAGACCCGTCAGCGAATCGTCGGCGTCGTGGAAAACATGTCCGGGCTCACGCTGCCGGACGGCACCACGTTGCAGGTGTTCGGCGAGGGCGGTGGGCAACAAGTGGCTGAGCGGCTCACCCGTGCGGTCGGCGCCGACGTGCCGCTGCTGGGTCAGATCCCGCTGGACCCCGCACTGGTGACCGCCGGCGACTCGGGCGTGCCGCTGGTGTTGAGCGCACCAGACTCCGCCGTGGGCAAGGAGCTGCTCAACATCGCCGAAAGCTTGGCCACCCGGCGCCGCGGGTTGGCCGGCATGTCGCTGGGGCTCGACCCGACTCGCCGCTGAGCTGCTGTTCAGGTGGCGTCGGAGTCGAACGGAGGTCGGGCGGGCTCGTCGGGAATCGGCCGTTCCGTTCCCGGCGGCGGCTGGACCGGCTGCGCGGGAGTCACGGCGGCCGGCCGGTCGAAGTTACCGGTGAACAGGGAATCGTCGCCGTCGAGGAGGTGCTTGGTCAGTGCTGCGCGCGGCGTCATCCCCCGCAGCTTCTGCAGCTCGCTGATGTGCCCACGTAGGTCGTCGAATTCGGGCCCCATGTCCTCGCGCAGCTGACTGGTCACTCCGCTGAGGTATTCCCTCGCCTGGCGCAATGCACCCGCCGTCCAGCGGATGGCACCCGGGAGCCGTTCGGGGCCCAGCACCACCAGCCCGACCACTACGAGTACGAGCATCTCTCCCCAGCCGACATTGGCGAACATCAGGTCGGATGGTGATGACCCGCTGCGTCCGGCTGCGCCGCGCTTGCGCTCATCACGAGCTGGTTTCGGGTTCGGGCTTGACCGTCAGCGTGACGTGACGACCGTCGCGGACCACCTCCACCGGCGCCTCCTGTCCGATGGTCAGCTGCCGCACGGCGACGACGAACTCATCGGAGTCGGCCACCTTCCGCTCGCCGATCTTGACGATCACATCGTTTTCCAGGATCCCGCCCTTCTGGGCGGGGCTTCCGGCTTTCACGTTGGCTACCTGCGCGCCGGATGCGATCGCGTTGCTCACCGAGCGGGTGCTGATACCCAATGTCGGGTGGACGATCTTTCCGTCTTTGATCAGCGTCTGCGCCACCACCTTCATCTCGTTGACCGGAATGGCGAAGCCCAGTCCGCTCGCGCTGTCCGAGAGCGACTTGCCGGCGGTGTTGATGCCGATCACCTGCGAATCCATGTCGATGAGCGGACCGCCGGAGTTGCCGTGGTTGATCGAGGCGTCGGTCTGCAGGGCGTCTATCACCGTATCGGTGTCCGAACCCTCCCCCGACAGCGGAACAGGGCGGTGCAACGCGCTGATGATGCCATGCGTGACCGTGCTGCGCAGTCCCAGCGGCGCTCCGGCGGCCAGAACCTCGTCGCCCACGCGGACCTTGTTGGAATCACCGAGCCGGGCCACGGTCAGGTTGTCGACGTTGTCGACCTTCAGCACGGCCAGATCGGTCTTGGGGTCGCGGCCCACCAGGCTGGCGGGCACCTCCTTGCCGTCGTTGAACACCACGGTCGTCTTGAACTGGCTGGGGTTGTTGGCGGCCTCGGAGATCACGTGGTTGTTGGTGACGATGTAGCCGCGACCGTCGATGATGACACCGGAGCCCTGCATGCCCTCCTGGTCGCTCTTGGACTCAATGGTCACGACGGAGTCGGCGACGGCCGCGGCCACCTTGGTGAACCGGCCGGCCGGCTCTTCGGCGTTGCCGCCGGTCGACAACGTCACCTTCGACGTCGTGAACGCCTCGACGACTTCGGCGGTCTTGCGGCCGATCACACCGCCGATCACCCCGATCACCAGCGCCAAGACCGCCAGGACGACCAGCGCCAGATACGACACCTTGCCGCCGAACAGCACGTCGCGGACGCCGAGTTTGCCCCGCTGGCCCAGCGCGCTGTGGGGCAGCCCCGGGGTCAGCGCCGGAGTTCCCAGAGCGGCCGCCGCGGCGGGATCGCGCCACGGGTCCTCGGGCTCATCCTGCTGGCCGTCCTTTTCGGCGGCCAGCGCACCGGCATCGATGGGGTGGCGTTGCAGGGAATCGACGCCACCCGGTGGGCGGCTGAACGCTTCCTCCAGCACCGGGTCGGCGGGCTGCTCGTGTGTCCGGAACTCGGCCTGGTCCTGATATTTCTGCGGACGCACCCGCTCGGCCACGAACGAGCCTTGGATCCCCGATGGGCGCCCGAACGCCTGACGCGATGCGGAATCGACCGGTGGCCGGAAGATGGGACGCGGCGCCAGGCGGGGGCCGCTGTCGCCGACACCGCTCCTGTCACTGTTTTTGCCTTGGTCGGAGGTCACGTGATCCTCTTCTAATTCTGTGCAGAGCGTTGGCGGCACGGACCACGACGGCCCGTCCGGCCGGACGCGACGTTATCGGTGTCCACCCTAGTATCCGTGACGTTGCTGATGGCTGAAGCCAGCAGCCGACCGGCCTTCATTCGGTTTGCAGCCGATCAAGCTAGCGACGCTTCCGCTGGTCACGGACGTCGCGCTGGGCGAAAGAGTCCGCCAGCGGGGTGGCGTCGTCGGACGGCTGATGCGGGATTTCCGACAACAACCCCAGCAGCGTGCTGGGGATGCGGATCGGTTGCGAGTCGCGCAATGCCGCACGAGCACGGCTGTGGTCGTCTACTTCGGCGGCGCACTGCGGGCACAGCGACAGGTGGTGCGCCGCGCGCAAGTGGGCATTCATTGTCAGCTCACCGTCGACAAAGGCGGCAATGGCCTCGATCGACAGGTGCTCGGTGGACCGGAACCGGCGCGGCGCACCGATGGGGGCATCACTCTGAGAAGCGAACTGGGTGGGGAGCCAGGAGAACGCGCGCCGAAACACATGTCCCCGGTCGGCCATCACCAGCTCCTTCCCAGCGCTTTCGAACCGGTTCTAGGCTTTGACTCGCCTTTTGTCGGCTTGGTATTTCGAATGTAGCGCGGCACGGCGCCGGATAACCATCCTCAGTGAGTAAAACCCGAGGATTTGGGACCAGTTGGCAATCATGCAGTAGCCAAACCGTCAGGCGCGTGTCTTAACCGCCTGTCCCACCCGAGCGCGCGTAAGCCTCAGCGTGTTCAGGATGTGCGGCGAGGTAATCGCGCAACGCCTGGCGTCCGCGGTGGATCCGGCTCCGCACGGTGCCGAGCTTGACACCGAGCGTGGCACCGATCTCCTCGTAGGACAGACCTTCGATATCACACAACACCACTGCGGCGCGGAACTCCGGCGGCAAGGAATCGAGCGCTGCCTGCAAATCGGGGCCCAGCCGTGCGTCGTGATAGATCTGCTCGGGATTGGGGTCGTCGGCAGGCACCCGGTCGTAGTCCTCGGGCAGCGCCTCCATTCGGATGCGGGCCCGCCGGCGGACCATGTCGAGAAACAGGTTGGTGGTGATGCGGTGCAACCAGCCCTCGAATGTTCCCGGCTGATAGTTCTGGACGGACCGGAAAACCCTGATGAACGTTTCTTGGGTCAGGTCCTCGGCATCGTGCTGATTGCCGGAGAGCCGATAGGCCAGCCGGTATACCCGGTCGGCGTGCTGACGGACCAACTCGTCCCACGACGGCATGGTGGCCTTGTCCCCGGTCGCGTCGAATACCGCAGTACCCAGCAACCCGTCGGACGGTTCGGCCCACTCGTCGTCGCGAACCTGTTGCGGGTGAGACATGGTTGTCGTGCTCAAAGTGGTGATGTCGCGTCCCTCCGGAATTTCCCTGTCATCAAGCCTCGGCAGCTCGTCTCCGGCAACGCGAAGCTGCCACTCCGTATTCCCCGCCCAGCGTCCGCCTCGTTCCATATCGATACCGTCGCGTACCGGCGTGTGGGCGGTATATGAGCAAACTGAGCTTTAGCTGAGAAACCAATCCGTTACCTGCGTTTTTCTGCGGTTTTCGGTCTGGAAGTGACCTTGGTCGCGCGGCGCACTCCGGGCGTGTCTGCGAGGGCCGCGCGGCGCGGCCATCGGGCGCGCCTGCCCGACGGCGCCGCCGATCCGGCATACTCTGCCGACATGGACGGCACCGCTGACAGCTCGGTCGCCCCCGGCCCGCAGGCCCCCAGTCGAGCCGACCTGATGTCTGCGCACGCCGAGGGGTCGATCTCCGAAGACGCCATTCTGACCAGCGCCCGTGAGCGTGCCATGGACATCGGCGCCGGAGCGGTGACACCCGCGGTGGGCGCGTTCCTGAGCCTGCTGGCCAAGCTCAGCGGCGGCAAGGCGGTCGCGGAGGTGGGCACCGGAGCAGGGGTCAGCGGACTGTGGTTGCTGTCCGGCATGAGCGACGACGGCGTGCTGACCACTATCGACATCGAACCCGAGCACCTGCGGCTGGCCAAGCAGGCCTTCAACGAAGCCGGAATCGGACCGTCGCGCACCCGGCTGATCGGCGGTCGTGCGCAAGAGGTGCTGACCCGACTCGCCGATGGAGCCTATGACTTGGTGTTCATCGACGCCGAACCGGTCGACCAACCGGACTATGTGGTCGAAGGCGTGCGGTTGCTGCGATCCGGCGGGGTCATCGTGGTGCACGGAGCAGCGCTGGATGGACGAGCCGGTGACCCCACCGCGCGCGACACCGCGGTGACTGCGGTTCGTGAGGCGGCTCGACTGATCGCCGAGGACGAACGGCTCACCCCGGCGCTGGTGCCGCTGGGCGATGGTGTGCTGGCGGCCGTCCGGGACTAGCCTCGATTTTGCATCGAATTGATGATTGAGCCGTTCTGCCGCTGAATGGTGTTGCTGGGTAGGCATTTTCGGTGTGGTGGCGTGGAGAGTTGTCCCGAGTCGCCGAGTGGGGCGGGCTTTCCTGGGGCCGGTGGGTCTTTCGTGATCGGTTGGGTGAGGTCGCCAGGGTGTTATCCGAAGGCGGTGCGGATGTGTTGCCAAGCGGTCGCGATGGCTGCGGCCCATCGCCAGGTGGCGTCGATGCGTAGCCGTTGTTGGCGTGCGCCGTGGGTGATGCGGGCGGCCACGTGCCGTATCCGGTAGCGGAATGTGGTGATCTCGACGCGGGCCAGGCCGGGGTGGTCGTGAAAGCCGATCAGCCGGGCCCAGGTGACCAGATCGGTGGCGGCCAGGATGATTTCCAACCAGGCGGCGTCGGCCCAAAACGAGTGACAAGCCAAGTTGCGCAGCCCGGTGACCTTCAGTTCGGATGCGGTCCTCGACGCGGGCGTGCTGACGGTGCCGCAACTCCGATCCGGCGGCCTGACCAGGGATGACGCCGGGTGCGGTGTCGGTGATGAACGCGGTCACGCGCATGCCGTCGGCGTCGGTGAACCGCAGCTAGGCCCCGGGGTGAGGGCGTTGCCGGCGCAGGATCAGTCGGGTTCCGGCCGGCCACGAGGACAGGTTGACCAGACCGGTGGCCTCGGCGACCCAGGCGCCCTCGCGGATACCGCCGTCGGTGTCGATGGCCCGGTCCCAGACATCGGCGAGGGTGAGGGTGTCCACGGCGTCCTGCACGCCGGCATCGACGGGGTAGCCGAAGGAGAACCCCACTCCCAGCCTGCGGCACGCCGCGGCGAACCGGTGGGTGGCTCCGGCGGTGTCGCAGCGCACCAGCACCCTGGGCTTGTCGGGGTCCTCGAGATGGTCGGGGTCGGGCTGGTATCGCGCCGGCAGCGAGGCCAGCGCCTGCTCGAGGACGATGACGTGATCGGAGGCGGTGTTGGAGCCGGCGTTACCGTTGCGCAGCAGCCCGGCCAGGGCTTCCCGCCGGCGATCTGCGGGCGGTCTAGAAACGCCAGCAGTGGGTGATGACCATAGGTTTTCTTCCAGGTCGCCGCAGCGCCGGTCTTGTTGTCGGAGTGATCGATCACCAAAGTGGCGTCGATGTCAATGTGCAGCCAACCCTCGGTGGGGGCGGCTCCGGCCCGCCAGGCCGCCGCCCGCGCCCCCGGCAGGTGGGCGGCATCGATGCGCTGATCGATCAGCCGCCACATGGTGGTCGTCGACGCCTTCGCGCCGAACACATGCTCACGCTCGCCGCACAGTTGACCAACTGCGTCGATGCAGTCCGCGCCGTCGGCGGCCGCGGCCGCCAGATCGGCCAACACGTCCCCGGGCGCATACACCCACGGGCCCCGGTAAGTGTCAGCCAACGCGGTGGTGACCTGCGCGGACAACCCCGTGCGGTCCGCGAGCTCGCGCAGCATGCCCATCCCGGCATGCGACACGACACCATGGCCGTCGGCGGACACTTTCACCCGCGATGCCAGCGCCATATTCTTCACTCGCGAAGTGCCTTCCCGTAGGAATATTTGAAGCCCATACAAGTCCAATTACCCCTTGCAGGACAGGCACTTTCGCTTATCTACACCCCGTTTCGCGGGGCATTTCACGAAAAATCTGGGCTAACGCCGCTTCCGCCTAATCCGTCACTGCCTCCGTTTCCATACAGCAGTCCGCCGTGGCCGCCGACGCCGCCCGCGGCGCGACCCGTCCCGGCGCCGCCGGCGCCACCGTTACCGATAAACAGCGCGTCCCCGCCGGAGCCACCGGTATTACCGGCCCCGTTGCTTCCCTTCCATTCGCCCTGGCCGCCAATCCCGCCTTGTCCGGCACTGCCGCCTTCCCCACCGTTTCCGATCAGTCCGCCAATACCGCCGTCTCCCCCAGCACCGCCGTCACCTCCAGATCCCCCGGCGGCGCCGCCGTACGAGTTCCCACCTTCGCCCCCGGTACCACCGGCCCCGCCGGAGCCGCCAGATCCTATCCAGAGGCCGCCGGCACCACCGGCTCCGCCGGTACCGCCAGCCCCACCAGAACCGCCGATGGCGTACATAACTTGCGCTGAACTACCTCCCGCCCCGCCTTGTCCGCCGGCCCCGCCGGCACCACCATCGCCGAACCCTCGCGCGGAGCCACCAGCACCACCGGCTCCGCCCACTCCGCCGTTACCGCCACTTGCATAGTTTCCAGCACCACTGCCGGACCCACCAGTCCCACCGGCTCCGCCAGCTCCACCATTGCCCCCATTGCCGAACAGTCCGGCTTCTCCGCCGTTACCGCCGGTTCCACCATTGCCGGCGGTACCACCGTGGCCGCCAATGCCGCCCCCGACGCCGACGCCACCTTGGCCGCCATTGCCGGCAGCACCCGCGGCGCCCCCGTTCCCCCCGTGTCCAAACAGCCAGCCGGCGTTACCGCCGTTCCCACCGTTTCCGCCGATACCACCGTTTCCGCCGGCTCCGCCATGACCGCCGTCATAGCCGGCCCCGCCGGCCCCGCCGGCCCCGCCGGAGCCTCCAATGCCGCCGTTGCTGCCGTGACCGCCAGCACCACCATTGCCGAACAGCAAGCCGCCATTTCCCCCCGCACCGCCGTGGCCTCCGGCACCACCGCTGCCACCGGCTCCGCCAGCGCCGCCAGCAGCGTTGTAGCCGTTATAGCCGGCGCCGCCTTGTCCCCCGTTGCCGGCAATGCCAGCGTTACCGCCGTTACCCCCGTTACCGAACAACAAGCCGCCATTGCCGCCAGCACCGCCATTGCCCCCGTTGCCACCGGCACCACCGGCGCCACCAGCTAACTCGCTGTTTGCGCCGTTTGCACCCGCTCCGCCGGCCCCGCCGTTGCCGCCGTTGCCGATGAGTCCGGCGGCTCCGCCGTTGCCGCCGTTGCCGCCCGCACCGCCATTTGTAATCGCGGCCCCACCAACTCCGCCATTGCCGCCGTTGCCAACCAGTAGTCCGCCTTGGCCGCCGTTGCCGCCGTTGGCGCCGGTTCCGCCGGCTCCGCCGTTGCCCCCGTGGCCGAAGAGTCCGGCCGCTCCGCCGTTGCCGCCGCTGTGGCCGGCGGCGCCTGACCCGCCGTTGCCGCCGTTGCCCCACAGCCAGCCGCCGGCACCACCGCTTTGTCCCGTACCGTTGAGCCCGTTGGCGCCGTTGCCGATCATCTGGCGCCCCACGAGCCATTCGCTGTCGGCGTTGGCGGTGTTGATCGCATTGTGAGCGGCGTTGTCAATCTCGGTGATCCAGTATTTCTCGGTGCTGCCGTTGAGCAGATCAACAAACTGCCGGTGAAGCCATTCGTAGTCGCGGCTGAGTGCCTGCCAGGTGAGGCCTTGACGGGTCAGCACGGTGGCCATCGCTGCCGATACCTCGTCGGCGCCGGCAGGTAGCAGCGCAGTGGTCTGAGTGGCCGCGGCGGCGCTGGCTTGGCCAAATACCGTACCGATATTTGCCAGATCGGTTGCCGCGCAATGCAATGCGTGCGGCTCGATGGTCACAAATGACATAGCTGGTCCTCCTGGGATCTACCAATGCCGGGGCAGGGTGTGTGTTCGGGTGGGGCGCTGCTACCTGACGCCGGTTCGCGCCCTGGCATGGTAGCCGATCATCGCGGCGACATCTTGGGCCCACATCTCGGCGTACACACTTTCGGTCGTCGCGATCGCCACCGCGTTGCGGCCCAAAAAGTTCGTGGGTCTACTGCCATTCCCGTGGGTTCGTTGACCTGGGGGATTGGGTATTTTGTCTGGGCCGCGGCGTTGCCGCGGGCAGGTCCCCGACCTGCCCTTTATGCCTGCCCGAGGGTGCAACAGGCTCGCGGGTCAAGGGTGGCCGAAAGGCCATCGCGAAGCGACGCTTAGCCTAGGACGCAAGCTCGGGTTGGTCGTTCACGTGAATGCACCCATCCTGACCGCGCGGAGCGGCCCGACCCGGCACGAACTGCAAAGACTCCACATTGCCGGACAGATTGCGGCGGGGACGGCCAGGAACGCAATATCCTGCCGCGGACTGCAGGAGCCAACTGGACCCTGCGCGTCCACCGTCCCGGCGGCCCCCGCCCGCACCCTGTGCCTCATTGCTCAGGGCGACAATCCATCAAGGCGCACCGACCAACGGTCAGGGGCACATGAACGAAATCGGCGGGCAGACAAACGTGCCTGGGTCAAGTGGTCCCTCGGCATAGGTTCCTGGCTGGCCAGATACCTGGTGGTACTCGTGGCAGCTGTTCATGTCCCAGCCAGCAGCCAGGTCTCGAACCCGAAAATCAACTGGGTCTCCCGGGCACCAGGTGCCGTGGCAGACCGGGTCGCACCGAACGTTGGCTTGCGCGGTTCCAGCGCCCGGCCCCAAGGCGGCGAGCCCCAGAGTAGCGACCGCGCAAAAGCCCGGAATCACAGCACCGACGAGAGTCCGCTTGACCGTGCTGACCATGGTGTTTCCTCTCACTTTTCGTCTACATTTCGCGCCGCGCTAAGGCAGCGGGTTCTTTCCGCGACAAGTAGAAACCAACGGGTAGCGCTACCGATCCCAAATTGCGTCATCGCACGGACGCTCTGAGGCCGACATCGCAAAGGCAGCGGGGATCTCGTCGGCTCGCCGCGCCTGGCGCCCCGACAGCGATCCGGTAATCAGCGCTAACACAGCTGACACACCCGCCGGCAGACAAGCTGCTGCCGCGTCGGCGGCCGCGCAGAACCGAACAGCAGCCCGCCGCCAGGCCGGCAATGTTGTTGACTTTGGACTGAACGTCCGTTTAATGTGCTGAACATGCGTTCAGTCGACCTGACTGCGGCGGCGCGCATCAGAGATGCGGCCATCGAGCAGTTCGGTCAACACGGCTTCGACGTCGGACTGCGAGCCATCGCCGAAGCCGCGGGGGTGAGCGCCGCCCTAGTCATCCACCACTTCGGCTCCAAGGAAGGTCTGCGCCGGGCCTGCGACGACTACGTGGCCGAAGAGATCCGCAGCGAGAAGTCGACAGCCATGCAGTCCAACGACCCGGCGACCTGGCTGGGTCAGCTCGCCCAAGTCGAATCCTATGCACCGCTGATGGCCTATCTGGTACGCAGCATGCAGTCCGGCGGTGAACTGGCAATGACGTTGTGGCAGAAGATGATTCACAACACCGAAGGATATCTGGAAGAAGGAGTGCGCGCCGGCACCATCAAGCCCAGCCGCGACCCACAGGCCAGGGCCAAATACCTGGCCATCACCGGAGGTGGCGGCTTTCTGCTGTACCTGCAAATGCATGAAACCCCAACCGATCTGCGTGCGGTACTCCGTGACTACGCACGCGACATGGTGCTGCCGGCGCTGGAGGTCTACACCGAAGGCCTGCTGGCCGATCGCTCCATGTACGAAGCGTTCCTCGCCGACGAGAAGCAAGATGAGAAGCAAGGAGAAACCCATGCCCGCTGACAACTCTTCGGCCCTTATCGACATTCGGGGCCTGACCAAGAACTTCGGGGCGGTGCGCGCGCTCGACGGTCTTGATCTCGCCGTGCACGAAGGCGAAGTGCACGGCTTTCTCGGACCCAACGGCGCCGGGAAGTCGACCACCATCCGGATATTGCTGGGCCTAGCCAAGGCTGACGGTGGCAGTACACGGCTGCTGGGCCGCGACCCCTGGACGGACGCGGTTGATCTGCACCGTCAAATAGCCTATGTCCCAGGAGATGTAACGTTGTGGCCGACGTTGACCGGTGGCGAGACCATCGATCTGCTGGCTCGCATGCGCGGCGGTATCGACGAAAGCCTTCGTGCGGATCTCATCGAACGCTTCGAGTTCGATCCGCGCAAGAAGGTACGCACCTACTCGAAAGGCAACCGCCAGAAGGTATCTCTGATTTCGGCGTTCTCGTCACGGGCCAGGCTGCTGCTGCTGGACGAGCCGTCCAGCGGCTTGGATCCGCTGATGGAAAACGTTTTTCAGCAATGCGTCAAAGAAGCACGCGGCCGCGGGGTCACCATCTTGCTATCGAGCCATATTCTGGCCGAAACGGAAGCCCTGTGCGAACGGGTCACCATCATTCAGGCCGGCAAGACCGTCGAGAGCGGCTCGTTGGAATCCATGCGTCACCTCAGCCGGACCGCGATCAAGGCCGAGATGATCGGCGATCCAGGCGATCTCACCAGGATTAAAGGAGTCGAGGACGTCACCATCGAGGGCACCACAGTGCGCGCCCAGGTTGACAGCGAAAGCCTGGGCGAGCTGGTCCGGGTGCTCGGCGAGGCCGGTGTGCGCAGTCTGGTCAGTCAGCCCCCCTCGCTGGAGGAGCTGTTCCTGCGCCACTACCGCGTCGGTGAGCGCCACCGGGAGGTTTCGCCGACATGAGCACCGCGACACTGAATCGCCCACGCCCCGAACCGCGGTCGGCTCCGCAACACGGCTCGGCATTCACCGGCACGCTCGGATTGCTGCGCCTCTACCTACGGCGCGACCGCGTCGTATTGCCGATGTGGGTGTTGCTGATGTCGGTGCCGCTGGCCACGGTATACGTGAGCAGTATCGAGAAGGTCTACCCCGCCCAGCAGGATCGCGCGGGGTTCGTCGCCTCGATCACGGCCAGCCCGGCCCAGCGCGCGCTCTACGGTCAGGTCTACAACGACAGTCTCGGCGCCGTCGGCATCTGGAAGGCCGGAATGTTCCACACGCTCATCGCGGTGGCGGTCATCCTCACCGTGATTCGTCATACCCGGGCCGACGAGGAAACCGGCCGGGCCGAGTTGATCGAGTCCACCGCCGTCGGCCGTTACGCGAGCCTCACCGCGGCACTGTTGTTGTCGTTTACGGCCTCGATCGCTACCGGTGCCATCGGTGCGGCGGGGCTGCTGACCACCAAGGTGGCGCCGTCCGGGTCGGTGGCCTTCGGTGCGGCGCTGGCGGGCTCCGGGTTGGTGTTCACCGCCGTAGCCGCCGTAGCCGCGCAGCTGTCGCCCAGCGCCCGGGTGACCCGCGGCGTGGCGTTCGGCGTGCTCGGTACGGTGTTCGCGCTTCGTGCCGTCGGTGACGCCGGATCGGGCAGCCTGTCGTGGTTCTCGCCACTGGGGTGGTCGCTTCAGGTCAGGCCCTACGCGGGTGAACGCTGGTGGGTGCTGCTACTGCATCTGGCGACGGCCGCCGCGCTGACCATGGTGGCCTATCGCCTGCTGGGCGGCCGCGACGTCGGCTCCGGACTCATCGCCGAACGCGGCGGTCCCGCCACCGCCGCACCCTGGCTGAGCAACGTCTTCGGGCTGACGTGGCGGCTCGACCGCGCCGCGGTACTGGTTTGGACAGCGGGACTGGCGCTTTATGGCCTGTTGATCGGCAGCGTGGTGCATGGCATCGGACAGGAGTTGGGCAGCGGCACCGCGGTACGCGACATCGTCGCGCGGTTGGGCGGCACCAGCGTCTTAGAGCAAGCGTTTGTGGCGGTCGGCTTCACCATGCTGGGCATGGTCGCCGCGGCGTTCGCGGTCTCGCTGTCGTTGCGCCTGCACCAGGAGGAAGCCGCGCAGCGCGCCGAGACCCTGCTGGCCGGATCGATTTCCCGTATACGCCTGCTGTCAAGCCATTTGGTGATTGCGCTGGCCGGGCCGGCGGCGGCGATACTGCTCTCCGGCTTGGCTGCCGGAGTCGCCCACGGCGCCGCCGCCGGAGATCTCGGCGGCAAGCTGACCACCGCCGTCGGCACCGCCGCGGTACAGCTGCCGGGCGTCTGGCTACTGTCGGCGGTGACCGTCGCATTGTTCGGTGTGGCACCGCGGTTCACGCCGGTGGCATGGGGTGTGCTGGTCGGCTTCGTCGCGTTGTACCTGCTTGGTTCGCTGTCGGGTTTCCCGCAGTGGCTGCTGGACTTGGAACCGTTCGCACACAACCCGCGGGTTGGTGGCAGCGACTTCACCGCCGAGCCGCTGCTGTGGCTGCTTGCTATGGACACGGGATTAATCGCGTTGGGCGCCGCGGCTTTTCGACGGCGCGATATGCGGACTTAGCGAGAGCATCGAGAGGGAAATGAAAACGGGTGTGCAAGCTGTTGTCTCAGGTCTGGTCGGCCTGGGCGTGTTCGGATTTGTGCTGTTTTACCCTGCGGGTACGTTCAAATATTGGCAGGCATGGGTTTTCATCGCTGTGTTCGCGGTCGCGACGATCGTGCCCGGCATCTACCTGGCCCGGACAAACCCGTCCGCACTGCAGCGGCGCATGCACGCCGGACCGCGCGCGGAAACCAGAACAGCCCAGAAGTTCATCATCATGGGCGCTTTCGTCGGCGTCTTCGCCATCATGGTGGTCAGCGCTCTCGACCATCGGTTCGGCTGGTCGACAGTGCCAACGGCGCTGTGTTTGGTCGGTGACCTACTGGTGGCGACCGGACTTGCCATCGCCATGCTGGTGGTAGTCCAGAACAGCTACGCCGCCGCGACGGTCACGGTGGAGGCCGGTCAGAACGTAGTGTCCAGCGGTTTCTATCGATTCGTGCGGCACCCGATGTACGTCGGGAATGTGATCTTGATGGTGGGCATGCCCCTTGCGCTGGGCTCCTTGTGGGGGCTGCTCGGTGTCGTCCCAGGTGTGCTCATGCTTGTTTTCCGCATCCTCGACGAGGAGAAGGCACTCGCCGTGGAACTGGATGGATATCGCGAATATATGCGACGGGTGCGCTATCGGCTACTGCCCCACGTCTGGTAGTCCGCCGGATCGGAGTAGCGGAATTCGGTTGCTGCCAGGCCGGCACGTTCTAAGGTGACGGCGTGGCCAGAGATCCGGCGCCCGCCCTAGACCCGTCCCGGCGCTCTTCGGTACGCACTCAGCCGGATTCGCGGAATCGTCAAACCTCCGGTCACCGTTACCGATCCCCGGCCGACGTCCTCGTCGAGCGTGACGTCGAGGTCATCACCCGCGACGGGACTGTATTGCGGGTCAACGTTTTCCGACATGGCGAGACTGCCCGGCCGGTCATGGTCAGCATTCATCCGTACGGCACGGACGATCTGTCCTCCAGGCCGCGCAGCCGCTGGACCGTCCCACGGTTCTACCGCATGCTGCGCCAACCCAAGCCGGTGACATTGCCCGCCCGGACCGGTTGGGAAGCGCCGGACCCGGCATGGTGGACCGCACACGGGTTCGTCGTGGTCAATGCCGATTCGCGCGGCTGCGGTCACTCGAACGGCACCGGGAGTCTGCTGTCCCGTCAGGAAGCCGAAGACACCTACGATTTGGTGCAGTGGGTGGCCGACCAGCCCGGGAGTGACGGCCGGGTGGTCATGCACGGAGTGTCCTACCTGGCCACCAGTCAGTGCGTCGTCGCCGCGCTGCAACTCCCGGCGCTGCGGCGATCTGCCCCTGGGAGAGCTTCACCGATGCCTACCGTGATTTGGCGTTTCCAGGGGGAGTCGGTGAGTCGGGCTTCATCCGGTTTTGGTCAGGCAACCTGCGCCGTACCCGCCAGGCTTACGACCCGGAACCGATGCAGGCCGATCATCCGCTGCGTGATGACGTATGGCGCGCAATCGTTCCCGATCTATCGGCGATCACGGTGCCGATGTTGGTCTGTGGTTGTCCCCGCGCAACCCGCTCACGGGTCAATTCCCGGCCGCCTATCCTGACCCGCCGCGCAGCCGGGTGACGCTGCGCCGGGGCCCGCGCTACGACGCTCACCTGCTGATCCCGGAGATCTCCCCTGACCCGGTCAGACCCGGCGGATCGGCGGCCTACGGCCTGCTGTGCCCCAGCCTCCCCGATCGCCGGTATCGCCGCCGCCGGGCCTTAAATCCAGACGCCCTTGCCCACCGCGACCACGCCGCCGGCGCTGACGGCGAACCTTTCCCGGTCACGGTCCAGATCCACTCCGACCATCTCGCCAGGCCCCACGACGACGTTCTTGTCCAGGATCGCATGGCGTACCACCGCACCCCGCCCGACTCGGGTGCCCGGCATGATCACACTGCCCTCCACGATGGCGCCGTCGTCGACCACGACGTTGGACGACAACACCGAGTTGCGCACCGAAGCCGCCGAAATGATGCTGCCGGCGCCGACCACCGACTCCTGCGCCGAACCGCCGTTGACGAACTTTGCCGGCGCCAGGTTCTCCGATTCACCTCGGATGGGCCAGCGCCGGTTGTACAGGTTGAACACTGGGTGCACCGACACCAGATCCATGTGAGCGTCGTAGAACGCGTCCAGCGTCCCTACATCACGCCAGTAAGCCCGGTCGCGGTCGGTGGCGCCGGGCACATCGTTATCGGAAAAGTCGTAGACCGCCGCCATCCCGTCATCGACCAGCCGCGGGATGATGTCCCCGCCCATGTCGTGATCCGAATGGTCGTCGTCGGCGTCGGCGCGAATTGCGTCGATCAGCACCTTGGTGGTGAAAACGTAGTTGCCCATCGATACGAAGGTGGTGGCTGGGTCATCCGGCGTGGCGGGGGGGTCCAGGGGCTTCTCGACGAAGCCGCGGATGGACCCGGAGTCGTCGGCGTCGATACAGCCGAACGCGCTGGCGCTGGCCCGTGGAACCCGGATCCCGGCTACCGTAGCGCCGGCTCCGCTGTCGATGTGGAACCGGACCATCTGTTCGGGATCCATCCGGTACACGTGGTCGGCTCCGAAAACCACCAGGTAGTCGGGATCTTCGTCGTAGATGAGATTGAGCGACTGGTAGATGGCGTCGGCGGAGCCGGTGTACCAGCGCGGGCCCAGCCGCTGCTGTGCCGGTACCGGGGTGATGTATTCACCGGCCAAACCCGACAAACGCCAATTCTGCGAAATGTGACGGTCCAGTGAATGTGACTTGTATTGGGTCAGAACGCAGATCCTGAGGTATCGGGCGTTGACGAGATTGGAAAGCACGAAATCGATCAACCGGTAAGCGCCGCCGAAGGGAACCGCGGGTTTGGCCCGATCCGCTGTCAAGGGATAAAGCCGCTTGCCCTCACCGCCGGCCAAAACGATGCCCAGCACGTGTGGCGCTTCCCTCATGGCCTCAAACCTATCGGCACCCGCGAGCCACTGCCAGGGGCATCCCGACTAGACGCCATTGTGACGGGCTGGTGGCCAACGCAATTGGCCCGGTCGACCGGCTCCTCAACTGCCCGCGATCCGGGCCGTCTCGTCGCCGACACCACCCACACATCCGGCTCCTCAACTGCCCGCGATCCGGGCCGTCTCGTCGCCGACACCACCCACACATCCGGCTCCTCAACTGCCCGCGATCCGGGCCGTCTCGTCGCCGAACTACGGTGCTGCGTATGCGGGTAGCGATGATGACTCGGGAATACCCACCGGAGGTCTACGGCGGAGCCGGGGTACACGTCACCGAACTGGTATCCCAACTGCGGCGTTTGTGCGCGGTCGACGTGCACTGCATGGGCGCGCCTCGTCCGGGAGCCGTCACTCATCAGCCCGACCCGCGGCTGCGCAACGCCAACCCGGCACTGTCCACCCTGTCCGCGGACTTGGTGATGGCCAACGCCGCGAGCGGGGCCACGGTGGTGCATTCACACACCTGGTACACCGGTCTGGCGGGCCATCTGGCCGCGCTGCTCCACGACATCCCGCATGTCTTGACCGCACACTCGCTCGAGCCGATGCGGCCGTGGAAAGCCGAGCAACTGGGCGGCGGCTATCAGATCTCGTCCTGGGTGGAAAACACCGCCGTGCTGGCCGCCGACGCCGTCATCGCCGTCAGCGCGGGCATGCGCGACGACCTCCTGCGCGTCTATCCGACGCTGGACCCGGATGTGGTGCACGTCATCCGCAACGGGATCGACACCGACGTGTGGTATCCGGCCGGCCCCGTGCGAACCGGGTCGGTCCTGACCGAGCTCGGAGTCGATCCAAGCCGGCCGATCGTGGTGTTCGTCGGCCGAATCACCCGGCAAAAAGGAGTTCCCCATTTGCTGGCGGCCGCACACCAGTTCAGCCCGGATATTCAGGTGGTGCTGTGCGCTGGCGCTCCAGATACCCCCGAGATAGCCGACGAGGTGAGGTCCGCGGTGTCCCAACTGGCCCGCACCCGCACCGGCGTGTTCTGGGTCCGCGACATCCTCCCGATCGGAAAGCTACGTGAAATACTTTCTGCTGCAATAGTTTTCGTATGCGCATCGGTATACGAGCCATTAGGGATCGTCAACCTGGAGGCAATGGCCTGCGCGACCGCGGTGGTGGCCTCCGACGTTGGCGGGGTGCCCGAAGTGGTCGCCGACGGGGTCACCGGGTCCCTTGTGCATTACGATCCAGCCGACCCGGCCGGTTACGAGGCCCGGTTAGCCGAGGCGGTCAATGCGATCGTCGCCGATCCTGCCCAGGCCGAGCGCTACGGCAAGGCGGGACGTCAGCGCTGCATCGAGGAATTCTCCTGGGCACAGGTCGCCGGGCAGACGCTGGACGTCTATCGGAAGGTGTGCCGGTGACACACCATTCGCCCGGAGCTGATTCAGCTGGTAACGCTCTTCAGTTCATCACCGAGCGCCGCGGCCTCGTCGGGCGTCAGCTCCACGACGAGACGGCCGCCGCCCTCGAGTGGTACCCGCATCACGATGCCGCGCCCCTCTTTGGTTGCTTCCAGAGGACCGTCGCCGGTCCGGGGCTTCATCGCCGCCATCGAGTGCTCCCTCCAGATTCGAGCTGGCCCGCGCTCGCGGACCTGGTCGGCGCCGAGCATGCACCGTAAGCGGATTCCCAGCCGTACCCGACATTGAACTGCCAAATCACCCCTCTATTGTTCCCTATTCCGGTTCACCCGGTGCACAAGACCCGGTTCTGTGGCCGCTCAGGGCTGACCTACGCACATGCTGGTCCCCCGGGGGCGAGATTATCGGCGCTCAGCCTCACGAGATGGCCACAGCCCGTCTGTTCGTGAAGTCTTGCTGTCCCCGATCGCCGGCTCAGTGCCGCCGCCTCACCGCGGAGGCACCCAACACGTCCGGACGTGATCGTCCACCATGCCGGTTGCCTGCATCAACGCATAGGCCGTGGTGGGCCCGACGAAGCGAAATCCCCGTCGTTTCAGTTCGCGCGCCATGGCCGTGGATTCCGCAGTGGCTGTGGGGATTTCAGACAGGGCTGCCGGCCGCCCCCGGGGCGGGGGCGCGAACGACCACAACAGCTCCGACAGGTCGTGTGCTGACCCGAGCTCGGCAGCGGCCCGCGCGTTGGCGATCGTCGCCTCGATCTTGGCCCGGTTGCGCACAATGCCCGTGTCGGCCAGCAGTCGCTGCACATCGGCGTCGGTGTAGTGGGCGACCGTCTCGATCTCGAATCCGGAAAATGCCCGGCGGAAGTTCTCCCGTTTGCGCAAGATGGTCAACCACGACAGGCCGCTCTGGAAAGCCTCCAGGCTCATTCGCTCGAATAACGCCACCCCGCCGCGCAGCGGGCGCCCCCATTCCTGGTCGTGATAGTTGCGGTAGAGCTCGGCATCAGGCCCGGCGCGAACCACCGCCCAGCCACAGCGCACCACCCCGTCGTCGTTCACGTCGGGCTAGGGCGATCGTGAGCGACGGCGTCGACGTCGGCTGCATGCGTGCCCTCGACCTCGGGCGCACCGGCGGGCGATTCGTGGACGGCCGCCAGCTGGCTTCGCAGTGCATCCAGTTCGCGGCCGAGCCGATCCAGCACCCAGTCGACCTCGCTGGTCTTGTAGCCGCGCAGCACCTGAGTGAACTTGACCGCATCGACGTCGGCCCCAGCGATGCCGGACGCGGGCAGCACCGTCGCCGTCGTCGCCCGCGGCAACGGCGGCAAGTGCTCGCCGCGCCCGAACAGCAGGCTTGCCGCACCGAACAACACGACCGCCACCAGGACCAACACCACCAGGTACAGCAATACCAATGCCACGCCGACGATCTTGCCCTAAGAGACCGACATCGGCGGCGATCAGCGGGGCCGCACCACATTCATCGGGGGCCGGTCGGCCAGCGAGACCGGCCAGGTGTGCTCGGTGTAGCCGTCGCCGGCGGCGAAGAACTGGGTCAGGCCGGCCCCGGAGTCGGGGATTCCGCATCGGGACAGCAAGGTAGCGATGACCTGGCGGCTCATCACGCCCAGCTCGGCCAGCGGCCGGTTGCGGTGTGCCCGCACCCCGAGGTTGACCTGCGCGATCGCATCCAGACCTAGCCGGTCGAAAGTGTCGACCAGCAGTCCGATCTCCACGCCGTAGCCGGGCGCGAACGGCAGCGAAGTCAACAGTTCACGGCTGGCCGCGTACTCACCGCCCAGCGGTTGCAGCACACAGCCCAGCTCGGGGCGCAGCGCCGCCAGCAGGGGTCGCGCCACCAGCTCGGTAACCCGGCCGCCACCGGTGGCGCCCGCGGTTCCGCCGGCATCGCTGATGGTCAGCGGACGCCGGTAAAAGCTCTTCACCAAGTGAATGCCCTCGCGGGTGAGTAGCGGGCCGACCAGCCACGGGACGAACATCGGGTGCGGGTTGACGAGGTCGGAGTCGACGAACACCACGATGTCACCGCTGGTGGCGGCCAGCGAACGCCACAGCGCTTCACCCTTGCCCGGGCGAGTCGGCAGCTCGGGCAGCGCCTGTTCGCGGCTGACGACGCGGGCGCCGGCGGCGATAGCACGGATCTCGGTGTCGTCGGTGGAGCCGGAATCCAGCACGATCAGTTCGTCGACCAGGCCTGACGTGCCGCGGACCAGCGGTGAGATGCTCTCGATCACCGACTCGATGGTTTCTTCCTCGTTGAGGGCGGGCAGCACCACCGAGATCGTCCGTCCGGCCTTGGCCGCCACCAGTTCGCCGATCGTCCAGCGCGGACGGTTCCAGCTGCGGTCCGACAACCAGATGTCGCCGGGTTTTGCGGCCCGAACCGCGTCCTGGGTGAGGTCGCCGGCGACCAACTCCGATGCCGTCATGCGAGCCCTCTCACCGTGCGCGCCGGCGGCCGCGTCCCCTGAATGGAGGCCACCATCTCCAGCACCCGCCTGGTGGCCGCGACCTCGTGCACCCGAAACACGCGTGCTCCTGCAGCCGCTGCCAGCGCGGTGGCCGCCAGTGTTCCCTCAAGGCGTTGGGTCACGTCCACCCCCAGAGTCTCCCCGATGAAGTCCTTGTTGCTCAAAGCCATGAGTACCGGCCACCCGGTCTTAACAAGATCGCCCACGTGTCGCAACAGCATCAGCCCGTGGAAGGTGTTCTTCCCGAAATCGTGGGCGGGGTCGATGAGCACCCGGTCGCGGGCTACTCCCGCCGCGACCGCTCGCTCGGCCGCCGTGGTGACCTCGCGGATGACATCGTCGACCACACCGCGGGTCGTGGTGCCGTAGCTGACCCGGAATGGGCGGGTGCGCGGCAGCGCTCCCCCGGTGTGGGCACACACCAGGCCGGCACCGAACTCGGCCGCGACGCCGGCTGTCGCGGGGTCGATACCGCCCCAGGTGTCGTTGATCAGATCGGCGCCGGCCGCACACGCCAGCCGGGCCACCTCCGAGCGCCAGGTGTCCACGCTGATCAGCTGATCGGGGTAGGCATCGCGAAGCCACTCGACGAAAGGCAGCAGCCGGGCGATTTCGGTGGCGGCATCGACGTCCTGCCCGGGTCCGGCTTTGACGCCGCCGACATCGATGACGTCGGCGCCCTCGTCGATGGCCCGGTGGACGGCTTCTCGGGCGGCCCCTTCGCTGAAGGTCGCCCCCTTGTCGTAGAACGAATCCGGGGTGCGGTTGACGATCGCCATGATCAGCGGGCGATCCGCGGCGACCGGGCGGCCGCACAGCATTGCGTGCACGTCTACATAGTGCCGGACCATCCAGCCTGCGCTCAGCGCTACTCCTCGAGCTTGGGCTCAAGGGCTGTGGCCGCAGTTTCGACGCCGTCAGCGCAGGCTCGACGACAATGCTGGCGCGCCCAGCGGCCGCCAACTAGAGAGATCGACGCGGTGCGCTGCCCGGCGCCGTCACGCCCGAGGGCGTTGACCGGCCGCCACTTCGTCGGGGTATTCGGCGTAGTAGGGCACGTATCCTTCGTCGCGGCCGGCCAGCACGTAGAGCGGATCCTCGACCTCGGCGCCGTAAGCCTGCTGGCGCAGCTCCACTTTGCGGCTCTTGAACGTCGTGGTGTGCGCCATCGACTCGACTACTCGCACGAACAGCGGCAGCGCGTAGGCGGGTAACTGACCGTAGACGGCCCGGGCCAGGGACTGCCCGTCGAACTCGGCGCCGTCGCGCAGCTTGATCGCGGCCATGCCGGCGCGGCCGCCGGTGTTGGGCACCTCCACGCCGTAGACCGTGCACTCCTCGACTGAGGGGTCGGCCGATACCGCCGCTTCGACCTGCGTGGTGGCGACGTTCTCGCCCTTCCACCGGAAGGTGTCGCCCAGCCTGTCGACGAACGCGGCGTGCCCCATACCCTGCGGACTCATCACGTCACCGGTGTTGAACCAGCAGTCGCCGTCCCGAAATGCATTGCGCACCAACTTCTTTTCGCTGGCCGCCGGGTCGGTGTAGCCGTCGAACGGCTGCAGCCGGTTGACCCGGCTGAGCAACAGCCCCGGCTCACCGGGGGGCACCCGGCGTACCCGGCCGCTGTCGTCACGCAGCGGGGCGCCGGTATCCGGGTCGTATTCCACGTAGGCCAGCGCCATCGGCGACACACCGGTGGTCCTGGGCACGTTGAAGATGTTGATGAACGCGGAGTTCCCCTCGCTGGCGGCATAGAACTCGCAGACGCGCGCGATGCCGAACCGTTGGGTGAACTCGTCCCAGATCTCCGGCCGCAGGCCGTTGCCGGTGATCACCCGTACCCGGTGCGCCCGGTCGGTCGATTTGGTCGGCTGGTTGAGCAGATAACGGCAGATCTCCCCGATGTAGATGAACGCCGTGGCCTCGGTGGCGATCACCTCGTCCCAGAACCGCGACGCCGAGAACGACTTGCCCAGCGCCAGCGTCGCTCCGGAATTGATCACCGACGACACCGCCACCGTCAGCGCGTTGTTGTGGTACAGCGGCAGGCAGCTGTACAGCGTGTCCGAGCTCTTCAGCCGCAGTCCCATGCCGCCGAACACCGCCAGCGCCCGCAGCCACCGGTGGTGAGTCATCACGCTGGCTTTGGGGAACCCCGTGGTGCCCGACGTGAAAATGTAGAAGGCGGTGTCTTTGGCTCGCACCGCCGCAGCCGAAGCCGGGTTATGCGCGGGCGCGGTCGCGGCAAAGCGCTCCAGGTCGTCGACGGTCAGCACCTCGCCGGCCGGGCCACCGCTTTCACTGATGGCGCTGACCAGGTCCGATTCAGTGAGCAGCAGCTTGGCGTCAAGCAGGCCCAGACTGTGGGCGAGCACCTCACCCCGCTGGTGGTAGTTGAGCATCCCTGCAACGGCGCCGCACTTGACGACGGCCAGCATGGCCAGCACCGTATTGGGCGAGTTGCGCAGCATGATGCCGACCACGTCGCCGGGGCCGACACCTCGCGCGGCCAGCACCGCGGCGTACCGGTTGGCGGTCGCGTTGGCCTCGCGATAGGTCAACTGCTGCTCGCCGGATTTCACGAAGACCCGGTCACCGAAACGGGCTGCCCGGTCCTGGAAAACACTCCCGATCGACGCCTTGGACGTCGGCCGGGCCAGCAAGCCGGTCACCGCCCCCCGCACTATCGACGGTGTGTCGGCCAGTACGCCCGGCACCCGGGCTGCGACGTCGCTGAGCTTGACCCGTGCGCGCGCGCCACCTTGGTGGTCGGACACCTTGTTCCTCGATTCGCTCGTGAAAAGTGACGGGGCGCGGCGCCCATGCCCGGTCACGAGGGTGCGCACAGCTCCAGCGCCGCGCCCACCTTATCGACTACGCTCAGCCGCTCCATTGCTGCCTGCGCGACGTAACCGGCGTCCACCAGTCCGTTGAGCCACGCCAGCAGACCGTCGTAGTGCCCCCACGGGTCGAGCATCACGATCGGTTTGCTGTGCATACCCAGATAGCCGGTAGTCCAGGCGTCGAGAAGCTCATCCAGCGTCCCCAGACCACCTGGCAGCACGATGAATCCGTCGGCGCGTCCCTCCATGATGTGCTTACGCTCGCGCATCGTGTCGGTGACGATCAGTTCGGCGGCCGCATCCGCGTCGGACAGTTCGCGACGGATCAGCAACTTGGGAATCACGCCGACCGTCCGCCCGCCGCGTGCGTGCGCCGCCCCCGCGACAGCGCCCATGGCCGAAAGGTTGCCGCCACCCCAGACCAGGGTCCAGCCGGAGTCGGCGATCGCCTCTCCAAGCTCCGCAGCGAGCTCGAGCAATTCCGGGTGCGTGGGTCCGGCCGCGCAGTAGACACATACGGCCCACTCGTGTTCGGTTGAGTCGAGTCTTGGGCACATATACCGAAACGTAGACCAACACCGGCTCCGGGTGCGGCGGAACGCGAACAGAAGTGGGCCGCCATTGCGCCCCGCTTGATCGAGCGCCATAAGATTTCAGCGGTGCCCATTCGATGGAACGTCCCGCAACAGGCGGCCGCGCTGGAGCGGTTGGAAGCCGCCCTGGGTGACGCATCCGCTGGCGGTGGGGCAGTCGTCCTCGGACCCGACGGAGTCGGCAAATCCACGCTGGCCCGGTTGGCCGCCGAACAATTCTGCCGCCGGTACCCGACCACGCTGATCCGCTGGGTCATCGGCACCCCGACCGAGCGCGTGGTTCCGTTCGGCGCCTTCGGCCATCTGGTGAGCATCGCCGAAATTGGCAAGCCGGCCGCCCTACTGCGGGCCGCCCGGGCATCGCTGTGTGCTGACGCTACGCAAGGCAAGCTGCTGCTCATCGTCGACGACGCCCACGATCTGGACATCCTGTCCGCCACCCTGGTGTACCAGTTGGCGCTGACCGGCGCGGCCCGGATGATCGTCACCGCGCGCACCCCGGATACCCCCGCTACCCCGGTTACCCCGGCCGCGCCCGAGGCCATCACAGCGCTGTGGACCGACTGTTTGCTGGATCGGATCGACATCGAGCCGCCGGGCGGACCAACCGCGCCGGCCGAGGTCGACGAATTCATCGCCGAGCTGCCCGCCCCGGCTCGGTCGGTGCTGGATTATCTCGCCATTGCAGAGCCCTTGTCGCTTGCCGATCTCACGGTGCTCGCCGGTGATGGCGCCGTGCAGCAGGCCGAGCAGTTGGGCGCCGCGGAAACCCGGGTACGCGGCGGGCGCGCCGACGATCCGGTGGTCTATACGGCTCACCCGTTGTTCGCCGAACGCACGCGTGCCGTGCTGGGCGAAGAGGGCGCGCGACGACGGCGAACCGAGGTAGTCATGTTGTTGTCGCGGCATTCCATCGGACACCTTAGTGACCGGCTGCGGCTGGCGGCGTTGGCCCTGGGCAGTCTGGACAGCGAAGCCGAGCAACCGGTGGACGAGGTGGTCGCCGCCGCGCAGCAGGCGCTGCGCCTGGGCGACGTGCGGCTGGCCGAGCGGTTGGCGCGAGCGGCGCTGGATCGATCGGCCGGACTGGACGCGCGACTGGTGCTGGCCCAGGCGCTGAGCTGGCAGGGACGCGGCCGGCAAGCCGCGGGGGTGCTGGCGGCCGTGGACCCTGCCGGTCTGTCCGAGGCCGAGCTGATGGCGTGGGCGGTGCCGCGGGCCGCCAACCAGTTCTGGATGCTCGGCGAACCGGAGCGGGCCACGGCGTTCCTGCAGACCACGCGCGGCCGGATCAGCGAGCCCACCGCGCAGGCCGAGCTGGACGCGCTGACGGCAACGTTCGCCATGAACGCCGGAAACCTGCCGCGGGCCATCACGCTGGCCGACCAGGTGTTGTCCCAGCCGTCCCCCGGTGACACGGCCGTGGCGTGGGCGGCCAGCGCCGCCGCGCTGTCCTCGGCACGGATGGGTCGCTTCCGCGACGTCGAGCCGCTGGCCCAACGGGCCTCGGCCGCTGAACATCCCGGGCTGCTGCGGTTCACCGTGGGCCTGGCACAGATCACCGCATTACTGATGGCGGGTGAGACTGCCCGGGCTCAGGCGCTGGCCCAGCAGTTCACCGACTTCGCCGAGCTGCAACAGCCCGGTCGAGCCATCGGCGAGGTGTTGCTGGCGTATGTGCTACTCACTAAGGGTGAATTCGATTCTGCGGCAACGCTATTGGAGCCTGCCGCCGCCGAGCTGGAACGCACCGGCTATTCCTGGGGTCCGCTGTCATTGATGCTGCTGGCCACTGCCATCGCACAGCAAGGCCGCATCGCCGAGTCCGCGAAAGCGCTGCGGCGCGCCGAGACCCGGCACGGAACCAAGTCAGCGCTGTTCGCCCCCGAACTGATGCTGGCCCGCGCGTGGACCAAAGCCGCCGCTCGGGACAAGGCCGGCGCCATCGCCGATGCGCGCGAGGCGGCGCGAACCGCCGAACGAGGCGGGCAGTCGACGGTGGCACTGCGGGCCTGGCATGACGCCATTCGCCTCGGCGACATCCGGGCGGTAGTCCCCGTGACCCGGCTGGCAGCCGAGATCGACTGCCGCGTGGGCGATCTCGTTGCCAAACAGGCCCGTGCGTTGGGCGACCGCGACGCTGCCGCGCTGACCGCCGCGGCCGAGGAGCTGGCCACGATCGGGATGGCCGCCGCGGCCGCAGACGCAGCGGCAGCAGCAACCAGGGCCGCGAACCGGCCGGGTTAGCCGCTCAAGTAGCGCCGCAGCATGTCCACGGCCACCGTGATCTGGGCGGCCGGCACCCGTTCGTCGCTACGGTGGGCCAGGTTGGGATCGCCGGGACCGTAGTTGACCGCGGGTATACCCAGTGCCGCGAACCGCGACACGTCGGTCCAGCCGTACTTCGCCCGGACCTGCCCGCCGGCGGCCTCGACCAGTGCTTTGGCGGCCGGCTCCGACAGCCCGGGCAGGGCACCCGAGGCGGCGTCGGTCTGCTCGATCTGCACGTCGAGCCCGTCGAAGACGTCATGGACGTGCTGCAGGGCTGCGGCCACCGACCGGTCGGGGGCAAAGCGGTAGTTGACGGTGACCGACGCGCGATCGGGAATCACGTTGCCGGCCACACCGCCGTCGACGCGCACCGCCGACAAACCCTCGCGGTAGCTGCAACCGTCGATGTCGACGCTGCGCGCCCGGTATCGCGCCAACCGGTCCAGGACCGCACCCAGTTTGTGAATTGCGTTGTCGCCCAACCACGAACGCGCCGAATGGGCGCGGGTTCCGGTGGCGCTGATCACGACGCGCAGCGTGCCCTGGCAGCCGGCCTCGATATAGCCGGCGGTCGGCTCGCCCAAGATGGCCACGTCGGCCGACAGCCAGTCGCGCAACTCGTGCTCGATGCGGCCCAGACCGTTTGCCGCAGCTTCGATTTCCTCGCAGTCGTAGAACACCAGCGTCAGATCGTGCACCGGTTCGGCGACGGTGGCGGCCAGATGAAGGAAGACCGCGTCACCGGATTTCATGTCGGCGGTGCCGCAGCCGTACAGCTCGCCGTTCTCGAGCCGGCTGGGCAGGTTGCCGGCCGGCGGAACGGTGTCGAGGTGCCCGGCCAGCAGAACCCGCGACGGCCGGCTGCGGCTGGTGCGTGCGAGCACGGCGTTGCCGTTGCGGATGATCTCGAAGCCGGTTGTCTGAGCCCGCAGCGCGGCTTCCACCTCGTCGGCGATGCGGGCCTCGTTGCGCGACTCGCTGGGGATATCGACCAAGGCCGCGGTCAATGCGATCGGATCACCGCGCAAGTCCAGCACGCTCCCAGCCTAGAGCGCCGAGCAGACACACAATCGCACTCCCCACAGGCCTGGGGTGCGATTCTGCGGCTGCTCGCGCAGGCAAGTAGCGTGTCGAGGCGTGACTGGAGCAGCAGGCATCGGCTTGGCGACCCTCGCCGCCGACGGATCGGTCCTCGATACCTGGTTCCCCGCGCCGGAGCTGACCGAATCGGACAGCAGCGGAACCTCCCGACTGGCGCTGTCCGACATCCCGCCCGAGTTGGTCGCGCTGGTCGGCCGCGACGACGATCGCAGCACCGAGGTCGTGGCGGTCTACACCGTCATCGGCTCGCTGGCCGATGTCGCCGCCGACGCGTTCGACGCCTACCTGCGGCTGCATCTGCTCTCGCACCGATTGGTGGCGCCGCACGGGCTGAACGCCGGCGGCTTGTTTGGGGTGTTGACGAACGTGGTGTGGACGAACCGCGGACCATGCGCCATCGAGGGTTTCGAAGCGGTGCGGGCCCGGCTGCGCCGCCACGGAACCGTCACGGTCTACGGCGTCGACAAGTTCCCGCGGATGGTCGACTACGTCCTGCCCACCGGGGTGCGCATCGCCGACGCCGACCGGGTGCGGCTTGGCGCCCACCTGGCGCCGGGCACCACCGTCATGCACGAGGGCTTCGTCAACTACAACGCCGGAACCCTGGGCGCTTCAATGGTCGAGGGCCGCATCTCGGCGGGTGTGCTCGTAGGCGACGGCTCCGACATCGGCGGTGGCGCATCGATCATGGGGACCCTGTCCGGCGGGGGCACCGAGGTCATTTCGATCGGCAGACGCTGCCTGCTCGGCGCCAACGCCGGGCTGGGCATCTCCTTGGGCGACGACTGCGTGGTGGAGGCCGGCCTCTACGTCACCGCCGGCACCAAGGTCACCATGCCCGACGGCACCGCGGTCAAGGCACGCGAACTTTCCGGCCGCAACAATCTGCTGTTCCGGCGCAACTCGGTCACCGGCGCCGTCGAGGTGAGATCCCGCGACCGGGAAGGCATCACCCTCAACGAGGATCTGCACGCCAACTAGCGCTCAATAACCGAGCCGAATGTGGTTCCGGTTGTTTCTGGAAGCAGATAGGTGCACACCAGGCTGACCGCCACCAGAGCGGCCATCATCACGCCGACCGCCCAGCTGCCATAGAGGGCCACCAGGGTGCCGGCGACCAACGGCGGCGCCGCTCCCCCGGCAATGCCGGCGACGTTGATCGATAGGGCGGTGCCGGTGTAGCGGTAGCGGGTGGCGAACAATTCGGGGATCAGGGCGGCGACGGGTCCGAAACCAGCCGCCGCGATGGCGTAAACGCCCAGGATCGCGACCGCGAACCAGGTGCGATCACCGGAATCGATCAGCGGCATCACCAACAGCGACCATGGAAGGCCCACGGCCCACCCGGCGAGCATGAGGCGCCGGCGCCCGAACCGGTCGCACAGCACGGCCGTCATCGATACGAACACGATGCAGGTCAGCCCGCCCAGCACCCCGACCAGCAGGATGAAGTCGCGCGAATAGCCCAAGCGGGTTTGTGCGTACGAGGGAAGGTAGGTGCTGGCCAGATACAGGCAGCCGAAGACGGCAAGCACGCAACCCGCAGCCAGGACCAGTTCACGGGGCTGGCGGCGCAGCACTTCCGTCAACGGAGCGGGGCTAGGGGTTGCATTCCCAGCATCAGTCCTGGCCATCTCGGTGGCGAAGACCGGGGTCTCGCTGATCTTCAGGCGCATATACAGGGCTATGACGACCAGCACTGCGCTCAGTAGGAATGGGACACGCCATCCCCAGCGCAGGAAAGCGGAGCTGTCAGCTCCGAGCGTGTAGTTCACGACCAAGAAGGTGAGGCCGCTGAGTACCAGTGCGATGCCGCCGCCGATTGCGGTGAACATCCCGTAATAGCCGCGTTTGTGCGGGGGTGCTGACTCGGCACTCAACAGCGCCGATCCGGCCCATTCACCGCCGGCGGCGAAACCCTGCAGCAGGCGCAGCAGTATCAGAATCAGCGGGGCCAGCGCCCCGATGGTGGCGGTCGCCGGAACAACGCCGACGGCAACGGTCGCCATGGCCATGATCAGCAACGTGGCGACCAAGGTCTTCTTACGGCCCAGCCGGTCCCCGAAATGCCCGAAGACCGCCGCACCGAACGGCCGCGACAGAAACGCCGTCGCGAATGTTCCCATCGAGGCGACGGTGGCCATCGTCGGACCGAGGCCGGGGTAGAACACCGAGGGAAACACCAGCGCGGCCGCGGTGCCGTAGATGTAGAAGTCGTAGTACTCGACCGCCGAGCCGACGGCGCAGGACAGGGCCACCCTTCTCATGGGCGTTGCCAGCGGGCTGGGCTCACCCGTCCCGACGGCGGCCCCTGCGCCGCCGCCGGCCTCCGCGGTTACATACATGGCGGTGACGATAAGCCAGGAAGCCGGACGAATTCCGTTCCAGCGCCGTGAATGTGCTGTCAACATGCTGAGCGGAACTGTGCATGCGCCGGCAGCAGGCGCGTGAGGCGGTGCCGAGAGTCATGAAACCCGTTGCGCTCCAAAGTGCGAAGCCCAGTCAACCGCAGGATGCGACAACGGTCACATTAATCAACTATGGTTGACAATATAGCCGGAGTGGTCCTACCGTCATATTGTCAACCATATATGACAAACGAGAGGGGCGGGTCGGCTCGACACCATGGCAACGGGGCTAACGCCGGACGCGGTTCATTCAGCGTCGACAACCCGGGCTTTTCGAGCCGAACAGCACCGAACCGAAGGGAGTTCGACATGTCAACGATTCGCACCTTGTCGGCGGGTGTCCTCTGCGCCCTTGGCCTTTCGCTTGCGGGAACGTTTGCGGGTACCGCGACGGCCTCGGCCGCCCCTGGACAGCCGGCCCTGGGCCCGATGCATCCGGGTGGGGCTCCGGTGAACGCCGCACCGCTGCACCCCGGTCGGGGACCGATGGACTCCGCCGAAACTCCGATGCGCCCGGGAGTCGCTCCGATGCACCCGGTTCCGCCGCCGACCCACCCCGTCTACCACTACACCGAAGATCTGACCCACCCGCTGTGGTCGGTCACCCATCCGTTCTGGGCACTTGTTCCCTGAACGCAGCCCCGCTCTGCCCCCGGGCCATCGCCACCCCTGTGCCCGGGGGCAGAGCGTCGCCCGGCGCCGAGTTGGGATCTGACCGCGCGATTCGACCGCACCGCTGTGATCCGGTGACCGGTCAGCGCCTGACGTGGTGCACGACGATCCGCCCGCCGTCCTTCGGCAGGAATCCGAGGCCGCCCGCACGTATCTTCTCCGGTGGCGCCGTGGTGGTCTCAATAGTCAAGTGGCGCAGAATGGTTCGCAATACCACGTTCATTTCCATCTTGGCGAATGCCGCCCCCGCGCACCGACGGGTCCCTCCCCCGAACGGAACCCAGGCAAAGGGCGACGGCTTGCCGTCGATGTAGCGTCGCGGATCGAAGCGATCCGGATTAGGGAACGTGTCGGCGTCGGCGTGGCACCGCGAAAGGCTGACGACGATGGAATAGCCCTGGGGTATGACGTACTCGCCCAGCTCGAATGCCGGCGCCCGTACCCGGCGACCGGAGAAGTCGATCACCGACCTGGTGCGCTGCACCTCGTAGATCGCCGCGTGCCGCAACTCGTTATCGTCGGTGTCAGCCTCCGCGACGAGCGCCGACAACAGCTCGGGCTGGCGGGTCAGCCGTTCGAACACCCACGCCAAGGTGGTGGCGGTGGTTTCGTGGCCGGCGACCAGAAGAGTGAGCAGGTCGTCCCGAACGTCCTTGCGCGACATGGCCGAACCGTCGTCGTAGGCACTGCGCAGCAGCAGCGAGAGAATGTCGCCGCGGTCGTGCATATCCTTGCCCGACTGCGGATCTGATTGCGCTTTGTCGATGATTCTGTCGATGATCGCGTCGTACTTGCCCCGCCATTCGGCCAGCCGGCCCCACGGGGTGTAGCGCCCATAGGTGCGGGCCGGCAGGGGCAGCGTCGACAACCGCGAACCCCATTTCGCCCACGGTATGATGACCTGCCGTAGTTCGTCGAAGTCATCTCCTTCGGCGCCGAAGACGGCGCGCAAGATCACGTTGAGGGTGATGCGCTTCATCGCCGGCAAGGTGGAGAATGCCTTACCGTCGGGCCAGTCGGCGATTTCCCGCAGGGTTTCCTGTTCGACGATCCGCTCGTAGTTCTGCATGTTACTGGCGCGGAACGGATGGGCCAGCAGCTTTCGGCGCCGTCGATGCTCGTCGCCGTCGAGCCCGAATACCGAACCCGAGCCCAGCAGCCGGCTCAAGTTCGGCTGGATGGCGCCGAGTTCGTCTGTCCTGCTGCTGAATACCTGTTTGGCCAGCCGCGGGTCGGCCACGACAACCAGGCGTCCGAACACCGGGACATCGAGCCGGAACGCACCGCCGTAGCGGTGGGCGAGCTGCTCGGTGGCCCAGCGGCGCGTCGCGAAAAACGCGATGCCCTGCAGCCCTTTGGGGATTACCCGCGGTGGCGCCGGCGGCAACTTGGCATTCGTCGGCCGCGTGATCGCCGGTCCCGTACCGCTGGATCCGTCTCTGGCGATCGGTTCACTCACGCGGCAACCACGCGAAGGTCATGAACGGCATGAACGTGGTGTACCCGCGAAGATATACGTCTAACACAGTTGACGGTTTTAATGAGTTTGCTATGAGCGCCCGGTTTATTCGATTACCCCGCTGAGATCGAACTCGGCGAGAGTTCGGGCCGCCAGCTCACGCAGTTGGGGCTTGGAGCAGACCTGGCGGGCCTGGTACGCGACAACGGTGATGCACATCTTGCCGCTGATCCGCACGAATACCAGCGATAGCTCACCGTGACGCTCGAGATGGTCGCGCTTGACGTGTTGGATGATGCCACCGCCGAATGCGTACTCGGCCTCGGTGCCGTCCGGGCAGGCAGCCACGGCGGCCAGATCGCCGAGACTCGAACACGCCACGGGCAGATCGCCATAGGCGAACGCCGCCTCGGCGAGCCGCTTCAAGGACCGCTTCGGGACGAACGGCACCAGCGGCGCAAGCGGAAGCATCGGCGATGCCACTTCCGGGGTTTCGCGCAGGGTGTTGAACACCTGCTTGATGGCCGCGCGGGTGTCGGACAGGTCGGTCGTCACCCCGCTCGGGTCCACGCTCACGCTCACGAACGACAGCGTGTTGGCCCGGGTGTCATGTTCGGTGCGATCACTGAGCGGCACCTGCAAGGTGACCATGCCGTCGCCAGCACGCCGGCGGCCCATCCGTTCGCCAAGTTTGGCCGACAGGGCGGCGGCCAGATGGTGGCTGGTTCCGCCCAGCGCGATGGCGCGCGCATCCCACTGATCCAGATCGACATGAATGGCTATGGCCGGCACCACGACACGTTCGTCACGTTCGGCGCCACACGGGCTCCCGGCGGCGACGGGCCGTGGCGGCGCCGACGCGGTGGCGGGCGCCTCCTCCTGGCGACGACGACGCGCGGCCTTCGCCGCCCCGGCAAGAGCCCGACCGACCTCGGGCGCGCCCCGGACGGTTTGGCGCGCGTCCTGGACAAGCGCCCGCAGCCGGGTGCGGGAACGCGGCGGTGGGTAACCGAGGTTGCGCTTCTTGCCGATGGCCGCCTCGGCAACCGCCAGGCCGATCCCCAGCCCGTCGATCAGGCAGTGCGAAGCCACCAGGCTGATCGCGGTCGAGCCGTCGGTCAGCGGCAAGACCCCCAGATGCCAAGCGGGTCCAAGCTCGGGATCGATCGGTTCCTGTGCGCGCTCGTCGATCCAGTCGCTGAGCTCACCGCGTGAACGCGGGCGTTCGGCCACATCCATGTCGGCCGGGCCCCGATCACAGACCCACCGATGGTTGGCGAACGGCAGTGGCGAGCGTTCGATGCGCCGCCCCAGCAATCCATGGCCGAGGTTGTGGTGGAAACGCTTGAGTGCCTCGACGTCGACGCGGTGTTCGTATACCCACACACACTGGACGACAGCGGCGCGGTCCAGGGCACGCAGCAGCGCGAACATGGCTTGGTCCATGGACGACAACCAGTTGTCCGGCGCCACATCGCCGTTGGATGCGTTGCCGTTGCGAAGCGTCTGCCGCGCTCGAGCGGGCCGTAGCTGGACTGGCACGTGTTAGCCTCCGATCGAATGCGGGATTGCCGGGCCGGCACGCTCATCGCTGTCAACGGGTTTCGCGCGGCTCGTCGTCCGTCCCGGCCCCGTCAGCGCCCATCCGATGTGCCGCCGAGGCGGCATCAGACATTGGTGACGACGCGGTTGGCGACGGTGTTGGTGTGGTCGTTGATGTAGAAGTGCCCGCCGTCGAAAAAGGACAGGGTGAACTTGCCGTCGGTGTGGTTGGCCCACCGGTGCAGCGACCCGGAATCAACCCGGTTGTCATGCCGGCCACCGATGACGTGAATATCGGCGCGAATGCGCACCCCGTTGCTGCAGTCGTAGCGGTTGAGCGCTTGGTAGTCGCACCGCGCCGCATTGGTCAGTAACTCGGCGAACTCCTCGTCGGCCAACAGCCGGGGGTCGGTCCCGCCCATGTTGGCAAGGTCGGCCAGCAGCTCGGTATCACTGGTGGGCAGCTCGGGTAGATCAGCGACCGCGGACGGCACCGGCCCGGCCGACACCCACAGCTTGCGCACCGCGATACCGCGCTGTTCGGCGATCCGGGCAAACTCGAACGCCACCACCGCACCCATGCTGTGCCCGAACAGCCGCAACGGCGCCGCCCGGTGCCACGGGCCGGCCTGAAACAAGCCCAAGGCCAGGTCGTGGATATCTCGCGGCGCAGGGTGGTTGAGCCGCTCGGCCCGCTGCGGGTACTGGACGATGAACGTGTCGCCCCCGGCGGCCAGGGCCGTCGCCAATTTCCGGTAGCTGGCGGCCGCCGCCCCGGCGTGCGGGAACACCACGATGGCGCCGCGGTGAGGTTGTCGTTCTGGCCCCGGCATGTGCTTGATCCAGGGCGCGAAGGTGCTTGACATGTAAGTCCTTTCATCGATCATCAGGGTTTGCCGCCGGTATGCGGCATCGCTTGGTGGCGCCTGGTGGGGCCGGCGGGAGGGGCCGTCCGACTTGCCGGGCCCCGGTCGCCCATAGCCGGGTCGTCCATACGTGGTGCGCGCTGGTGAGTCGTTGGGCGTCGCCGTCCGACCGCATTCGGGCGAACTCACCGACGCGGCCACGGGTCGGGCCGGATTGGTACGCCCGCGGCACTGCCGCGGCGTCGCCGCCCGCCGGCGCGACGAAAGCCGCTGCGGGTCTACTGCGCGTCAGGTGTTGCCTGCTGATCCGCTCGACCACAATCACTGCGATTCCCTGCGCGGACGCAGTCAAAACTATGACGGGGGTAACGAAAACCAGCGGCGGCGGCCCGGTGGGCACCGGGCAGCCGTCCCGCGTCGGGAACACCGTGCCGAGGGCGATCACCGGGATCGGCAAAACAACAGTCGCGCCCGCGTGCCGCGAGCCTATGCCCAGTGCTTTCAGCTGCGTGTTTACCGGTGGGCGGCGGCGGGTATCCGCGTCGCAACGGTGTGCGTATGTGCAGACCGCGCAGTGATTTTCGCTGATTTCGCAGCACCGGCCGCGCTATTGGCTCGCCGGACGTTGCATCGCCAGCCGATCTGCCGGCCGGCCAGACAGATGAACACTCGGAGCTGATCATTGGGGGAGGTGGCTTATGACGACGTTGCGCCTTGCTTCCCCGGGGTTTATCCGGGCGGGGCATGGGTATGGGCGAAGCCATGGCTCGGCTGGACGGGGCCCGGTGGGGCCCCGGCGGGGCGTGGCCTCAGACGCGCCCCGCCGGCTGTCACGATCGCGGCCGCTGTGCCGCAGCCCCCACTGGCACAGCAACGAGAGCGGCTCCGTCGTGTTGAGCTTCAGATCGGATTTCGAATTCGCCCGCGCGAATGATCAGGCCCCCGCCGATGTCTGATCAGCACCCGAGCCCCGTCGACCCCGATCCGATTGTCATCGTCGGCATGGCGATCGAGACGCCCGGCGGCGTCGACACCGCGGCGGGCTACTGGGACTTTCTGTCGCAGCGACGCGAAGGGTTGTGCCCGCTGCCCACCGACCGGGGCTGGCCGGTTCGCGACCTGTTGACCGGGTCCTGCCGTGAGGGCTTCAAGCGGATCCACAATTGCGGTGGGTTCCTGACCGGCGCCGCGACGTTCGACCCGGCGTTCTTCGGCATTTCGTTGCGCGAGGCCATCTCGATGGACCCGCAGCAGCGGGTCGCCCTGCGAGTCGCCTGGCGCGCCTTGGAAGACTGCGGCATCAATCCCGACGATCTGGCCGGACACGACGTCGGCTGCTACGTCGGCGCCTACCTCAGTGGCTACGGACCCGACATGGCGGAGTTCTCGGGCCACAGCGGGCGCCTGCTCACCGGGACCGCCTCCGGCGTGATCTCCGGCCGGATCTCCTACCTGTTGGGATTGGCCGGCCCCGCGCTGACCATCGACTCCTCCTGCTCGTCTGCGCTGGCCGCGTTTCATGTCGCGGTACAGGCATTGCGGGGCGGCGATTGCGACATGGCGCTGGCCGGCGGGGTCACCGTGATGGGCTCTCCCGGCTTCTTCGTCGAATTCTCCAAGCAGCACGCCCTGTCCGACGACGGCCACTGCCGCCCCTACAGCGCACGGGCCAGTGGAACCGTCTGGGCCGAGGGCGCGGCAATGTTTGTGCTGCAACGCAAATCGGTTGCGCTGCGCAATGGCCGGCGGGTCCTGGCCGAAGTCCGCGCCAGCGCTCTCAACCAGGACGGCCGCAGCGCCGGGCTCGCCGCCCCCTCCAGCGCGGCGCAGAGCCGTCTGTTCCGGCGGGCCATGACCCAGGCAGGGTTGCGGCCCGAAGAGATCGGCATGATCGAGGGACACGGCACCGGCACCCGGCTGGGTGACCGCACTGAACTGCAGGCGCTGGCCGAAACCTACGGCAACGCCGAACCCGGCCGCGGCGCACTGCTGGGGTCGGTGAAGTCCAACTTCGGCCACGCGCAAGCCGCGGGCGGCGGGCTCGGGTTGGCCAAGGTGCTGGTCGCCGCCGAGCATGGCGCCGTCCCGCCTACCCTGCACGCCGACCAGGTGAGCCGCGAAATTGATTGGGACAGTCAGGGTTTGCGTCTAGCGCAGGAACTGACCCCGTGGCCCGCCGTGGCCGGGCAACGGATCGGCGCCGTCTCCGCCTTCGGCATCAGCGGCACCAACGCCCATCTCATCGTCTCGATGACCTCGACCGCCTCGACCACCTCGGTGACCTCGACCGCCTCGACCACCTCGGTGACCTCGACCGCCTCGACCACAGAGGCCGCATGATGGCGACGCACCGACTTCCCGATGACCGGGTGCCGATACTGCTCAGCGCACACGAAGCAGAGCTGATCGGTCAGGACGCCGCCGCCATCCTGAACTACCTCGCCCGCCTCGGGGCCGAGGCGGCTGACGTAACCCCGGCGGTGGCGGCCACGCTGCTGCGCACCCGGCGCGTGCGCCGCCACCGCGCGGTCGTGCGAGCCGCCGATCGCGGGGAACTCGAAGCCGGATTGCGCGCATTGGCGGTCGGGGACCGGCATCCGCTGATTGCCCGGTCCTCGGAAAACGCAAAAACCCGAACCGCCTTCGTGTTCCCGGGCCAGGGCAATCAGTGGCCCGCGATGGGAGCCGAAGCGTACCAGCGGCTTCCGGCATACCGGGCGGAGGCGGATCGATGCGCGGAAGCGTTCGCTGCCGCGGGTTTGCCCTCGCCGTTGTCCTACCTGCTGGCCGGGTCTTCAGCTAGCTCTTCAGCAAACTCCGACGAGGGCTGGTCGCAGATCGACATCCAGGGAGCACAATTCACCCACGCCGCGAGTCTGGCACAGCTATGGCGGTCCTGCGGGGTGCTGCCCGACCTCACTGTCGGGCACAGTCTGGGCGAGGCGGCGGCGGCCTACGTAGCCGGCACCATCACGCTGGCCGCCGCGGTGGCCGTCGTGGCCGCCCGGGCCACCGTGGTCGGCCGGCTCTCGGGTCGCTATGGCATGGCGGTGCTGAGTATGGGCGCCGACCAGGCCGCGCGGATGATCGCCGAAGCGCCCGGCTGGCTGGAAGTTTCGGCGGTCAATTCGCCATCGTCGACGGTGGTTTCCGGGGACGGCGACGCGGTGGCCGCCATCGTGAGGCTGGCCGAAAAGGATGGCATTTTCGCCCGCGAACTGACTGTTGACTATCCGGGGCACACCAGCAAGCTGGAATCGCTGCGCGAAACATTGAGCGACCTGTTGCCCGCATCGGAGTTCCTGGACGCCCCAGTGGAATTCGTCAGCTCGGCGCGCAGCGACGTCGTCACCCCGGATACCGACTTCACCGGCTACTGGTATCAAAACCTGCGCAACACGGTCCGATTCGATCGGGCGGTGGCGACGGCGGTGCAACGCGGCGCGGGCACGTTCGTGGAGATGTCGGCGCATCCGTCGCTGCTCTACGCACTCGCCGAATTGGCCGAAGACGGCCTCAGCGTGGGGTCTGGGCGCCGTGACGAGCCTGTCGTGGAGCACCTGTCCGCCAATATCGCCGCTGCCGCGGTGGCAAATCCCGGTTACCGGTGGTCCGACGTCGCGGGGGTAGGCGACCAGTCGCCGTTACGCGGTTTCCCCGCCGCGCCGATGCGCGCCATACATCTGTGGGCCACACCCGAGCCGTTGCCGCCGGCACCGGGCACGTCGCTGGTGGTCGCCTATGAGCGCTGGGAGCGGTCGCAGCCGCACCAACAGCGCCAAGACAGCCTGGCCGACCGGGCGCCCACCGTCGCAATCGTGACGCCCGACGCGGATGGCCTAGACGTGTTGACCCGCCGGTTGACCGAGGCGGTCGCGGCACATCAGGAATGTGAGCTGACCGGCCCCGAAGAGGCAGAGGTCGCCGTGCTTGTCGCACCGGCTCTGATGCATCCGGACCCGACCGCCGCGACCGACCAGATCCGTGGCAGCACCGGGCAACTCGACTATCGCCGCGCGATTGGTCCGCGCTGCCGGCGCGTCTGGCTGGTCACCGTGTGCGGTGAGCAGCTGGACGCGAGCGCCCCGGCGGCCTTGCCCGCGCAGTCGGCGCTGGCCGCCCTGCACCGCAGCGTCGGTTTCGAGTTCCCCGACCAGACATTCGCCCATCTCGACGTCCCCAGCCGCGACATCGACGAGGCCGCCGCCCATCGATGCGTCGATGTGCTGCTGGGCGATCACAGCGAAGTCGCGTTGCGCATTGACGACTCCGGCACCGGCAAGCTCGGTTGCTTCGTCCGGACGCTATGCGAATCCGCCGCAGCCGCGCCCCAAGGCGTCGACGCCGCGGCGCTGGACCATGTGGTGATCACCGGCGGCAACGGCACCATCGGCCTGCGCTACGCCCGGTACTGCATCGAACACGGCGCCCGACGGGTCACTCTGTTGAGTCGCAACGGCGTCGGTAAGGCCGAGCTGGATCGGCTGGCTGAGGGCTATCCGGCGCAGGTGCACGCACCGGCTTGCGACATCACCGACGCCGATGCGTTGTCGGCGGTTGCGGTCGACTACGCCGGCGACGGCGCGTCGCTGTTAGTCCACGCCGCGGGAGCGGCCCGGTTTGCGCCGCATGACCAACTCGGCGACCAGGAGTTGGCAGATGTGTTCTCCGCCAAGGTAACCGGGCTGGCCCGAATGACCGATGTCTGGCCGCTGCGTCGGGATGGGCGGATCCTGTTGTGTTCCTCGGTATCCGGAGTATGGGGCGGCTACGGGCACGGCGCGTATGCAGCGTCCAACCGGTTGCTCGACGCCGTGGCCGCGCAGTTGCGGAGCGACGGCCTGGACTGCGTGTCGGTGCGGTGGGGCCTGTGGCAGGGCACCACGATCGCCGGCGTCGACGAGGTCGCCCGCATCGAACGTTCCGGGCTGATCGCCATGGACCCCGATGTGGCGATCGCGGCCAGCCTCGGCCGCCACCAGGGTGACCCGCTGATTCTGGCCGCGGACTTCGACCGGCTTCGCGTATTCTTCGAAAGTCAGGGCGCCGCAATGCCGTTCACGACGGCAGCCACCGAACGCGACAGCGATTCGGCGGCACCAGGCGAGAGCCCGGAGCAGCGACCGATCAGCGAGCTGGTGCGCGCCGAGATCGCCTCGGCATTCAGCCTCGACGGTCCGGCGTCGGTGGACCTGAACGCGGCGCTGGTCGACCTGGGCGCGGACTCGATGCTGGCGCTCGACCTGCGTGACCGGCTGCGCCGATGGACCGGTCAATCAGTGCCCGCGGCCCGCCTGCTCGGCGGTATCACCGGCGCCGAACTGATCGAGATCCTGCAGTCGGCCCCCCGTGCGGACGGATCGGCCGGCCCGGCGCCAGCTGCGCAGCCCGACTCCACCGCGGATCCCGAAAGACCAGACCAAAGACGAGAAAGGTTGAAATCCTCGCGTGACTGACACCCGCCAAGACTTGACGTCGTTGGGCCGCGGGCTGGCCGAGCCCGACTCGGCCTGGTCCTCGTTGCCTCTCCAGGACACCCAGGAAGCCGGCGCCCCGCTGTCCGATGGTCAGCGCCGGCTGTGGTTCGTTCAGTCGATCGATCCCAGCAGCTCGCTGCTCAACGTCTGCGCGTCCTACCTGGTGACGGGTACCGTCGACGTCGCACGGTTGCACCGGGCGCTGCACACGGTGGCCGCTCGACACCCCGCCCTGCGCACCACCTACCGCGTCGACGACGACGGGGATCCGCACCCGGTGATCCACGACGATCTGCGTCCCGTCTGGGCTCACCACGACCTGTCGGGGCTGGCCCAGCAGGCCCGGCAGTTGCGGCTGGAAGTGCTGGCGCAAAGGGACTTTCGCCGACCCTTCGACCTGGCCGCCGACGCCCCGCTGCGGGTTACCGCGGTGCGGTTGAGTGCCGACGAGCTGATGCTGCTGGTCACCGCCCACCACATCGCCTGGGATGACGGATCGTGGAGCCCGTTCTTCACCGACCTGACCCGCGCCTACACCGACCCCGACGGACTTGGCGAGGAGGCGCCGCCGGTGTCCGCTCCAGCTGCCGGCACGCTGGAGGAAGACCTGGACTATTGGCGCTCGTTGATGACGGATCTTCCTGAGCCACTGGAACTTCCGGGTGCCAACGGTTCGGCGGTGCCCAGCACCTGGCGAGCGCAGCGGGTGTCGGCGCACCTGCCGGCGGATACCGTCGACCGGGTGGCCGCGCTGGCCGGTGAGTGCGGCGCCACCCCATACATGGTGATGCTGGCCGCGTTCTCGGCGCTGATCCATCGCTACACCCACGCCAGCGACTTCCTGATCGCGGCACCGCTGACACACCGCAATGCCGGAGCCGAGAACGCGATCGGCTATTACGGCAACACCGTTGTGGTCCGCGCGCAACCGCAGCCGGGGCAGACATTCCGCGACCTGCTGGCCCATACCCGCGACATGACCGCCGGGGCTTTCGCCCACCAGCGCGTCAACCTCGACTGGCTGGTGCGCGAGTCCAACCCCGACCGCCGCCACGGCGCCGAACGGATGACCCGGGTGAGCTTCGGTCTCCGTGAATCAGACGGCGGCGGCTTCTGCCCGCCCGGGGTGCAATGCCGGCGCGGCGAACTGCATGGCCAATTCAGCCAGCTTCCGCTGAGCTTCACGGTGGAGCCGTCCCAGCCGGCCTCGGGGTTCACCGTGGAAGCGGCCCAGCACGCGGCCGCGGGGTCCAGCGGCGAGCCGACCGGCCCGGCTTCCGGCGGCGCGCTGGTGGAAGTCGAATATCTGGTCGAGGTGCTCGATCCGTCGCTGGCCCGTCAGATGCTCGAGCATTACGCCATTCTGCTCGACAGCGCGTTGGCTGCCCCCGACACCGAGCTGAACCGGCTCTCCCTGTTCAGCACCGCTGAGGCCGAGTGGTTGCGCAAAGTCGCCACCGGCGAAGCGTTCTCGACAACACCGACCACCATGCCGGCGTTGGTGGCCGAGCGCGCGGCATCGCGCCCCGACGCGGTCGCCGTCGTCTACGAGGGGCTTCAGTACACCTACCGCGAGCTCAACGAGCAAGCAAACCGGTTGGCGCACTGGCTGATCGACCAGGGCCTTGGGACCGAAGACCGCGTGGCGGTGGTCCTGGACAAGTCTCCGGAGTTGGTCATCACGGCTCTCGGGGTGCTCAAGGCCGGTGCCGTATACCTGCCGGTCGACCCGACCTATCCAGAAGACCGGCTGTCCTACATCCTCGACGACGCCGAAGCGAAATTGATTTTGCGGGAACCGGTCGGCGACCTGGCGCGGTATTCGTCAGCCGACCCCGGCCCCGACGAACTGGTCCGGCCGCTGCGCCCCGACAACACCGCCTACCTGATCTACACCTCCGGATCGACCGGGCTACCCAAAGGGGTGCCGGTGCCGCATGCGCCGGTCACCGAGTACTTCGTCTGGTTCGGCGACGAATACCAGGTCGACGAGACCGACCGGCTGCTGCAGGTGGCCTCGCCGGGGTTCGACGTGTCCATCGCCGAGATCTTCGGGCTGCTGATCTGCGGCGGTCGCCTGGTCATTCCTCGGCCGGATGGGTTGCGCGACATCGGTTATCTGACCGACCTGCTCTACCGCGAGGGCATCACCTCGATGCATTTCGTCCCGTCGCTACTCGGGCTGTTCCTATCGCTGCCCGGGGTCAACCAGTGGCGCACGCTGCGCCGGGTGCCGATCGGCGGCGAACCGCTGCCCGGTGAAGTGGCCGACAAGTTCCACGCCACCTTCGATGCGCTGTTGTACAACTTCTACGGACCGACCGAGACGGTCATCAACGCCACCAGCTACCAGGTCGAAGGCACCCAGGGCACCCGCATCGTGCCGATCGGCCGGCCCAAGATCAACACGCAGCTCTATCTGCTCGACGATGCGCTGCAGCCCGTCCCGGCCGGGGTGATCGGCGAAATTTACATCGGCGGAACGCATATGGCCCACGGCTACCACCGCCGGCCGGCGCTGACGGCCGAACGCTTCGTCGCCGACCCGTTCACTGCCGGTGGCCGGTTGTACCGCTCCGGTGACCTGGCCCGCCGCAATGCCGACGGCGACATCGAATTCGTCGGACGCGCCGACGAGCAGGTCAAGATCCGCGGCTTCCGCATCGAACTCGGCGAAATCGCCGCGGCCATCTCCGTCGATCCCAGCGTCGGGCAGGCGGTCGTCATCGCCACCGATCTGCCCGGGCTCGGCAAGAGCCTGGTCGGCTACCTCACCCCCGGCGAGGGTGGCACCGAAACCGTTGACGTGGCCCGCATCCGGGCCCGCGTCGCCGCAGCGTTGCCGGACTACATGACCCCAGCGGCCTACGTCGTGCTCGACGAGATCCCGATCACCGCGCACGGCAAGATCGACCGGGACGCTCTGCCACAGCCCGAGATCGCTTCGGCCGCTGAATATCGCGAACCCAGCACGGCGACTGAGCGCATCGTCGCCGGCTTGTTCGCGCAATTGCTGGGCCACGACCGGGTCGGTGTGGACGACTCGTTCTTCGACCTCGGCGGGCATTCATTGGTGGCCACCAAGCTGGTGGCCGCGATCCGCTCCGAATGCGGTGTGGAACTCGGCATCCGCGACATCTTCGAGCTGGTGACGGTGGGGCGGCTGGCCGAACGAATCGCCCAATTACGTTCGGGTGCGGTTACTTTCAAGCGTCCCAAGCTGGTCAAGACCTCGCACGACGGTCCGCTGTCACTTTCTGCCGCACAGCTGCGAAGCTGGTTCGCCTACCAGATCGAGGGTCCCAGCGAGGTCAACAACATACCCTTCGCCGCCCGGCTGAGCGGCCCGTGCGATGTCGACGCGCTGGTCGCCGCCGCCGGCGATGTGGTCAGGCGACACGAGATCCTGCGCACCATCTACTCCGAAATCGACGGTGTGCCCTATCAAGTGGTCCAGCCCGCCGCAGAACTGCCGGTCCGACAGGCATCCGGGGAGAGCGAACAGTGGTTGCGCCAACAGCTGGACACCGAGCGCAGCCATTGTTTCGAACTGGACCACGAGTGGCCGATCCGCGCCGCCGTGCTGCACACCGGTGACGAGCATGTGGTGTCGCTGGTGGTGCATCACATCGCGATCGACCACTGGTCGGGCGGAGTGCTCTTCGCCGACCTGCTGACCGCCTACCGCGCTCGCCACGCCCGGCAAGAGCCGACGTGGGCGCCGTTGCCGCTGCAATATGCCGACTACGCGGCCTGGCAGGGCGAGTTGCTGTCGGAGCGCGGCGAACAGCCCAGCGTCGCCCGCGCGCAACGCGACTACTGGGTGCGCCAGCTGGAGGGCATACCCGAGGACACCGGGCTGCGGCCCGATCTGCCGCGTCCGGCGGTGCCCAGCGGTGCTGGCGACTCCGTCGAATTCAACATCGATGAGCAGACCCGCGCCAAGCTCGCCGAACGCAGCCGGGAACTCGGCGTCACCGAATTCATGCTGTTGCAATCGGCCGTGGCGGTGGTGCTGCACAAGGCCGGTGGCGGCGTGGACATTCCGTTGGGAACGCCGATCGCAGCCCGCACCGAACCCGAACTCGACCAACTGATTGGCTTTTTCATCAACATCCTGGTGCTGCGCAACAACCTGGACGGCAACCCGTCGCTGCGCGAGGTGCTGTCCCGGGCCCGCGAAACGGCGCTGGCCGCCTACGCCCACCAGGACCTGCCGTTCGACCGGGTCGTGGATGCAGTCAGCCCGGTGCGCACGCTGTCGCGCAATCCCCTATTCCAGACCGTCGTGCACGTCCGCGATCACCTGCCCGCCGAACGGGTCATCGACACCAGCCCGGCCGGCAACACCGTATTCACGGCGCTGGAACCGACATTCGATGTCGCGCACGCCGACCTGAGCGTCAACTTCTTCGCTACTGAAGCTCAATATCAGGGCAACATCCTCTACCGAACCGAGCTGTATCACCGCGGCACGATCGAGCGGCTGGTCGGCTGGCTGATGCAGGTTGTCGACGCATTTGCCAACGACCTCGATCAGCGACTGCGCGACGTGCAATTGCTCGGCGCCGAGGAGCGCCAGCGCATTTTCACCGAATGGAGCCGGGGGCCGGAGCCGCCGGCCGAACGCCCGCGCACGATCGCCGAGCTGCTCGAACCCAGCCGCCAGTGGGGTGCCGATCGCATCGCGCTGCGCTGCGGCGACGAGCAGCTCGGTTACGCTGCGCTGCATCGCTGTTCGGACAACTTTGCGCATCTGCTCGTTGCGCATGGGGTGGGTCCCGGCTCGTTGGTGGGCCTGTCGACGCGGCGCGGCATCGACATGGTGGTGGCGCTGGTCGGCATCATGAAAGCCGGCGCCGGCTTCTTCCCGCTGGATCCCGGTTATCCGCTGGCTCGCAAACAGCTCATGCTCGACGACGTCACGCCGCGGGTTGTTGTCGTGACCGCCGAAGCCATGGAAACCATGCCGGAATCACCTGGGGTGACGTTCCTTTCGCTCGATGATCCCGCGGTGCGGGAGGCGATAAACGGTTCCGGTTCGACCGAGCCGTTGCCCGTCGCCCATCCCGACGACCCGATGTATCTGGTGTTCACCTCCGGATCGACCGGCACCCCCAAGGGCGTCTTGGGCACCCACCGCGCGATGACGACCCGGCTGAACTGGCAGCTATGGAATTACCCGGTAGCCGGCCCCGATACCGAAGACATCCGCCTGGCTCAGGCGTCCTGGACCTTCCTCGAGGGCTGCATGGAAACCCTGGGCGGGCTGGCCGCAGGCGCCACCACGATCCTGGCCGACGACGCCGAGCACCGCGACCCCGAGGCGCTCGCCTCGCTGATCCAGCGCCATTCGGTGGCCCAGGTCACGGCGGTGCCCAGCCTGGTCTCGGCCATTGTCGACTCGTGGCCCGATGCGTTGCGGTCGCTGTACCGACTGGTGTGCGGCGCAGAGCCGCTGACCGCGTCACTGCAGGAGCGGTTGCTGGCCAACTACGGCGGGAAAGACGGCCCGCAGCTGCTCAACAACTTCGGCGCGACCGAGACGTCCGGCGCTCTGGTCCGCGGACCGATGACCCCGCCGGTGCCGCTACTGGGCACCCCGATGCCCGACGCGCAGGTGTATCTGCTCGACGACGGCCTGAACCCGGTGCCCTCCGGTGTGGTCGGCGAATTGTATTACGCCGGTGGACAGTTGGTGCGCGGATACTGGAAGCGGCCCGGCTTAACGGCAGCTCGGTTCGTGGCCAACCCATACTCGCGGGAGCCGGGCGCGCGGTTCTACCGCAGCGGCGACCGCGCCCGCTGGACCGCCGACGGCCGGCTCGAGTTCGTCGGCCGCACCGATCATCAGGTCAAGGTGCGCGGTTTCCGCGTCGAACTCGGCGAGGTGGAGGCCGCCCTGAAGGCCGTCGACGGAGTGGCCGCCGCGGCGGCGCGCACCTGGGACGCCGACGGCAGCACCACCTTGGCGGGCTACGTCGTGCCGCGCGACCCGGCCGATAGCGAGGAGGCCAAATCCGCGTTCGCGGCGGCGGTGCGCGCCGCAGCCGCCGCGGTGCTGCCCGGCTACATGATGCCGTCATCGATCACCGTGCTCGACGAAATGCCCAAGACCGAGTCGGGCAAGCTGAACCGGCCCGGCCTGCCGCAGCCGGCGGTGAGCACCACCGGCCACAGCGAGCCGCCGCGCACCGACACCGAGCGAGCGCTGGCCGAGGTCTTCGTCGAGCTGCTGCCGATCACCGAAATCGGGCGCTTCGATGACTTTTTCGCGCTCGGCGGCGACAGCATTCTGTCGGTGCAGCTGGCGGCGCGGGCCCGGGCAGCGGGGCTGCCGGTCAGTCCGCGGATGGTGTTCGAGAACCCGACAGTGCAGCAGCTGGCGGCAGCCCTGTCGGGCGCGCAAGTAAATTCGGCATCGGGTGACGGTGATGGCGCCGCCGATACCCACCATGCGCCAATGAGCACCTCCGGATTGTCCGCCGACGAGCTGGCGGCGGTGACGCAGTCGTGGGGTAAGCAATGACCGCTACCGAAACCGGCGCGCCGTCGGGAATCGACGATGTGATGGCGCTGAGCCCTTTGCAGGAAGGGCTGTATTCGCTGACGGTGCTTTCCGGGATGGCCGATGCCCCCGACGGTGACGGGCCGGTCGACGACCCATACCTGGTCGGGATTGCCGCCGATATTGCCGGTCCGCTTGACGTCGAGCTGCTGCGAGGTTGCGCGGCAAAGATGTTGAGGCGCCACCCGAACCTGCGGGCCAGCTTTGTCAGCCGCGACATCCCCAGGCCCGTGCAGATCGTGCCGTCGCGGGTCGAGCTGCCGTGGCGCCAGGTTGCCGCCGAGCCCGCGGACATCGAGAAGCTGGCGGCCGCGGAACGGTCGCGGCCGTTCGATTTCGAGCGCACCCCTGCGATGCGTTTTCTGCTCATCGAATTGCCGGACGAGCACTGGCATTTGGTGCTCACCGCGCATCACATTGTGATCGACGGATGGTCGTTGCCGGTGTTCGCAGCCGAGATGATCGCGCTGTACGGCGCGGGCGGCGACCTGGACGCCCTGCCCGTTACGCCGCGGCCGTACCGCGACTACATCGGGTGGCTGGCCGAGCGGGATCGCGCTGCCAGCGAGCAGGTGTGGCGCGAGCACCTGGCCGGGCTGCCCGGGCCAACGCTTCTAACGGGCGCGATGGCCAACGAAGCGCCGCGGACCGGATTGCCGCGACGCACCGAATTGCGAACCGACCGTCGGGCCACCGCGCGGCTAAGCGATGGTGCCCGCTCCCGCGGAATCACCGTCAACACCTTGATGCAGATGGCCTGGGCGCTGGTGTTGTCCCGGCTGACCGACCGCGACGATGTGGTGTTCGGCGTCACGGTGTCGGGCCGGCCCGCCGAATTGTCCGGTGTCGAAACCATGATCGGGTTGTTCATCAACACCGTGCCGTTGCGGGTGCGGCTCGACGCGGACGCCAGTGTCGGTGCGCAATGCGGTGCACTGCAACGGACCGCGGCCGCGCTGCGGGACCACAGTTACCTCAGCCACGCCCAATTGCGGGCGATTGGCGGTGTCGGCGAGATGTTCGACACCCTGCTGGTCTATGAGAACTTCCCCACCGCAGGACTGGCCGAAAACGGTGAATTGACGTCCGGCGGTGTGTCATTCCATCCGGCCGGGCTGGAGAGCGTGACGCATTTCCCGGTCGCGCTGGCCGCGCATCTCGACGACGGGGAGCTGGTCATGTTTGTCGAAGTGCTCGACGGCGCGCTGGGCGCAACCACCGGTGAGATGCTCGGCCGGCGCGTGCTGGCCACCGCCGAGCGGCTGCTTTCGAGCTGGGATCAGCCGCTGCGAGAGGTGAGCGTGCTGTTCGGCGAAGAGACCCAACCACTTCGCGCCGCGAGCGCGGCCCGAGACCGCCGAGCGGCCGGCTTTCACACCCGCTTCGCCGCGGTCGTGCAAGCCGGCCCCGAGCAAGAGGCGCTGAGTTGGGCCGGTGGCTCCATGTCCTACGGCGAGCTGGACGCGGCGGCCGACCGGCTGGGCGCGGTGCTGACCGCTCGCGGGATCAAGCCGGAAAATCCGGTGGCAGTGCGGCTTTCCCGCGGCCCGCAGTACGTCATCGCGTTGCTCGCGGTGCTCAAGGCCGGCGCCGTGTGCGTGCCGCTGGAACCGACGATGCCAGCGGAACGGGTCGAGTCGATCCTGCGCCAGACCGCAGCGACCGTGGTCGTCGACGAGGATATGGTTTCGCCGGCCGACGCGGAGACGCCCGAAGAGGCCGGCTCGGAGGTTGCAGATTTTCGTCCCGTCGACGTGGATCCACGGCAAGCCGCCTACGTTGTCTTCACCTCCGGGACCACCGGAGAACCCAAGGGAGTCATCGGAACCCACGCCGCACTGGGCGCCTATGCCGACGACCACATCGACACCGTGCTGCGGCCGGCTGCTGCCCGGCTGGGGCGCCGGCTGAGGATAGCGCACGCCTGGTCGTTCGCGTTCGACGCAGCCTGGCAGCCGCTGGTCGCCTTGCTCGACGGTCATGCCGTGCATGTCGTCGACGAACGCACCCAGCGCGACGCCGAGGCGCTGGTGCGCAGCATCGCCGAATGCCGCATCGACATGATCGACACCACCCCGTCGATGTTCGCCCAGTTGCGCGCCTTCGGCTTGCTCACAGATGTGGCGTTGACGGTGCTCGCGCTCGGCGGCGAAGCGGTCGCCCCGCCGACCTGGAACATGATCCGCGATGCATGTACGCACAGCGGGATGGCGGCCTATAACTGCTACGGCCCCACCGAGACCACCGTCGAGGCCGTAACCGCGACCGTTGCCGAACACGCGCAACCGTCGATCGGGCGCCCGACCCAGCAGAGTCGCGCCTATGTGCTGGACTCCGCGCTGCGCCCGGTGCCTTACGGCGCGACCGGTGAATTATATGTGGCGGGAACGCAATTAGCGCGCGGCTATCTCGGGCGTCCCGGTGAGACGTCGATTCGATTCATCGCCGACCCCTTCGTGGCCGGAGAGCGGATGTATCGCACCGGCGACGTGGTGCGCCGCCAGCCCGACGACACGCTGCACTATCTGGGCCGCGCCGACGAGCAAGTGAAAATCCGCGGCTACCGCGTAGAACCCGGCGAGATTGCCGCGGTGCTACAGGCGCACCCGGCGGTCCGTCATGCCCATGTCGTGGTCCGCGAACATCGGGGCGGACCTCGGCTGACCGCCTGCGCCGCTACCGCTAACGGCTCCGACCCCAGCGAAGCCGAGTTGCGGGCCGTGCTCGGTGAACGGTTGCCGCGCTACATGGTCCCGCAACGCATCATCGTCGTCGACGAGATCCCGCTGACGGCCAACGGCAAGCTGGACGAGGCCGCGCTGCCCGACGTCGATGCCGACACCACCACGACGTCCACTCCCGAAACGCCCACCGAATCGGCACTGGCCGGACTGCTCACCGAGCTGCTGCAGACCCCACACGCCGACGTGACCGCCGATTTCCTGCAACTGGGACTGGACAGCATCGTAGCGCTGTCGGTGGTCCAGGCGGCGCGACGCCGGGGTATCCCGCTACGCGCCCGGCTCATCCTGGAGTGCAACAACATTCGTGAACTCGCCGCAGCGATCGACGCCGAGACTACCGGCGCGGCGCGCGAAGCCGACGACGACACCACGCCGATTCCGTTGTTGCCCAATGCGATTTGGGTCTACGAATATGGTGAGCCCAGGAGGATGGGGCAGGTCGAAGCCATCAGGTTGCCCGAGGGCATCACGGCCGAACAGCTGCAGACGGCGCTGACCACCATCGTCGACAGCCACGAAGTGCTGCGTACCCGCCTGGACCGCACCAGCATGACACTGATCCCCACGCCGGCCGGTGACTTCTTCACCGAGGCTGCGGTGTCGGGCGAGCTGGCGGCAGCGGTCACCGAACATGCCGTACAGGCGCTGGAAAGCCTTGATCCCGAACGTGGTTCGCTGCTGGCCGCCAGGTGGCTGCGGTTGCCGGACGGAGCGAGCGTGCTGGTGTTGGCCGCGCATGTGCTGGCGATGGACCCGGCCTCCTGGCGGGTGGTGCTCGGTGAACTCGACGCGGCCCTGCACGCGCTGGCCGGTGGCCAGTCGCCCGCACCTGTTCCCGAGCACACCAGTTACCGGCAGTGGGCGCAGGCACTCATGCGACGCGCCGAAACCCTTGACAAAACGGACTTTTGGCTTGCCCAACTTGCCGGTGACGATCCGGACCTGGGAGCCCGACGAGTCCGCGCGGACCGTGACCGGACCGGCGAGCTGCTGGTACGAGCCGCAGTCAGCGACGCCGACGTCACGGGCCGGTTGGTGGGCTCGGGATTGCCGATCTTCGACCTGCTGGTCGCCGCGGCGGCGCGGACAGTGACCCGGTGGCGGCAGCGCCGCGGTCAGCCGACGCCGCCGCCACTGCTGGCCCTTGAAACTCACGGCCGTGCCGACTCCGTGGTGGACGACGACACTAAAGGCGCCAGCGACACCACCGACACCGTAGGTCTGCTCAGCGCGATCTATCCGTTACGAGTGCCTTTCGCCGAACCGCATCGGGTGCGCGAGCAATTGGCGGCGATTCCGGGCGCCGGAATCGATTACGGATTGCTGCGCTACCTGCGCAGCGACACCGCAGCCCAGCTCAACAGCCTTCCGGGCCCACAGCTGCTGCTGAACTACCTGGGCCGCACCGACATCGGTGACTCCAGCGCCAGCGTGCGCCTGGACCGCGAGCTGCTGGCCGGGCTCCCGCCGCTGCCCGAGCCGGACCTGGCGGTGCGTCACGAACTGGTCATTCTGGCTACACTGCTGGGCTCCGGTGATCAGCAGATCCTGCTGACTCAGTGGCGCGCCCTGCCCGATGTCCTCAGCGACCCGGATCTGAGTGCGTTGCAAGCCCTTTGGAATGAATCTCTCAAGGAGATCGTGACATGACTACGTTAGCAGTCCTCGGTGCGGGGGCCAAGGCGGTGGCAGTCGCAGCCAAGGCATCGGTGCTGCGCGAAATGGGTATCGATACGCCCGAGGTCGTCGCTGTGGAACGCACCGCCGTCGCCGCCAACTGGCAGGCCAGCGGCGGCTGGACCGACGGTGCTCAAAGCCTGGGCACCAGCCCGGAAAAAGACGTCGGCTTCCCGTACCGCTCGTCGCTGGTGCCGCGCCGCAACGCCGAGCTTGACGAGCGGATGACGTGCTACAGCTGGCAGGCGTATCTGATCGCCACCGGGCAGTTCGCCCAATGGATCGACCGCGGCCGCCCGGCACCGACGCACGGCCGGTGGGGTCAGTATCTGCGCTGGGTCGCCGAGCGAATCGACATGTCAGTGGTCTACGGCGAGGTCGACCGAATCGCCCTCGACGGCCGGCGCTGGGCCTTGCATACCCCTGAGCACAGCGTGCACGCTGAGGGGTTGATGATCACCGGTCCCGGCCAAGCCGAACGGACCCTGCTGCCGGGCAATCCGCGGGTATTCTCCATCGCGCAGTTCTGGCACCGCGCCGCCCAGCACGACCGAATCAGCGCCGAACGGGTCGCGATGATCGGCGGCGGAGAGACGGCCGCGGCCATGCTTCACGAATTGTTCCGGCACCCGATTTCGACGATCACCGTGATCTCACCGCAGGTCACGCTGTTCACCCGGGGGGAAGGCTTCTTCGAGAACTCGCTGTTTTCCGACCCGTCCGACTGGGCCGCCCTGACGCTGCCGGAACGACGCGATGCGATCGCGCGCACCGACCGCGGCGTGTTCTCGTCGAGCGTGCAGGATGCGTTGATGGCCGACGACCGCATCCGGCACCTGCGCGGCCGGGTTGCGCACGCGGTCGATCGCGACCAGCAGATCCGGCTCACCTTGAGCACCGACCGGGGCGCCGAGAACTTCGAAACCGTCCACGGTTTCGACCTGGTCATCGACGGCTCGGGTGTCGACCCGCTGTGGTTCACCACGCTGCTGAGCCAGGATGCGCTCGACCTGCTCGAGCTCGGGCTGGGCGGGCCACTGAGTAGTCAGCGCTTGCAGGAGTCGATCGGCTACGACCTCGCAATCAACAGCGTCGTCCCGAAGCTGTTCCTGCCTGGCCTGGCCGGGCTCAACCAAGGACCAGGATTTCCCAATCTGAGCTGTCTGGGCCTGCTTTCCGACCGGGTGCTGGGAGCCGAGCTATCCGACACCGACCCTTCGACGAGGAGAAACGATGAGCACCAATCCCTTCGATGACGAGACCGGCACCTTCGTCGTGCTGGTCAACGACGAAGAGCAGCACAGCCTGTGGCCCAGCTTCGCCGAGATCCCGGCCGGCTGGCACAAGGTGTACGGCGAAGCCAGCCGAGCCGATTGCCTGCAATACGTCGAGGAAAACTGGAACGACATACGGCCCAAGACCCTTCGCGAGTCAGCGAATTCGCGCCAGTCCCGTTAGCCAGGCCGGCCTGGCCACGTCGTGACTTCGCCGCCCCGGTCTCGACACCTACCACGACAACCGAAGCCCGAGATGACATGAGTAAACCCGACGTGATCCTGCCGCGGGAACTGACCGACCTGCCCGACGAGGTCCGCAGCATCCCGCCGCCACCCGCCAATCCCCAAGTGCCCGAACCATATGCATTCCGGGTCGCCGATCCTGACTCCGACGCCGACATGATCGCCGAATGGATGCGCCGGCCGCACCTGGCCGAAGCATGGGAGTACGTGTGGCCGGTCTCGCGGTGGCGGCGCTACCTGCGCGCCCAGCTCGACGGCAGCTACTCGCGACCGCTGATCGGCAGTATCTCGGGAGAAGACCACGCCTACATCGAAATGTATTGGGCTGTTAAGGATTCCATCGCAACCCGGTACGAGTGCGCGCCCTATGATCTGGGGATCCACGCCGGCATGGCCGACCCGGAAATCACGAACAAGGGAATCGCCCAATTCGTGTTGCCGCACTTAGTGGCCAGTTCGCTAAACGCCGAACCACGTTGTCGACGAGTCATGTTCGACCCGGACTATCGAAACAAGATGGCGCGCAGGTTTTGTGAAAGCGCGGGCTGTGTATTTCTCGGCGAGCACGACATGGCGAATCGCCGGATGGCGCTCTATGCGTTGCCGCGAACACCCGACGACATTCCCCGGGCCTGTGAGAGCTGATCGCCGATTCGCATGTCATGGCAGGTGCGCGGAGAAGTATGGCGGATGAATCGTGTGCCGCTCCGGATTGGCAGTCGTGCGGCCGGATCGACTGGCACGTCGCCGGATCGAGTGTCGCGCCCCGCCCCCGGGGTCGACTGACACGTCGCCAGATCGATTGTGCAGTGACGGCTTTGAGCGTGCTTGTGGGGCGGGAATGTCGCGCGAGGCCCGCCATGACGGCACGCTCGACGCCATGACCGCACACTCGACGCCACCACCGCACACTCGACGCCACCACCCCACACTCGACGCCACCACCGCACACTCGACGCCACCACGCCACACTCGTCGTCACCACCGCACAAGGCGCCTGACAGCGACCGCTGACACTAACCGGCGGCCGGCGTTCGAGGCATGACGTAGGGCCTCGGCGTGACCCGCAGCACGCCGCTGACGCCGTTACCAGCGCCGGCGTTAGCCAGCTGGCCCAGCGGCAGCCCACCGAGCATCGGCGCAGACCCGGTTTCGGCGGAGCTCGCCAAACTGGCCAACGGCAATGCCCGGGCCGCCGGAACGACCGTCTGATTCGCCGCGGCCCAGCCTTGCGGTACCGACAACGAACCGACGGACAGCGCCCGGCCCAAGCCCGCCGCGACTCCCGAACCGCCGATTCCGGAGGAACCTATCCCGTTTCCCAGCGATCTCACGGCTCGTGCCCCGGTTTCGACAGCGGCTTCGACGGCCTTGGCGGCCGTCGGAGCCATCCCCTTGAACAGCGAATTCGCTGTGTTGGTCATCGACATCCCCGAATTGAGCATCGACACGTGATTGTTGAGAATCGACACCATGTTGCTGATCGGCGACAAGTGCGGCGACACCGCCTTCCAGAGCTCCCCCAGCTTGGCGAAGGGCGCGCTGCCTTGGGTGGGTTCGGCCAGCTGTTGCAGCGCCTGCGGCACCGTGGACATCAGCTGATTCGTCGCGGCGGTGTCGGTCGCCTCCCCGACCGCGGCCGCCTGCTGCACCAGTCCGCCGGCGTTGGTGATCTCCGGCGCCTCGTCGAACGGCGTCAGCGTCTCCGCGGCCACCGCCGCCGCACTCGCATAGCCGTACATCGCGCCCGCGTCCTGAGCCCACATCTCGCCGTACTCAGCCTCGGTGACCGCGATCGCCGGAGTGTTCTGCCCGAACAGGTTGGTCGCAATCAGCATCAGCAGCCGCATGCGGTTTTCGGCGATCACCGCCGGCGGCACCATCATGGCAAAGGCACTCTCATAGGCTGTCGCCGAAACCCGGGCCTGATCAGCTGTCAGCTCGGCCTGCGCCGCGGTGGCCCCCAGCCACGTCACGTACGGCGCGGCAGCCGCGGCCATCAAGGCTGCCGACGAACCGCGCCACGGCCCGACCAGTAGCCCCCAGATCACCGATTGAACTGCGGACGCCGCACCATGCAGGTCAACGGCCACGGCGTCCCAGACCTGCGCGGCGGCCAGAATCGAGCCCGAACCGGGACCGCTGTACATCCGCACGGAGTTGATCTCCGGCGGCAAAGCTCCGAAATCCATCGTCAGTCCCTTTTCTTGAAGTTTCGTGAACCACCGTCGGTTACTGGGCCGCCGCGACGTTGGCGGCCTCTGTCGCTGCATACGAACCGGCGCTCGCGGCGAGTGTGGCCACCAGCTGCTCATGGATCGCCGCGGCCTTCGCGCTTACCGCCTGGTAGGTGGCAGCATGCGCGGCGAACTGCGTCGCGACCAGCGCCGAGACCTCGTCGGCAGCCGGCGGCAACACACCGGTCGTCGGGCCCGCGGCAGCGGCATTCCCATCGCTCAGTGCCGCACCGACCGATCCGAGGGTGTCGGCCGCGACCGCCAACGCGTCTGGTTGTGCCGTCAAGAAGTGCATGCGCTTACCTCCTCGGGACGCCGGGGCCTCGCCCGGCAATGCAGGTTGATCGTTGGGACGCCGGTGGCCCGCGCCGCCACGGGATGCGTTGGCGGCGCCGAACTGTGCGCTGATGATGACCAACCCGCAATGACGGCAACAGGTTAATCTCACCCGAAGCGAACGGGCGCAGGTGCAAAACGCACCCGCGGACCCGGCCGGAGGTGAAATCTTCCCAACGAGTCCACGATGGACCGCGCCGCAGGTGCAAAGTGCACATTCGGATAGGGTTGCGGTGCAACTCTTTGTCTTGGCCCGGGCGGCGTCCTCATGCGTGGAATCGACCTATTGTTCTGCGCCTCAACCAGTTCCGAACACGATCGGAGCTGTGCGTCTGGTCAGCGCCGCCTAAGCCATGCCAATCGAGCAGGGGCCGGAATATGTTCAGCCTGAGTTGATCGGATACATACTGCCCCGGCTGGTTTTGGCCAGCGACTACCGGTTCTGCTCCCGGCGAGCATAACTGTCCGTCGCATCAGTCGGACGTCGCAATCCTCTGCTCGGTCCACGCTGGCAAGTGCTTGGGCACCCATGCAACCAGCAGCATCAGCAATCCGCAACCACAGCCGTGCCCGGTAGCATATCGACAGCAACGGAGCAACCGCACCGCCGCTATAAATCCGAGAAGCCAAGGGCAGCAAGAGGTTAAGCGTCTCCGCAACCGAAATTCATGACCGGCACCGGTCAGCAGGCGATCTTAGAATCAGCGCGTGGCACGGCAACGACCCTCGCCGCGAATTCGTGAGCTCATCCGAGAGGGAGCCCGGATCGCCCTCAACCCCGGTCCGGAATGGATCGCGGAGCTGGATCGTGCCACGGTGGCGGCCAACCCGGCCATCGCCAATGATCCTGTCCTGACCAAGGTTGTCCAAAAGGCCAACCGCGCCAATCTGGTGCACTGGGCGGCCGCCAACATGCGTGACCCGGGCGCGCCGGTGCCGCCCAACGTCGGCGCGGAACCGCTCCGCATGGCCCGAGACCTGGTGCGGCGGAGCCTGGACTCGGTGGCGCTCGACGTCTATCGAACCGGGGAATACATCGCCTGGCGGCTATGGCTGCACATCGCTTTCGACCTCACGTCCGATCCGCAGGAACTGCGCGAACTGCTCGACGTTTCGGCCCGGTCGATCAACGACTTCGTCGAGGCCACCCTGGCCGGTATCGCCGCCCAAATACAGCTGGAACATCATGATCTGAGCCGGGGCAGCCATGCCGAACGCCTTGAGGTGGTTGAACTCCTTGTCGAGGGGGCCCCGATCAGTGTGGAGCGCGCCGAATCCCGGCTCGGCTATCCGTTGAAACGAACGCACACGGCCGCCATCGTTTGGAGCGACGAGATCGACGGCAACCACGGCGATCTCGATCGTGCCGCCGATGCGTTCAGCCACGCCGTCGGTTGCGCGCAACAGCTCACCATGGTCGCCAGTGCGGCGGCCCGCTGGGTGTGGCTCGCCGACGCCGCCGGACTCGACAGCGACGCGGTCGAGCGCGCGCTGGGCAATACTGCCGGCGCGCGCATCGCCATCGGAACCGCGGCAAGCGGGACCGCGGGGTTCCGGCGCAGCCACCTCGAGGCGCTGACCACACAGCGCACCCTGATGCGACTGCAATCCGGCCAGCGAGTGGCGTTTTTCTCCGAGGTCCAGATGATTGCTCTGATAGCCCACAATCCGGATGCCGCAGACGAATTCATCTCCAGCACGCTAGGCGACTTGGAATCGGCAAGCCCGGAGCTGCAGACGACGCTGCTGACGTTCATCAATGAGCAATGCAATGCCTCCCGCGCTGCCAAACGCCTCTACACGCACCGCAACACATTGCTGCGCAGGATCGAGTCCGCCCAGCGGCTGCTGCCCCGGCCCCTCGGCCAGACCTCCGTTGAGGTGGCTGTCGCTCTGGAAGCCCTGAGGTGGCGCGGTACCAGCGTCGGCGCGCTCCCCTTACCCGCACGGCACAGTGACGACGTGCCGGCTTAGCCGATACGAGGCCGGTTCGACCCGGTTCTAGCCGGTTCAGCCTTCCGACAGCAATTGCTTCTTGAGCACCTTGCCGAGCGCGTTGCGCGGCAGCGACTCCACGATACGCACCTCGCGCGGGCGCTTGTGAACCGAAAGCTGCTGAGCAACAAACTGAATCAGGTCATCCGGGCCGGCCGAGCCGACAACGTAGGCGACGATCCGCTGACCCAGGTCCTCGTCGGGAAACCCGACGACCGCGGCCTCCGCCACATCCGGATGCCCCAGCAGCACCGTCTCGATTTCGCCTGCGCCGACACGGAATCCGCCCGACTTGATCAGGTCCACCGACTCTCGGCCCACGATGCGGTGCATGCCGCCGGCGTCGACGACCGCGACGTCACCGGTGCGATACCAGCCGTCAACGTCGAACGCTTCGGCGGTGGCCTCCGGTCGATTCAGGTAGCCCTCGAACAGGGTCGGAGCCTGAACCTGAAGCTTGCCAACGGTTTCCCCGTCATGGGGCACCTCGTCGCCGTGGTCGTCGACGAGCCGGGTCGCCACGCCGGCCAGGGGCCATCCCACCCAGCCGGGACGACGTTCGCCGTCAGCCCGGGTGGACAGGGTGATCAACGATTCGGAGGCGCCGTAGCGTTCGATGGGCCGGTGCCCGGTCAATCGGGCCAGCTTGTCGAACACCGGCACCGGCAGCGCCGCACTGCCCGACACCAACAGCCGCGCGGGCTTCAGCGCCTCGGCAGCGGCCTGGTCGGCCGCCACCCGCGACCACACCGTCGGCACCCCGAAATACAGCGTGCCGCCCGCCGCCGCGTAGCCGTCCGGTGTGGGTTTCCCGGTGTGCACGAACCGATTTCCGACCCGGAGCGAACCGAGTAGCCCGAGAACCAGGCCGTGAATGTGATACATAGGCAAGCCGTGCACCAACACGTCGTCGGCGCTCCACTGCCACGCGTCGGCCAGTGCGTCCAGGTCCGCGGCGATCGCACGCCGGCTCACTTGCACTCCCTTGGGCGGACCGGTGGTACCGGACGTGTAGACCACCATCGCGACGTCATCGGGTGACGGCTCGGGATAGCGATGCCACGAGCGGGCGTGCGCCCGGACCGGAATGTGCGGCAGCCCTTCGGTTTCGTCCGGTACCGGTCCCAGCCAGGCCTTGGCACCGGAGTCGGTCAGCATGTGCCGGCGCTCGGCCACCCCGACGTCGGACGGCACCGGGACGACCTGCACGCCGGCCATCAGACAGCCGGTGACCGCCAGCACGGTGGCTGCGGTCGGCGTGGCCAGCACCGCGACTCGGTGCGCCCCCGCCACCCGCTCGGCCACCGAAGTTGCGGCGCCGACCAGATCGCTGCGGCTGAGCGTGCGGCCGTCGATGCTGACCGCGTCGGGGATGTCGGTGGCGGACAGGTCAGCGGGATTCAGGGAGGCCAGTAACACGTGAGCAGGCTACCCAGCTCGGTCGGCGGCCGCAGCGGCGGTCTTCGACGATCCGGGGAACAGCGGCCGCAGCATCGGCGGCGGCCGGAATGGTGTCCAGGTGCCCTGCGGTTGCGCCAGCCGGTCCGCGATGGCCCAGACCGTTGCCGGATGATGACCGTAGCCGATATGGCTGGCCAGAACCGCGATGTTCTCGCTACGCGGCGATGGCGGATTGATGCAGGTCTGCCAGGCGACCATGCCGTCGAAGCGGGAGTAGATCGCCGTCGTGGGAACCGGCATGGGTTCGGCTTCGGACTTCAACGGCAGTGCGTGCTGCTCGGCATGCAGATGGGCATAGCGTTTGAAGCTCGGGGTGGCGCGCGTTTGCCGCTCGTCTTCCATGCGGAAGGGGCTGCCCAGGGTGATTACCTGGCGCACCGCCGTCGAATGACGGCGGGCCAATGCCCGCGCGAAGATGCCGCCCAGGCTCCAGCCGATCAGACTCACCGGGGCCTCGTAGCGGGCGTGCACCTCGTCCAGTCGCGCTTCCATGCCACGCACCGCTTCGGGAGTCGGACCGATGTTGCGGCCAAGCCCCCACCCGTGGGCCCGATACCCCACGCGGCGCAGCAGCCGCCGCAGCGTCCAGGTCGAACGGTCCCCGGCCAGCAGGCCGGGCAGCACCAGAACCGGATGCCCGTCGCCGACCGGCAGCATCCGGCGCAGCGGCAGCACGCTGACCAACTGCCCGTACTCAGCCACCGCACGCGGTATGTCGGTGAGGTAGAGCGCCAGGGGCGGCGCGTTGACGGGTTCGGTCGTGAGCACGGATCAGGCCTCCTCGTTCCAGACCTTCATCATGGTCGCCAAGATCTCCTCGCCGCGGCCCAATCCGGCGAGATGACTTTCCCCCGGCAGGTGCAACAGCTCGGCCTTGGGCAGCCGCGACACGACGTGCTCACCATGGGAGAACGGGATGATGTGGTCGTGGTCGCCATGCCACCAACGGACCGGGACCTTGATCTCCTCCAGCCGGAAGCCCCAGTCCCGGGCAAACACGATGACGTCGGCGAACGGCGCGGCCAGTTGCTTGCGGCTGCCGTTGAGCAGGTCGTCGAGGAACATCGCCTTGAACTCGGGGCGGGCCAGCAGATGCCGATCCGCCTGGGGCGAGAGCAGGGCATATACATCCAGCGCCGGTGACGCGACCGGCCGCGCCGCGCGGATCATCAGGCTCGCCGACAGCCGCAGCGGGGTGCCGCCCAACCTCAGCAACGGCGCCACCCGCAAGCCCAGGTTCATCAGGCCGCCGCTGATCGCGTCGGGGCCGTGCGTGGGCGCCACCCCGCCGAGCACGCCGGCGGCCACCACCTTGTCGGGCAGTCCAGCGGCGCAGGCCAGGGTGTAGGGACCGCCGCCGGATAAGCCGACGACGGCCATCTTCTCGATGCCCAATGTTTCGGAGATGGTGCGCATGTCGTCGGCAAACGCCGAGATGGTCTCGTACTGATGCGGGGTCGACGAGCCGATTCCTGGGCGGTCGACACCGATCAGCCGGATGTTGTGGTGCTCGGCATAGACGCGGGCCTCGGTCGGAATCTGCCGGCGAGCACCGGGGGTGCCGTGCAGCCAGAAGACCGCACGCCCTTGTGGGGCGCCGAACTCGGCGAAGCCGATCTGGCGATCTTCGCCGACGGCGATGTTTCCTTCAATTTTGGGGCGGGCAATCGCGACGACCATCCCGAGAGCTTCGCATGCGAACTTTGGCCGTGACAATTCTCGCGGGCTCCCCGCGGCTGGGCCGTTTTGCAGCACCGCTCAGGCCGGCATGCCGATGGCCTTGGGCTCCATGTACTGGTGCAGGCCCGCAATTCCGCCGCCCTCGCGGCCCAGGCCGCTCTGCTTGAAACCGCCGAACGGCGCATCACCGGGACCGAAGCCGTTCACCGCAATCTGGCCGGTGCGGATGCGCCGCGCGACACCGACGGCGCGTTCGGCGTCGGTGCCCCACACCGCGCCGGACAAGCCGTACTGCGAGTTGTTGGCGATCGCGACGGCCTGGTCGTCGTCGCGGTAGCGCATGACCGTCAGTACCGGCCCGAAGACTTCCTCTTGCGCAATGGCAGCATCAGGCGTGGCGTGGGTCAGGATGGTCGGCTCGTAGTAGTAGCCCGTATCCAGGGTTGGCGGACGGCGGCCGCCGATCGCCAGGGTGGCGCCGTCGGCCAGCGCCCGCGACACCAGGTCCTCGACCCGCTGCCGCTGTTGCTCGCTGATCAACGGACCCATCTCGACATCCGGATCGGCGGGATCGCCGACCTTCACCCGGCGGGCCAGCGCCACGAGGCTTTCCACGACGTCGTCGTGCATGGTGTCGGGCAGCAGCAACCGGCTGTGCAGGATGCAGGCCTGGCCGGCATGCAACAGGCAGGACTCGAACAACATCCGCTGCAGCAGTTCGTCGGTCAGCTCGGCGTCGTCGAGCACGATGCTCGCCGATTTGCCCCCGCACTCCAGCAGCACCCGCTTCATGGTGCCGGCCGCGGCGGCCATCACTTCCCGCCCGATCGCCGAGCTGCCGGTGAAGCTGACCATGTCGACGCGCGGGTCGACGGCCAGCAGCTTGCTCGCCTCGATGCTGCTGGGCGTGACGACATTGACCACGCCGGGCGGGATGTCGGTGTGCTCGTCGATGATGCGGGCCAGGGCCAGACCGGCGAGCGGCGTCAGCGGCGACGGCTTGAGCACCACGGTATTGCCGGCCGCCAGCGCCCGGCTAACCTTCATGGCGTTGAGACTGTGCGGGAAGTTCCACGGCGTCAGGATCGAGACGACACCCAGCGGCTCGTGACACAGCACGGTGGTTCCGGACCCGATCGGCTCCTCGCGCAGCGTGGTGGCCAGTTGACCCGCCCGCAGCACCATGAAGGCCACGCTGTCGACTTGCATCATGCGCTCGTTGGCCGTGCAACCCCACTCGTCCTGGGCGAGCGCGAAGAATTCGTCAGCGTGCGCTTTCAGTGCCTCGCCGAGCTGAGTCAGGCAGGCGGCGCGCTCCTGATGGCTCATGGCGGGCCAATCGCCTTGGTCGAAAGCACGACGGGCGGCTGCGATCGCCTCGCCGACCTGGCTCTCGCTGGCGTCCGGGGCGGTGGCGATCGTCGCGCCGGTGGACGGCGAGATGTCGTCGTAGCGACCATTGTGCGCTTGCACCCAACGTCCGTCGATATAGAGCTCGTAGGTGTCCACGAGAGGTGATTCAGCCATCTGGTTTCCCGCCCGGATATCGGTCATATCAACACCCGGTGTACACCGGTCATAGTGCGGAGTCAATGACCTTCGGCGCGAATTGCCGGGTATTTCAGGCATATTGACAAGGCGTGTCACAGCCGGGTAGACACAGGTAGTCAGACACTTTGTGTCGATGTGTCGGATACGCTGATTCGCCGTCAATGTGCAACGGGAGGGCGCCATGAATGCAGCCGAGTTGCACGCTAAGCTGCGCGGTCTCGTCGGACAGCCCACCGGCGGCACCGGAAAGCCTTTGGTGGCACCGGATCCCGTCAACCAACCGATGATTCGGCATTGGGCACACGCGCTTGACGACATGAACCCCGTGTATTTGGATACCGAGTTCGCGGCCACGTCGAGGTTCGGCGGCATCGTGTCCCCGCCCGTCATGCTGCAGACCTGGACGATGCCCGCACCCAAGCTGGAGGGAATTCGGGAACGCGGCGGAGCTCCAACCGAAAACACCACCAACCCAACGGCATTCCTCGAAGAAGCCGGATACACCAGCACCGTGGCGGTCAACTCGGAATTCGAGATCGAACGCTACCCGCGCCTGGGCGACATGATCACCGCGATGGCAATCTACGAAGATGTCTCCGAGGAAAAAGAGACTGCGCTGGGCACCGGCTTCTTCCTCACCTGGGTAACCACTTATACGGACCAGCACGGAGAGGTGTTGGGACGTCAGCGATTCCGAGTACTGCGATTCCGTCCGAAACGCTGATGACCGGTCGATTGGCGCCGGCGATCAGCCCGGATACCGAGTTCTTCTGGCGCGGGCTGCGCGAGCACAAGCTGTTGATCCAGCGCTGTGCCGGATGCGGGACACTGCGCCATCCGCCGCGACCGATGTGCCCCTGCTGCCGTTCCCTGGGCTGGACCGCCACCGAATCGTCGGGCCGCGGCACCGTCTACAGCTACGTGATGCCGCACCAGCCGCGGTTTCCCTTCTTCGAGTACCCCTACATCGTCGTGCTGGTGGAACTGGCCGAACGAATACGGCTGGTGTCTAACCTTTGCGACGTCGATCCCGCCGACGTCGCGGTCGGCATGCCGGTCGAGGTGTTCTACCAGAGTTTCGACAATGACCTGGTGCTACACCAATTCCGGCCCAGTCCCCCGTGCCCCGAAGGACGTCAATGACAACCACCAGTACCTTGAAGTGGGCCGACATCAGCGTCGGGGGCGAGCTGTCTCCAATCGAAATTTCGGTCACCGCAACGGTTATCGTCGCCGGGGCTATCGCGTCGCGGGACTTCATGCCGGTGCATCACGACCGCGATTACGCCAACAAGCAAGGTTCGCCCAACGTCTTCATGAATATCCTGACCACCAACGGGCTGTGCGTGCGGTTCCTCACCGACTGGGCCGGCCCCGAGGCGATGGTCAAGAGACTCTCGATTCGCCTTGGCGTGCCATGCTTTCCGGACGACCCGCTGCGCTTCACCGGCACGGTGACCGGCAAGTCGTCCGGCTCGGGTGGCGAGAACTTCGTCGAAGTGACCTGTCAGGGCGCCAACAGCCTGGGCAAACATGTGTCAGGCACCGCGGTGCTCAGCCTGCTCGACCGGGCGGGAGCATGACCGGCTCGCTCGCCAGCGCCGCGGCCATCGCGGGAATCGGTCAGACCGAGTTCTCCAAGGAATCCGGGCGCAGCGAGCTGCAATTGGCGTGTGAGGCGGTCAGCGCCGCCCTGGATGACGCCGGTGTGGCTCCCGGCGACGTCGACGGCATGGTCACCTTCACCATGGACGCCAGCGACGAGATCGAGGTCGCCCGCAATGTCGGTATCGGCGATCTCGACTTCTTCAGCCGGGTGCCCCACGGCGGTGGCGCAGCGGCCGGGACCGTGGCGCACGCGGCAATGGCGGTCGCCACGGGTGTCGCCGAGGTGGTGGTGTGCTATCGCGCGTTCAACGAGCGCTCCGGTATGCGGTTCGGCGGCAGCGGGCGCACCAGCAGCCAAACCCCGTTGTTCATGGCGCATTACGCGCCGTTCGGATTGCTTACGCCCGCGGCATGGGTGGCACTGCACGCCCAGCGTTACATGTCGACCTACGGCGTCACCAACGAGCACTTCGGTGCGATTGCCGTAGTCGACCGGGCCCATGCGGCCCGCAATCCCGACGCGTGGTTCTACCAGCGCCCGATCACGTTGGCAGATCACCAGACGTCGCGCTGGATCGTCGAACCCGTACTACGCCTGCTGGATTGCTGCCAAGAAAGCGACGGCGGGGTTGCGCTGGTGGTGACCAGTGTGCAGCGGGCCAGCGACCTGCGCCAGCCGCCCGCCGTGATCAGCGCGGCGGCCCAGGGCGCTGCCGCCAACGGCGAGATGATGACCAGCTACTACCGTGACGACATCACCGGGCTCCCCGAGATGGGTGTGGTAGCCAGGCGTCTGTGGCGGGATTCGGGCCTTAAGCCTGCCGACATCCAAACCGCGTTCATCTACGACCATTTCACGCCGTTTGTGTTCACCCAGCTCGAGGAACTCGGCTTCTGCGGGCGCGGTGAGGCGAAGGACTTCGCCACCGTGGCGAACCTGTCACTGGGTGGGGTCTTGCCGATCAACACCAATGGCGGTCTGCTCGGCGAGGCCTACATCCACGGCATGAACGGCATCACCGAAGGGGTGCGGCAGGTACGCGGCACCTCCTGCAACCAGGTTGACGACGTCGAGCATGTCCTGATCACCTCCGGGACGGGAGTGCCCACCAGTGGGCTGATTCTCGCGCCTGCGGGGTGAGCGTGTGATGCAGGCCGCTGCTGCGGACACCCGCGAACTCATCATCGAGTCGGCCTACGCCTGCTTCCGCAAGCACGGGCTGCAGAAGGCGACCATTGTCGACATCGCCAAGTTGACGGGGGTATCCCGCAGCACCGTCTACGAGTACTTCCCGGACAAGGCCGCCCTCGTCGAGGCCTGTGCCGAACATGCTTCCCACCAGTTCTACCGCGAGATGGCTCATGCGATGAGCCGGGTGCATTCGCTGGAGGAAAAGCTCTGCCGTGCAGCGGTATTCGTAGCCCAGGCACGACGTGCGATCGCGTCGGCAACGTATGTGGACGCAGACGCGATCACCTTGTTGCTGACCAAGGACGCCGCGGTACTGCTGCGCGAAAGCGTCGACTTCTTCGCGCCCTACCTCGCCGCGGCCAAGCTCACGGGAGAGGTACGCAAGGACCTCGATGTCGAGGCAGCCGGCGAATGGTTCGCCCGGATATTGTTCTCGTTGTTCAGCATGCCATCGCCGGTTCGCGAAGACCCCGAAGCCGTGGCCGAATTCGTGCGGGCGCATGTGGTCCGCGGCTTCTGCGGTGACCGGCCGCGCCCGGCCCATGGGGCGTCGCGGGCACGCTGAATGTGCTTTGGTGGCGTCGAGAGTGGCCGCGGCCGGGCCATGAGGCGTCGCAGGCACACTGAGTGTGCTTTGCTGGCGTCGAGTGTGGAGCCAGGGCGGCCAAACCGCGAGAAACCCGTCCGGTGATCACACTCGACGCCACCAACGCACACTCGACACCAGCAACGCACACTCGACGCCACCAACGCATGCTCACCGCATCAACGCCCGCGTAAAAAACATCAGGTTTGCCGGTCGTTCGGCCAATCGCCGCATAAAGTAGCCGAACCACTGGCCGCCGAACGGCAGATACACGCGTACCTGATTCCCGTCCGCAACCAGTCGCCGCTGTTCCTCGTCGCGGATGCCGTACAACATCTGGTATTCGAAATCACCTATGCCACGCCCCAATTCGTGAGCCGTAACACCGACCGCGCCGATAACCGCCGGGTCGTGTGACGCCGCCATCGGGTATCCGGACCCGGCCATCAGGACATGAAGGCAGCGCAGGTAGGAGTCGGTGATCCCGGCGCGATCACGGTATGCCACCGAAGCTGGTTCGTCGTAAGCGCCCTTGCACAGCCGGACTCGCGCGCCCACCGCAGCGAGTTCCCGACAATCGGCGAGTGTGCGCCGCAGATACGCCTGCACAACGGTACCCAGCCAATCGAAGTCGACTCGCAGGTCGCCGGCGATCGACAGCGTCGAGTCGGTGGTGGTGTGGTCTTCGGCGTCCACCGTGACCCACACCCCGACCTGCTCGGCCCGTTCGCAGATGGTGCGGGCATTGTCCAAGGCGATCTTCTGGCCGTCGCGATCCAGCGCCTGCCCCAGCGCCGACAACTTGACCGAGACCTCTAACGGCCGCACGCCCTCGTATACCGTGTCCCGACGCTGGCCCAGCGCGTCGAGCAGGTCGAGATACGCCCGCACGCTGGCCGCGGCGCCGCGGGCGTCGGCGACGTTTTCGCCGAGGTAGTCGATACTGACGTAGCGGCCCGAATCGCGCAGCACGCCAACAACGTTCAGAACAACGTCCAGTGTGTCACCGGGCACGAACCGGCGCACCACCCGGCGGGTCAGCGACGAGCGCGTCAACCGGCGTTGCAACCTGTCCGACCGGCCCGCGGCAAGCAACACCGGACGCACGGTGCGGCCGAACACGCCAACCATCAGCCCGAGCCCATGTGCGCATAGGCGTGCTCGGTGGCTGGGACGAACGTCTCCTTGATGGTCCGCGCCGACGTCCAGCGCAACAAGTTCAGCGGGGAGCCGGCCTTGTCGTTGGTACCCGATCCGCGTGAGCCACCGAACGGTTGACGCCCGACGACGGCACCGGTCGGCTTGTCGTTGACGTAGAAGTTCCCTGCCGCAAAGCGCAGCCGGTTCTGTGCAGTCAGCACGGCTGCGCGGTCGTCGGCGATGACTGCGCCGGTCAGCGCGTAGCGGGACCCGGTGTCGACGACTTCGAGGATTCGTTCGTAGTGCCCGTCGGGATAAACGTGCACGGCCAGCACCGGACCGAAATATTCGGTGGCAAAAGCCTCGTCGGTCGGGTCGTCGGATAGCAGTACCGTGGGACGCACGAAATATCCTACCCCGTCGTCGTATTCGCCACCCACCGCGATCGTGACACCGGCCGCGCCCTTGGCCCGCTCGATCGCGTCGACGTTCTTGATGAAGGCCCGCCGGTCGATGAGCGCCCCGCCAAAATTGGACAAGTCGGTAATGTCACCGTATGTCAGCCCGGCCGCCGCGCCCAGGAAGGCATCACCCATCCGCTGCCAGACCGAATGGGCGATGAACGCTCGCGATGCCGCGGAACATTTCTGGCCCTGATAGTCGAATGCTCCACGAATCAGGGCTGCGCACAACACGTCTGGACGTGCGGACGCATGAGCGACGATAAAATCTTTGCCGCCCGTCTCCCCGACGAGCCGTGGATAGCTCTGATAACAGCCGATATTGGCGCCCACTCGTTGCCACAGCCGCTGGAAGGTTCCTGTCGACCCGGTGAAGTGGATACCGGCCAGCCGCGGATCGGCCAGTGCCACATCGGAAACCGCGAAGCCGTCACCGGTGACCATGTTGATCACCCCCGGCGGCAGTCCCGCGGCTTCGAGCAGTCGCATGAGCAGATACGCCGACAGGGTCTGGGTGATCGACGGCTTCCATACCACCGTGTTTCCCATCAGCGCCGGGGCGGTGGGCAGGTTGGCGGCGATCGAGGTGAAGTTGAACGGCGTTATTGCATAGACGAAACCGTCGAGCGGGCGGTAATCGGTGCGGTTCCACTCCCCCGGCCCGCTGATCGGCTGCTGCGCCAGGATCTGGCGGGCGAACGCGACGTTGAACCGCCAGAAGTCGACCAGCTCGCAGGGCGCGTCGATCTCGGCCTGGTACACCGACTTCGACTGGCCAAGCATGGTCGCTGCGGCGATCCGTTCCCGCCACGATCCCGCCAGCAGCTCGGCGGCCCGCAGGAACACCGCGGCACGCTCGTCGAACGGCAGTGCTGCCCAAGAGGATTTGGCGGCCGTAGCGGCCGCGATAGCCGCCGCGGCGTCGGCATGGTCGGCGTTGGTCAGGGTGCCCAGCCGCGCGGAATGCCGGTGCGGCTGCACGACGTCGATCGGTTCGCCGTTGCCCATCCGGTGTCGGCCGCCTACCACGTGCGGCAAATCCCTGGGGTGGTCAGCCAGCGCCCGCAGCGCCGCGCAGAGTCGGGTGCGCTCGGCCGAGCCCGGCGCATAGTCATGGACCGGCTCGTTGGCCGGAACCGGAACCTGGGTAATTGCGTCCATGTCTGCCAGGGTCCCCGTCCAGGGGACGGAATCGATTAGCCGATCGGCTAAGGAACACACCAATAGCTAGTAGGATCAGACAATATGCGTGCGGCTCGTGTCGGCCTGGGCCAATTGCTGCTCGCCCTGGATGCGACCCTGGTCAGCCTGATCGAAGCACCCCGCGGGCTGGACCGGGCGGTGGGCTCGGCAGCGCTGGTCGATTCCGACGATGTCCGGCTGGGCCTGGCCGAAGCGGCGGGCTCGGCCGACGCCTTCTTCCTGCTCGGCGTCACCGACGACGAGGCGCTGCGCTGGATCCACGGACAACCGCGGGCACCGGTGGCGGTCTTCGTCAAGCAACCCTCGGATGCGGTGGTGGCCGCGGCGGTCCGTGCCGGGTCCGCGGTGGTCGCGGTGGAGCCGCGGGCCCGCTGGGAACGCCTCTACCAGCTGGTCAATCACGTCTTGGAGCATCATGGGGACCGCGACAACCCCATGGAGGACTCGGGCACCGACCTGTTCGGCCTGGCTCAATCCCTGGCCGAGCGCATTCACGGCATGGTCAGCATCGAAGACGCGCAGTCTCATGTGCTGGCCTATTCGGCGTCCAACGACGAAGCCGACGAGCTGCGCCGGCTTTCGATCCTGGGCCGCGCCGGACCGCCCGAGCACCTGACGTGGCTCGCTCAATGGGGCATCTTCGACGCGCTGCGCGCCGGTGACCAGGTGGTGCGGGTGGCGGAGCGCCCGGAGTTGGGCCTGCGGCCGCGGCTGGCAATCGGAATTCATCAGCCACCGGGGACGACGCGGCGGCCCTCGGTATTCGCCGGAGCGATCTGGGTTCAGCAGGGCTCGCAACCGCTGGCCGACGACGCCGAAGGAATCCTGGGTGGCGCCGCGGTGCTGGCGGCGCGGATCATGGCGCGGCTAGCGGCCCGCCCCGCCACCCATGCGCGGTGGGTACGGCAGCTGCTCGGCCTGGCCGACGGCGAACCGGTCGCGGCTGCCGACATCGCCCGCGAACTTGGGCTGTCCGGCGACGGGGATGCCGCGCTGGTCGGCTTCGACCCGATCGAAGCCGTAAACCAACAAGGTCGGTTCGCCGGTGTTCTCGCGTTGAGCGCCAGCGCTTTTCGCCGTGATGCGCAGGTGGGGACCAATGGATCGCGGGTGTATGTGGTGTTGCCGCAAACCGCGACGGCCCGCTCGCTAACCTCATGGGTGCGTGGCACGGTCGGTACGCTGCGCAGCGAGCTTGGCGTGCAACTGCGCGCGGCGATCGCCGCTCCGGTCACCGGCCTGCGGGGCATCGCCGCAGCACGCACCGAGGTAGACGCCGTGCTCGACAGCGCTGTGCGCCATCCCATCTCGATCGGCCAGGTGACCTCGGTGACCGAAGCCCGAACCGCCGTGCTGCTCGACGAAATAGTCACGTTGGTGGGCACTAACGCGCGGTTGGTAGACCCGCGGATACGTGATCTGCGCGCCCGGGACCCGGTGCTGGCCGAGACGTTACGGGTCTACCTGGACAGCTTCGGCGATATCGGCTTGGCCGCGCAGTCATTGCTGGTGCACCCCAACACCGTTCGCTACCGTGTGCGGCGGATCGAGAAGCTGCTGTCGACGTCGTTGGCTGATCCCGATGTGCGGCTGCTCTTTTCGCTTGGGCTGCGCGTGACCGAACGGCCGGCTTGAAAACAGCCGAGTCCCACGCCGAGTCAGTTTTTCCGGATACTCTTTTTCCGTGGCCGACCGCCCGTCGTCATACCTGGTGCTGGCATCGCAGCGCAGCGGCAGCACGCTGCTGGTCGAATCCTTGCGCGCCACCGGCGTGGCGGGCGAACCTCAGGAGTTCTTCCAGTACCTGCCCAGCACGAGTCAGCCGCCGCAACCGCGCGAGTGGTTTGCCGAGGTCGACGACGCGTCGATCCTGCGCCTGCTCGACCCGCTCGACGACGGTAAGCCGGACCTGGCGCCGGCCGAAATCTGGCGCGACTACATCCGCACGGTCGGCAGAACGCCCAACGGGGTGTGGGGTGGCAAGCTGATGTGGAATCAGACCCCGCTGCTGGTGGACCGCGCGAACCAACTTGCGAATCGGTCCGGCACGGGGCTCAAGGCTGCCATCCGCGACGTCGTCGGTGAGGATCCGTTTCTCGTCTATGTGCACCGCCCCGACGTCGTATCGCAAGCGGTGTCGTTTTGGCGCGCAGTGCAGACACGAGTCTGGCGCGGGCGCCCCGATCCGGTCCGCGACGCTCGCGCCGTCTATCACGCCGGGGCGATCGCCCACATCGTCACGATGCTGCGTGCCCAGGAAGCGGGCTGGCGCACCTGGTTCCGCGAAGAGAACATCTCGCCGATGGAGATCGCGTATCCGGTGTTGTGGCGCAATCTAACCCAGTTAGTCGGCACCATCCTCGAGGCGCTGGGGCTCGACCCTCGGTTGGCGCCCGCACCCGTCCTGGAACGACAGGCCGACCAACGGTCCGACGAGTGGGTGGACCGCTACCGCGCGGATGCCGGACGAGACGGGCTGCCCAGTTGATGGTGCCGACTGCGACCATGACCTGGGTTGGCCAGCTCGACGGCTTGCCATGCCCCCACCAACGCGTGCGTGGCTATCCACGGCCAGCGTTAGCCGACCAACGCCACATCACTAACCACGCCGGCCAAATCCGGCTTCCAGGCCGTCGGCAACATCGGCACCTTCGCGCCCTCACCACCACCAATAGTGGCCAACCCGCCAGCCGACCCCGCGGGCCCCGTGGGTGCGGTCCCGGCGAAGCCCACCGTGCCCCCGCCATGTTCGGAGGCTGTCACCGACGCCAGCTGCACCGGCGACACCACCGAGACCGAAGCACCCAGGCCGGCCGGGGCTACACCGTTGACCGCAATGGCAGCCGCCGGCGCCGGACCAATCGCAGCGATACCGGATACGCTCGTCCACGCGTTCATGCTCGGGGCAATGCCAGCGGCCAACGAGACCAGCCCAGCGTCAATAAATAGATTTTGCGTAATCCACTGAATGACCATGTCGGCGACGCCCAGCGGAATTTCACATGCCGTGTAGATGATGTTGACAACGTGGGTACACACATTCCACAAATCGGCAGCAATCAGCTTTAGATCGGCAAGAGCTGCCGAAAGATGCCACTGGAGGATGTCTTGGATTACCAGCGGGATGAGCATCTTGATGAACGTCCATTCCAATCCGATAAATTCCCAATCCATCTTCATGAAAGTGAACATGAGTTGTACATAGTCCCATATTCGTTGCCACGGGAATGGCGTGAAAGTCTGCTCGGCGGTGGCCGCGATGCTGCCGACGGTGCCCGCGCCGGACTTGAGCACCACCGGCGCCGGGATCGTGGCCGGCGCGGACGCCAGCGCCACCGCAGACGCCCCTTGGTAGACGCTCATAGTGGTGGCGGCCTGGATCCACATCCGCAGGTAGTCGGCCTCGTTGAGTCCAATAGGGATGGTGTTGATGCCAAAGAAGTTGGTCGCCGACAACACCGCATGGGTGGCATGGTTGGCGGCTAACTCACTCAACGTCGGCATCGCGGCCAGCGCGCCGACGTACGCTGTCGCAGCCGTCTCGTGGGCGGCGCCCACCTCGGCGCATTCGGCGCTGGTCGTCATGAGCCAGTCCACGTACGGCACATACGCGGCCAGACAGCTCTCCATGCTGGGGCCCTGCCATGTCCCGGTCGCCATCGCACCCAGAACCGCGCTGAGTTCGTCTGCCACGGAAGCATATTCAGCGCTCAATGACGACCATGAACCCGCGGCCGCCAGCAGCGGCTCAGGCCCGGGACCGGCGGCAAGCAACGCCGAGTGCACCTCCGGCGGCGCGGCCATCCATACCGGCGCGGTCACGACGCAGCACCTGATGGCAGATACGACGCCGCGGCCCACGCTTCACCGGCCGCGTCACCCGTACCGATACCGCAACGGCCGGGCTTTTGCACTCCTTGCGCAGCCGCGACCTGCGCGATGCCCGGCGCACTGCACGCGGCGCCCGTCTGCAGCGACACCGGACTGGCCGCCACCACCACCGGGGTGATCGCCGGCACTGCGCCGGCATGGGCGCCGGCCGGTCGAGCACTCAACGCTCCGACGGCCGCTGCCCCGTCGGGGGTCACCCGCAATGCCACGCCCCACACACCTCTCGACCGTTGTTTTGGACGGGGCAAACACTAGGAGAATTTCGGGCCACACCAGGAGAACTTCGCCGGCTCGGTCGATCGATGCTGCCAATAGATCAATAAGGAAAAGTTATCATTGAGCTCGAAATGCTGATGCGCCAGAAATGGTCAGGGTCAGTTTTTGGCCGTTAGCGACGCGATTACTCGGTGCACGGCTCCCAAGCCGTGCCAAGGCGGCCCGCCATCACCCGACTAGCCGCCCATATCGCGGAGGTCTGAATAGCGAGCCGGTCATGGATACGATCTCGTATAGCAAGCCAACGCTGGTGACCGGCTGACCAGTCACCCCGTTCGCCGCGCGAAGCGGCCTCAGCAAACGGTAGTTGCTTCGGTACCGGGTTTTCCCACTCCGTTTCGACTGCCGCTCGTTCGCCGCGGGGCCTTCGATATCGGACGACTCGACCCGTTCGGCCTTACGTATCGCCACCAGGTCAACGTGGTGGCGCAGATGTAGCAGAACAGGAAGACCCAGAACGCAGGGGTTTCGGTGCCGGCGCTCACATACGACTGGCGCAGCACCAGATTGACTCCCATCGCACCCAGCGCCCCCAGCGTCCCGGCGAACCCGATCAACGCTCCTGACATGACCCGCTCCCAGTCGTGGCGTCCAGCGGCAGTGAGATCCATTGTGCGACTGCGGCTTTCAAAGATAGATGGGATCAGCTTGAACACCGAGCCCTTTCCCATGCCACAGCAGATGAACAGCGCGATGAAGCCGAAGATGTAGCCGATCATCGTATGGGTCGTCGGCCCACCGTGCGTACCCTGAGTGAGGTCGTCGTGGGTGCTGACCGCGACCAGGAACCCTCCCGCTCCCGTCGTGGCGGCCAACGCGGTCAGGGTGACGTAACCGCCGCCGAAGCGGTCGCCCAGCCTACCGCCGGCGATCCGCGCCACCGATCCCAGCAGCGGGCCGATGAACGCGATCTCGGCCGCATGCAACGACGCCTGGGCGTGGGTTTGCCCGGCGGCCACGAAATTGTGTACCAGTACCTGCCCGAAGGCGAACGCGAAACCGAGAAATGAACCCGAACAGCACAGGTAAAGAAACGCGATGGCCCACGAGTCGGGAACCTTGAGAACCGACCGCACATGACCCACGTCAATGACGTGGGTCAGGTTGTCCAAGAACAGCGCCGCCCCGACCGCCGCTACGGCCAGCAGCACCAGGTAAATCGAGCACACCACATACGCCGCCCGGTGGCCGGCGGCGGCCAGCGCCACCAGCCCGACCGCCTGAATGGCCGCCGACCCCAGGTTGGTGAAACCTCCGGTGAAGCCGAGCGCGAAGCCTTTGCGCCGCTGTGGGTAGAAGGCTTCGATGTGAGCCAGCGACGCGGCGTAGCTGCCGCCACCTAATCCGGTCAGCGCGGCGCACACCAGATACGGCCACAACGGCAGGCCGGGGTTAGCCAGCAACACCATTGCGCCGACGGTCGGAATCAGCAACACCAGTGACGAGAAAACGGCCCAGTTGCGGCCGCCGAACCTCGTGGTGGCCATCGCGTAGGGGATGCGCACGATCGCCCCGACGAAGGTGGCGGTGGCCGCCAGCAGCAGCTTGTCGCCGGTCGAAAACCCATAGACGGTCTGCGGCATGAACAGCACCATCACCGACCAGAGGTACCAGATGGAAAACGCGATATGGCCGGTCACGTTCGACCAGATCAGATTGCGACGGGCGATGACGTTGTTGCCATCGCGCCACGCAGCGGCGTCCTCGGGATCCCAACCGGCGATGCGGTGCGGTCGCGCCATGCGGTACTACCTTTCACGGACGATGTTGGCGTACCGGCTAGCGGCAACACATCGTGGGCCTAGTGTGCATTCACGTTCAAGAATCCGGCAACATTCGGTCGGTTGGTCTCGTTACGGACCGAAATGCCTCCTACGGCGCCCGCCCGACCATTCGGGCCCGGGCCATGTCCTCGACGACACGGCGGGCCGACGCTCGTGGACGCCGCGCCGCGCCTCGATCACCGCCCGGCCGGGATAAGGGCGGGCCGGGGTAACGCACCATCCGCCTAGCGATTCGGCGCGGCTGCTGTCGAAAGGCCGGCGCGCTGAGCCGCAGTGCGTGCGCGCGCCCGCCCGCCATTGCCGCCGACCGGCGGGTGGCGGCGGGAGTTAGTGCTCGCCGACGATGGCTCGGACGAAAAGCCAACGGACACTTGTCTTCCTCCGCGTCACGATTAGCCACCCAATTCGGGTGGCCACGCAGTACGGTGCTAGGGGCATTTGACGTCGATCGGTGACGTCCAGTCAATGACGAGCGCGCGCCGCTGTGCGGCGTCTCACCGACCACCCGATAGTGAAGCCGAATGGCGGTCACCCGACAACCCGACATGCGTGATGCACAGGAGATTTTCAGCTCACCCGACCAGTGCTGCCAGCCAAGCTGAGGCGTCATCTCACAAGAGCCCGACACGGCTCGAGCTACGTGCCGACGCCCGAGCAGCGGCAATGCTGCAGAGCCGCAACGCGTTTCGCTGATACGCCCCTCATCCAGATTGCCCCAGTCTGTTAGTTCGACGAAATAGCTTGCCGCGTCACCATATCCAGGTGTGAGCAACACGTGAAACCCAGTCGAATTGTCAACAGATACCGCAGTGGCGCAGCCCCCGGGACATGTTCCGCCGCCGAAAATCTGCGGTTCGCAGCACTCCACCCCGATGCCATTAGTGTCATGCGGGTCGAGATTTTCGGCCAGCTCGCCGACGTCGCGCCGCCCGACGCTGTCGTTACACCATGAGGTTATCTGTAAATTTGCTGTGCGTCCTGAGATTTTAATGTCTATATGCAACAATTGCATGGGACTATGAAGTAGTCGGTGAGGCTTGCGCTGTCAAGGTGAGTGCGCGGCGGATGGTCAACCTGCGTTCGCGGCCGGGCTCCTCTTGGCTGCGCCTCACCGATGACCGCCGCAATCGATGCAACACAACGGCAGAGGGACGTCGTTGTGTTTGGCAGCATCCGGGTCAGTCGCCGTTTGCCTGACCTGGCCCCGCGTGTTCAGCCAATCAACGACTCGATTGGCCGCCACCTCACGGCGACTAAGGGCAACTAAGGGCAACTAAGGGCAACTAAGGGCAACTAAGGGCAACTAAGGGCAACTAAGGAAGGTGATACTCATACTCGACTACGGGGTCCTTCCGCCTGAGATCAACTCCGCCCGAATGTATTCCGGCCCGGGCTCGGCGTCAATGCTCACGGCCGCCGCGTCCTGGGAGGCCTTGGCGGCCGGCCTGGAGTCCGCATCGCGGGCCTACGGCGTGGTGATCTCGCGGCTGCAGGGCGAGAGTTGGGCCGGCGGCGCGTCGGCGGCCATGGGCGGTGCGATTGAACCGTATCTGGCCTGGACGACGGCGGCGGGAACACAGGCCGAACAGGCTGCCGGCCAGGCTCGTGCGGCCGCAGCCGCCTACGAGGTTGCGCTGGCGGCGACCGTGCCGCCGACACTGGTCACAGCCAACCGCTCCCAGCTGACCATGCTCGTCGCGACCAATCTCTTCGGACAGAACACCACGTCGATCGCGGCCACCGAGGCTGACTACGAGGAGATGTGGGCGCAGGATGTCGCTGCGATGTACGGCTATGCCGCCGCCTCGTCGGCAGCGACCAGCCTCACGCCGTTCAGCGAACCGCCCCAGACTACCAACGCCGCCGGCCTAGCGGCCCAATCCACCGCGGTCGCCCAGGCCGCAGCCACCTCAGCCGCCGCGAAGGCGCACACGAGCCTGACGGAATTGATGTCGACGGTGTCACTACAGCTGCAAACCCTTGCAGCGGGCGGGCATTCGGGCACTGCCTCGTGGTTGGGACCCTCGACGATCCTGGCGGCCTTCGGCGCCTTCAACACTCTCGCCGGCCCGGTCAGTCTGGCCTCCAACTTCAGCCGTACCACCACATCGGCCGGCAGCTTCCTGACCGGAGCCTACCGATCCGGGCTCCAGGCCGGCGGCAGCGCCGCCAAGGCGATTACCAAGGCCGCGGAGTCGGCGGCTGCACCGGCCCTTCACGGCCAGGTGGTGGTGAGTGTGGGTAACGCGGCACCGGTTGGGAGGCTGTCCGTTCCCCAGAGCTGGGCAGCGGCGAATCCGCCGGCGGTGTCTGCCGAGGAACCGATGTGGTTCTCGGACAGCGAACTCGACGGCGGACCGTCCTGGTCGGAGACACCAGAGATGCTGACCGGGCCGCCTACCGCGGGCATGGGGCCGATAGCAGGTTTCTCGACGCGGCCCACTGTCGGCAGCGTGTTACGGGTGGAGCCGCGCCGCTTCAAGATGCCGCGCCCTTCGCTCGGCGGCTAGCCGTTACCGCACGCGACCGGTCCGCACGACCGCACGGAAAAGGATGCCGATGCTTGATTTCGGGGCACTCCCTCCCGAGATCAACTCGGCCCGAATGTATTCCGGGCCAGGCTCGGCGCCCCTGCTGGCGGCCGCGGCGGCCTGGGCGGCGTTGGCCACACAACTGGAGCTGTTCGCGGCCGGTTACTCCACAGTGGTGTCGGAGTTGCTGAACAACAGCTGGTCTGGTGCGGCGGCGACCGCTATGGCAAGCGCCATCGCGCCGCACGTGGCGTGGGCGCTGACGACGGCGGCGCAGGCCGAAGACACCGCCAGTCAGGCGCGAGCGGCGGCGGCTGCGTACGAGGCCGCGCACGCCGCAACGGTGCCGCCGGAAGTGGTTGCCGCCAACCGCGTCTTGCTGGCGGCGCTGGTGGCGACCAACTTCTTCGGCCAGAACACCATGATGATCGCCGCCACCGAGGCCGCCTACCTGGAGATGTGGGCTCAGGACGCGGCAGCGATGTACGACTACGCGGCTTCCTCGGCCGTCGCGATGCAGTCGGTGCAGTTCAGTGCTCCGCCGCAGAGCACAACCGCCGGCGGACCCGCCGACAGTATTGCCGCCGCAGCACATCTCGTTGCCACAACGGCCGCCGACCATGCCGAACTCTGCCAAGTCGTCCCGCAACTACTGCAAATGCTGGCAACAAGCGGACATTCGGGCGGGTCGTCATGGTTCTGGCCGGCCTTGCTACTCACTGCTGTCAGCGACTTCAATGCCCTCACCGGGCCGGCGAACCTTGCCGCCGCCCTGAGCCGTACCGTCACCTCGGCGGGGCGCTTCGGCACCGCGCTCTACCGATCAGACGTCCAGGCCGACACCAAAGGCTTGCCGATCACCCGCGCGAGCACCGTGGGGGCCAGGCAAGCGGGAAGAGTTGACACTCCGGTGCTGGCCCGTGCTGGATGCGCAGCGACGGTGGGAAAGTTGTCCGTTCCACAAAGCTGGACTGCCGCGGCCCCGCAGGCCGGCGTCGCCGACGGGCTGCCGCGGCCCTCGGACGGCGGTATGCGCGCCGCTCCCGCGGACGAAACCGACTTACCGCACGGCATGTCGAACCGGCCGCCCGGGATGGGGCCCATGAGCGGCAAGGTGGCGCGACGCACGGGTACCCCGGTGCTGCGCACGGGGCGGCGCCGTTTCACGATGCCCCGTCCGGTTTGGGGCGGATAGCCCGCACCGGCCCGGGCCACAGACGCCCCAGTCGCCGCAGACACGGGCGGGTTTGCGAACTTGGATCCGGCTTCAACGGACCTCTTGAGCTATTGCGGTGTCTCCCGGATTGGGAGCCGTCGGCGGTTCCTCCAGCACGTGGTATACGGGGTCCACCATCCACATGGGCCGATTTCCGCTCTGGCGTGCCTTACCGGTGATCCGCAACAGCTGGCCCGGCTGGATGTCGGCACCACCACGCCCCTGGCGAAACGCGACACAGATGTCCCCACTCTCGTCGCCCACCAGGATCCATCGCTGTGTACGCGTACGCCGACTGATGTCTTCGACCTGACTGACCCGCCCTTCGACGGTCGCGCGCTGCCCGGGAATCAGCCCGGCCACGGTGATCACCGTGGCCGGCCGCTCGGGATGCTCGTAGGCGTAGACAGCCGACCCTGCGTCGCGGGAAACCCACGCTTCCATCCTGTCCAGCACCCGCGCCACCCGTTGCTCGAAGCCGTCGGGGTAGGCCTCTTTGATGCGGGATTGGACGTCGTAGGGCACGATGGTCGCCGCAGCGTCCGGGATCAGGCTGACGGCCCGGCCGATCTTGTCCGCGGTGCGGTCATGCAACAGGCGCCCCAACACCGGCGCGAACGTTCGACGCGGCAACAACACCGTCACGTTGGTGTTCGGATGCTCATCACGCGCTTGGGCAACCAGCAGCTGCGCCGCGCGGTTGATGCGCCGATCCGGACAATCCACCACCCGCAACGGGGTGTCGAGATCGAAGTGGTCCCAGCGTTTGCGCAACTGCGCGGCCTGGGCCGCATCGACCATGAAATGCACCGCGATCAATTCGTCGGCGCGAAGCCCTTTCCCGTACCGCAACGCCTCGAGCACCGAGAGATCGACTGAGCTCACAAAGACATACACCCGGTGCCGGGCATACCTCACCACCTCGGGACGGTCGGTGCGAAACATCTCGAGAATGGCTGCCTCGGCCCGATATTCGCGGTTGAGCCGCATCAGGAAGAACACCAGTATCGGAAAGACGACGACCACCAGCCACGCGCCTTCGGTGAACTTCGCCACCGCGAAGATGCCCACCACGACCGTCGACAGGATTCCCGCGGACAGATTGATCGCCAGCCGGTAGCGCCAGCCGGGCTCGCGTTGGGTGAGATGGTGTTTGGTCATCCCGTAGCCGGCCATCGAGAACCCGGTGAACACTCCGATCGCATAGAACGGGACCAGCGCGTTGACCGAGCCGCCGGTGATCACCAGCAGGGCCACCGATAGGGCCGTCAAGGTGATGATGCCGTTGGAAAACACCAGGCGATAACCACGTTTGGTCAGCTGCCGGGGCAGGAACCGGTCCTCGGCGACGAAACTGGCCAGGGCCGGAAACCCGTTGAAGCTCGTGTTGGCACCGGTGAAAAGGATTGCCGCGGTTGATGCCTGGACCAACACGAAGAAGACGTGCCCGATCGCCCCGGTGCCGAACACCGCTCGGCCGATTTGGGAAAGCACCGACGGGTATTCGGTGCGGTACGGGGTGGCATGGGTGGCGTAGGCAAGGTAGGCGACACCAGCCAACAAGAAGCCGAGAATGCAGGCCATCGTGGTGAGAACTCGACGCGCATTGCGGCCCTGCGGTTTCCGGAACACGTCGACCGTATTGGAGATCGCCTCCACACCTGTCAGTGACGAACCGCCATTGGCGAATGCGCGCAGCACCACCAGGATGGTCGCGCCCATCACCAGCCCGTTCCCCTGGTGGACGGGCACCGTCCCGGGTAGTTGCGCAGGATCGTAGACCGGTAAGTCACCGAAGATTTGACGGACGACCCCGGTGATGATGGTCAAGGCGATCATGATCACGAAGAAGTAGGTTGCCGCCGCAAACGGTAGCCCTGCTTCACGCATGCCGCGCAGGTTGGCGTAGCAGATCACGATCACCACACCGACCGTGATCTCCAGGCTGTAGGGACCCAACATGGGGATGGCCGAAACCACCGCGACGGTCCCGGCCGCCGACTGCACCGCGACGGTGACCACGTAATCGATGAGCAGCGCCGCAGCCGCGATCTGCGCAACGCGCGGCCCGAAGTTCTCCCGGGCCACGATGTAGGAACCGCCGGCCCTGGTGTAGGCGATCACGACCTGCCGATACGAAGCGGTGACCAGCACCAGGATCAGCAGGATGACGCCTGTGAGGGGCAGCAGCAACGCGAAGGCCGCCAGTCCGGCGCTCGGCAGCAGCTCGATCAGGATCTGCTCCGGACCATAGGCCGTCGACGAGATGGCGTCCGGCGAAAGTGCGCCCAGCGCAACGGGATTCGACAGTTTCTCGGATGTCAGGTTTTCGGTGACGAGCGGTTTGCCCAGAAACACCCGCTTGACGATGTCGCCGAGCGACAACGGGATGGGCGGCTTGACAGCCGGATTACCAGCCGAAGCGGTCACGACGACTCCTTACCCGATCCTTACCCGAGGTGCAGCGTTGAGCAAGCATTCCCAGCATTCTGCCAAGACGATGTTTGTTTGCGTGTTGATTAGGGTGAGCACTCGTGGAGGCTTGCCGTGACTTGCACTCCCGGGGCTTCGCCGGCGAATGGCGACGGTATCAGCAGCAGGCACTGGACGCGTTCGACGCCGATGTCGCCGCGGGCGACAACCGCTCGTATCTGGTGCTGCCGCCGGGCGCCGGAAAGACGATGATCGGGCTGGAAGCCGCACGCCGGGTGGGCCGGCGCACCTTGGTGCTGGTTCCCAACACGGCAGTGCAGGCGCAGTGGGCTGCGGCGTGGGACACCAGGTTTCCGTCGTCGGACCCGTCGGCGCCGGCATGCGGCACCGACCGCGCCCTGACGTCGGCGATGAACGTGCTGACCTATCAGTCCCTGGCGGTCATCGACGTCGAAACAGATGCCACGGCGCGGCGGGCGGTCCTGCGCACCCGCGACCGGGACGCATTGTTGGGCCTGCTGCACCCCAACGGCACGGCGCTGATCGAGCGGGCGGCATCGCTGGGACCGTGGACGCTGGTCCTCGACGAGTGTCATCACCTGCTGGCGACGTGGGGTGCGCTGGTCGGGGCGCTGGTGTCGGTGCTGGGCCCGCAGACCGCGCTGATCGGCCTGACAGCGACCCCGGCAACAGCGCTCACCGAGTGGCAGCGCGCCCTGCATGACGAGCTGTTCGGCACGGCCGACTTCGTGGTGCCGGCACCTGCCCTGGTCAAAGAGGGCGACCTCGCGCCCTACCAGGAGTTGGTGTATCTGACCGAACCTACTCCCGAGGAGCAGGCCTGGATGGCGACCGAGCGGGCTCGCTTCGCCGACCTGATGCTGGCGCTGGTCGACCAGCAAGTGGACAGCATGTCGCTGGCCGCCTGGCTACGAGCCCGGGTCGTGGATCGGTCGACCAATGAAGGCAACCAGATCGCGTGGTCGACATTCGAGCGCGCCGAGCCCGCCCTTGCCGCAAGTGGCCTGCGCTTCGCCTACGACGGCCTCATCCCGCTGCCCGACGGCGCCCGCCTGCGCGAGCAGCATCGGGTGGCACCCGACGCCCACGATTGGGTCACCGTATTGACCGACTTCGCCGCCGGCCACCTGCAAGACAGCGACGATCCACGTGACGCGCAGGCGCTGACCGCAATCAAACGGGTACTGCCGGGCCTCGGTTACCGGCTCACCAGTCGCGGGGTGCGCGTCGCCACCTCACCGGTGGACCGGGTGTGCGCGCTGTCGGAATCCAAGGTCGCAGCGACGACACACATCCTCGATGCCGAGGACACCGTGCTGGGAGCCCGGTTGCGAGCCCTGGTGCTGTGCGACTTCGAGTCCATGACCGGCACGCTTCCCACCTCGCTGAGGGGAGCGCCCGTCAACGACCTGTCGGGGTCGGCCCAGCTGGTCACCGCCATGCTCGCCGCCTCCGACCAGCGGCGCGCCAGCCCATTGCACCCTCTGCTCGTGACGGGTCAAACCTTCGCCTGTCCGGCCGCGATCGAAGACGACCTGACGGCCTTCTGCGCAAGCCGGGGCGCGGTGGTCAGCACCGAGCTGTTGCGAACCCACCCCGGTTTGCGGCTCGTCCGCGGCAACGGCAACTTCGGGCCGCGCACCTGGGTAATGCTGGCCACGGAATACTTCGTGGCCGGGCGGGCCCGCGTGCTCGTCGGCACCCGCGCCCTGCTGGGCGAGGGATGGGACTGCGCTTCGGTCAACGTCACCGTCGACCTGACCAGCGCGACAACCCCGGGAGCGATCACCCAGATGCGCGGCCGCGCCCTGCGCAGAGATCCCACCGACGCCGGCAAGGTGGCCGACAACTGGTCGGTGTGCTGCATCAGTGCCGATCACCCGCGCGGTGACGCCGACTACCTGCGGCTGGTGCGCAAACACGACGCCTACTTCGCGGCGAGTCCGCAAGGGATCATCGAGTCGGGGGTGACGCATTGCGATCCCCGCCTGTCGCCCTATGGCCCGCCCGCGGCCGATGCCGACATTACCGCCCGGGCACTGCAGCGCGTCGACGAGCGCGGCCAAGCCAGGGCGTGGTGGCGGATCGGTGAGCCATACCAGGGAACCGATGTCGCCACCATCCGCATCCGATCCCAGCGCTCCCCGGGAATCGCCGCACCCGGGTTGCCGGGGTCGGCTTTGGCACCGGCGGTGCCGGGGCGGCGCAGTCCGTTCGGCGCGGCACGGGCCGCCGTCACCGGCCTGTCGCTCCTCGGTGCGGCGGGCGGCGTCGCGCTGGCCGGCAACACCGTTGGTCCGCTGACCGGCGCCGCCGCGGCCGGGGCAGTGGTCGCGACGAGCGCCGGCCTGTTCGTGGGCGCCGCCCGGGCCGAAAACCGCCGTTTGACCGACGCACCCAACGCTCTCGAGCAGCTGGCGGCCACCGTTGCGGATGCGCTGCGGGCCGCGGACGGTGCCGACCGCGGATCCGAAGCGCTGCGAATCACCGCTGATCCCGACGGCTGGATCCGCTGCGAACTGGGCGGCGTGCCCACCGAGCAGTCGCAGCGGTTTACCGCCGCCCTCGACGAGCTACTGGCCCCTCTGGCCGAACCGCGCTATCTGATCGGGCGCAAGATCCTCGCCCCGCCCCCCGGGGCCGTTGCGCGCGGCCTGTTCGCGGCCCGCGCCGTCGTCGGCCTGCCCCTGCCGGGCGCCATCGCCTGGCATAGCGTGCCGCAGTGGTTCGCCCGTCGCAAAGACCGGCTGGGTCGCCTGCTGCAGTCCTGGCAACAGCACATTGGGCCGCCGCGGCACCTGCGGGCCGGCTCCCCGGAGGGCCAAGCCATTCTCGAGCTGTTCCGCGGCGACAACCCCCTCGCGCTCACCACGCAGCTCCGCACGACCTGGCGCTGACCCGCTCAGCTGAGCCGCGTAACTGCCGCGGCGATCCGCTCGTCGGCGGCGGTCAGCGCGATCCGCACATGCTGCGCGCCGCGGGGACCGTAGAAATCACCGGGCGCCACCAGGATGCCGCGCTCGGCTAGCCAGGCAACCGTGTCGTGGCAACTCTCGCCGCGCGTGGCCCACAGGTACAGGCCGGCCTCGGAGTGGTCCACGGCAAAACCCGCCGATTGCAGGGCCGGCAACAGCGCGGCCCGGCGTAGTGCGTACCGCTGCCGCTGCTGTTTTTCGTGATCGTCGTCGTCCAGGGCGGCCACCATGGCGGCCTGCACGGGCGTGGGCACCATCATCCCGGCGTGTTTGCGCACCGCCAGCAATTCGGCGACCAACGTCGCATCACCGGCGACCAGACCGGCCCGGTAGCCGGCCAGCGACGAGGTCTTCGACAGCGAATGCACCGCCAGCAACCCGGTATGGTCGCCGTCGCACACCTCGGGATGCAGCACCGACAGCGGTCCCGGAGGGTCGACGTCCCAGGCCAAACCGAGGTAGCACTCGTCGGAAGCCACCAGCACGCCGCGGTCGCGGGCCCACCCGACGACTTTGCGCAGGTGATCGACTCCGAGAACCCGTCCGGTGGGGTTGCTCGGCGAGTTCAGATACAGCAGCGCCGGGGTTTGCGGGCCCAGCTGAGTCAGCGAGTCCGCCCGCACCACCTGCGTGCGGGCCAGCCGGGCACCGACGTCGTAGGTGGGGTACGCCAGCTCGGGCACGACGACCACGTCGCCGGGACCCAGGCCCAGCAGCGTCGGCAACCAGGCGATGAGCTCTTTGCTGCCGATCACCGGCAGGACCGCCGGCTCGGCCAGCCCGGTGATGCCGTAGCGGCGGGCCAGTGCCGAAACCGCGGCCGCACGCAGCTGTGTGGTGCCGGCAGTGGCGGGGTAACCCGGCGCGGAACTTGCGGCCGCCAGCGCTTCCCGGATCACCGGCGCGACCGGGTCCACCGGGGTGCCGACGGACAGGTCAACGATCCCGTCACGGTGGGCCGCGGCCCGCGCCTTGGCGTCGAGCAAGGTGTCCCAGGGAAAATCCGGCAGGAACGCCGAAACCCGCCGGCCGGGCCGGGGAGGCTGGAGCGCTGGCCGGGAAGCCGGAGGCCCGTTCAGTCTTCTTCGCCCTGCGGCGGCAGATCCTTGACCACCTGCGGGTCGTTCTCGGTCATGCCGACCTTGGCCGCGCCGCCCGGAGAACCGAGCTCGTCGAAGAAGTCGGCGTTGATCTGCGTGTACTGGCTCCACTGGTCGGGCACATCGTCTTCGTAGTAGATCGCTTCGACCGGGCAGACCGGTTCACAGGCGCCACAGTCGACACATTCGTCGGGGTGGATGTACAGCATCCGGGCACCCTCGTAGATGCAGTCGACCGGGCACTCCTCGATGCATGCCTTGTCCTTGATGTCGACGCAAGGCTCGGCGATCACGTATGTCACGGACGTCTCCTCAACGTGTACTTCAGCTACTGCTAGCTACTGCTCAGTGTGGGGCTGTTGCTTGCCTTTCGCGGATTCCGGGCCGCTGATCGGCGAAGCGTTCGGTTACTGATACTAGACGTTGCACATACACGTCAACCAATGGGCACGCCGGTCAGCACACCGGTCGGTATGCCTCACGCTGCACGGCCGACTGCAGACATTTATGCTGCCCCCGCGGGCTGGCCATGCGATCGTCGCGCCGACGGCCGGCTCGATGTCGCTCGACCACCACAGGAGAACCCGTGACGAGCCGGTACCCCAACCTGTTGTCGCCGTTAGACCTCGGTTTCACCTCGCTGCGCAACCGGGTGGTCATGGGTTCGATGCACACCGGCCTGGAAGACCGGGCCGGCAGTATCGACCGGCTCGCCGAGTACTTCGCCGAACGCGCCCGCGGGGGCGTCGGACTGATCGTCACCGGCGGCTACGCACCCAACCGCACTGGCTGGCTGCTGCCGTTCGCCTCGGAGCTGGTCTCCACGGCTCAAGCCCGCAGGCACCGCCGGATCACCAGTGCCGTCCATGATTCGGGCGCCAAGATCCTGTTGCAGATTCTGCACGCCGGACGCTATGCCTACCACCCGGTTTCGGTCAGCGCGTCGTCAATCAAGGCTCCCATCAATCCCTTTCGGCCGCGGGCGCTATCGGCACGTGGTGTCGAATCGACTATCGCGGATTTCGCGCGGTGCGCTCAGCTGGCCCGCGAGGCCGGCTATGACGGCGTCGAAATCATGGGCAGCGAAGGGTACCTGCTCAACCAATTCCTGGCGCCGCGCACCAACAAGCGCACCGATTCCTGGGGCGGCACACCGGCCAACCGCCGCCGGTTCGCGGTGGAGATCGTGCGACGCACCCGCGCGGCGGTCGGTGCCGACTTCATCATCTGTTACCGGATGTCGCTGGCCGACTACGTCGAGGATGGCCAGAGCTGGGACGAAATCCTTGCGCTGGCAACCGAAGTGGAAGCCGCGGGCGCGACCCTAATCAACTCCGGGTTCGGCTGGCACGAGGCTCGGGTGCCGACCATCGTCACCTCGGTGCCCAACAGCGCGTTCGTCGACATCAGCAGCGCCATCGCCGGACACGTCAGCATCCCGGTTGCGGCGTCCAACCGGATAAACATGCCGCAGGCCGCCGAACGCATTCTGGCCGAGACCCCGGTGCGGTTGATTTCGATGGCCCGCCCGCTGTTGAGCGACCCGGAGTGGGTGGCCAAGGCCGAATCGGGCCGAGCCGCGGAAATCAACACCTGCATCGCCTGCAACCAGGCCTGCCTGGATCACGCGTTCGCCAAGAAAGCGGTGTCATGCCTGCTGAATCCGCGGGCGGGGCACGAGACCACGTTGGTCTTGGCGCCGACGCGGCGAGTCCGGTCGGTGGCCGTAGTGGGCGCGGGTCCGGCCGGGCTGGCGGCTGCGGTCAACGCCGCCGCGCGGGGACATCAGGTCACCCTGTTCGAAGCCAACGAATTCCTCGGCGGCCAGTTCGACCTGGCCCGCCGGATACCGGGCAAAGAGGAGTTCAGCGAAACGATCCGCTACTTCTCAACGATGCTCGCCAAACATGGCGTCGCGGTCCGGTTGGGAACCAGGGCGACCGCCGACCTGCTGACGGGCTATGACGCCATCGTCCTGGCCACCGGTGTCGCGCCGCGCATCCCGGCCATTCCCGGCATCGACCACCCACGGGTGCTGACCTATGCCGAGGCGATCACCGGCGCAAAGCCGGTGGGAAAAGCCGTGGCGGTAATCGGCGCCGGAGGCATCGGGTTCGACGTGACCGAGCTACTGGTCACCCAGCATTCACCGGCCCTGAACCTCAAGCTATGGAAGAAAGAGTGGGGCGCCGCCGATCCGGCCGCGGCCCGGGGTGCGCTGACCACGCCGCGACCGGCGCCGCCGGCGCGCGAGGTCTACCTGTTGCAGCGCACCAAGGGACCGCAGGGCGGGCGGCTCGGCAAGACCAGCGGATGGGTACACCGCGCGTCAGTGCGGGCCAAAGGCGTCCAGCAGCTTTCCGGGGTCAACTACGAGCGGATCACCGACGACGGCCTGCACGTCAGCTTCGGCGCGCACCGGCGACGGTCCCGGGTGCTGGCGGTGGACACCGTGGTGATCTGTGCCGGCCAGGAGCCGGTGCGCGACCTGGAGTTTGCGCTGCGCCGCGACGGCGCCGACCTGCACATCGTCGGCGGTGCGGCGGTTGCCGCCGAGCTGGACGCCAAGCGCGCCATCAAGCAGGGGACCGAAGTTGCTGCCCGCCTATGACCCGGCTGGCCACCGATTTCACTGAGCGTGAAATCGTCGCTCATACGGCGCTGACCTGCGGATAGTTACGCCGAGAGGGGTCTCGTCGATAACCCGTTTGAGATGAGTTAGGCCACAGAGGCTGCTAATCTTGAGCGAAGACGGCAACCCGCTGGGCAGATGTCGTCGACGTCTTGTTGGCGGTGCAATAAATGGGGAAGGTGTCCACACATGAGGCTGTCGTTGAAGGGACTGACTGTTGCTGCCGGCGCGTTGGCATTGTCGCTGAGCGCCGGGGCCGGAGTCGCGTCCGCAGATCCGCTGGATGCGGTCATCAACACCACGTGTAACTACGGCCAGGTGATGGCGGCGCTGAATGCGACCGATCCAGGAGCCGCGGCGCAGTTCAACGCATCGCCGCTCGCGCAGGGCTGGCTGCATTCGTTCCTTGCCGCGGCGCCACCGCGGCGCGCCCAGATGGCCGCGCAGGTGCAGGCCATGCCCGGAGCTGCGCAATACGTCGGGCTGGTCGAGTCCGTCGCGGCGTCCTGCAACAACTACTGATTCCAAGCGCGCGGGCGTAGCGCCACGCAGCATTCCCATCGCGGGAATCTTGCGTGCGTTACGCCCGCGTTCTTTGCGCTCTTACGCGGTGTCACCGACTTCGGGGCGGACAACGGGACGACGTCGGTTCAGCATGGCCCCCGCATAGCCGCGAGCGAGGCGTAGGTAGTGGTGCGCTGACGCGCGGGCCGGCCTATCCCCTCGGCGATGGCTACCAGTTCGGCGACCGTCTTCGCCGAGCCGTATTCGGAGCCGGCCATCCGCGAGATCGTCTCCTCCATCAACGTGCCGCCGAGGTCGTTGGCGCCACCGTTGAGCATCGCCTGGGTGCCGGCGACGCCGAGCTTGACCCAGCTGGTCTGGATATTGGGGATCCGGCCGTGCAGCATGATCCGCGCCAGGGCGTGCACCGCGCGGTTGTCACGCTGAGTGGGCCCCGGCCGCGCCGCCCCCGCCAGATACAACGGCGAGTTCTGATGGACGAACGGCAGCGGCACGAACTCGGTGAAGCCGCCGGTTCGGTCCTGGATCTGACGCAGCACGTTGAGGTGGGCGACCCAATGCCGGGGGGTGTCGACGTGCCCGTACATCATGGTCGACGACGACCGTAGCCCCACCTGGTGCGCAGTGGTCACAATCTCGACCCACAGCGACGTCGGCAACTTGCCCTTGGTGAGCACCCAGCGCACCTCGTCGTCCAGAATCTCGGCGGCGGTGCCGGGAATGGTGCCCAGCCCGGCATCGCGCAGGCTAATCAGCCAGTCGCGGATGTTCAGTCCGCTCTTGGTCACGCCGTTGGCGATCTCCATCGGCGAAAACGCGTGCACGTGCATTTCCGGCACCCGGGTCTTGACCGCGCGCACCAGATCGGCATAGCCGGTGACCGGCAGCTCCGGGTCGATGCCGCCCTGCATGCACACCTCGGTGGCGCCGGCGACATGGGCCTCCCAGGCGCGGTCGGCGACCTCGTCGACGGACAGCGAGTACGCGTCGGCGTCGCCCTTTCGCTGGGCGAAGGCGCAGAACCGGCAACCGGTGTAGCAGATGTTGGTGAAGTTGATGTTGCGGTTGACCACGAAGGTAACGTCATCGCCGACGGCGTCGCGTCGCAATGAATCCGCCAGCGCGGTAACAGCTTCCAGCGCCGAACCGTCGGCGGTGGCCAGTGCGAGGTAGTCGGCGTCGGTGCAGCCGGCGGGGTCCCGTTCCGCCGAACGCAGTGCGGCAAGGACATCGGTGTCGATGCGCTCGGGAGCGCGAGCCGCCAGATCGTGCACCTGGGAACGGATGGATTCCCAGTCGCCGAAGGCGCTGTCGAGGTCACTGCGAGCTTCGGTGCTACGGCCCTCGGTGTCGATCGCCGCGTTGAGATCTACCCGGCCGGCCGACGCCATGTCGTCGGGTTCCTGCCACGGCATGCCCACCGGGTTGACGTCACGCGCGAAGCCGGTCGACGGATCAACCAGTGCCGCAACGTGTCTGCGCACCCGTGGGTCGATCCAGGCCGCGCCCGCCTGCACATACCTGGGCTGCGCGGTCAGCCGCTGAACCAGGTCGTAACCGGCCTCCGAGGTGACCGCGGCCAAGTCATCCAGCGCGGGCCAAGGCCGTTCCGGGTTGACATGGTCGGGCGTCAGCGGGGACACCCCGCCCCAGTCGTCGACGCCGGCGGCGATCAGCGCCAGGCATTCCTCCCGCGACACCAGATTCGGCGGCGCCTGAATGCGCATGCCGGGGCCAAGAACCAGCCGCGAAACCGCCACCGTCGCCAGGTAATCGTCGATTTCGGCGTCGGGAACCGCAGCCATGGCGGTGTGCTTCTTGGCCCGGAAGTTCTGCACGATCACTTCCTGGACATGGCCGAACTCCTTGTGCACCTTGCGAATTGCATGCAAGGTGTCGGCGCGTTCGGCCAGCGTCTCGCCGATGCCGACCAGCAGGCCGGTGGTGAACGGGATGGAGAGCCGGCCGGCGTCGGTCAGGGCGCGCAGGCGCACCTCAGGGTCTTTGTCCGGGCTGCCGTAATGTGCCAGGCCCTTGGTTTCGAACAACCGGCGCGATGTCGTCTCCAGCATCATGCCCATCGACGGCGCCACCGGCTTGAGACGCGACATCTCCGACCAGCTCATCACCCCCGGGTTGAGGTGCGGCAGCAGCCCGGTTTCTTCCAGCACGCGGATCGCCATCGCGCGCACATACGACAGCGTGGAGTCGTAACCGCGTTCGTCGAGCCACTCCCGCGCCTCCGGCCAACGATCCTCCGGACGGTCACCGAGTGTGAATAATGCTTCCTTGCAACCCAATTCCGCTCCGTGACGAGCGACGTCAAGGATCTCGTCGGGTTCCAGATACATTCCCGCGCCGCGGGCTCGCAGCTTGCCCGGAACGGTGACAAAGGTGCAGTAGTGACAGGTGTCGCGGCACAAATGGGTGACGGGGATGAAAACCTTACGCGAGTAGGTGATCGGCAGCCGACCCTCCGGGCCGCGCCGCCCGGCCGACTCCAGACCCGCGTCGCGTACCCGCGCCGCGCTGGCACACAGCTCGGCCAGGTCGGCGCCGCGCGCCGTCATCGCGACGGCCGCCTCGTCGAGATTCAGCGAGACCCCGTCACGAGCCCGCCGCAGCACCCGCCGCATCGCCGACGCATCCGGTCTGAGCGGCAGTACGGGGTGCGGCAGAGCTGTGGACTCCTGGCGCGAAGTCAGTGGCACGATGGTGCAACTTCCGTCCACGCAGCAACGATCCGAAACTCGGCGGGAGCCATATTCGCAACAGTAGCGGCAAGACCGGGCCCGTCACTGACCGGCCTGCGCCGGCGTCTTGGCCGATCCACCACGATTTGCAGACGATCGCGATACGCTAACCCCACCACGGTGGAACGGGGGTGCACACGCGATGTCGTATCTGGCCGCGGCGCCGGAGGCGCTGGCAGCGGCGGCTTCGAATGTCGCCGGCATCGGATCGGAAATCAGCGCGGCCAACGCGGCAGCGGCGGTTCCGACGACCACGGTCACCGCGTCTGCCGCCGACGCCGTCTCGGCGCAGGTCGCCGCCCTGTTTTCGTCTCAGGGTCAGGTGTATCAGCGGCTCAGCGCGCAGCTGGCGACGTTTCACGACCAGTTCGCGCAGGCCCTGAGCGCCGGCGCCAACGCCTATGCCTCCGCCGAGGCCAACGCGGCCAAGTCCTTGCTGGGAGCGGTGACCACGCCGGCCCAGAAACTGCTGGGCCACCCGTTGATCGGCCCGAACGGCCTCCTGTCGCAGGCGGTGAACCAGGTCAAGAGCGCCGTCGGTGGCGCTGTAGGGCCCAGCATGCTCGGCGGAAACCCGTTAGCCGGGGCGCTGGCGCTGCCGCCCACCGGCGGGGCCGGTGCTCTGGCGGATGCCGGCGCGCTGCTGCGACCCTTGGCCAGCGCCGCGGCGGCACCGGCGGCGGTGATACCCGTGTCGGTGGCCGACGCGATCGAGAACTTCTACATTTGGGCCGAGCCGTGGGTGCAGTGGGGCTTCAACGTCGCCTCCTGGGCGGCGGGTTGGGTGCCCTACCTCGGGATCTTGGCGCCGCAGATCAACTTCTTCTACTACCTCTTCGAGCCGATGGTGCAGAGCGCGCTGTTCAACACGCTCGACTGGCTGGACGGGACCATCACCTTCAGTCAGGGGCTGAGCAACCTCTGGTCGGCCACCACGGCGTCGGTCAACCAGTTCATCAACACCGAGATCAGCTGGATCCGCAACTTCCTTCCGCCTTGGCCGCCGCTCCCGTAACCGGCAGTAGCCGTCAGCCGCTGACGCGGTGCCGCAACAGCACCCATGCCGGCGGCGCGACGCCGAACCCGATGAGGATCAACGCCCCGAAGGCCATCACTCCCCGTCCACCCAGGACGACGTCATCACCGGGGCCACCCAGGCTCAACACCGCCACCGTCAATAGCCATGTCCACAACGGCAACGCGGCGAGCCGCGGCGAGGTGGTCCATCGCTTTGCTGCCCACACCAGGGCGGCATTGAGCAAACCACTGATCGCAGCGCTGATCGGGAAGGGCACCGAACCGATGTAGGACGGCAGCAGCAGAGCCCCGGCTAGTGCGGATAAGACCCCGTCGACGGCCAGCAACGCCAAGACGACAACACGGATCGCGGGGTCTATGGCGGCGGTCTCTTCACCCGAGACGGCGCGCGGCTGGGTTTCGGTCAGGTTGGGACGCTGTCGATCTGAGAGAGTATCGAGCCGATGACCCACTGCAGGCTGTCCAGCCGATCCTGCCAATGCTGCAGGTTGGGGTCCAGGTCGGGGTCCATGCGAATTCCTTCCTTGGCTGCCTGATTGGCAGCCTACGTGTCGTACCCTGTGAAGCCCAGACCGGCGAGCAGATCTGTTTCCCAGCCACGTTCATCGCGGTCCCCCGCGACGCCGGCGGCCAGCACATAATGCTCGTGGGCCGCGATCGGCAGCGCCATGTTGTTGGACAGGGCGCAGGCCCGGCCGGTCGGGCCGACGGTGACCTGGGTGGCGTGCGCTGCCAGCGCCGCGGCCTTGGCGGCCTGTGCGTGCGAGTCGGCCTGCACGACAGCATCGATTTTCTCGTCGCGGAAGGCAAAGGGGACGTCGTCGGGCGGCATCACCCACTCGGGCCGCAGATCCTCGGCGGTCAAGTCCTGCATGACCGCCCGGAATGCGCTGAGCCCGAACACAGTCCAGTAAACCTTCGGCACCGCCCAGGGGCGGCCCGGGAAGTCTGACGTGTGTGCTGCGGCCACCGCGGAGTTGGTGATCTTGTGGGCGTGGACGTGATCGGGATGTCCATAGCCGCCGGCCGGGTCGTAGCTCACCACGACATGCGGACGAACCTCGCGAATGATCGCGACCAGCGCGCCCACTGCGTCGCGCTCGTCGGCGTCGACGAATCTGCGGTTACTGCGCTGCTGAGTGCCGGCCATGCCGGAGTCGCGCCAGCGGCCCGCGCCGCCCAGGTAGCGCGGCCCGCTCACCCCCAGCAGCCGCAGTGCGGCCGTGAGTTCGCCGACGCGGTAGCCGCCGAGTTGGTCGGCGTGGCCGGCGGCGAGTTGTGCCCATCGCTCGCCGATGACCTCGCCCTCCTCCCCCAGCGTGCAGGTGACGACATGGATCTCTGCGCCCCGGGCGGTGTAGTGGGCGATCGTCGCGCCGGTGCTGAGGCTTTCATCGTCGGGGTGGGCATGCACGAACAGCATCCGCGGCGTCTCAGGCATCAGCTGGCAACCTTAGCCGCCGCGCCCCGCGGCATCCAGCCGCAACCCACCGCAACAATTAACAACGTGGAGCCGCTAATGCCATACCGCGGCCCCGCTAATCGCAGACGGGCCGAACGGGCAAACCTAGCGGCCCGTGACGAGGCTGGCGAGGTCGGCGGCGACCATCAGGCTCTGGTCGAAAGCGCCTGCCAAACCGCCGATTTGACCGCCGTTGAACACCTGTGCCCCGCTGCCGGTGAGCAGGCTCGAGATAAAGTTGGCCGGCACCTGCGCGCCCACCACGGTGTTGAGCGGCTGCTCGCCGGTGCCCACCAGCAAGTTGCCCACATTGAAGCCGCGGTTGATCACACCGTTGAGCGCGCTATCGGTACCGAAGAACCGCTGCTCCAACCCCACCTCGTTGGTCAACAACCAATGGTTGGAGCCCAACTCGTTGTTGACCAGAGTGGAGTTGAAATTGAGGTGTGACGTCTCGAGCTGATGCAACATGGTGTCCGGCGAGACGGGCAATAACCCTGAGGCGGGCGTCGCGCCCACAACGAGACCGGCCAGGTCTGCGTTGACCACCAGGCTCTGGTCGAAAGCGCCTGCCAGACCGCCGATTTGACCGCCATTGAACACCTGTGCCCCGCTGCCGGTGAGCAGGCTCGAGATAAAGTTGGCCGGCACCTGCGCGCCCACCACGGTGTTGAGCGCCTGCTCGCCGGTGCCCACCAGCAAGTTGCCCACATTGAAGCCGCGGTTGATCACACCGTTGAGCGCGCTATCGGTACCGAAGAACCGCTGCTCCAACGCCACCTCGTTGGTCAACAACCAATGGTTGAAGCCCAACTCGTTGTTGACCAGAGCGGGGTTGACACTGATCTGCGCCGCCTCGAACTGCTGCAAGGGGCTGCCCGGCGAGCTGGCCGCCAACGCCTGGCCGGGGGCGCCGAGCGCGCCCTGCGCTGCCTGCAGCGGGGACACATTGGCGGCCTCGGCGCTGGCATAAAGGTTCGCACCGGCGTTCATCGCCTGCACAAACTGGTCGTGCAACCGCGCGACCTGGGCGCTGAGCGCCTGGTAGGCCTGGCCGTGGGCACTGAACAGCGACGCGATCGCTTCCGATACCTCATCCAGAGCAGCCGGTGCCACCCCCGTCGTAGCGGCTTCGGCGGCCATATTGGCCGCGCTTATCGTCGAACCGATCCCCGCCAAATCCGTTGCGGCGGCCGTCAAGAACTGCGGTTCCGCTAATACAAACGACACCTCGGACCTCCCCATAGCACTACTACCAGCCACCCCGGCCCGATCGGGCTGACCCAAGCGGAGCGTATCGCTGTTCTGGCACACAAATGACTATTTCCACAAAATCCGCCGGTAATAATGTGCTACTCGGGCAATCCTGCGGGAGCGCGGACATCGACCGCTTGGGCAGATGGATTTGCGCACGCATGGCCAGACCGGCGGTTCCGGAGGCTTAGATAGGAACGCGGGCGGCTACTATCGCACCATGACGCAGCTCGCCCAGGACCGGCCGAACGTCCGCAGTCGCCGACGCGGCGAAGTGCTCGAACGTGCGCTCTATGCAGCCACGCTGGCCGAGCTCGCCGCGGTCGGGTACGGCGGTCTGACCATGGAAGGGATCGCGGCGCGGGCTCAAACCGGCAAAGCCGCGCTGTATCGGCGCTGGGCCAGTAAACACGACCTGGTCCACGCCGCCTTGCAGTACGCCGTGCCCCCGCTCGAGGACCCCCGTCCGGGCCGCTCGGCACGGGAAAACCTGCTGACGGTGTTCACCGCTCACCGTGATGTGCTGGCCGGTAAGACCGACTTCCCGGGGCTGGAAATCATCGGTCAGCTGATCCACGAACCCGAACTACGCTCCATCTTCACCAACGCCGTGATCGTGCCCCGCCTGAAAATCGTCGAGTCGATCGTGCAGGCCGCTGCTCGCGATGGCCAGATCGATCCGGCCACGCTCACCCCACTGACCGCACGAGTGGGGCCGGCCCTGATCAACCAGCACTTCATGCTGACCGGAACGCCGCCAAACCGCAAAGAGCTGGAACTCATCGTCGACACGGTGATCCCGCGGAAGACGTCCTAGACGTCTTGGTTGCCGGCAACGGACCGCCGCCGTCAGTACGTTTCGCCGCCGCCACCGGTTTCGACACCGGTAGCGATGTCGACCGGGTCTCCGCCGAGAACTAGCCCGACCAACTGGGTGTCAAGCATCAACTTCTGCTGGACGGCACCCAACACGCCACCGACGTGTCCGTCGCTGAAGACCTGCCCGTCACCCCCGATCATCAATTGGGCGTAGAAATCTGCCGGAGCAGGTGCGCCCAACACGGTGTTGACGAATTGCTCGCCGGTACCCAGCGCCAGATTGCCCATGTTGAAGACACGATCGATTACCCCGTTGACGGCCCCGTTGGTGCCGAAAACGGCTCGCTCCAAGCCCATTTCACCAGCGACCAAGCGACTGTTGAAGTCGAGCTCGGCGCCGATCAGCGTGGCGTTGAAGCCAGTCAGCCCGTGTTCCAGCTGTGCCACGAGACCAGCCGGGGCAGCCAAGAAGGCCTGCATGGGAGTCGGATCGACACCCAGGGTCGCCAGCACCGGCGTCAGCGCGCCGCCGGTCAGGCCGATCAGATTGGCATCAAGCATGAGTTCGTGAGTGATAGCGCCCGCGATACCACCGAGCTGCGCCTCGCCCTCCAGCGAGCCACCGACGGCCAAGCTGGAGTAGAAGCTGTCCGGAACCGGCGCACCCAACACGGTGTTGATGAACTGCTCGCCGGTACCCACCAACGAGTTGACCATGCCAAAACCGTTGTTGACCACACCGTTGAGCGCCGCGTCGGTACCGAAAACGGCTTGCTGCAATGCCATCTCCCCGTCGACCAGGGCGTGGTTGATCGCCAGCTCACCGTTGACGATGCCGGAACCAAGGACGACTTCAGCGTGCGCAATGTGCTGCAACAGGCTGTCCGACGAGCCCGTCAGCACCGCCCGAACCGGGCCGGGAACCACGGCCTGCAGCAACCCGGTATACCCGCCGTGCAGGCCGGTCACCAGCGTCCCGCCGGTGGCTACCAGCCCCGACAGGTCCCCCAACCCTCCGGAACCGCCGACCAGCAGGCTGGCACTGAGATCCGGCGCCACCTGCACACCCGCGGGCGTGTTGACCAACTGCTCACCGACATACACGAGCGAGTTGGCGACCTTGAAGCCGGCGTTGAGCATGCCGCCCAGTGCGGCGTTCGCGCCGGCAACCGCCTGCCCCAACGCGGTTTCACCGGTGACCAAACTCTCGTTGAACGCGAACTCGGCACGGGCCAGGTCGACGGTAAGGCCGGCTTCGACCTGGCCGGCCTGCTCCAGCAGCGCAGGGCCGCCGGAGAGCATCGCCGACACATTGGCGGCCTCACTGCCGACATACGCCACCGCACCCGATTTCAGCGTCCGGACAAACTGGTCGTGAAACACCGCCAGCTGCGTGCTGAGCTGCTGGTATGCCTGGCCGTGCGCCCCGAACAACGCGGCGATGCTCGCCGACACCTCATCGAGAGCCGGGGGAAGCACGCTGGTAGTCGCGGATGCTGCCGTAGTGCTGGCCGTGCTTATCGTCGAACCGATGTTTGCCAAATCCGTTGCCGCCGCTGTCAATAGCTCGGCGTCTGCGAAAACAAAAGACATCTCGGGCCTCTCAACCGTGCGTGATTACTGGCCGTCCCTGGCCCGATCAGAGCAGCCCGCAGCGGAGCGTATCGCGATCCGCGAGCCGGTTGCGCTGTTTCGACGTAATCCGTTGGTAACAATTTGCGACTCGACCGTTGCGTGGCGAATCCCCACGCGATCCGTGATTGAGGCGAAAAGGGCCATCGCCCTAGGGTTTACCCGAAGGGATACCTACCGCGGGCCGTTACGGCCCGGTCTTGACCCATTGGCCGGCGTCGCCGACGATGCCGACCGGAACCGCGCCCGACAGGCTGACGTTCTGCACGCTCGGCCCGGCCGCGACGATCGTCGTGTCCTGCAAGA
>NZ_UPHT01000122.1 GCF_900566085.1 Mycobacterium attenuatum
CGGTGCCCGCACCTTCTACGACCAGCGCCGCGCCGTCGGGGACAGGCACCACCAAGCGCTGCGCGCCCTGGGCAACCGCCTCGTCGGCATCTTGCATGGCTGCCTACGCCACCACACCCGCTACGACGAACACAAAGCCTGGGCACACCGGCGCCGCGGCGGCTCGACACGTTAAGACCGGGGGATGTCTAGCGGGCACCCCGCACCCATCGAATGTGCGTCCACGGCGGCGACAGTGCGTCCACGGATTTGAATGTGCCCTCAGGTGAACCCAGACACCGGTCGGCCGCAGCGTGTCCACCCTCGACGCGCCGCGCTACCCGCACACTCAGGCCGTTCGGCGCCGAACAGACCGGCGCATCGGGCGATCCGCGCCGGCGCCGCGCACCCGACACATCAACGACGGGTATTCAGCTCCACCGCCTCACGAATAAGCGCCATAAATGCGTTTTCGTCGAGGGAATCGCCCTCGCGAATGTCGATAGCACGCCGCGTATTGCCGTCGAGACCGGCGTTGAACAAACCGGTGGGGTCGACCAATGAGGCGCCCTTAGCAAAGGTCACCTTCACCTGGGACTTGTAGGTCTCACCGGTGCACAGGATGCCGTCGTGCGACCAGACCGGAACGCCACGCCACTTCCATTCCTCGATCACGTCGGGATCGGCCTGCCTGATGTGCTTGCGGATCCACGCCAGCGTGTCACCCCGCCAGTCGGCCAGCTCCGCTATCCGCGCGTCGATGTTGTTGGTTGCGTCGCTCATGGTTCTAGCGCACCTGCTGAATGCGGATCAGGTTGCCGGCGGGATCACGCAGCGCGCAATCTCGGACCCCGTACGGCTGGTCGGTCGGTTCCTGAATCACCTCACCCTGACCGTATTGCACGCAGGTCTGCAGCCGCTCAAAGATGGCGTCGAGGTCCCTGGTGGCCAAGAGCAGGGTGCCGTAGGTGCCCTTGGCCATCATCTCGGAAATGGTGCGGCGCTCCTCGTCGGTGATGCCGGGGGTGGCCGTCGCTGGGTACAAGACGATCGAGGTGTCGGGCTGCTGGACAGAACCGACGGTGATCCATCGCATCGTGCCCTTCCCGACGTCGAGGCGGACCTCGAAGCCGAGGACGTCGCAATAGAACGCCAGCGATTCTTGCGGGTCCTCGTGCGGAAGGAAGCTTGAATGAATGGTGATGTCCATGACGCTCACGCTAGGTGCAGCGCGGTAACCGCGGCTTCTCGATTCCTGATCGGTCGGGTCACCTGCTTCGCCAGGCACGACGGAATGCTCTTCGTCACGCCAGCCGTCCGCTCTCGATAACGGCTGGGCGGCATGCCGACCAGCTCGGTGAAACGAGTGCTGAACGTGCCCAGCGACGAGCAGCCGACGGCGAAGCAAACCTCGGTGACGCTAACGTCCCCGCGACGCAGCAGCGCCATCGCGCGCTCGATGCGCCGCGTCATGAGATACGAATACGGGGATTCGCCGTAGGCCAGCTTGAATTGGCGGCTGAAGTGACCGGCGGACATATTCACGCTGCGGGCGAGCGCGTCGACGTTCAATGGCTGCGCATAGTCGCGGTCCATCCTGTCGCGAGCCCGCCGCAGCACCTTGAGGTCCCGTAACCGCTGAGCCTGCGCCGGTGTACTCATTTGCGACGGACAACCGCCCTTGCGGGAAAGCTTCAGGGCCGCCGGACTTCGAACGTCTCGTCGCACACCACCGCGTGGACGGGTCCGTCGAACTCGGCCTTGGCTTCACTGATGACATCCTCGCGCGACGTCCACGGCGGAATGTGGGTCAGCAGAAGCTCGCGGACGCCGGCCCGCCTTGCGGCACGTCCGGCTTCGGTTCCGGACAGATGCAGGTCCGGCGGACGGTCGGGAGAGTGCGTCCAGGAGGCTTCGCACAAGAAGACGTCGGCGTCGCGGGCCAACTCCACCAGCTGGTCACAACTTCCGGTGTCGCCGCTGTAGGCCAGTGACGCGCCGCTGGAATCGGTGAACCGCATCCCATAGGACTCGGTGGGGTGAGCAACAACCCGGGGCACCACCGTGATCGCGCCCAATGTCACCGGCTCACCGTCCACCCAGTGGTGGACATCGAAGATGTCCGAGCAATCGTCGATCTCACCGCCGTAGGGCGACGATGCCGCCCCCAACCGCGACCAGGTGTCGCTCGGGCCGTACAACAAGGCCTTGCCCTCGGGAGGCGATGGGTGGTAGCGGCGCCATACGAACAAACCCGGCATATCCAGGCAGTGGTCCGCGTGCAGATGCGACAACAACACATGAACCGATCCCGGATCCATGTGGCGTTGCAGTGCGCCTAGTACACCGCCACCGAAGTCGATGACGATCGGCGGGGTGTCCGGAGCCCGAAGCAGATAACCCGACGCAGCCGAATCCGGCCCCACGACGCTGCCGGAGCATCCGAGCACGGTTATTCGCACGGACACTACTGTGCCATGCCCATTACCGCGATGAGAAAAACATTGCCGCATTAGGTGAGCAGAATCTCGCGTTGACGCTATTTGACAGGCGGATGACGAACGGCTTCCACACCGGCAATCGCCGGACCCAGAAACCGTGCTGCCAGTCTGGTGAACGCTTCCGGGTCGCCGGTGGCTTCGAACACCCGGGTCGCCGGCGGTGCGTCGTGCGGGCGCAGCAACTCCAGTTCGGTCAACACCCGGAGCACTTCCTTGGCCGTTTCCTCGGCGCTCGAGACGAGCGTGACATGGTCGCCCATGGCCAGTTGAATCAGCCCGGACAGCAGCGGGTAGTGCGTGCAACCGAGCACCAAAGTGTCCACCCCGGCACGCTGCAGCGGCTCCAGATAACCCTCCGCCAGCCCCAGCACCTGACGGCCGCTGGTGACACCACGTTCGACGAAATCCACGAACCGCGGGCAGGCCACCGCGGTGATCTCGGTGTCCCGCGCGGCGGCGAACGCGTCTTGGTACGCGTGGGAGGTGATGGTCGCCCGCGTACCGATCACCCCGATGCGACCGTTGCGCGTGGCGACGACCGCGCGGCGCACAGCGGGCAGGATCACTTCCACGACGGGCACGTCGTATCGCTCCCGGGCGTCGCGCAGACAGGCCGCCGATGCCGTGTTGCAGGCGATGACCAAGGCCTTGACACCGCGGTCGACCAAGTCGTCGCCGATGGCCAGCGCGTGTGCACGAATCTCCGGGATGGTCAGCGGACCATAGGGGCCGTTGCCGGTGTCGCCGACGTAGACGATGTCTTCGTCGGGCAGCTGGTCGATGATGGCTCGCGCAACGGTCAGTCCGCCGACGCCGGAATCGAAGATCCCGACGGGCGCCAACGGCGAGTTCATGCCTTGCGACGCATCTTGGAAGGCAATTGCCGGTTGGCGGCCTTCTTCAGGGCACGGGCCTTGCGTTCCGGAGCCGACAAGAGGTATGCCGCGACGACGCCGGCAAGCGCCCCGCACAGATGCCCCTGCCATGACACCCCGCCGCACATCCCCAGCCGCGGCAGGGCGCCCAGCAGGACACCGCCGTAGACAAGCAACACCAGCAAACCGATGACGATGTCCCAGATCTTGCGGACAAATAGGCCGAACACCAGCAAGAAGGCCAGCCAGCCGAAAATCAGCCCGGACGCTCCGATGTGGTCGGTCGGCCCGCAGCTGCTGCCCACATTGCCGATGAGCCAGGTGCCGAAGCCGCCCAGTATCCAGACGATCACAGTGGCCCAGACGAACCGGGACAGTCCGGCCAACGTCATCAAGAAACCCAACACCAGAAGGGGCACCGTGTTGGCCATCAGATGCGCCCAGTTGGCATGCAGCAGCGGCGCAAAGACGATGCCCCACAATCCATCGGTTTCCAGGGGCCGGATGCCGTTGGCGTCCAGGGAATGACGCGTCAGCTGGTCGATCAGTTCAACGAGATACAGCAGCGCGACGAAGGTGAGGATCGTCACCCCGCCAACGACCCAGCGTGGCCGCTTTTCCGGTTGCTTCGCGGGTGTGCGCGGATGCGCAGTCATGGGCGGCGCTTCTCCTCATCGCTTCGTCCCCCGCAAGCGGGCGGTGCCCCCACTGCATCGTCGCCGGCGCGGTTCATGCCCACAACTGTCCTTCCAGAGCGTTCTCGGCATCACCCAGGCTACCGGCGTAAGCGCCGGTGGACAGGTACTTCCAGCCTGCGTCGGCCACCACGAAGGCGATGTCGGCGCGGTTACCCGCCCCGACGGCATGTGCCCCGATTCCAAGAGCGGCGTGCAGCACCGCGCCCGTCGAGATACCCGCGAAGATGCCCTCGGCTGCCGCCAGTTCACGAGTACGGCGCACCGCGTCATGCGCGCCGACGGAATAGCGGGCGGTCAGCACCTCGGGCTCATACAGTTCGGGAACGAAGCCCTCGTCGATGTTTCGCAACGCGTACACCCCTTCGCCGTAGCGTGGCTCGGCCGCGACGATCTGGACATCGGGTAGCCGCTCACGCAGAAACCGGCCGGTACCCATCAGCGTCCCGGCGGTGCCCAGGCCGGCAACGAAATGGGTGACTTCGGGCAGGTCTGCCAGCAGCTCGGGACCGGTGCCGCAGTAGTGCGCATCGGCGTTGGCCGGATTGCCGTACTGGTACAGCATCACCCACGACGGGTTGGCGGCGGCAAGCTCCTTAGCGGTGGCCACCGCTGTGTTGGATCCACCCTCGGCGGGCGAAAAAATGACCTGCGCGCCGTAGAGCTCCAAGAGCTGACGCCGTTCCACCGAGGTGTTCTCGGGCATCACGCAAATCAGCTGGTACCCCTTCAACCGCGCGGCCATCGCCAGCGAGATACCGGTGTTGCCACTGGTGGGCTCGAGAATGGTGGCACCGGGCGACAACAAGCCGTCTTGTTCGGCCCGTTCGATCATCCGCAGCGCCGGCCGGTCTTTGATCGATCCGGTCGGATTGCGGTCTTCAAGCTTGGCCCACAAGCGCACGTGAGCTGCATCGGTCTCGTCCGTCCAGAGGGGGGACAGCTGCCGAAGACCCACCAGCGGGGTATTGCCCAGGGCCTGTAGCAGCGAGTCGTATCGCGTCATGCGCTCCGCTTACCCACCCGCCACCGCGGGCAGGATAGTCACCGAGTCGCCGTCGGACAGCACGGTGTCCAGGCCACCGGAGAACCGCACGTCCTCGTCGTTGACGTAGACGTTGACGAATCGGTGCAGCTTGCCGTTATCGATCAGCCGCTCGGAGATACCCGAGTAGTTTGCCTCGAGGTCATTGATGACCGCGCCGAGCGTTTCGCCGGTCGCAAGAACGCGCTTCTGACCGCCGGTGTGGGGTCTCAAGACGGTCGGGATGGACACGGTGACGCTCATACAGGCCTTCCTAGTTCTCGGTGATTCTGGGCGACTCTGGGTGACTCTGGGCGGCGAGTCTGGGTGACTCTGGGCGGGGATTAATACTGCTCGACGACATGGACCGGCTCTTCGGTGACGGCACCCGCGACGATGCGATAGCTGCGTAGCTCCGGACGGTCGGCATCGCGGGTGGAAACCAGCACGTAGTGCGCGTCCGGTTCGGCGGCCAAGCTGACATCGGTGCGACTCGGGTAGGCCTCGGTCGCGGTGTGCGAGTGATAGATGACGACCGGCACTTCGTTGGCACGCTCCATGGCCCGCCAGACCTGGAGTTGCTCACCGGAATCAAACCGGTAGAAGGTCGGTGAGCGTTCGGCGTTGGTCATCGGGATGTGCCGCTGGGGACGGTCGGAACCCTCCGCGCCCGCGAGCACTCCACAGGCTTCGTCAGGATGATCGCGGCGCGCATGGTCGACGATCGCATCGACCAGGTCGGCACGAATCACCAGCACCTCAGCCGTTCCCTTCCCCGGGCTTTCCGAACGCTCCGGGCAACATGCCCCGGTAGCTAGGTATTCCGGCCACCGGCGCAGCGGCGATCACCGCAGCCAGGACCGCTCGGGCCAGGCAATCGCCGGCGGCCGCTCCCACCGCGCTGACCAGTCCCGTCTCCGGCGAAAGCGCGGCGGGAAGGTTCGGGTCCAGGGCCACCTCGACCGCACCGGTGGCCAGCGCGAAGACAGTGTCGCCGTCCAGCGGCGTGTGAGCGGGCCGGATTGAGCGGGCCAGGCCGTCGTGAGCCGTGATCGCGACCCGCCGGCACGCCGCCGGACTCAACGCCGCGTCCGTCGCGACCACCGCAATGGTGGTGTTCATGGGGCTGGGCGCCCTCGACAGCTGCGCCAACGCCGCGACCTGCTCGGCGGGCGGCCGAATCAGCGCGAACTCGTCGATCAAGTCCACCATCCACGGCAGGCCGGTGGCCGGATCAACGACGTTGCCCACCGAGTTCACCACCACTACCGCGCCGACGGTGACGCCGGACGGCAACACCGTCGACGCGGTGCCGACACCGCCCTTGAGGAGTCCGGCCCGCGCGCCGACGCCCGCACCCACGGTCCCGGCGGCGACACCGGTCCCCGCGGCGTCACAGGCCAGATAGCCGAAATCAGCTTCCGGCCGGCAACCCCAGCCTCCGACCGGCAGGTCGAAGATCACCGCGGCCGGGACAATGGGCACCACGCCGGCGCCCCCAGTACCCACTGCGACACCGCGCTGGCGTTCCTCCAACCAGCGCATGACGCCGTCCGCGGCGGCCAGACCGTAGGCGCTGCCGCCGGCGAGCAGCACCGCGTCCACGAAGCGCACACTGTTGACCGGGTCCAGCAGGTCAGTCTCGCGGGTTCCCGGCGCACCACCGCGGCAATCGACGGCACCGACCGTTCCGGGTGGTGCCAGTACCACGGTGACGCCGCATGCCCAGCCGCTGCCAAGCGACGCGTCGGGGTCAAGCCGCTGGTAATGGCCCACCCGGATGCCGCCGACGTCGGTGATGGCGTTCATCCCACTGCGATCGCGATCATCCGGGCTTGCCCATCAACACCAGAACGAGGTATTCCTGCAACACGGTCAGCCATTGGTAGACGTCATAGTGGGCGGCCATCGGATGGTCGGTCGGCAGCCGTTCGGGTCCCTGCGGTCCGACGTTGAGCAGGATCCCCAAGGTCAGCCGTAAGTCGTTGACGGCAGCGACCCAGGCGTTGGCGTCCGCCTCCGTCAGCTCGAACCGTCCGCCATTTTCTGGAACCGTCTGCAATAACTGCTGTGCCGCACCGCGTTTGGCGTCGATGATGGCTGGCTCATGCAAACTGCGCAGCGCCGCGTTGAGTGCTTCGGAGGCATGCAGAGTCATCGGGTCGCCCGGATCCAGTTTGTAGAAATCCGGCAACAGCCGGCGCAGTGTCGGGTCACCCGGACGGTCGGAGTGGCCCGTCTTTATGCCTGTGATCTCTTCGAGTTCATCTGTCGGAGCGGATGATTCGCGTTGATCGAACAGACCGACCATCGCACCGACTAAATTTTTGAGCAGGGCAGCCTCATGCGGAGCCAGAGCGGACCGAAAACGGGGACCGTTGCGGGTTTCGACGCGCTTCCATTTGCGCACGCTGGATCCGGATACCCTCGAAATCACCGGTCCTGCTGCATCGTCGCCCACAAACCGGCGGCATGCAGCTTGGACACGTCGACCTCCATGGCTTCCCGGCTGCCCGCCGAGACCACTGCCTTTCCCTCGTTGTGCACCTGCAGCATCAGCTTGGTGGCATGCGGCTCGCTGTAGCCGAACAACTTTTGGAACACATACGTCACGTAACTCATCAAGTTGACCGGATCGTCCCAGACGACGGTCACCCACGGACTGGCCGTCACATCGACCGGCGCGGACTCGCGTTGCCCGGTCGATCCGGGCTTGGCGGGCGCTGATGCAGCAACCATAGCCACAGGATAGCGAGCCACTGCCGTGGATACCGAGACCCCGACACCAACCGATACGGTGGCGGGGTGAATGACTCGGCCTCCGCTGGGCTCCTGACCGACAAGTATGAGCTGACCATGCTGGCCGCCGCGCTGCATGACGGCACAGCCAATCGCCGGACCACCTGGGAAGTGTTCGCCCGCCGGCTTCCCCCCGGCCGGCGATACGGGGTGGTCGCCGGAACCGGCCGGCTGCTGGAACTGTTGCCGCAGTTCAGGTTCGACGACGACGCAGGTGAGTTGCTGGCCCAATTCCTCGACCCCCAGACCCTGGATTACCTCCGGGATTTTCGCTTCTGCGGCGACATTGACGGCTACGCGGAAGGCGAACTGTACTTTCCCGGTTCCCCGGTTCTGTCGGTGCACGGCAGTTTCGCCGAATGCGTGCTGCTGGAAACGGTGGTGCTGTCGATCTTCAACCACGACACGGCAATCGCATCGGCGGCGGCGCGGATGGTCAGCGCCGCCGGAGACCGTCCGCTGATCGAAATGGGCTCACGCCGGACACATGAGCGCGCCGCGGTCGCCGCCGCCCGGGCCGCTTATATCGCGGGCTTTGCGGGCTCGTCCAACCTGGAAGCTCAGCGGCGATACGGGATACCGACCGAAGGCACCGCCGCCCACGCGTTCACCATGCTCCACGCCCTCCGCGACGCCGCCCCGGAAGTGGCGGAATTGGCCGCATTCCGCGCCCAGGTCGAGGCACTGGGCGCCGACACGACGCTGCTCGTGGACACCTATGACGTGACGACGGGCATCGCCAATGCTGTCGCGGCCGCCGGTACCGGGCTTGGTGCGGTCCGCATCGACTCCGGCGAGTTGGGCGTGCTGGCACGGCAAGCGCGCGATCAGCTCGACCAACTCGGCGCCCACCAGACCCGCATCATGCTCTCGGGCGACCTCGACGAGTTCTCCATCGCCGCGCTACGCGCCGAGCCGGTCGACAGTTACGGCGTCGGCACGTCGCTGGTCACCGGTTCGGGTGCACCCACCGCGAGCATGGTCTACAAACTGGTCGAGGTCGACGGGATCCCGGTGCAAAAACGCAGCAGTCACAAGCAGTCCCGCGGCGGCCGCAAAGAAGCCCTGCGGCTGTCGAAGCCCACCGGCACCATCACCGAGGAGATCGTGCATCCGGCTGGGCGCCCGCCGGCCACCACCGAGTCGCACCGAGTGTTGACCACGCCGCTGGTTCGCGGCGGAGACGTGGTCGCCGATACGGGTGCCGCTGCGCTTGCGGCGGCACGCAAGCTCGTCGCATCCGGTTTGGGCAGCTTGCCCTGGGAGGGATTGAAATTGGCGCCCGGCGAACCGGCCATCCCGACGCAGACAATCTGACAAGGAGCACGCCACGCCTGGGTTGTCGGTTCAAGAGCTGCTGGCCGTCGCGGTGGCCGCGCTCGGTGGCAGCGAACGCCGCGGCCAGCTGGAAATGGCCAACGCCGTCGAGCAGGCTTTCACGACCGGCCAGCACCTCGTCGTCCAGGCCGGCACCGGCACCGGGAAGTCGCTGGCGTACCTGGTTCCGGCGATTGTCCGTGCGGTCGGCGACGACGGGCCCGTCGTGGTGTCTACCGCAACGATCGCCCTGCAGCGGCAACTCGTCGATCGCGACCTTCCCCGCTTAGCCGATGCGCTCGCCACCGCACTGCCCCGCCGGCCGCAGTTCGCGTTGCTGAAGGGGCGGGGAAACTACCTGTGTCTCAACAAGGTTCATAACGGCAGCGCAACCAGTGACCCGACCGGGGAGCCGCAGGAGGAGCTCTTCAACCCCATGGCCGTCACCGCACTGGGGCGCGACGTGCAACGCCTCACCGAATGGGCGGCTACCACCGACTCCGGAGACCGCGACGACCTCAAGCCCGGCGTGGCTGACCGGTCGTGGTCGCAGGTCAGCGTCTCCGCACGGGAATGCGTCGGCGTGGCCCGATGCCCGTTTGGCTCCCAATGCTTCTCCGAACGGGCCCGCGCCAGGGCGGGCGCGGCCGATGTCGTCGTCACCAATCATGCGCTGCTGGCCGTGGACGCCGTGGCCGAATCCTCGGTGTTGCCGGAGCACCGACTGCTGGTGGTCGACGAGGCGCATGAATTGGCCGACCGGGTGACCTCGGTGGCAACCGCTGAGCTGACGTCGGCGACACTCAGTGTGGCGGCGCGGCGGATCGCCCGGTTGGTCGGCCCCGAAGTGCTCGAGCGGTTGGAAGCGGCATCGGCGACTTTTTCCTCGGCGATCCACGACGCGTCACCCGGGCGCATCGATTACCTCGACGACGAGTTGGCGACATACCTGACGGCGCTGCGCGACGCAGCCGGCGCAGCCCGGTCGGCGATCGACAGCAGCAGCGACACGACAGCGGCATCCGCCCGGGCCGAAGCCGCGGCGGCCCTGACCGACATCTGCGATACCGCGTCGCGAATCCTGACGTCCTTCACCCCATCCATTCCCGAGCGCACCGACGTGGTCTGGCTGGACCACGAGGAGAACCGCGGTTCGCCGCGCAGCGTGCTGCGGGTGGCCCCGCTGTCGGTCGCCGACCTGCTGGCCCGCCAGGTGCTCGACCGCTCGACGGCGGTGCTGACCTCGGCGACGCTGACGATCGGCGGCACCTTCGATGCGATGGCGGCGGCCTGGGGCTTGACGTCAGACCCGCCTTCGGATACCGGCTGGCGCGGGCTCGACGTGGGATCGCCGTTCCAGCACGCGAAGTCGGGAATTCTCTACGTGGCGGCCCATCTTCCCCCGCCCGGGCGGGACGGCACCGGATCGGCCGAGCAACTGACCGAAATCGCCGAACTCATCACCGCGGCCGGCGGGCGCACCCTTGGCCTATTCTCCTCGATGCGCGCGGCGCGCGCCGCCGCCGAAGCCATGCGCGACCGGCTTTCCACACCGGTGTTGTGCCAGGGCGACGACAGCACCTCCGCGCTGGTCGAGCAGTTCAGCGCCGACCCTGCCACCTCGCTGTTCGGCACGCTGTCGTTATGGCAGGGTGTCGACGTCCCTGGACCTTCGCTGTCGCTGGTCCTGATCGACCGCATCCCGTTTCCCCGCCCGGACGACCCCCTGCTGAGCGCGCGCCAGCGCGCGGTGGCGGCTCGCGGCGGCAACGGTTTCATGACGGTCGCGGCCAACCATGCGGCGCTGCTGCTGGCGCAGGGCGCGGGCCGGCTGTTGCGCCGGGTCACCGACCGTGGGGTGGTGGCGGTGTTGGACTCCCGCATGGTGACCGCACGCTACGGGGACTACCTGCGAGCCTCGCTGCCCCCGTTCTGGCAGACCACCAGCGCCACGCAGGTCCGCGCCGCACTGCAACGACTGTCGGCCGTAGACTCATCAGCCCCTGGCCAGCGTGACCAGCCCTAGCTCGTTACCGTCGGCGAGCATCGGATGGCGCGGGAGCACCCGCACGGTGTACCCGACGGACCCTGCCAGCGGCAGCGGCGTTGTCGTCGAAAAGATGTGGCTGACGCCATCAGTGCCGGTGTGCGCCATATCGACGGTGGTCGGATCCAGCAGCGCATCGCCGGCGTCGACCCTGCCCAGCACCGCCTGCACGGTCACCTCGTCGGGCTGTAGCCCCGCCAGCTGCACGATTGCGGTCAAGGTCAGCTTGGAGCCCAGCAGCGGAGTGTCGGGCAGCCCAGCGCTGTCCACGTCGGTGATCTCGATTTGCGGCCACGCTGCTGCGGCCCGCCGCCGGTAGGCGGCCAAGTCGCGGGCCCCGCCGAACTCGGCGCGGTCGTCGGCGGCACCGACGGTCTTGCGCCACGAGTTCGCCGCCGGCGCATAGTAGTGCTCGGCGTAGTCGCGCACCATGCGAGAAGCCAGCACTTTGGGTCCCAGGGTCTGCAGGGTGTGGCGCACCATCTCCATCCATCGCGGGGGAACGCCGTGTTCGTCGCGCTCGTAGAACTTCGGCGCCACCGCCTGTTCCAGCAGGCTGTAGAGCCCGCTGGCTTCGAGGTCATCGCGTCGTTCCGGATCGGCCACACCGTCGGCAGACGGTATCTCCCAGCCGTTTTCGCCGTCGTACCATTCGTCCCACCACCCGTCGCGGATGGACAAGTTCAGCCCCCCGTTGAGCGCACTTTTCATCCCCGAGGTTCCGCACGCCTCCAACGGCCGCAACGGGTTGTTCAGCCACACGTCGCAACCCCAGTACAACAACCGGGCCATGGACATGTCGTAGTTGGGCAAGAACGCGATCCGGTGGCGCACCTGCGGTCGGTCGGCGAAGCGCACCACCTGCTGGATCAGGGCCTTTCCGCCGTCGTCGGCCGGATGCGACTTGCCCGCCACGATCAGCTGTATTGGCCGTTCCGGGTCGAGCAGCAGCTTCTCGAGTCGATCTGGATCACGCAGCATCAGGGTCAGCCGCTTGTATGTCGGAACTCGGCGGGCGAACCCGATGGTCAACACATCCGGATCAAAAGCCGTTGCAATCCAGCCCAATTCAGCTTCTGAGGCGCCGCGTTCCAGCCATGACTGACGCAACCGGGCCCGGACGTCCGCAACCAGCAACGAGCGCAGCTGAGACCGGATCCACCACAGATGGCCGGCATCCACCTGCTGCAACCGTAGCCAGACGGCCGGCTCGGCGAAGGAGTCCGAACCGGCCAATTCGCGGCCCAGTTGCAGCCATTGCGGCGCCGCCCAACTGCGGGCGTGCACTCCGTTGGTGATCGAGCCGATCGGTACTTCGTCGGGGTCGAATCCGGGCCACAGCTCGTTGAACATGGCCCGGCTGACCCTGCCGTGCAGCAGCGAAACACCGTTGGCCCGTTGCGCCAGCCGCAGACCCATGTGGGCCATGTTGAACTTGGTGGGATCGTCCTCGGCGCCCAGCGCCAGGATCCGATCGGTCGGCACCCCCGGCAGCAGCCTCGCCTCGTCATCGCCGAAGTAACGCTGCACCATGTCCACCGGGAACCGGTCGATACCGGCTGGCACCGGAGTGTGCGTGGTGAACACCGTGCTGGACCGCACCACCGTCAGCGCGGTATCGAAGTCCAATCCCGAATCGGTGATCAGTTCCCGGATGCGTTCGGCTCCCAGGAACCCGGCGTGGCCCTCGTTCATGTGGAAAACCTCGGGGGCCGGCAGCCCCTGGATGGCGGTGAACGCGCGGATCGCCCGTATCCCGCCGATGCCGGCCAAGATCTCCTGTTTGATCCGGTGTTCCTGGTCACCCCCGTAAAGGCGGTCGGTCACGCTGCGCAGCTCGTGCTCGTTTTCCGGGATGTCGGAATCCAGCAGCAGCAGCGGAACCCGGCCTACCTGTGCGATCCAGATCCGCGCCCGCAGTTGCGCGGAGTCCGGCAGTGCCAGCTCGACCAGCACCGGATCACCGCTGGCGTAGGTGAGCAGACGCAACGGCAGCCCATGCGGATCCAACGACGGATAGGTCTCCTGCTGCCAGCCGTCAGCGGTCAGCGACTGCCGAAAGTATCCCGAGCGGTAGTAGAGACCGACCGCGATCAGCGGCAATCCCAGATCCGATGCGGCCTTCAGGTGATCTCCAGCCAGGATCCCAAGGCCGCCCGAGTAATTGGGCAGCACCTCGGCAATGCCGAATTCCATCGAGAAATACGCGATGCTGGCGGGCAGCGTCAGCCCCGACGCAGCCGCGGTGCCCGTCTGCTCTTGCTGCTGATACCCCTGCTCTTGTTGCTGATACCACAGTGGACGGCTCAGATAGTCGTTGAGGTCGGCCGCCTGCTCGTCGAGGCGGCGCAGGAATTCCTCGTCGAGGGCCAATTCGTCCAGGCGCGCCGGTTTGACCGCACCCAGCACCGCCACCGGGTCGTTGCCGCAGCTTGCCCACAATGCCGGGTCGATGCTGGCGAACAGGTCCTGCGTGGCCTTTTCCCAGGACCACCGCAGGTTGGTCGACAACTGGTCCAGCGCGGCAAGACGGTCGGGCAAATGAGCACGGACGGTAAACCGGCGGAGGGCTTTCACGCGTCTTTACCTTACTGAGGATTCCGCTCGGCGCAGGGCACTCGGCGACAGGTTCGGCCTCGCCGGTGTGGCCGGACACTAGGGTGGGTATGGGGCGCTAAGGCGAGCAGCCAACGACACACGATGGTCACCCCGGCGACACCGCTGTTGCTCGTCGCCGGGGTGACGAGCCCAGGAACGGGCGGCATGGCAGGCCAAGGGCGGAGCTAGGTCGGTTCCCCGCCTGCGTGGGCGAGCCGCGAACAGAACGGAGTGATTTGGTGCCCGGTCGTGTCGAGATCGATGACGTCCAGCCCGTCGTCTCATGCGGCACCTATCCCGCCAAGGCGGTGGTCGGTGAGGTGGTGCCGGTCAGCGCCTCGGTATGGCGCGAGGGACACGAAGCCGTGGCCGCGACCCTGGTCGTGCGCTACCTGGGTCCGCGTTATCCCCAGGTCACCGACATACGCCGGGTCTCGGCGGTGCGGGCGCTGGAATCCGAAGTGGCAGCCAAGCCGGCAGAACATCAGCGCGTCAAACCGCTGACGTTGCCGATGACGATGGGCACGGAGCCCTACGTCTTCCACGGCCAGTTCTGCCCCGACAGCGTCGGGCTATGGACGTTCCGGGTCGACGGCTGGGGCGACCCGGTGCACACCTGGCGGCATGGCCTGGTGGCCAAACTCGACGCCGGCCAAGGCGAAAAGGAGCTGTCCAACGACCTGCTGATCGGTGCCGCGCTACTCGAGCGCGCCGCCACCGGGGTGCCCCGTGCGCAACGCTGGCCGCTGATGGAAGCAGCCGCAGCGTTGCGGAATCCCGGTGACCCCGTGACCCGCTCCGCGCTGGCCCTGTCCCCGGAAATCGAGGACTTGCTCAAGACCTATCCGCTGCGGGATCTGGTTACCCGTGGCGAACAGTTCGGGATCTGGGTCGACCGGCCGCTGGCTCGCTTCGGGGCGTGGTACGAGATCTTCCCCCGCTCCACCGGAGGCTGGGACGACGACGGCACACCGATACATGGCACCTTTGCCACCGCGGCGGCCGAACTGCCGCGCATCGCGCGGATGGGCTTCGACGTGGTCTACCTGCCGCCGATCCATCCGATCGGCAAAGTCCACCGCAAGGGCCGCAACAATAACCCGACCGCCGCGCCCGGCGACGTGGGGTCTCCGTGGGCCATCGGCAGCGACGAGGGCGGTCACGACGCAATCCACCCGGCCCTGGGCACCATCGATGATTTCGACGACTTCGTTGCGGCGGCGCGTGACCTGGGCGTGGAGGTGGCCCTGGACCTCGCCCTGCAATGCGCGCCGGACCATCCGTGGGCACGTGAACACCGCAACTGGTTTACCGAACTGCCGGACGGCACCATCGCCTACGCGGAGAACCCGCCGAAGAAATATCAGGATATCTATCCACTCAACTTCGACAACGACCCCGCCGGACTCTACGACGAAGTGCTGCGCGTGGTACGACATTGGATCGACCACGGCGTCAAGTTCTTTCGGGTCGACAACCCGCACACCAAGCCACCCGACTTCTGGTCTTGGCTGATCGGTCAGGTCAAGACCACCCACCCCGACGTGCTTTTCTTGTCCGAGGCATTCACTCCCCCGGCCCGCCAGTACGGGCTGGCCAAACTGGGTTTCACGCAGTCCTACAGTTACTTCACGTGGCGCACGTCCAAGTGGGAGCTCACCGAATTCGGCAACGAAATCGCCGACTATGCCGACTTCCGCCGACCCAACCTCTTCGTCAACACCCCCGACATCTTGCACGCCGTCCTGCAACACAACGGTCCCGGCATGTTCGCCATCCGCGCCGTGTTGGCGGCCACCATGTGCCCGGCCTGGGGCGTGTACTCCGGTTATGAGCTGTTCGAGCACCGGGCGGTGCGGGAAGGCAGTGAGGAATACCTGGACTCGGAAAAATACGAACTGCGTCCCCGTGACTTCGCAGGCGCGCTTGCCGCAGGCAGGTCACTGGAGCCGTTCATCACAGCGCTCAACGCAATTCGGCGACTGCATCCCGCGCTGCAGCAGCTACGCACCATTCATTTCCACCATGTCGACAACGAGGCAATGCTGGCCTACAGCAAGTTCGACCCGGCAACCGGAGACTGTGTTCTGGTGGTGGTCACGCTCAACGCCCTCGGGACCGAGGAAGCAACCCTGTGGCTGGACATGGCCGCGCTGGGTATGGAGCCCTACGAGCGGTTTTGGGTCCGCGACGAGATAACCGGCCAGGAATTCAATTGGGGGCAAGCAAATTATGTTCGCATCGACCCGGCGCAAGCAGTCGCCCACGTCATCAACATGCCACTCATTCCGGAGGAATCCCGAATCACGCTGCTGCGCAGGAGGTGAGCAACTTGAGCCGATCCAATAGCCGAACCGATCAACTGCCCGGAACACACTTGGCGCCCGACCCCGCCGAGCTGGCTCTGCTGGTTGCCGGCACCCACCACAACCCACACAACATCCTGGGCGCCCACGAATATGGCGACCACACGGTCATCCGGGCATTTCGTCCGCACGCGGTCAGCGTCGTCGCGCTCGTCGGTGACGACCCATTGCCCATGCAGCACATTGACGCCGGGCTGTTCGCGGTGGCACTGCCCTTCGTCAATTTGATCGATTACCGGTTGCAGGTCAGCTACGACGGCGCGGACCCCTATACGGTCGCCGACGCTTATCGCTTTCTGCCCACCCTGGGTGAGGTCGACCTCCATCTGTTCGCCGAGGGACGCCACGAGCGACTCTGGGAAGTCCTTGGCGCACATCCCCGCTCGTTCACCACGGCCGACGGTGTGGCGACGGGTGTGTCGTTTGCGGTGTGGGCACCCAACGCCAAGGGCGTCAGCCTGATCGGCGATTTCAACGGCTGGACCGGAAACGACGCGCCAATGCGCGTGCTGGGTTCCTCGGGAGTGTGGGAGTTGTTCTGGCCAGGTTTCCCGGACGACGGCCTCTACAAGTTCCGGGTGCACGGCGCCGACGGCGTCGTGACCGATCGCGCCGACCCGTTCGCGTTCGGCGCCGAGGTACCGCCCCAGACGGCATCGCGCGTGACGGTGAGCGATTACACCTGGGCCGACGCCGACTGGATGACTCGGCGTGCCCAGCGCAATCCGGTGTTCGAGCCGATGAGTACCTACGAAGTCCACCTAGGTTCCTGGCGTCCGGGGCTGAGCTACCGCCAGCTCGCCCGTGAACTGACCGATTACGTGGTAACCCACGGGTTTACTCACGTGGAGCTACTGCCGGTGGCCGAGCACCCCTTCGCCGGATCCTGGGGATACCAGGTCACGTCGTACTACGCCCCGACTTCGCGTTTCGGCAGCCCCGACGATTTCCGCGCGCTGGTCGACGCCCTTCACCAAGCCGGCGTCGGGGTCATCGTGGACTGGGTGCCCGCCCACTTCCCCAAGGACGCCTGGGCCCTCGGACGCTTCGACGGCACTGCCCTCTATGAGCATTCCGATCCCAAACGTGGCGAGCAACTAGACTGGGGCACTTACGTTTTCGACTTCGGCCGTCCGGAGGTACGAAACTTTCTGGTAGCCAACGCGTTGTACTGGCTGCAGGAATTCCACATCGACGGCCTGCGGGTGGATGCGGTGGCATCGATGCTCTACCTGGATTACTCACGTCCCGAGGGCGGCTGGACCCCCAACATCTACGGCGGGCGGGAGAACCTGGAGGCGGTGCAGTTCCTTCAGGAAATGAACGCCACCGCGCACAAGGTGGCGCCGGGCATTGTCACCATCGCCGAGGAGTCAACGTCGTGGCCCGGAGTGACGAGGCCGACGAGCCTTGGCGGCCTTGGCTTTTCGATGAAATGGAACATGGGCTGGATGCACGACACGCTTGACTACATCAGTCGCGACCCGGTCTACCGCAGCTTTCACCACCATGAGATGACCTTCTCGATGCTGTATGCGTTCAGTGAGAACTACGTGCTGCCACTCAGCCATGACGAGGTGGTGCACGGCAAGGGGACGCTGTGGGGCCGGATGCCGGGTAACAACCACACGAAGGCCGCCGGGCTTCGCAGTCTGCTCGCCTATCAGTGGGCACACCCGGGCAAACAACTGCTGTTCATGGGCCAGGAATTCGGCCAGCGGGCCGAATGGTCCGAGCAAAATGGTCTGGACTGGTATCAACTCGACGAGCAAGGCTTCTCGAACGGGATCCTGCGTCTGGTGCGCGACATCAACGACATCTACCGCAACCACCCGGCACTGTGGAGCCAAGATACCGTTCCGGCGGGCTATTCCTGGATCGACGCCAACGATTCGGCCAACAACGTGTTGAGCTTCCTGCGGTACGGCAACGACGGCTCAGTGATGGCGTGCGTGTTCAATTTCGCGGGCACCGAGCACGGCGGCTACCGGCTCGGCCTCCCGGCGGCGGGCCGCTGGCGCGAGGTCCTCAACACCGACGCAACCGACTACAGCGGGACCGGAGTGGGCAACCTCGGCGGTGTGGATGCCACCGACGACCCGTGGCATGGCCGCCCCGCCTCGGCGGTGCTGGTGCTGCCGCCGACGTCGGCGTTATGGCTGGAGCCGGTTAAGCCTTAGCAGCCGCGTCGGAGGAAACTTTCCGCCTGAATTATTTCGAAGACCCAGAGAACGCCGGACCGCTGGGTCCTGCCGAAACGCCTGCATGCCTGCACTGTGCGGTCAGACGGACAAGGCCGATGTCGCGCTCCGGATCTAGGCGACCCGGTGATATTCCGTACCGACACGAGCAATCGATGGTGGGCGCTGTCGATGGCCCGCAACCCGTGTCAGCCGGGTACGCCGCTTATGCCGTTTAGACCATGCTTGCCGGGTGCGCCGGCCGCGCCGGCACTGCCGTTCCCGCCACTGATCGCGCCGCTTCCGCCGCTACCACCGCTTCCGCCGCTACCGCCGCTACCACCTGTCCCACCGATGCCACCGAGACCGCCGGGCCCGCCGGCGCCAGAGCCGCCGAGCAGTCCGCCCGCGCCAGCCGCGCCGCCGTTTCCGCCGTTCCCCCCGGCGCCTCCGGCCCCGCCCTCACCACCGGTCCCCCCATCACCGCCATCGCCGCCGTCGGCACCCATATGCC
>NZ_UPHT01000123.1 GCF_900566085.1 Mycobacterium attenuatum
GCCCCACCCAGTCCACCGTTTCCGATCAGTCCCGCCGCTCCACCACGACCACCAGCCACCCCCGCGGTGACACCGGCACCACCATTGCCGCCATTGCCATAAAGCAGCCCGCCGGGACCGCCGGGCTGACCGGGCGCGCCGTTCGCACCGTTGCCGATCAGTGGACGACCCAACAACGCTTGAGCCGGCGCATTGATCGCACCAAGCAACGTCTGCTCAACATTGGCCGCTTCGGCGGCCGCGTACGAACTGCCCGCAGCGGCCAGAGTCTGCACAAACTGAGCGTGAAACTTCGCCGCCTGCGCGCTCAACGCCTGATAAGCCTGCCCATGTGCACCAAACAGCGTCGCGATCGCCACCGACACCTCATCGGCACCAGCCGCCAACACAGCCGTCGTCGCAGCCCCCGCAGCCGCATCTGCCTCGACAATCACCGACCCGATACCCGCCAAATCAGCCCCTGCCATCGCAAACATCTCAGGTACTGCCATCACGAACGACACGGTGATCTCCTTCCAGGTCTGCAAACTCCAGGACGGTCGCGGAAAATACTTGAGTATGCCAGCGCAGAGTCGCAAACCACACCGTTCCGCAAGAAAGCCCCCTTTGGAACAACATCACCCCGCAGCCAAGACCAGATTGGCCAGCTCGGCGAATACTGAACTTCAGTGATTTGATGGTCTCGGTGATCGGGCAACGCACCGACCGAGCCATGGTCAAGACGCTTGGACACCACCACTCGCTGGGCAGGCGTCGCCGCTCGCGCACCATTTGTCGAGCAGTTCTGCGGCCACTGCCCTGCTGTCGCTGCGGTCGACCGGTCAGCGTGGCGTCAACGTCGACACGCACCCGCCCGCTCCTGGAGGGTTCGACAGCTCACGCGGTCGCATCGACGCGGTGGTCGTCGTCGACACCACGGCCTCGACGACCTCACCAGCAAAGTGCTTGCCTTCCACGCTGACAGGACCTCAGAAAAATTAGGCCTGTCCGACCCACCACTCAGTACCGCTCAGTAAAGGGCGTTGGCAAGATTGCGCCGACCGGAGATGACTTCGGGGTCGGCAGGGTCGAACAGCTCGAACAGCTCGATCAGCCGAGTGCGCACCCTGGTGCGCTCATCACCAGCTGTGCTGCGCACCAAGGCAACCAGACGACCGAACGCGCCGGTGACATCCTGGTTGAGGATTTGCACGTCGGCGGCCGCGAACGCAGCTTCGATGTCATCGGGCGCGGCGTCGGCGATCAGGACCGCATCCGGCCGCTGTGCGGTTGCGCGAGTGAGGAAGTCGATCTGCCGGATCGCCGCCTTCGCTTCAACATTGCCCGGCTCGGCGTCCAGAATCGCTTGATAAGACTTCTTGGCCGCCTCGAAGTCACCGGCCTCGAGTTCCGCCCGGGCCTGCGCCACGGCCGGGTCGACCTCAGTGAACTCTCCCGAACCCGTTGCGCCCCTGAGCTTTCCCGCTGTCGCCGACAACAGCGAGTCTAGCCAGCGTCGTAGCTGATCGGCGGGCTGGGGGCCCTGGAAGCTCGAGATCGGTTGCGCCGCAGCCAGTGCCACCACGGTCGGGACCGCCTGGACACCGAATATCTGAGCCACTCTGGGAGCAACGTCGACGTTGACCGTCGCCAGCTGCCAGGTGCCCTGATCAGCTGCGGCCAGGCCAGACAACGTGTCGAGCAGGTCAACGCACACGTCGCTGCGCGGTGACCACAGCAGCACCACGACGGGCACCTCATCGGAGCGGGCGATCACTTCGTCCTCGAAATTGGCTTCGGTGATCTCGACCGCGCCCGGCTGACCCGAAGGTGTCCGGCCGGCGGCCCCGGCTGTTGCAGCGTTTTGTTGAGCTCGTTGTTTGAGACCGGAAAGGTCGACCGCACCGGCCATGGCAGGCCCGATCGGAGGTCGGGGACGTGTCACGTCATCAAGTCTGTCACGCGGGGGTCGCGCACTCTTCAACCGGTGGCGCCGACCGTCATACGACGGCGGAAATCATCGCCGAAAAATGGCCTGAGCGGTCGCGGCCGCCATATATGACGAAGATCACATCAGTATCCGACAAACGAATCCCAGCAACGTCGCCATGCCTGCCGACACTAGCCGGCCCGCAAGATCAGCGCGTCGCCCTGGCCACCCGCACCACATAGGGCAGCAACGCCATAACCGGAGCCGCGGCGGGCCAGTTCGAGTGCCACGTGCAGCGTGATGCGCGCGCCCGACATCCCGATGGGATGACCGACGGCGATCGCGCCACCGTTGACATTGACGATCTCGGGATCAACCCCCAGCTCTCTCGTCGAAGCCAGCGCGACCGCGGCGAATGCCTCGTTGATCTCGACGACATCGAGCTGGCCGACCGAGATGCCCTCACGCGTGAGCGCCTTCTTGATCGCGTTGGCCGGTTGCGACTGCAACGTCGAATCCGGGCCGGCCACGACTCCATGCGCGCCGATCTCGACCAGCCACGAAACTCCCAGCTCTCGGGCCTTTTCTTTGCTCATCACCACGACGGCGCAGGCGCCGTCGGAGATCTGTGAGGCCGAGCCGGCGGTGATGGTGCCGTCTTTCCGAAAAGCCGGCTTGAGACCGCCCAACGAATCGGCGGTTGTGTTGGCGCGGATCCCTTCATCGTCGCTGAACTGCAGTGGATCACCTTTGCGCTGAGGAATACTCACCGGCACCACTTCGTCGGCGAACACCCCGTCCTTCCAGGCAGCGGCCGCTTTCTGGTGTGACTGCGCCGCGTACTCGTCCTGCTCAGCGCGGGTGAACTGGTCGATGTCGTTGCGTTGCTCGGTAAGCGCGCCCATGGGCTGATCGGTGAACACGTCGTGCAGACCGTCGTAAGCCATGTGGTCGACAACCGTGACGTCGCCGTACTTGTAGCCGGCCCGGCTGTCCATCAGCAGATGCGGGGCCTTCGTCATCGACTCCTGACCCCCGGCCACCACCACGTCGAATTCTCCAGCACGAATCAGCTGGTCAGCAAGCGCAATGGCGTCGATGCCGGACAGACACATCTTGTTGATGGTCAGCGCCGGCACATCCCAGCCGATGCCCGCCGCGACCGCCGCCTGCCGTGCGGGCATCTGTCCGGCGCCCGCTGTGAGAACCTGGCCCATGATCACGTACTCGACCAGCGATGCCGGGTTTTCCACACCCGGGAATGCTTTTTCCAGGGCAGCCCTGATGGCGATGGCGCCCAGGTCACTGGCGCTGAAGTCCTTCAGCGAACCCATCAACTTACCGATGGGCGTCCGGGCTCCAGCAACGATCACCGACGTCGTCATGACTACCTCCTAAGAGCGTGGGAACGGCCGATCCAGTCAACCCGGAGAAGCAGATTCTTCCCCATGAGGTTACCGTTGTGTTATGACCACCGATCAAGTTGACGCCCGTCAGGTTGTGGCCACCTCCTTGGTGACCGGGCTGGATCACGTCGGCATCGCCGTTGCCGATCTAGACGCGGCCATCGAGTGGTACCACGAACACCTCGGCATGATCCTGGTGCACGAGGAGCTCAACGATGACCAGGGAATCCGTGAAGCCATGCTTGCGGTACCGGGCTCCACGGCCCAGATTCAATTGATGGCCCCGATGAATGAATCGTCGGCGATCGCAAAGTTTCTGCAGAAGCGTGGACCGGGCATCCAGCAGTTCGCCTGCCGGGTCGCCGATCTTGACGCCCTCAGCCGCCGGCTACGCTCGCAAGGCGTCCGCTTGGTATACGAGGCTCCCCGGCGTGGCACGGCGAATTCCCGAATCAACTTCATCCACCCGAAGGACGCCGGCGGCGTGCTGATCGAACTGGTCGAGCCTGCTCGCTGAGCGCCGAGAGCTAAGACCACTTACGGGTCGGTCCTCGAGTCGAACGGTTAGCCCAACATGGGGTGTGCCAGTGCCGGCGGTCCTCGACAGCTTTCGGGTTTTCGGCGGGCCATACCACTACATGCGAAGTTCCCGAACGGATTTCGTGATCGCACCCGGGACACCGGTAGATTTTGAGGGCACGCGCAGCCGCGATTGCACGGACTTCGTAGTCGTAGCCATCTGGCCCGGTCTCGATCCGGCGCTGGATCGGCGACGGCACGACTGGCTGCTGCCGTATCGGACGACTACGACGGCGAGCCATCGTCAGAACAGCCGGTACTCATCATTGTCCATACCGCGCATCTTGTCGTAATCCAGTGTGAGGCAACGGATGCCGCGGTCGGTAGCCAAGGTGCGGGCCTGTGGCTTGATCTGTTGAGCGGCGAACACACCCTTGACCGGCGCGAGAACGCTGTCACGATTGAGCAATTCGAGATATCGGGTGAGCTGCTCCACCCCGTCGATCTCGCCGCGCCGCTTGATCTCCACTGCCACGCAGCCGCCATGTTCGTCACGGCACAGCAGATCGACCGGCCCGATCGCGGTCATATACTCGCGTCGGATCAGCGTATAGCCCTCACCCAGAAGTTGAACGTGCTCGGCGAGCAAGGCCTGCAAGTGGGCCTCGACGCCGTCCTTCACCAGTCCGGGGTCGATACCCAACTCGTGACTCGAGTCGTGTTCGATCTCTTCGACGGTGATGCGCAACTGTTCGCCGGACTTGTTCGTGACCACCCACACCGGTGATTCCGCACCCGGTTCCTCGGTCAGCCAGCAGGGGGGACTCATCCAGTTCAGCGGCTTGTAAGCGCGGTCGTCGGCGTGCACGCTGACCGATCCGTCAGCCTTGAACAACAACAACCTGCGCGCCGAGGGCAGATGCGCGGTCAGCCGGCCGATGTAGTCGACCGTGCATTGAGCGATGACTAGCCGCACCCGATTCACCTTAGCCTCGGATAGCTTCGCCCTAGCGCACCGGTAGGCATGGCTGCCGTCGAGTCACGGATTGGCCTGTGTGGATGCTGTTTTCGAGATGCGATGCGCATAGCTGGCCGGTATCGGCAGATCGGACGCGTCGGGGCCACGGCTCTTTCCTGGTCGTTTAGCTCGACAGGTCGGACGGGCTATCGACGGTGGCGACGCCAAAACGATGCCGCGCCTTAAGACAAACCGATCGTGCGCTACGGATCCAGCACCGATCAATGCCTGATACGGATACAGTTCCGCCAAAAAATACGGTTAGAGCAGGTCCGACAATTTAGGCTGAAGCCACAATGCCGTCCCTGAAGACCGTGGCGCAGCGCTTGGATCGGGTGATTGAGAAAGTGACCCGCCAGTACAGCTGGTCGTCGGAAACCCCCGCTTACGGATCACGGCTGCTCGGCGGGGCATCGGAACGCCTGGAACACCGACGGATACGTATCCAGGTGATGATGACCGTCGCCATTCTGGTCGCGCAGTTGGTCGGGATGATCATCGCCACTCTGCTACTCACTATTGCCTTCCCGAAACCGAGCGTGATCTTCGACGCGCCGCATTGGCTGTCCTTCGGGCTGGTGCCCGCTTACAACCTGCTCGCTGTGGTACTGGGCGCATCGTGGCTTACCCGGCAAACGACTCGGGCACTGCGATGGGCGATCGAAGCACGCACACCAACCCGGGCCGAAGCGCGCGATGCATTCCGCATCCCGGCGCGCGTGGCGTTGGTCGTTCTTTTCGTGTGGGGATTCGGGATGGCATTGTGGAGCACCCTCTACGGTTTAGCCAACCCGCTGTTTGTCCCACGGTTCTTGTTTTCGATGAGCGTTGTCGGCGTTCTTGTGGCCACCAGCTCTTATTTGCTATCTGAATTCGCGCTGCGCCCCGTGGCCGCCCGGGCACTTGAAGTAGGACCAACGCCGCGATCCCTAGTGCCGGGCATCATGGGCCGGACCATGGTGGTATGGCTGCTGTGTTCGGGGCTGCCCAACACCGGAATCGCCGTCACCGCATTATTCGAGAATTCGTTTTCGGATCTCGAGAACGACCAATACATAATCTCAGTACTGATCTTGTGGGTGCCGGTTTTGGTCTTCGGTTTCGTCCTGATGTGGATGCTTGCCTGGATGACGGCAACCCCGGTGGACGTCGTGCGCGCGGCGCTCAAGCGCGTCGAGCAGGGCGACCTTACCGACGATTTGGTGGTGTTCGACGGCAGCGAACTCGGTGAGCTACAGCGCGGATTCAACTCGATGGTCCACGGGCTGCGTGAGCGCGAGCGGGTCCGTGACCTTTTTGGCCGGCACGTCGGTCGAGAAGTCGCCCTTGCCGCCGAACGCCAGCCGCCGCAATTGGGTGGCGAAGAACGCCATGTCGCCGTCGTCTTCATCGATATCGTCGGCTCCACAATGTTGGTGAGCACCCAGCCTCCGGCCGACGTCGTGCAGTTGCTCAACCGGTTTTTCGCAGTGGTCATCAAGGAGGTTGACCGACATCACGGGCTGGTCAACAAGTTTCAGGGCGACGCGTCGCTGGCCATTTTCGGCGCTCCCAATCACCTTGAACAACCCGAAGATCAGGCCCTGGCCGCCGCACGTGCAATTGCCGAACGACTGGCCCATGAAGTGCCCGAGTGTCCGGCTGGCATTGGGGTGGCATCGGGGCAGGTGGTCGCCGGTAACGTCGGCGCCAACGAGCGGTTCGAATACACCGTGATCGGTCCGCCGGTCAACGAAGCGGCCCGCCTTTGCGAATTGGCCAAGTCACATCCGGGTCGATTGTTGGCCACCGCCGACACATTGCGTGGCGCAACCGAACGCGAAAGTCCCCTTTGGCATCTGGGCGAGGTCGTGACACTTCGCGGGCTCGGCCAGCCCACCCGGCTGGCATCACCGACGCAGACCGGTGATAACGCTCATCCACAGAATGCATCCAGCGCCGGCGCAACCATGACCGCCAACGGCTAACGTGCGGCGCCAACGAGTAAGGCAACCGCCGATTTGTGGCTTCGAGATGGCTCACAACCGGAATATCAACGGCTGCAGCCATTTCCGTCAACGCCGACGGTGCGACAAGCCCATCGACGCCGCGGGCCGCTACCACAGACGCGAGGCGAACCCGAAACCCACTCGGGCCAGCACGTCAACCACGTGACGGTTCCAGACTAGACTGACTCCACAATGGTGGCCGAAGAAAGTATGGCGCAACGGTTGGGCCGGGTACTTGAGGCGGTGACCCGCCAGAGCGGCCGGCTCTCTGAAACGCCCGCTTACGGTTCCTGGCTGCTGGGTCGGGTATCAGAAGACCAACGACGACGGCGGATACGCATCCAGGTCATCTTGACGGTGATGGTGGTGGCGGCGAACCTGATCGGAATCGGGGTTTCCATCCTGTTGGTTACCGTCGCCATTCCCGAGCCGAGTGTCTTTTCCGATGCGCCGTTGTGGGTGTCGTTCGCCGTTGTACCGGCCTACATTGCGGTCGCCTTGGCGCTCGGAGCGTATTGGATCACGCGACGAACGGTGATCGCGCTGCGCTGGGCGATCGAGGAGCGCGCACCAACCCCGGGCGACGAGCGCAATACCTTCATCACGCCTTGGAGGGTCGCTATTGTCGACCTGATCCTCTGGGGAGTGGGCGCGGCGCTGCTGACAACGCTCTATGGCATGGCCAACACCATGTTCATCCCCCGCTTCCTCTTCGCGGTGACCTTTTGCGGGCTGCTGGTCGCCACGGGCAGCTACCTGCTCACCGAGTTCGCATTGCGTCCGGTAGCGGCTCAGGCGCTCGAGGCGGGACCGCCGCCCCGGCGACTGGCATCGGGGATCATGGGCCGAACCATGATGGTGTGGCTGTTGGGATCGGGTGTTCCCATCGTCGGTATCGCCCTGATTGCAATCTTCCAGATCGAGATGCGGAATCTCACGGCGACTCAGTTCGCGGTCGGTGTGCTCATCGTGTCGATGGCAACGTTGGTCTTCGGGTTTGTCCTGATGTGGATCTTGGCCTGGCTCACCGCGACACCGGTACGCGTCGTCCGAGCGGCACTGCAGCGCGTGGAACGAGGGGATCTCCGAGGCGACCTGGTCGTGTTCGACGGAACGGAGCTCGGTGAGCTGCAACGTGGTTTCAACGCGATGGTCGACGGCCTGCGGGAACGCGAGCGGGTGCGCGACCTGTTCGGTCGCCATGTGGGACGCGAGGTGGCCCTCGCGGCCGAGCGGGAGCGGCCGAAGCTGGGCGGAGAAGAACGCCACGTCGCGGTGGTGTTCCTTGACATCGTCGGCTCGACGAAGTTGGTGACCAGCCAGCCTCCGGCCGAGGTGGTGCAGTTACTCAACCGCTTCTTCGCGATCGTGGTGGAAGAGGTCGATCGCCATTGCGGGCTGGTCAACAAGTTCGAGGGCGACGCCTCGCTGGCCATTTTTGGTGCCCCCAACCACCTCGACCGACCCGAAGACCAGGCGTTGGCCTGCGCACGCACGCTGGCTCAGCGACTGGCCGAGGAAATACGGGAGTGTCCGGCGGGCATCGGGGTGGCTTCGGGGCAGGTGGTGGCCGGCAATGTCGGCTCCAAGGAGCGGTTCGAATACACCGTGATCGGCGAACCGGTAAACGAGGCGGCCCGACTGTGCGAACGAGCGAAATCGCGCCCGGGCAAGTTACTGGCTTCAGCGCAGACAGTAGAGGCAGCGAGCGAAAGCGAGCGTGCCCATTGGACTTTGGGAAGGCACGTGAAGCTTCGTGGGCACAAGCAGCCCACCCGGTTGGCATCGCCGGTCGAGCCGGCCACACCGCGCAGGTAACCTGCGGCCGCCCACCCCAAGGCACGGCACACATGTCCTTGATGTCGCTTTCCCGCCAGCCATGTCGGAGGTCGGGTGTAATTGTCGAACTGTGCACGAAGATTTCGAACGCTGCTACCGAGCGGTCCAGGCCAAGGACGCCCGGTTCGACGGCTGGTTCGTGATCGCGGTCTTGACGACACGGATCTACTGCCGGCCCAGTTGTCCGGTACGGCCACCATATGCGCACAACGTGCGGTTCCTGCCGACGGCGGCGGCGGCCCAACAGCAGGGCTTCCGTGCTTGCAAACGATGCCGTCCTGACGCGTCTCCGGGTTCTCCGGAGTGGAACGTTCGCGGCGATGTGGTGGCGCGGGCCATGCGGCTCATCGCCGACGGGACGGTGGATCGCGAAGGCGTCACCGGGCTGGCGGCCCGTCTGGGTTACACCACGCGTCAGGTGCAGCGGTTGCTGCGCGCCGAGGTAGGTGCCGGCCCGCTGGCACTGGCCCGCGCACAGCGAATGCAGACGGCGCGGGTGCTGATCGAGACCACCGATCTGCCGTTTGGCGACGTCGCGTTTGCCGCCGGGTTTTCCAGCATCCGACAGTTCAACGACACCGTGCGCTTAGTCTGCGACAGCACGCCGACGGCGTTGCGCGAGCGGGCCGCTTCCCGCCGTGAGCCCGGGGCCGGTGGCGCGGGGACGATATCCCTGCGGCTCGCGGTTCGCACCCCCTTTGCCTATGAGGGTGTGTTCGGTCATCTGGCCGCCGGCGCCGTGCGCGGTTGCGAGGAAGTGCGCAATGGCGCGTACCGACGCACGCTGCGGCTTACCTCCGGCACCGCTGTGGTCACCCTGACACCGGCCGCCGATCATGTCCGCTGCCTACTGGCACTCGATGACTTCCGCGATCTCGCGGCCGCCACAGCGCGGTGCCGCCGGCTGCTGGACCTCGATGCCGATCCCGAAGCTGTGGTCAGCGCACTCAGCGGCGACCCGGACTTGGCCCCGGTGGTGACCAAGGCACCCGGACAACGAATTCCGCGCACCGTCGACGAGGCTGAACTCGCAGTACGAGCGCTGCTGGCTCAACAGGTTTCGACCAAGGCCGCGCGAACCCACGCAAGTCGGCTCGTCGCCGCCTATGGACAGCCGGTCAACGACACCAACGGCGGCTTGACCCGTACCTTCCCGTCGGTGGAGCAGCTGTCGCAGATCGACCCGGTCCACCTGGCCGTCCCAAGCGCGCGTCGGCGAACACTCGGCGCGCTCATCAGTGGCCTAGCTGACGGGACGATCCGCCTAGACCCGGGCTGCGACTGGACCGAAGCACGTAGTCAGTTGCTGGCCCTGCCCGGGGTGGGTCCTTGGACGGCCGAGGTCATCGCGATGCGGGGCTTGGGCGACCCGGACGCATTTCCCGCCGGGGACCTCGGTGTCCGGTTGGCCGCCAGACAACTGGGCCTGCCCGAGCAACGTCGCGCACTTACCGAGCGAAGTGCCCGGTGGCGGCCCTGGCGGTCGTATGCCACACAGCATTTGTGGACCACGCTCGAGCACCCGGTAAACCATTGGCCACTTACACCACCCAAGGAAGTCGCATGACTCATTACCGCACCATCGACAGCCCAATCGGACCATTGACGTTGGCCGGGAACGGCGCCGTATTGACCAACCTGCGGATGGTCGATCAGTCCCATGAACCCAACCGAGCCGGTTGGTTACCAAATCAACGTGCCTTTCCAGCCGCGGTCGAACAGCTTGACGCCTATTTCGCCGGCGACCTCCGTGATTTCGATCTGGAACTGGACCTGCGCGGGACGGAATTCCAGCGGCGTGTATGGAAAGCCTTACTAGCAATTCCCTACGGCCAAACTCGATGCTACGGAGAGATCGCGCAACAGATCGGCGCCCCGAGCGCTGCACGTGCCGTCGGTCTGGCCAACGGGCGAAATCCCATCGCTATTGTCATCCCCTGCCACCGCGTAATCGGCGCCAGCGGAAAGCTCACCGGCTACGGCGGCGGGCTTGACCGGAAACTAGCGCTGCTCGAATTAGAGAAGAACCGCGTTTCGGTCAATGTAACATTGTTCGACTGACATGAATCCTGTCAATGCAAAAACACCCCCGGTAAACGGGGGTGTTTTTGTATGTTCGGCGGTGTCCTACTTTTCCACCCGAAAAGGGCAGTATCATCGGCGCTGACAGGCTTAGCTTCCGGGTTCGGGATGGGACCGGGCGTTTCCCTGTCGCTGTGGCCGCCGTAACTCTATGTAAATTTGTATTGGTGGGGGGTGTGGACCCACGGCTAACGCCGTGAGAGTTGGAAAGTGGTTGCGATTTTTGTGTGTTGGTAAGTTTTCGGCCGGTTAGTGTCAGTTCCCTTCACTCATTACTGAGCTTCCAGGTCTGACCTATCGAACCCGTGTTCTGCGGGGGGCCTTATCCCACCAAGTGGGTGAGAAGCCTGATCTTGGAGAAGGTTTCCCGCTTAGATGCTTTCAGCGGTTATCCTGTCCGAACGTAGCTATCCAGCGGTGCCCCTGGTGGGACAACTGGTGCACTAGAGGTTCGTCCGTCCCGGTCCTCTCGTACTAGGGACAGGTTTCCTCAAGCTTCTGACGCGCGCGGCGGATAGAGACCGAACTGTCTCACGACGTTCTAAACCCAGCTCGCGTGCCGCTTTAATGGGCGAACAGCCCAACCCTTGGGACCTGCTCCAGCCCCAGGATGCGACGAGCCGACATCGAGGTGCCAAACCATCCCGTCGATATGGACTCTTGGGGAAGATCAGCCTGTTATCCCCGGGGTACCTTTTATCCGTTGAGCGACACCCCTTCCACTCAGAGGTGCCGGATCACTAATCCCGACTTTCGTCCCTGCTTGACTTGTAAGTCTCGCAGTCAAGCTCCCTTGTGCATTTACACTCAACACCTGATTGCCGTCCAGGTTGAGGGAACCTTTGGGCGCCTCCGTTACATTTTAGGAGGCAACCGCCCCAGTTAAACTACCCGCCAGGCACTGTCCGTGAACCCGATTCAGGGTTCGACGTTAGGTGTCCAATACGATCAGAGTGGTATTTCAACAACGACTCCACCCCAACTGGCGTTGAGGTCTCATAGTCTCCCACCTATCCTACACAAACCGTACCGAACACCAATACCAAGTTGTAGTGAAGGTCCCGGGGTCTTTTCGTCCTGCCGCGCGTAACGAGCATCTTTACTCGTAGTGCAATTTCGCCGAGTCTATGGTTGAGACAGTTGAGAAGTCGTTACGCCATTCGTGCAGGTCGGAACTTACCCGACAAGGAATTTCGCTACCTTAGGATGGTTATAGTTACCACCGCCGTTTACTGGGGCTTAAATTCTCCGCTTCACCCTTGCGGGTTAACGGGTCCTCTTAACCTTCCAGCACCGGGCAGGCGTCAGTCCGTATACATCGTCTTGCGACTTCGCACGGACCTGTGTTTTTAGTAAACAGTCGCTTCTCACTGGTTTCTGCGACCGAATCCCGCTCCCACCGCAACGGTGTTCACGGTATTCCGGTCCCCCTTCTCCCGAAGTTACGGGGGCATTTTGCCGAGTTCCTTAACCATAGTTATCTCGTACGCCTTGGTATTCTCTACCTGACCACCTGTGTCGGTTTGGGGTACGGGCCGTGTGTGTGCTCGCTAGAGGCTTTTCTTGGCAGCAGAGGATCACCGAATTCGCCTCAATCGGCTATGCGTCACCTCTCAGGATTAGTGAGCGACGGATTTGCCTATCGCTCTCCCTACGGGCTTGCCCCAGTATTACCACTGACTGGTACGGCTGCCTTCCTGCGTCACCCCGTCGCTTGACTACTACCAGCGAAGGTTCCACGCAGCCCCGGACCTCCACGCCCCCGAAGGGGAGTGATCGATCCGGTTTTGGGTGGTTAGTACCGCTGATTCATCACGGGCGCCCACACACGGGTACGGGAATATCAACCCGTTGTCCATCGACTACGCCTGTCGGCCTCGCCTTAGGTCCCGACTCACCCTGGGCGGACTGGCCTGGCCCAGGAACCCTTGGTCTTTCGGCGGGCAAGGTTCTCACTTGCCTTATCGCTACTCATGCCTGCATTCTCACTCCCCCACCCTCCACCACCGGTCACCCGGCAGCTTCGCTGAATGAGGGACGCTCCCCTACCCAACCTTGCGGTTGTCGCGGCTTCGGCGGTGTGCTTGAGCCCCGCTACATTATCGGCGCACAATCACTTGACCAGTGAGCTATTACGCACTCTTTCAAGGGTGGCTGCTTCTAAGCCAACCTCCTGGTTGTCTCTGCGACTGCACATCCTTTCCCACTTAGCACACGCTTTGGGGCCTTAGCCGGCGATCTGGGCTGTTTCCCTTTCGACGTACGGAGCTTATCCCCCGCCGTCTCACTGCCACGCTATACACCACGGCATTCGGAGTTTGGCTGACGTCAGTAACCTAGTGGGGCCCATCGGCCATCCAGTAGCTCTACCTCCGTGGTGAAACACGCAACGCTGCACCTAAATGCATTTCGGGGAGAACCAGCTATCACGGAGTTTGATTGGCCTTTCACCCCTACCCACAGCTCATCCCCTCAGTCTTCAACCTAAGTGGGTTCGGGCCTCCACGCGGTCTTACCCGCGCTTCACCCTGGCCATGGGTAGATCACTCCGCTTCGGGTCCAGAACACGCCACTACACACGCTTACGCGTGATACGCCCTATTCAGACTCGCTTTCGCTGCGGCTACCCCGCTCGGGTTAACCTCGCGACATGTCCCTGACTCGCAGGCTCATTCTTCAAAAGGCACGCCATCACCCCACCCGCTATAAACGGAGAGGCTCTGACGGATTGTAGGCACACGGTTTCAGGTACTATTTCACTCCCCTCCCGGGGTACTTTTCACCATTCCCTCACGGTACTATTCCGCTATCGGTCATCGAGAAGTATTTAGGCTTACCGGGTGGTCCCGGCAGATTCACAGCAGATTCCACGGGCCCGCTGCTACTCGGGAATTGATACAAGGCAGGTGCCGGGTTTTCACGTACCGGGCTCTCACCGTCTACGGCAGACCATCCCAGGCCACTTCCGTTAACCACGACACTTTCTGACTGCCCCTCAGCTGGGTAGAGCTGAGACATATCGATCCCACAACCCCGCACACACAACCCCTACCCGGTTACCCATGCGTGCGGTTTAGCCATGTTCCGCGTTCGCTCGCCACTACTGACGGAATCACTTTTGTTTTCTTCTCCTACGGGTACTGAGATGTTTCACTTCCCCGCGTTCCCCCCCGCACCCTATATATTCAGGTACGGGTAACACGACATCACTCGTGCTGGGTTTCCCCATTCGGAAATCCTCGGATCCACGCTCGGTTGACAGCTCCCCGAGGCTTATCGCAGCCTCCCACGTCCTTCATCGGCTCTCGATGCCAAGGCATCCACCATGCGCCCTTAGACACTTACAAACACTACAAAAACCAAAGAATAAAATTGCACAAAAGAACACGCCACCACTCAGGGCAGCGCATCCAGTTGATGCTCGCAACCACTATCCAGTTCTCAAACACCACACCCCACCACCAAGATGGTGGGACAACGACCCAGACAAGTCCGAGTTGTTGCCTCAGGACCCAATAGTGTGTTGGTGATTCATTTGCCGTTGCGCACCCGGCTTCGTCCACTACAGACGAGAACCCCTCACGGCTTGTACCCCACCAATTGGGGCACTTTTCGTGGTGCTCCTTAGAAAGGAGGTGATCCAGCCGCACCTTCCGGTACGGCTACCTTGTTACGACTTCGTCCCAATCGCCGATCCCACCTTCGACAGCTCCCTCCCAAGGGTTAGGCCACTGGCTTCGGGTGTTACCGACTTTCATGACGTGACGGGCGGTGTGTACAAGGCCCGGGAACGTATTCACCGCAGCGTTGCTGATCTGCGATTACTAGCGACTCCGACTTCACGGGGTCGAGTTGCAGACCCCGATCCGAACTGAGACCGGCTTTAAAAGGATTCGCTTAACCTCGCGGCATCGCAGCCCTTTGTACCGGCCATTGTAGCATGTGTGAAGCCCTGGACATAAGGGGCATGATGACTTGACGTCATCCCCACCTTCCTCCGAGTTGACCCCGGCAGTCTCTCACGAGTCCCCGGCATTACCCGCTGGCAACATGAGACAAGGGTTGCGCTCGTTGCGGGACTTAACCCAACATCTCACGACACGAGCTGACGACAGCCATGCACCACCTGCACACAGGCCACAAGGGAACGCCTATCTCTAGACGCGTCCTGTGCATGTCAAACCCAGGTAAGGTTCTTCGCGTTGCATCGAATTAATCCACATGCTCCGCCGCTTGTGCGGGCCCCCGTCAATTCCTTTGAGTTTTAGCCTTGCGGCCGTACTCCCCAGGCGGGGTACTTAATGCGTTAGCTACGGCACGGATCCCAAGGAAGGAAACCCACACCTAGTACCCACCGTTTACGGCGTGGACTACCAGGGTATCTAATCCTGTTCGCTCCCCACGCTTTCGCTCCTCAGCGTCAGTTACTGCCCAGAGACCCGCCTTCGCCACCGGTGTTCCTCCTGATATCTGCGCATTCCACCGCTACACCAGGAATTCCAGTCTCCCCTGCAGTACTCTAGTCTGCCCGTATCGCCCGCACGCTCACAGTTAAGCCGTGAGATTTCACGAACAACGCGACAAACCACCTACGAGCTCTTTACGCCCAGTAATTCCGGACAACGCTCGCACCCTACGTATTACCGCGGCTGCTGGCACGTAGTTGGCCGGTGCTTCTTCTCCACCTACCGTCAATCCGAGAAAACCCGGACCTTCGTCGATGGTGAAAGAGGTTTACAACCCGAAGGCCGTCATCCCCCACGCGGCGTCGCTGCATCAGGCTTGCGCCCATTGTGCAATATTCCCCACTGCTGCCTCCCGTAGGAGTCTGGGCCGTATCTCAGTCCCAGTGTGGCCGGACACCCTCTCAGGCCGGCTACCCGTCGTCGCCTTGGTAGGCCGTCACCCCACCAACAAGCTGATAGGCCGCGGGCCCATCCCACACCGCAAAAGCTTTCCACCACAAGGCATGCGCCAAGTGGTCCTATCCGGTATTAGACCCAGTTTCCCAGGCTTATCCCGGTGTGCAGGGCAGATTGCCCACGTGTTACTCACCCGTTCGCCACTCGAGTACCCCGAAGGGCCTTTCCGTTCGACTTGCATGTGTTAAGCACGCCGCCAGCGTTCGTCCTGAGCCAGGATCAAACTCTCCAAACAAAGACCCCTCGATAACGAGGTGAATTTACAATCAGAGATACCTGACAAGACGCCAATAACTGGCATCTAAATATACGACTACGTCTTCACACGGGGCGTGAACGGCGTAGTCAAAAAACAACAACAAAAAAATACACCAAACACACTATTGAGTTCTCAAACAACACGCTTGCTTGTCTTCGCCCGCTTCGGGGCAACCCTGCCAGCTTAATACGATTGCGGCAGTCTGGTCAAGTCCCGATTCCGACCAACTTTTGCGAGGTGGCCGGGCGCTTCGGACGCATCTAGGAGCATACCCTCTCAACCTCGGCTCCCAGACTCACCAGGTTCTCGACGAACAACGGATAGCCGCGGTCGATGTGGAACACGTCGTGGACCTCGGTGTCACCGTCTGCGACGAGCCCGGCCAGGACCAGGCCGGCGCCCGCCCGGATGTCCGAGCACCAGACTGGTGCACTGGATAGTTGCGGCAGGCCACGCACCACCGCGTGGTGGCCGTCGGTGCGCGCATCGGCTCCCAGCCGGATCATCTCTTCAACGAAGCGGAACCTCGCCTCGAACACATTCTCGGTGATCATGGACGTGCCGTCGGCGATCGATGCCAATGCGATCGCCATCGGCTGTAGGTCGGTCGGAAAACCGGGGAACGGTAAGGTCGCGACGTTGACGGCCCTAGGGCGTTCGTACTGGACGATGCGAAAGCTGTCGTCGGTTTGGGTGACGGTGGCGCCCGCGTCGTGCAACTTGTGCAGCACCAGTTGAAGGTGCGACGGGTCGATGCCCGTCACGGTGATGTCTCCGCGTGTCATGGCCGCGGCGATGCCCCAGGTGGCCGCGACGATGCGGTCCCCGATGACCCGATGCTCGGTGGGGTGAAGCCGTGGGACACCGGTGATCGTCATGGTCGGCGAACCGGCACCTTCCACTTGGGCGCCCATCTGATTCAACATCGTGCACAGGTCGATCACGTCAGGTTCCCGCGCCGCGTTGTGGATGGTCGTCACACCCTCGGACAGCACGGCGGCCATCAAGATGTTCTCGGTAGCGCCCACTGAGGGGAACTCCAACTGAATCTCGGCGCCGCGCAAGGTTTCTGCCTGGGCCACGACGCACCCATGCTCGATATTGCACCGAGCACCCAGTTGCCGCAGACCGGCCTGGTGCATGTCCAGCGGTCTGGAGCCGATCGCATCACCACCGGGGAGAGCGACCTTGGCCCGCTTGCATCGCCCGACTAAGGGTCCCAGCACGCAGACCGAGGCCCGAAACTGACGCACGGCGGCAAAGTCGGCGTCGTACTTCGGTTCGTCCGGTGAGGTAACGCGCGCGACGTCACCGTCGAGTTCCACGGTGGCGCCCAAGCCACGCAGTACTTCCGCCATCAGCGGCACATCGAGGATGTCGGGGCAGTTGGTGATTGTGCTGGTGCCTTCGGCCAGCAATGTCGCGGCCATAAGCTTGAGAACGCTGTTTTTCGCGCCTCCGACGGCGACTTCGCCTGACAACCGGTTGCCACCGGTCACCACGAATCGCTCCGCCACCCGGGTCAGTCTAGTGAAGCGCTATCGGCTTGTCAGTCAGCCAATCGAGTCGGCCCGGTACCGTTTCTGCTATGGCTGTGCACCTGACCCGCATCTATACCCGAACCGGGGACGACGGAACCACCGGGTTGAGCGATTTCTCACGGGTGCCCAAGACCGACGCACGCCTGGTGGCGTACGCGGATTGCGACGAGGCAAACTCCGCGATCGGTGTGGCCGTGGCACTGGGAAACCCTGACCGGCAGCTGACGGACGTGCTGCGGCAGATTCAGAACGATCTGTTCGACGTCGGTGCTGATCTGTCTACACCGGTGAAAGTGGAAGAGTCCGCGCACCGCCCACTGCGGATCACCCAGACCTACATCGACCGCCTCGAAGGATGGTGCGACACCTACAACGAAGCCTTGCCGGCGTTGAATTCCTTTGTGCTTCCTGGCGGTTCACCACTGTCGGCCCTGCTGCACGTCGCCCGGACCGTGGTACGGCGTGCCGAGCGGTCGGCATGGGCCGCCGTGAGCGCCCATCAAGACGGCGTCAGCGTGTTGCCGGCGAAGTATCTGAACCGGCTTTCTGATCTGCTCTTTATCCTGGCCAGGGTGGCCAACCCCGGCGGTGACCTGATGTGGCGACCAGGCGCCGCCTCCAGCGGGGACAAGCCTGCGGGGTGACGCGGCACGGCGATATCGGCAATCTGACCTGGCCAGACGTCGCAGCTACTGGCAGATCCATTTGGGCGGTTGAACTTTCAACGCCAACGGACTAGACACTGCGACGTCGTGCCCGCGGCGACGGACGGGACTCCAGCCACGACAAGAACGCGGTCAACGCGCCCTTATCCAACGCGATCTCGTATCCGGACCTGCGATCCTGGGTGGTGTCGCGCAGTTCCAGAACGACGATCTCGTCGGTCATGATGTCGAATTCGTCCCCGCGTCGTGCCCGCCTGGCAACGATCTCGACGCCCCGTCTACTGAGCCGCCGATCCGGCCACAAGCGCAGGCTGGACAGCCGGTAAAAGGCCGCTTCGGCACCGCGGTAGCGGATCACGCCGTGGTGCCAGCCATGGCCTCCGACCGCAGGGATATCTCGCATGATCCCCGCCGTTCCACCTCGGCGTAACTTCCACAACCGATAGCTCAGGGCGAGCACGGCTATGCCCAGCAAGACAACGAGCACGACCATGCCGACCATGGGCGCGCTCATCGACGTGTCAGTCGATCGCGCCAATAGCGCGCAACCTCGCGCGTCCCCTGGCGGCGATCCGGGGATCCTCAGACTCGGCGTCCTGTTTGGCGGCGCTTTCGTCGATCTCCGACTCGAATGCCGCAGATTCGGCGAGAATGGTGACGCCGTCTTCGGTTACCGACATGAACCCGCCGTCGACCGCGACGCGGAGATCCTTGGCACCCTCCCGCTCCAGGCGGACCATGGCGTCATCGACCAACTGGGCCACCAACGGAATGTGATGCGGCAGGATACCGATCTCACCAACGGTGGTGCGGGTGAAAAGGAACGTTGCCTTACCGGACCAGATCTTGCGATCGACGGCGACGAATTCAACGCTCAATTCCGCCATGGCACATCACCTTTCGGCTCGGTCGGATGCTCGTTACAGCTTTGCACCGAGACTTTCGGCTTTCTTGGCCAAGTCATCGAGGCCACCGATCAGGAAGAAGGCCTGCTCGGGGACGTGGTCGAATTCGCCCTTGGTCAACCGGTCGAACGCCTCGATGGTCTCCTTGACCGGGACCGTCGACCCCGGCTGACCGGTGAACTGCTCGGCCGCCATCATGTTCTGGGAGAGGAAGCGCTCGATCCGCCGCGCCCGCCCTACCAGTTGCTTGTCCTCTTCGGACAGCTCGTCGATGCCCAGAATGGCAATGATGTCCTGAAGGTCCTTGTAGCGCTGCAGGATTCGGATCACCTCCTGCGCCACCCGGTAATGCTCGTCACCGACCACGCCGGGGTCCAGGATGGTGGAGCTAGACGCCAGTGGGTCGACGGCCGGGAAAATGCCCTTGGAGAACACCGCACGCGACAGCTCCGTGGTGGCGTCCAGGTGGGCGAACGTCGTAGCCGGCGCCGGGTCGGTGTAGTCGTCGGCGGGCACGTAGACCGCCTGCATCGACGTAATGGAACGTCCCCGCGTGGACGTGATGCGCTCCTGCAGCTCACCCATCTCGTCGGCCAGCGTTGGTTGGTATCCCACGGCAGACGGCATCCGGCCGAGCAGCGTGGAGACCTCAGAACCGGCCTGGGTGAACCGGAAGATGTTGTCGATGAACAACAGTACGTCCTGGCCGGCCTCGTCACGGAACCATTCCGCCATGGTCAACGCGGACAGCGCGACGCGCATACGGGTGCCCGGCGGCTCGTCCATCTGACCGAAAACCAGCGCGGTGTCCTTGAGCACGTTGGCTTCCTGAAGCTCGACCCACAGGTCGTTGCCCTCGCGGGTGCGCTCCCCCACTCCGGCGAACACCGATGTACCACCGAAGTTGCGGGCGATACGGTTGATCATCTCTTGGATCAGCACTGTCTTGCCCACGCCGGCGCCGCCGAACAGGGCAATTTTTCCGCCACGCACGTATGGTGTCAGCAGGTCGACGACCTTCAGACCGGTCTCGAGCATTTCGGTCCGTGGCTCGAGATCCTCGAAAGCCGGCGGCTTGCGGTGAATCGACCAGTGCTCGAAGTCTTCTCCGTAACCGGGCTCGTCCAGGCAGTCTCCCAGCGCGTTGAAGACGTGTCCCTTCACGGCTTCACCAACTGGCACCGAGATCGGCCTGCCGGTGTCGGTGACCTCGACACCACGCACCAGACCGTCGGTGGGCTGCAGCGAGATGGTGCGCACCAAGTTGTCGCCGAGGTGCTGCGCCACCTCCAATGTCAACGTTTTGGCGAGCGACTCGAAGTCGATCTTGGCGTGCAGCGCGTTGAACAGCTCCGGGACGGAGCCACGCGGGAACTCGACGTCGACGACGGGCCCGGTGACCCGCACCACGCGGCCGCTGGTCTCCGAGTTGGTCGACTTTTCGGTCTTTTCGGCTGTAGCAGTCATAATTTTCTTCGCTTCCTGGTGGGGCTAGCTAGCGGGCATCTGCGAGCGCATTTGCGCCACCGACGATTTCGCTGATCTCCTGGGTGATCTGGGCCTGCCGCTCACGGTTTGCCATCAGCGTCAGGGCCTTGATCAGGTCGTCGGCGTTGTCAGTGGCCGACTTCATCGCTCGCTGGCGCGATGCCAATTCCGATGCCGCGGACTCGAGCAGCGCGGCGTACACCCGGGTGGTCAGGTACCGCGGCAGCAGCGATTCGAACAGCGTCGTCGCGTCCGGCTCGAACGAATACAGGGCGTGCGGCGTTGGCTCTTCCTCGACGTATTCCACCACCATTGGGGCGATCCGGCGCGCCTCTGTCGACTGCGACAGCATCGACTTGAATTCGGTGTGCACGATGTGCAGCTCGTCGACGCCCTGCTCGTTGTCGCGCTGATCCGCGCCGGCACCGGTGCCGGACATGAATGCATCCACCAGGGTCGAGGCGATCTCCGCGGCGTTCTCATACTTGGGCTGTTCGGAAAAGCCCGTCCACGACTCAGTGATGTCCCAGTGCCGAAACGTGAAGTAATTCAGCGCTTTACGCCCGACGATGTAGAGCACCGGCTGCTTGCCTTCTGCCCGCAGCAGGGAGAACAGCTCCTCGGAGCGCCGAAATACGTTGGCGTTGTAGGCGCCGCACAGTCCACGGTCGGAAGACATCACCAGAACGCCAGCGCGTTTCGGTTCGGGTCGCTCAACGAGCAACGGGTGGTCCAGCGCAGCGTCATTGGCCAAGGTGGTCAACATCCGCGTGATTTCGAGGGCATAGGGCCGGGCAGACCCGAGCCGGGCCTGTGCCCTACCGATGCGCGACGTCGCGATCAGCTCCTGGGCCTTGGTGATCTTCTTGATCGAGCCCGCCGAGCGGATCCGTCCGCGCAATTCGCGAAGTGTAGCGGCCATCGGTTGCTACTTCTTTTCCTTCTTCTCCGGCTTGGGCTTCTTGACTTTCACCGATTCCTTTTCCAGCTCTTCTTCATCCATGGCCTCGACATGCTCGTCGGGCACCACTGAGCCGCCACCCGATGGCGCGAAGCCCTTCTTGAAGTGGTTGATGACTTCGGTCAGCGCCTTCTCGGTCTCCTCGGTGAGCTTCTGCGTGTCGCGGATGGTGCTCAACAGTTTCTCTTCGGAGGCCCGAATGTGGTCCAGCAGTTCGGTTTCGAACCGCCTGACGTCTTCGACCGGCACCGAGTCCAGGTGACCGCCAGTACCCAGGAAGATCGAGATGACTTGCTCCTCCACCGCCATCGGCTGGTACTGCGGTTGCTTGAGTAGCTCGACCAGCCGGGCACCGCGTTCCAGCTGCGCCTTGGACGTGGCGTCCAGGTCCGAGGCAAAGGCGGCGAAGGCCTCCAACTCGCGGTATTGCGAAAGGTCCAGCCGCAACGAACCAGCCACTTCTTTCATCGCCTTGATCTGCGCGGCTCCACCGACACGCGACACCGAGACACCGACGTTGATGGCCGGCCGGACACCCTGGTTGAACAGGTCGGTCTCCAGGAAGCACTGCCCGTCGGTGATCGAGATGACGTTCGTCGGGATGTAGGCCGAAATGTCGTTTGCCTTGGTCTCGATGATCGGCAGGCCGGTCAGCGAGCCGCCGCCCAGGTCGTCGGACAGCTTTGCACAGCGTTCCAGGAGTCGCGAATGCAGGTAGAACACGTCACCCGGATAGGCTTCGCGGCCGGGCGGGCGCCGCAGCAGCAATGAGATGGCCCGATATGCCTCGGCCTGCTTGGTCAGGTCGTCGAAGACGATCAGCACGTGCTTGCCGTCGTACATCCAGTGCTGTGCGATGGCGGAACCAGTATAGGGCGCAAGCCATTTGAAACCGGCGGAGTCCGATGCGGGCGCTGCCACGATGGTGGTGTAGTCCATGGCGCCGCCCTCTTCCAGCGCGCGCCGGACCGAAGCGATCGTGGTGCCCTTCTGCCCGATGGCGACGTAGACGCAGCGCACCTGTTTCTTCTCGTCACCGCTTTCCCAGTTTTCCCGCTGGTTGAGGATGGTGTCCACGCACACCGCGGTCTTGCCCGTCTTGCGGTCACCGATGATCAGCTGACGCTGGCCCCGGCCGATCGGGGTCATCGCGTCGATAGCTTTGATACCGGTCTGCAGCGGCTCTTTCACACTCTGCCGCTGCACCACCGAAGGCGCCTGCAGTTCCAGCGCGCGCCGGGTCTCGGCTTCGATGTCGCCGCGGCCGTCGATCGGCTGGCCGAGCGGGTTGACCACCCGACCTAAAAACGCGTCGCCGACTGGGACCGAGAGCACTTCGCCGGTGCGCTTGACCTGTTGGCCTTCTTCGATGTTTTCGAAGTCACCGAGGATCACCGCGCCGACGCTGTGCTCATCGAGGTTGAGGGCCACCCCGAGGACCCCGCCTGGGAACTCGAGCAGCTCCTGCGTCATGACGGAAGGCAATCCTTCGACGTGTGCGATGCCGTCGCCGGCGTCCACCACGGTGCCGACCTCCTCGCGGGAGGTGTCCGAGGTGAAGGAGCCTACGTACTCTTCGATCGCGCTCTGAATATCATCGGCGGATATTGTCAACTCGGCCATGGCTTTTCGTCTTCCTACTTCGGTTTATGTTGACTAAGTTCGGGTTCAGGCAGGCTTCGTCTAGAGGGTGTTCAGTCGGGCAGTTGAGCCTTGGCAGCGGCCAGACGGGACGAGAGCGTACCGTCAATCACCTCATCACCCACCGCGATCGACAGACCACCCAGCAGCTCCGGGTCGATTTGCAGCTGCACAGTCACGGGGTGACCGTAGATGCGGCTCAGCACCTCCGTAACGCGGGCACGCTGCGCGGCGGTGAGCTCGGCCGCCGCGCTGACTTGCGCGACGACCTCGCCGCGGCGAGCCACCGCGACCTCGGCCAGCAGTAGCACCGCGTCCTCGGCCGACTGACCTCGCAGCAGCTCGACCGTCTGGGCTAGCAACGAGGCCGCGATCGGATTGACGGCGCTACCCGAGCGGTCGAGCACGTTGCGTAACAACCGGATACGGCCCTCGGCCGGTACGACGTAATCGCCCAGCAGAATCGCCAGCCGCGGCTGTGCGTCCAGGATGCGCGAGAACCGGAATAGCAGGTCTTCGACCTCGTCGACCTGGCCCTCGCGGTCGGCGACTTCCAACAGCGCTTGCCGCGACACGTGCTCGATGGCGTCGATCAAATCAGAGTTCGCCGACCACCGTTCCGTGACTGCTGCCCGCAATACGTCGAGTGCGGCGTCACCGACCTTCCCCGAGACAAGTCGCTCCAGTAACCGGACCCGAGGTCCGGCGTCCTCAGCGGGCACGGTGAGGTATCGCGTGACGACGATTTCCCGATCCAGCAGCTTGGCTACCGACACCAAGTCGTCGGCCAGGTTCGACAATCCTTCGTTGTCAAGGCCTTTGGCGAGAGTGCCGAATTTGTCGACCAAGCTCTGCAGCGCCCGTCGGCTGGCCGATCGCATCTTCGCTGCCACCGGGTACTCGACTTCCGCGGCGGCCGGCGCCATGGCGTCGAGTTCGTCGAGGAATCTGTCGACAGTGGCGGACTGCTGTGCCGAGTCGGCAACGTAATTGCGCACCAACTCCCCTGCCTGGCGCACGGATTCGTGGCCGAGCTCCAGGCGAAGCTGACGGGTCAGCTGGGTACGGAGCAATTCGACCTGACGCGCGCCCTGGAACTTGATGCGATCGGCCTCGACCTCGGCCTGCGATCGCATTTGTTCGGTGATGCGCGTGGCGTCGGTTTTGGCCTCCTCGACGACTCGTTCGGCCTCCGCGGTAGCGGCTTCCACTGCCTTGCTGTGCGCCGTCGTGGACTCAGTCAGCCGGTCGGCCGCGGCGGCCGAATCAGCCAACTGCTGACGTACGGTCTGCTGACGTGCAGTCATCAGGCGCCGCACCGGCGGCACAACGTAGCGCCACACCAGAAACACGATGGCCGCGAACCCGACCAGCTGTCCGATGAATGTTGACATCTTCGGCTACCTCGTCGCGGCCGAGGTGGTGACGTCGACGCCCAGGATCCGACTGGCCAGCGTCGCCGACATCGTTCCCACATTGGCGCGTAGATCCAGTTCCACCGCATCCCTCTCGCGCTTGAGCTGCTCATTGGCCGTTTGCAACGTCGATGCCACTTCTTGTTCGGCACGGGCACGCGCGTCTTCGATGGCCTTACGACCTTCGGCCCGCGCATTGTCGCGATAGGACGACGCCTGGACTCGGGCTTTGCTCATGGCTTCTTCGTAGTCGGCCTGCGCAGCGGCGAACTGCTCGGCGGCCTTCTTGCTGTCGGCCAGTGTCTTGGCCACCATGGCGTCGCGTTCCCGCAATACCCTGAGGATCGGCGGCACCACGAACGTGCCAATAACGGCCAGCACCAACAGGAAGATGGCCAGCACGAAAAAGAAGGTGCCGTTGGGAACCAGGAAGTTCTGGTTCTTTCCGCCTTCTTCTGCTCCCGCTGCTGCCTGGCCGGCGGCCAGAACAATCGAGTTCAGGTCACGCATCTCTGCGTATTACTTGACGGGCGTGGCGAATACGAACAGCGCCATGAACGCCAGGTTGATGAAGTAGGCGGCCTCGACCAGACCGACGGTGATGAAGAACGGGGTAAACAGCCGTCCTTGCGCCTCGGGCTGCCGGGCAACACCGGAGATCAGCGCGTTACCGGCAACACCGTCACCGATACCGGCGCCGATCGCGCCACCGGCCATGATCAGACCACCGCCGATGAGGGCGCCGGCAGCGATTGTGGGGTCCATATTCTTTATCCTCCTTGATGACTCTGGTAGCGGTTGACCAGGATTCGGTAGCGGTACGTCTCTTAGTGGTGTTCCTCAAGCTCCATCGCTTGGCTGAAGTACAGGATTGTCAGCAGTGCGAAAATAAACGCCTGGATGGCGCCGACGAATAGGTCGAACGATTTCCAGATCGCGTTGGGCAACCACATCACATACGGCGGAAACAGCGCGATCAGCGCGACCAGAATTCCGCCGGCGAAGATGTTGCCGAAAAGACGGAGCGACAGAGAGATCGGCTTGGCGAGTTCTTCGACGACGTTGATCGGCGCAAGGATCGCCACGTGTCCCTTGAGCAGTTTGATCGGGTGCCCGACGATACCCCGGCGCCAAATGCCGGCCGCGTGATAGCAGACGAAGACGAATAGGGCCAGCGCCAGTACATAGTTGATGTCGGCTGCGGCCGGTTTGAGCAGCTCGGTGGTCTGCCCGTTTTTGTCGGTGTATTGCACCGGCAGAACCGAGAGCCAGTTCGAAATCAGGATGAAAACGAAGATGGTCACCGCCAGCGGCAACACGAAGGGCGCGATCCGCATACCGATGGCGCCTTCAACCTGGTTGCGCATCTGGATGGTGATGGCCTCGAAGAACAGTTGCACGCCGCCGGGCACATCCGTCGACGTGACCTTGGAGCGCAGGTAGAACGCCAGCGCGATGACGATTACCGCGGCAATGGCCGTGGAAAGAACGGTGTCGGTATTCACGGTCATGCCGAGCCAGGTGGCGGTGTGGTGTTCGCCGACCTCGATCTGAGCGGCCAGGATCGACTCAGTCATCGCTGGTGCTCCTCACTTCCGTCCCTTCGGATACCGTCAATACGTCGCCGCCGGCACTGTAAGAGCCCGCGCCGCTGCGGAGCTTCTTCCAAACCGGCAGTGCGGTCGAGGCCACCAGCAGCACCTGGAACAGCGCGAGGCCGAACACAACTCCCAACCCAGCGGGCCGGAAGATGAAGGCCACAATCAGCCCGACAATGGTGATGATCGCCAGCCGCGACGCGGAGTTAAGGGCCATCGAGCTCTTCAGCGGATGCTCTTTTGCCGTGATCGACTCGACCGAGCGGCGGACCAACAAGGCGTTGAGCAAACCCAGCAGCAGGCCGACGCCAAAGAACACCCCGACCATCACGTGTCCGCCCAAACCGGCGACGAGCGTCGCCGCCGCGGTCAGGACAACGCTGATGATCAGTAAGCGAACCGGGCGGAAAGCAACAGAGGGAAACACCAACGGCGCGTCCTGCGCTGGTGTCGTCACTGCAGCACCTCAATCCCGGGTAGATGGAGCGGAAACCGACCGATCGACTGAGCGGTGGCCCGCCGAGCGTATCGCAAGGGTCGCGGTGGAATCACCCAAGGGGTAGCTCCCTGTGTCGGTCGTCGATCGGCGTGGTCGGATACGCATCCGGCAGGCCGGGTGGCCGGCAACCCGCGAGATTCTTTGCGGGGTTCTAGCAGCACCGTACCACAAGGTCAACAGTACTACTACTCATCGTCGTAGAAGTCGTCGCGACGGCGCAGCAGCGGGATCGCCGTCGCGATGCCGGCGATCACGATCGCGCCCAGCATCACCGCTGCGGTGTGGCGTGGGTCGAAGAAGATGGTGCTCGCCGCGCCGAACGCCACGATGCCCACCCACAGGTAGATCAGCAGCACCACCCGGCGATGAGAATGACCGATCTGCAACAGCCGGTGGTGCAGGTGCATCTTGTCCGGACTGAACGCGCTGCGGCCCGCCCGGGTACGCCGAACGATCGCCAGCAGCAAGTCCAGCATCGGCACGAACATGACCGCCACCACGAGTAGGAACGGCGACAACAGAGCAAACACATCGCGCGCCCCGTAGGCGTTCTGGGAGATCGGGCCGGCCGCGGTCGTGGAGGCGGCGGCCAGCATCAGTCCAATCAGCATCGAACCGGAGTCGCCCATGAAGATCCTGGCCCGGTGAAAGTTGTGCGGCAAAAACCCAAGGCATGCTCCGGCGAGCACGACCGAGATCACGGCCGGCGGGTAGAACAGCACGTCACCACCATGGTCACGGAGCAGGCCCACCGAGAACATGCAGATCGCCAGGGCCGTGATGAGGCCAAGCCCGGCCGCCAGACCGTCGAGGCCGTCGACGAAATTCATCGCGTTGACGATCGACACGGTCAACGCCAGGGTGAGCAGGATCGAGGACGCTTGGTCCAGCACGATGGTTCCGACGCCGCCCACCGGGATGTAGAGGACACTCCAGGCCACCCCCATGGTGACCAGCACGCTGGCGGCGGTGATCTGACCGGCGAACTTGGTCAGCGCGTCAAGACCCCAGCGGTCGTCGATGAGACCGATCCCCATGATGACCGCACCCGCGACGAGCACCGCGGGCATGCCGGTGGAATAGACGAACCCGCGGGTAAGGGCGGGAAGCTGCGAAGCAAGGAAAACCGCGGCGACGACGCCGAGAAACATAGCCAGTCCCCCCATCCTGGGGGTCGGCGTCACGTGCACATCTCGTTCGCGCGGGTAGGCGACGGCGCCAAGCCGGGTTGCCAGCACCCGCACCGGCCCCGTCGCGAAGTAGGTGACGATCGCAGCGGTCAGTCCGACCAGGGCGAGCTCACGCAGCGGGACGCCTGCGCTGCGAACGGAAAGTGCGAGCAAACCACCGGCAAGGCTGGTCACATCGCTGGACACCTCGAGACCGTACTTCAGGCGATCAGGGTGGCCACGTCCACCCCGAGCACTTCGGCGATCCGTTCCGCGCTCACCGGACCCGGCCGCAGGATGCGCGGGGAGGCTCCGGTCAGATCGACGATCGTCGAGGCGGCCTGCTGCGCAGCCGGTCCCCCGTCGAGATAGACGTCGATGCGGTCACCGAGTTGCCGACGTGCCTCGCCGGCGTCGACCGCGGCCGGCTGACCTGAGACGTTGGCGCTGGACACCGCCAACGGGCCCGCCTCACGCAGCAGTTCGATGGCGACCGGGTGCAGCGGCATCCGCAACATGACGGTGCCGCGCGCATCGCCCAGATCCCACTGCAGGGATGGTGCTTGCACCACGACCAGGCTCAGCGCCCCGGGCCAGAATGCGCGAATCAGCTCGCGCGCCCCGGGCGGCACCGAATACACGAGCCCCTCGATCGTGTGCCAGGAGCCGACCAATACTCCTACCGGCATATCGCGCCCACGCCCTTTCGCCGTGAGCAACGCGTCGACTGCGGTGGGGTCGAAGGCGTCGGCGGCGACTCCGTAGACGGTGTCGGTCGGCATGACAACTAGCCGGCCCGCCTTCAGCGCGGCGACGGCAGCGCTGATCCCGCTGGAGCGCTGGGTTGGGTCGGCGCAGGCGAATACCTCGGCCGGACTCATGATGTCTCCCGCTTGGTGGCCGTCACGAACCGGGGCCTGCCGGCCAGGTCATTGCATGCCACGATGTTCTCGAAAAGGCCTGTGCCGCTGATTAATTCGACCGTCAGCGCGGATGTGGTGTCGTCATGCTCGACCGCCAACCGGCCGCCGGGACGCAGCCAGCGTCCGGCCAGCCGCACGACGTGGGCAATCACGACCATTCCGTCCGGGCCACCGAACACGGCGTGCTGCGGATCATATTGGGCTACTTCGGCTCCCACAGTGGCGTTGTCCGGAACATAGGGCGGGTTGGCGACGACCAGGTCGACTTGCCGGTCCAGCTCGGGCAGTAGGGCGGGTGTGGCGATGTCGGCCCCGATCAGTTCGACGTGGCTGCCCTCGGTGTTACGGCGCGCGTAATCCAGGGCCGCCTCGGAGTCGTCGACGCCGATGATTCTCGCCGCCGGCCGGTGCCGGGCCAGTGCGACCGCCAAAGCGCCAGAACCGGTGCATAAGTCGACGATGACCGCTCGCTGCGGAAGTGGTTGTGTGATGGCCCACTCCAACAGCGCTTCGGTCTCCGGACGCGGTATGAACACACCCGGGCCCACACGCAGCTCCACCGGGCCGAACGACACCGCCCCGGTCAGATGCTGCAGGGGCACCCGTCGCGAGCGGGCGGCGACAACCTCGCGGTACTGCTCGAAGAACTCTTGACCCGGGGCGTTGTCGAGCAGGGCCAGCAAACCGCGGTCGGTGCCCGTGAGGTGAGCGGCCAACTGCTCGGCATCCCAGCGCGCGGAGTCGACCCCGGCTTCGGCCAGCAGAGCCGCCGCCGAGTCGATCGCGTGGCGCAGCGATGTCATGACTGTTGTAGCCGAGCCTGCTTGTCGGCGGCAGCAAGCGCGTCGAACAGCGCATCCAGATCGCCATCGAGAACCTGATCGAGATTGTATGCCTTGTAACCGATTCGGTGATCGGTGATCCGGTTCTCCGGGAAGTTGTAGGTGCGGATGCGTTCGCTGCGGTCCACCGTGCGGATCTGGCTGGCCCGATCCGCGGACGCGTCGGCCAGTGCCTGCTCTTCGGCCATCGCCTGCAGCCGCGCGGCCAACACCTGCAAGGCGCGGGTCTTGTTCTGCAGCTGGGATCGTTCGTTTTGGCAGGTGACGACGATTCCGGTGGGCAGGTGGGTGATTCGCACCGCGGAGTCGGTGGTGTTGACCCCTTGACCGCCCTTGCCGGAGGACCGGTAGACGTCAATACGCAGATCCGACTCGTCGATCTGGACTTCGCCCACTTCCTCCGGCTCCGGGTAGACGAGTACACCGGCCGCCGAAGTATGCACGCGCCCTTGGGATTCGGTCACTGGGACCCGCTGCACCCGATGCACTCCACCTTCGAACTTCATCCGCGACCACACGCCGTCAGCCGAATCACCCTTGCTAGCAATAGCCAACGTGGCGTCCTTGTAGCCGCCCAGATCTGAGGTGGTCTCATCCAGCACCGTCACGCTCCAGCCGTGTCGTTCGGCGTAGCGTATGTACATCCTGGCCAGGTCGGCGGCGAACAGCGCCGATTCTTCGCCCCCCTCACCGGATTTGACCTCGAGCACGATGTCGTCGGCGTCGTGCGAGTCGCGCGGCGCCAGCATGTCGGTGAGTTGCGCATCCAACTCTGCTACCCGAGCCTCCAATTCGGTGGCCTCGGCAGCGAAAGAGTCGTCCGAGACGGCCAGCTCGCGCGCGGTTTCCAGGTCTTCACGAGCAGCCGCAAGCTTGCGATGCGTGGCCACTATCGGGGCCAGGCGCGCGAACCGGCGACCGGCTTTACGCGCCTCGGCCGGGTTGCTGTGCAATGCCGGATCGGACAGCGCGCGCTCGAGGTCGGCGTGTTCGGCGAGCAGGACGTCGATCGTGTGCACCTGTTGCGTCATGTCACACCTCCTGCCAGCTCTGCACCGTGCACCCGGCGACGATTGCGGGCCCGGCAATCGGCAGAAAGCCCTGCCGCGTCGCCGGACTCAGGCGCCTCGCCCCCACAAGGACGGGCCTCTCTAGGCAGTATCCCAACCCGCTTGGGGGGAAGAACGGGACCGTCACACATGAACCGACGCCCGGCCTGTGCACCGGCTTGCACAGTTCGGGCGTCGGTGATCCGGCTACTTCTTGGCCTCGGCTTCGTTCTTGTCAGCTCCGACCTTGCGCTTGCCATAACGCCTTTCGAAGCGAGCAACCCGACCGCCGCTGTCGAGAATCTTCTGCTTGCCGGTGTAGAACGGGTGGCACTGCGAGCAAACCTCGACCACGATGCGGCCGCCCAGCTTGGTGCTGCGAGTCTGAAACGTGTTTCCGCAGCCGCACACCACGGTGGTCTCCTCGTAGGCGGGATGAATGTCAGATTTCATGCTGTCCTCTTCGATCGTTGCCGCTCGTGCCCCCGGCGTTCGGTTGTGGCGCGTCGGGCCGAACTCGAGAAACTGAAGTGGTTCTGTGGTCAAGCGTCGATTATGCCAGCTCAATCACCATCAGCCCAAACACCGGGATGCGCCCGCGCATTCCCGCGACGGGCGCCGGAATCGGCGGGTTAGTCGTTGTCCATGTTGCCCGGTGTGGTCTTCGACACCTGGACGAGGAATTCGTAATTGTTCTTCGTCTTGCGCAGCTGCGACATCAACAGGTCGATGGCTTGGTGGGCGTCCAGGCCCGACAGCACGCGGCGCAGCTTGTGCACGATGGCGAACTCGTCGGGCGACAGCAATAGCTCGTCCTTGCGGGTACCCGATGGGTTCACGTCCACCGCGGGGAAAACCCGTCGTTCAGAGATCTTGCGGTCCAGCTTGAGCTCGGCGTTGCCGGTGCCCTTGAACTCCTCGAAGATGACGGTGTCACCGGTGGACCCGGTTTCGACCATCGCGGTGGCGATGATGGTGAGCGAGCCGCCTTCCTCGATGTTGCGCGCGGCGCCCAAGAAGCGCTTGGGCGGGTACAGCGCCGTCGAGTCGACACCGCCGGACAGGATTCGGCCCGAGGCCGGCGACGCGTTGTTGTAGGCCCGCCCCAACCGAGTGATCGAGTCAAGCAGCACCACGACGTCCTTGCCCTGCTCCACGAGCCGCTTGGCACGCTCGATCGCCAGCTCGGCGACCGAGGTGTGGTCCGACGGCGGGCGGTCGAACGTCGAGGCGATGACCTCGCCCTTGACGGAGCGGGTCATATCGGTGACCTCTTCGGGCCGCTCGTCGACCAGCACGACCATCAAATGGCATTCCGGATTGTTCTTGGTGATCGCGTTGGCAATGTCCTGCAGGATGGTGGTCTTGCCGGCCTTGGGCGGCGACACGATCAGCGCCCGCTGGCCCTTGCCAATCGGCATGATGAGGTCGATGACCCGGGTGGTCAGTCGTTCCGTGGTGGTTTCCAGGCGAAGCCGCTGGTTGGGATACAACGGGGTGAGCTTGCTGAAATCGGGCCGCTTCTTGGCGTCTTCGACCGATCCACCGTTCACACTGTCCAAACGCACCAGCGGGTTGAACTTCTGCCGCGGATTCTTGTCGCCCGCTTCTCCTTCTCGAGGCACCCGGACGGCGCCGGTCACCGCGTCACCACGGCGCAACCCGTTCTTGCGCACCATGTTCATCGACACGTACACGTCATGCGGACCGGCCAGATAGCCGGAGGTGCGCACGAATGCGTAATTGTCGAGCACATCGAGAATGCCGGCTACCGGCTGGAGAACGTCATCCTCACGCACCTCGGTTTCAGCGCCGTCACCGGATCGTTCACCGCGGCGCCTGCGGTCGCGGAACCGCCGGCCCCGACGGCCCTGCCGTCCTTCGCCGTCCTCCTCGCCACGGGACTGCTGGCCACCCGAGCTTTGCTGTTCGCCGCCCGACTCGTCGCGCTCGTCGGTCTTATCTTTTCGTTCGTCAGCTTTGGCCCCCGCTTGGGCGCGTCGGCCCTTGTCATCCTCGTCAGTTGCGGCCGCATCATCCGCGGCAGCTGCTTCGCCAGCCGATTCCGCGGCGCCAGGCGAGGTGCCGGCCTCACGGGAAGCCTTGCGCCGTTCCCGTCGCTGCGTCTCGCCCGAGTCATCCCGGCCCTCTGCAGGGGCCGCTTCGGCAGCAGTTGCCTTCGCAGCCGCCGTCGGCTCCGGTTGTCCGGGGTCTTTGGATGACGTCGAGGCGGAAGATGCGCCGTTGGCCTGCCCGGTGATCTCCTGGATTGCGGCGATCAGTTCGTTCTTACGCATACCCGACGTCCCTTTGACGCCGGCTCGGTTAGCCAGGGCACGCAGCTCGGGCAACACCATGGTGGACAATGAGCCGCCCGGCACCACGGTATTGACCTCTGAAGTGTGTTTGGTCACGGATTCCGACTGCTTGTCGGCGTTGGTGCTTTCGCCAGCCGTGATGAGGTCCGTATCAGTCACGGATTTCCTTTCTTCCCCCGCTGATCACGTCATACGGGGGGTTCGTTGCCTCGGCAAATCGCCGAGTGCGCCAAATCATCGACTCTGCAACGGTGATCGCCTGGATCGGCGGCGAGTGCGGCGAACCTCGTCCACGAGAAGAATTGGTGGCTGTCCTAGCGGCAAGCAGTATGTATGCAGATGCAGATGCTGCGATTGCTGGACGGCTCCGAGGATAACCCGCTTCCTGACCGGAAGCAAGCAAACACTCGCGTGGCGCTATGGATCAATCAATGATGGAACTCCTGGGCTCCAGCGAACTCCGTCTCCGGCAGACATCGCAGTTACGGTGAATCCATGTGCGGCCCCATACTCCTGCGCCTCTGAAGGCAGTTCGGGCTCCGTTGTCATTGTGATGAGCGCTGGACCAGCCCCGGAAATCGTCGCTGCCACGTTATGACGCCGCAGCAGCCGTAAATATTCCGCCGAGGCCGGCATGGCCGGCGCACGCTGGGGTTGGTGGAGTACGTCTTCAGTGGCCGGCATCAGCAGATCGGGCCGTTCGGTCAGAGCGACCACCAGCAACGCGACGCGGCTGATATTGAAACGTGCCTCGTCGTGGCTGACCAGAGCCGGAAGCAGCACCCGCGTCTCCGCGGTCGAGGACCGCTCCTCGGGTATCGCCGAAAAGAGATGGATATCGGGATGGAGGCGCAGCGGCACGGCCGAGTAGTCGGGGCGATCACCCGTGCGGTCGATCCAGGAGACCACCGCCCCTCCGAGCACCGCGGCCGCCGCATTGTCGGGATGGCCCTCGAACTCCGAGGAAAGTTGAATCAACTGAGCATCGCTCAGCGGGGTCGAATCAACCTGTGCCACAAGGCCGTTGACAATCGCGAGGCCGCCGACCACGGCTGCCGCTGAAGAGCCGAGACCGCGGGAGTGCGGAATGGCGTTGCGGCAGCGAACCACCAGACCCCCGGCTTGGGCGCCAACGGCCCTCAGCCCGTGCTGGATAGCGCGCACCACCAGATGTTCGGCGCCCAGCGGTACCTGGTCCGCCCCTTCCCCGTCGACCATCACCGTCAAACCGGAATCCGTTGTCTCAACGATAATCTCGTCATAAAGACTCAATGCCAGGCCGATACTGTCGAATCCCGGGCCGAGGTTGGCGCTGGATGCCGCCACCACGGCACTCGCCACGAGCCCGGCAGGCAGTGGCTGGGTCACCAACAGGCCTTCGCCGAACCCGCACCCGGCTGCGCCGGGCTTGCGATCGCCACGGTGCTTGACGAGCGGCGACCCGCCACACCCGGCTGCGCCGGGCTTGCGATCGCCACGGTGCTTGACGAGCGGCGACCCGCCACACCCGGCTGCGCCGGGCTTGCGATCGCCACGGTGCTTGACGAGCGGCGACCCGCCACACCCGGCTGCGCCGGGCTTGCGATCGCCACTAGACCAGCCCCAGCTGCTCGACCACGGCCACCGGATCAACCGGCAGCGGAGACACAACCGGCATGTCCTTGAGCGCCGTATCGGGGTCCTTCAAACCGTTGCCGGTCACCGTGCACACCACCGTCGAGCCGCGAGCCACCCAGCCGTCATCGATGGCTTTGAGCAAGCCGGCGATGCTGGCTGCCGACGCAGGCTCGACGAAAACCCCTTCAGCGCCAGCGACCAGGTGATATGCGGCCAGAATTTCCTCGTCCGTTGCGGCCAGGAAGCGCCCGTTCGATTGCTGTTGCGCGGCAACGGCTTGCGCCCACGATGCGGGAGCGCCGATGCGGATCGCGGTGGCAATGGTCTCCGGGTGGCTCACCGGCTTACCCAGTACCAGCGGCGCGGCTCCGGCCGCCTGAGTGCCGAGCATGCGGGGCAGCCTGTCGATGACCCCATCGCGGTGATACTCGGTGTAGCCCTTCCAGTAAGCGGTGATGTTGCCGGCATTGCCGACTGGGAGTGCGTGTACGTCGGGCGCGACGCCGAGCGCGTCGACGACCTCGAAGGCCGCCGTTTTCTGGCCTTCGATACGGACCGGGTTGACCGAGTTGACCAATGAGATGGTGGGAAAATCGGCGGTCATTTTACGGGCCAGCTCGAGACAATCGTCGAAGTTGCCGTCGATCTGGATGATCTTGGCGCCGTGCATAACCGCCTGAGCCAGCTTGCCCATCGCGATCTTGCCCTGAGGTATCAGCACCGCGCAGGTAATGCCGGCACGGGCCGCGTACGCCGCAGCCGACGCCGAGGTGTTTCCGGTCGAGGCGCACAACACGGCCTGCTGACCGCGGGACAGCGCGTCGGTGACCGCCATCGTCATGCCCCGGTCCTTGAACGACCCAGTGGGGTTGAGCCCCTCGACCTTGAGATGAATCGTGCAACCGGTCTGTTCGGAGAGCCGGGGCGCCGCAATCAACGGCGTACCGCCCTCGAGAAGGGTGACCGGGGTCCAGTCATCGCCCACGGGCAACCGGTCGCGGTAGGCCGCGATCACGCCCGGCCAGGGCTGGTGGGTGGCAGTGCGCGGGGTGGTCACAGGCCGGTTCCTTCCAGTCGCAGCACGCTCGTCACATCCTGAACGACATCCAAGTCGGCCAGCGCTGCAACGGTTTCGGAGAGCGCAGCATCGGTAGCCACGTGGGTGACTACCACGATTCGGGCACCCACTCGTTTGCCGCCCTCGTCCGCCACACCTTCCTGGCGCACCTCGGCAATGCTCACATCATGCTTAGCGAATTCCGCTGCTACCGAAGACAATACACCCGGTTTGTCGGCCACGTTCATGCTGACGTAATAGCGGGTTGAGATCAAACCCATTGGCGCGATGGGCAGTTGGGCATATTTGGATTCGCGTGGACCGCGGCTGCCGAGCACCCGGTTGCGCGCCGCCATCACCAGGTCGCCGGTCACCGCCGATGCGGTGGGCGCGCCGCCAGCGCCCTGCCCGTAGAACATCAGCCGGCCCGCGGCCGCGGCTTCGACGACCACGGCATTGAAGGCACCATTGACGGTGGCAAGCGGATGCGTCAGCGGCACCAAAGCCGGGTAGACGCGTGCTGAAACTCGTTGTTGCCCAGCGTCGTCGGTGATCCGCTCGCAGATGGACAACAGCTTGATGGTGCAGCCCAGAGCGTGGGCGGTCTCGAAGTCGGCCGGCGTGATCCTGGTGATGCCTTCGCGGTAGACGTCGTCGGCATGCACCCTGGTGTGGAAGGCGATGGATGCCAGAATCGCGGCCTTGGCCGCGGCGTCGTAGCCTTCGACGTCGGCGGTGGGGTCGGCTTCGGCATAGCCCAGCGCACTCGCGTCGGCCAGAGCGCTCTCGTAGTCGGCGCCGGTGCTGTCCATTGCCGAGAGGATGTAGTTGGTAGTGCCGTTGACGATGCCGGCGACCCGCAGCACCGTGTCACCGGCCAGCGACTGCGTCAGCGGCCGAATCACCGGGATGGCACCGGCGACGGCCGCCTCGAAATAGAGGTCGACGTGCGCGCTTTCCGCGGCCTGTGCCAATTCGCCGGTGGACGTGGACAACAGGGCCTTGTTTGCGGTGACAATCGACTTGCCGTGCTCAAGCGCGGTCAGGATCGCCTTGCGAGATGGTTCCACCGGTCCCATTACTTCGACGACGATGTCGACGTCTTCACGCGAGACGAGTTCTTCGATGTTGTCGGTCAGCAACTCGACCGGCACCCCGCGGCCGCGCGCCACCCGGCGAACTCCGACTCCGCGCAGCACCAGTGGTGCCCCCACCCGGGCAGCGAGATCGTCAGCGCTTTCCTCGATGATGCGGACAACTTCACTGCCGACATTGCCCAGCCCGAGAACCACTACGCCGACCGGCTTTTCATCACCCAGCACAGGTCACCTCACCTCTAGACTCAGCAGATCGTCGACCGTTTCCCGGCGCAGGACCAGGCGCGCCTTTCCCTTGCGCACCGCTACCACGGCGGGACGGCCGATCAGGTTGTAACGGCTGGACAGCGAATAGCAGTAGGCGCCGGTCGCGGCCACCCCGACCAGGTCGCCGGGAGCTACATCGTCGGGCATCCACGTATCGCGCACAATGATGTCGCCGCTCTCACAATGCTTTCCGACCAGCCGCGCGGGCACCGCCGGCGCGTCGCTGACTCTGGACACCAGGCGGACGTCATATTCCGCGTCGTACAGCGCCGTGCGGATGTTGTCGCTCATGCCGCCGTCGACGCTGACATAGCGCCGGTTAGCGGTGGCGCTCACGTCGACATCCTTGACGGTGCCGACCTCGTACAACGTGATGGTTCCTGGTCCAGCGATGGCCCGTCCGGGCTCGACCACCAGCCTGGGCGCGGGAAGTCCCACCGCGGCGGACTCGTTGCTCAAGATGGCGCTCAGCTTGGCCGCCAGTTCGCTGATCGGCGGCGGATCGTCAGCGGGCACATAGGAGATGCCCAAACCGCCGCCGAGGTCGACGGCGGACAGCTGCGCCGTCTTCTCGGCGCCGAATTCGCCGACGATTTCGCGCAGCAGGCCGATGACACGGTGTGCGGCGATTTCGAAGCCGGCGGCATCGAAGATCTGTGAACCGATGTGGCTGTGCAGACCGACCAGTCGCAGGTGATCGGCGGCGAATACCCGTCGAACCGCCGCCATCGCGGCTCCGCTGGCCACCGACAGCCCGAACTTCTGGTCTTCGTGTGCGGTGGAAATGAATTCGTGGGTGTGAGCCTCGACGCCGACAGTGACCCGCACCAGGACGTCTTGAACTATGCCGGCCTGCGCCGCGATGGCATCAAGTCGCTCGATCTCGATCATCGAATCCAGAACGATATGGCCCACACCGGCTTTGACCGCGGCGGTCAACTCCGCGACAGATTTGTTGTTGCCATGCAGGGTGATTCGTTCTGGCGGGAAATTCGCGTGCAGCGCGACGGCCAACTCGCCGCCGGTGGCCACATCGAGGGAGAGGCCTTCTTCGTCCACCCAGCGCGCGATCTCGCTGCACAGGAAGGCCTTACCGGCGTAGTACACGTTGTGTCCGCCGCCGAATGCCGCGGCAATTTCTTGGCAGCGCGAGCGAAAGTCGTCCTCGTCGATGACAAACAGCGGAGTACCGTACTCCTGAGCCAGCTCGGTCACCGGTACCCCGGCAATGCAGGCTACACCCGATTGGTCGCGAATCATGTTACGCGGCCACACATTCGGGGCGAGTCGCAGCAGCTCCTGCACCGACTGCGGGCGCGTGGGCCGGCTGTCTTCGGTGTGTCGTGGGGCGGCCGGGTGGGCGTTCACATTCGCTCCGGTGCGGTGACTCCGAGTATTGACAGGCCGTTGGCAATGACCTGGCGGGTGGCCTGGCACAGCGCCAGGCGCGCCGCGTGCAGGTCGGTGGGCTGCTCGTCACCTTGCGGCAACACCCGGCAGGAGTCGTAGAAGCGGTGGTAGTCGCCGGCCAGATCCTCCAGGTAGCGGCACACTCGATGGGGCTCGCGCAGGGCTGCCGCAGTCTTGAGTACTCGCGGGAACTCGCCGATGGTCAGCAGCAGCTTGCCCTCTTTCTCGTGACTGAGCAGCTCCAGGTGCGTGGTGTCGGGTATCAGCCCAAGTTCAGCGGCGTTGCGCGCCAAAGCTGATAGCCGGGCATGTGCGTATTGGACGTAATAGACCGGGTTTTCATTCGACGCCGAAGACCACAGCGCCAGGTCGATGTCGATCGCCGTGTCCACCGACGAGCGAATCAGGCTGTAGCGCGCGGCATCCACGCCGAGCGCTTCGACCAGGTCGTCGAGGGTGATGACGGTGCCCGCCCGCTTGCTCATCCGGACCGGCTGGCCGTCACGCACCAGGTTGACCATTTGGCCGATGAGCACCTCGACGGTCGCCGGATCCTCACCGAATGCGGCCGCGGCCGCCTTGAGCCGGGCGATGTAACCGTGATGGTCGGCGCCGAGCATGTAGATGCACAGGTCGAAACCGCGTTGCCGCTTGTCCAGGTAGTAGGCGAGGTCACCGGCGATATAGGCCGGCTTGCCGTCGCTCTTGATCACCACCCGGTCCTTGTCGTCACCAAAAGCGCTGGTGCGCAACCAGGTTGCGCCGTCCTTGTGGTATACGTTGCCGCTTTCGCGAAGCCTCGTAATGGCCTGGTCGACCCGGCCGCTAGTGTGCATCGAGTCTTCGTGGGTGTAGACGTCGAAGTCGGTGCCGAACTCGTGCAACGACTCTTTGATATGTGCGAACATCAGGTCGACACCGATTTCGCGGAAGGTTTCCCGCATCTCGGATTCGGGCAGGCTCAGTGCCTCGGGAGCTTTTTCCAGCACGTGCGCGGCGATGTCGGTGATGTAGCTGCCGGCGTAGCCGTCGGCCGGGGTGGGCTCGCCCTTGGCGGCGGCGATCAAGGAGTTGGCGAATCGGTCGATTTGGGCGCCGTGGTCGTTGAAATAATATTCGCGGACCACGTCGGCACCCTGTGTGGTGAGCAAGCGGCCCAGCGCGTCGCCGACGGCGGCCCAGCGAGTGCCGCCGATGTGAATCGGCCCCGTTGGGTTGGCCGAGACGAATTCCAGGTTGATTTTCTGTCCGGCCAACAGGTCGGAATGCCCGAAATGGTCGCCGGCGTCGATGACGCTGTTGACGACCTGGGCCTGCGCCACCGTCTCGAGGCGCAGGTTGATGAATCCCGGTCCTGCTACTTCCGCCGAGGCGATACCGTCAGCGTTCGTCAGCGCCGCGGCGAGCCATCCGGCCAGTTCGCGCGGGTTGACACCGACCTTCTTGGCGAACTGCAATGCCAGGTTGCTGGCGTAGTCGCCGTGTTCGGGATTGCGTGGCCGCTCCACGACAACTGCCTGAGGCAACACAGACGTGTCGAGGCCATGTTCGGCCAGCACTGCAGCGGCGGTCGCCTTGAGCAGCTCAGCCAGGTCGGCGGGGGTCACGAACGTCCATCCTATGGTCTGGGCCGCTCGGGGCTCGAATCCAGAGCGGTGGCCCGGCGGCAACCGCGATGCGCTAGTCTGTCCGTGCTTGTTCAAGCCCCAACGGCGCAACATGGTGTTGATGCGCCCCCGTAGCTCAGGGGATAGAGCGTCTGCCTCCGGAGCAGAAGGCCGCAGGTTCGAATCCTGCCGGGGGCACCATTTGACCAGCGCAGATGTGTTTCCGCACAAGATTCGCGCAATTTAGGTGGCGTGGCTCCAAATGAAATGGAGTCCGACCATGACCACACCCACATCCGCCGTCCCCCTGCCTCCCGGCGCCAAGTACGCCGACCTGTGGGAAGACGCCACCACCGACCAGCCCTATCGGCGGATCACCGGCGAGGTCCGCGGCGTGACCGGCAACACCAACGTGCTGGTGTGGGTCGAGGCCGTCCAGTACGCCGACGGCAGCCTCGACCAGTCCGCAATTGACCGCCCCTCGGTGCAAATCGAGGCCAACCAAGAAGCCCTGAGCAGCCGGCAGGCACGTGAGCTAGCCATGGCGCTGCTGACCGCCGCCGACGAGTTGGATGGGTGGGCCAAGCGATGAGCACGGGCGGCAAACCGGACTGTGGTCAGGTGATTTCTCTCGGAGGTTCCGCTCCGCTTCTAGGTCGAACTCTTCGGCGTCGAACTCAAGGGCTACCTTGAGCAGCCGTCCATCATTGGTTACGGCCACCACTGACCAAACGGTCGGGTCAGCCGGGACGAACTCCGCCGAAGACCCCGCGATCTCCTCATCGCCGACAAGCGCAGCAAGCTGTAGCTGTATTGCCCAGGGCGCGCTGTTGCTCGGCGTACTGGTGTCCCTGAGGGGGGATCTTCATGCAACAGCACGCTAGCCGGTAAGCCGCCACGGAGGCTATTGCGCCCGGCCCGCTGCACTTGTCATGGCCTGCACAGCGGCCAGTCGCCCGCCCCGCCGCTGCTGACCCTTCGCCAGCTTGTCCAGCAGCTCGACCAGCCGCCCGGCCGCCGCCGGCTGCTGCGGCATGGCCTGCGGGTCGTCCAAAATCCGGGCCATCGCCACGGCGCACGCCACCAGCCCCGGACGCTGGACGGCGGCCAGATTGCCGGCCAGCTCGGCCCGCACCGCATCCACCACGGCCGTCGATACCGGCTCAGGTGAGTCATTCGACTCAGCTGGCGGGACCACCCGCAGCCGCTTCGCCCGATGGGCGCGCTGATACTCGCGGTTCGCTTCCCGGCACGTACCGCAGCGACAGCCACGGCGGTACCGGGACCGCCCGTGCGGCAAGTCGTCCGTCGTCACGTCGTTACACAGCCCTTCTTTGCGAAACTAGTCCACCCGTGGCGATCGTGACGGGTTCTGTTTGCTCAAGGGGCGACACCGCCCCCCTATGTCTGCATATCAGCAGTTCAGCGCACTGTCTGGTGGGCAACCACGGTGCCTACGACCGTGGTTGCTTGAAGCTTGCCTAAAGCCGACAATTCGCCTTACTGCCAGCCGGTGATACGCAAACCGTTGGCCTTAGCCCAGGCCGACCACCGGTCACGGTCGGCCTGCTCAATCCGTTCACTGAGCGAATGAATCGGGTCCCGGTTTTGCTCCTCAAAGAGCCTGCGCAAACGCTCGCGCTGTCGCCACTGCTCAAGCCAGTCGGGAATGTTTTCCTCGTAGCCTGGTACCGCTTCGGCCATTGGGTTTGCACCTTTCTTCTTTGCCGCTAAGTCCCCCTGGCGCGGCGGCTCGACAGGGAAAGGGGACCCTCGCCGCGCCAGGGGAAGATTTGCTAGGCGGTGGTCTGCACCTTCAACACGCGGAACGCGTTGTCCACCAAGACGTCTGAGCCGGTGCGGAACCAGGCGAAAAATCCACGCTGGCCAGTCGGTCGGCGGCCAGCGCCGAACACGTGCGGCACCAGCTCTACGGTGCTTCCGACCCGATCAGTAATCAGGAACTGCGACCAATCACCAAGCACCAGCGGGTAGCTGGTGGCGGTTACCGCAGCGTTGACCGTGTCCATGTTCGACACTTCCCACATACGGCGCCCACACAGCATCGGCGGATTATCCTGCAAAGCAGGGAACTTCAACGCACCGGCTGCGGTTTCCGCCTGCCGCAGCACGTTGATCGTGGTCAGGTTCGCCGCGAACGCCGAATTGGGTTGGAACCGTGCAGGTAACGCGGACTGCAGCGCGTAGGCGTCTGCGGCCACGACGGTTTCGCTACCGACGCCGCTGACCGCGTAGGTCGCGACCTCGGTCAACGCAGGAATGAACCCGGTGGGCTGGCCCGTTCCGCTGCCGCCGACATAGGCGGCGGCGGTCAACTGCTCGACTGAATCCAACAGCAGGCGACTGACCTCGGTGACGAAACCCGCTCCGTCGCCTTCAATTTCGATGCTGAACGGCACCCAGGCTGCGCCTTTGTAGCAGGGCACGGCGGGTTGCGAGAGCGTGGGGCTGGCGTCGGCCACCTCCGCGGCCTCATCCAGCCACTCGGCGGTCACACCCTCACTCGAAACGCCGTGCCACACATCACCGATGGTTTGCACCACCCTGGCCATCTGCCGCAGCGGATTCACAGAACCGCTGCTGGACAACAAGATTGCGGGATCAAGCTGAGCCGGGATCAGGAACCCGCCCGTGACGTCGACCGCGCCCATTGCGCGTTCGGCCTGTACCTGTGCTGCGGCACGCCAGGCTTCTGCTTCCTCGGCCGTCCACAGCGTTTGGCCCATCTCAGGATTGGCGACCTTCTTGGCGAACGCCCGCAGATAATTCTGATCACCGGCCGCGGCGGCCCAGCGGGAAGCCCACGAACGGGACTGCGGCGCACCGGTCGTCACGAGCCGTTCGACAGTCTCGGCTCCGCGCGCCTGCATGGTGCCGCCCCTCACGGCACGCTCAAGCACACGCATTGCGCGGTCACGCTGACGATCCGGGGCCGGGCGGTCCTCGTCATACGGCGACCGCTGCTCGCCGTTGAGGGTGTGCATGCCGTTGGCGCCGCCCTCGGTGCGAAGCTCGCCCGATTGCAGACCGCGGACCAATGCGGTTAAGTCATTGGCGTGCTGACGGTCGCGCTCACGGAGCTGCTCGGCGTGCCGGGTCAACGCCTGGAAGCGCTCGGCGGCCGGTCCGGTCAAGTCGCCGTCGGTGCTGTCGAGTAATTGCTGGGCAGCCGCGCGGGTCTGCTCGATGGTCATGTTCTCAATGAGTTCGGTCATGTTGTTTCACCAATCAAAAAGCGACAGCCGGGCTTCGGCTATCGAACGGGGAATGACAAGTTGCTGTGGTTGCGCCGCCCGGATGCCGCCGACAAGAGCGCCTTCGTAGGCGGGCATCGACACCAAGCTGATTTCGCGCAGCTTGGCCTCTGCCCTTACCAGAACGCCGTTTTCGCGGCGGTCCCGAACCGGCTCGAAACAGATGGAGAACGCGTCGAGCGTGCCCGTGCGGACCAGCTCGAGCACGTCGTCACCCTCGCGGGTATTGGGGATGGCGAACTCGCCGTGTAGGCCGTCGTCACGTTCCTCTAATGCCGTTGCGCGGCCTATCGGGAACCGTCGCCGGTCATGCCCAGCGAGCAATTTGATTTTGTGCGCGCGCTGCTCCAAAGAACGCTGAAACGAACCGCGGACGAACATTTCATCGAACCTGGACCCGTCGTACTCAGTAATCGTTGTCCGCTGGTTATACGGGACGCAGATTCCCCAGATACGGCGGCCTTGCTCATCGGCACGTAGTTCGGTGCCGAATATGTCACGGCGCTGAGAATTGTTCATTAGCAATCGCTTCCGCAAGGCAACATCAACCACAGATGTCCGGCGGGTGGCCTTACCGGGTCCACCCCGGCGTCAGCGACGTACAGAACGTTGATTATGATTCTAGCAATGCAGGAGAACATTTTCAGCTAGCCAGCCGCGAACGGATCGTCAACGTCGCCGGAATCGACTGGAAGCGAGGCCAACCGCGCTTCGGCCGCGGGGCTGAAACCGAACTCGCGGGCGAATTGCAGGATCTGGGCGCGGGAAGCCCTGGCGTCGGCCACCGCCGGATGCGGATGCTGGTGGCCGGTTTTGGGGTTGGTGATGATCCGGCCCTCGGCAGCGACGAGAGCGACCGCGGCCGCGTGGTCGGCGACGGCCTGGCAGTAACAGGCCAGTGCTTGCGCGTCGACCTGCTTTAACAGGTCCATCGGTTCCAGCTCAGCCAGAATGCGGTCCCATTCGGCCCGTGCGGCCCCATCGAGCCAGTCGGGCGGGTCCGGTGCCTCTCGTACGAACTTCGGCGTCGTTGGCACCAGCCGGCCACCGCTGTCGCGGCCCGCCGACGTGCCCTTGAGTAACTTCAACCCGGCCGGGGCCGGAATCCGGCCGCTACCATGACCACCCACGGGTTACCTCCTGATTTTGGATTCGGTTTTCTGACTGCGTGCATGCCGGGACACCGTGGCGATCAGGTGCGCCCAGGGGGTGGCGATCACTTGATACCCCCCCTGACCTGCGGTTTTGTCGCTCAGCCGATGAGTGCAAGCTGATCACCTCCTCCTTGGTTGCCTTTGCGTGTGTTGCATATCCACGCCAACCGGGTTGTCGCGCACTGGATGCGGCAGAAGCGTCACCGTGGCGGTGTCCCGTCGGGCAACGGTCATGATCGTCACCCCGCGGTGTCAGGCCGGTTCAGTGTCCGCGCGACCCGCTCAAGTCCGGCCAGGCCGCCGGGCGTGGCGAGTGTCGAGCCGGGTGCCATGTAGGCCAGTGCTGCCGCGGCGCCGATGAGAGCTGTTGCCCGGCCAGCCTCCTCAGCTTCACAAAGGACGGAGTTTGCACCGTCCGAGTCGTTGTGCTGACGGTAGCGAAAGAACATTGCGGCCCGCTTGATGTCCCGGCCGTGGGCACGCTGGTCTGTACCGGGGGCTTCATCGGTGGCGTGGGTGGCCATATCCAACGCAAGTTCGCCGAGCGCTCGGATGCCCTCGGGCGTTCCGATTGTGTTGCCGTCCTCGGCAATCGCGGTGTCAGCGACGGCCCACAGTAGGGCTGATAACCGGCGGTCGGCTTCAGCGGTGCGGATGATTTCGGTTACGCCTGCAACGTCCTGGCGGATGTGGTGCGCGATAAGTGCTGCGGCCCGGGCGAAGTCGAGCCGGGTTGGAGTCTGGTCGTTGCTGGTCATGCTGGTTTCCTTTCGGTGGTGACGACGAAGCTGCCCGGTTTTTCTTGGGCAACGGCCTACGGTGCCGGCCCGCGGAGTGGGGCTGTAGTCCGCAGTCAGTGCACACACCGCAGCGGTAGCGTTCGGCACGGCGCTCCCGGCCGATCCGCGCGTGGTCCGTCAAGAGCCACGGGGCGGCGCACTCTTTGCAGCGCCGGTTGCCCGGCTCCGGCGGTTGTTGGCGGCAGTCGGGGCACCGGCGTGGAAGGCAGGGGCCGGTCATCGGGTGCCGCCGGTGTTTGCTGCAGCTTTGGCTGTGCAGCGTGAACACACGCCGCGGGCGCGGGCTGAGCGCATGTGCTCAGGGATCGGGGCACCGCAGTCACGGCAATGTGGACTGTGGCCGTTAATGGCTATGCCGTTTATATGCGCTACATCCGCAACATCCGCAACAG
>NZ_UPHT01000125.1 GCF_900566085.1 Mycobacterium attenuatum
CCCACACCCAAGCCGTCCCCGCCGTGGCCCGCCCACGCCCCCACATCCTGTAGGCCATGCTGCGCGACCACCGGGCCTACCAACCCACCGCGCCTAACGCCGCGGCGGCTTGACAACTTCATTGAGATTCCTCCTAAGCCCACCGGACGTCACTCGTGCCCGGATCTGGGCAAAGTCTGTCGAAAAGCGCTGAGACGAACGTTTGGAAGTCATGAAATGCGCTGGTCACATCCGATCGATTGGCGCTTGAAGGGTGGTAGGGCTGGCCGCGAGACGCGCAGATAGCCCGGGCGCTCCTGGCGCGGTCGACGCCTTTGGGAAAGCAAGCGGTCGCATTGCCTGGCTGATCGTTGAACCCGGCCTTCGTTAGCTCGGTTACTGCGGCATCTACGAACTCAGGCACCGCACAGACGAACGACATCACCGTCCATGCAGAGTGCATGGGGCCAAACCGGGCCGCCGCCATAGCCACACCCCGCGCGGCTCATGTCGAGGCGGCCTTCTGGTCGCATCGTGACCGGACCGAGCGTTGGGTAGCCGTTGCTAGCTAACCCGCCGGGGAACCGCCGATCCCGCCCTCCCCGCCCGCGTATTCTCCACCGCCGCCACCATTGCCGAGGATCCCACCAGGGCCGTTACCGACTGCGCCGGCTTGACCGGGTTGTACTATGGTCGTCAGTTGCATCTGTCCCGTAGCAAACGCTGTCACGAAATTGGTGACGGCGTCGATACCCTGCAGGCCGGGCAGTCCGTAGAGATTGCCACCGCTGCCGCCCTTACCGCCGGTGCCGCCAGTGCCCGGGATACCCGCGCCTTGTCCGGCGCTACCGCCGGGGCCACCGTCACCCCCGTAACCGCCACGGTGCTGCAGCAGCTGCTGCACGAAGTTGTCCGGCGGGCCATAGGGGAAGGAGATCCCGCCCGAGCCGCCGGCACCGCCGTCGCCGCCGTCGCCGCCGTCGCCGCTGGCCAAGGCCGCGTTAAGACTGGCCCCGCCGTGACCGCCGGGGCCCCCGGCGGCGCCGTGACCGCCGGGACCGATCAGGCGGGTGGAGCCGCCGATCCCGCC
>NZ_UPHT01000214.1 GCF_900566085.1 Mycobacterium attenuatum
GGCGACCATCGACATCAACGGCGTCATCGCCACATACCCACCCGCCATAGAACCCGAGGTCACGGTGATTCTCGACGCCCTGCAGACCGGAAACTCAAGGCACTAAGCCAAATGACCCAACTCGGGTCTGAGCGTGGTCCTCGGCGGATCAGGTGCCGACGTTGGTGACTTCAAGGATCCGTGATCTGCGGCGATACGCACGACGCCATTTCTGGACGTGTCGTTGATCGAGAGTCATTATGCGACGATATTGCCTCGCGCATTCACGGCGTGCCTCGCTAATTTGACGCCGTCGCAGGTTCCCCCCCACCACGGTAATGGATGGGCCGCTCGACGGCGCGGTTTGGCGGCACGGCTTGGTGCGGCCAGATGCGACGATGAGTGCCTGTTTAGCCGGGCGGGTTCGATGATGACGTCGTTGACCTCGGCATCAAACCGGGGCAACAGGCGATATGTTCGATGTCAAGTCAAGACCAACTCCCGGGATGTTTCGAATGTTGGCGATCTGCTCACGTGTCGTCGCGTTGAGGCGCATCATGCATGTCATCCGATGACGTGCGTGGAGGCTTGATGTCGGTTGTGAGCGTGGTTCCGGAACTGCTCGTGGCGGCAGCGCAGGATGTAACGCGCATCGGCACCTCGCTCAGCGCTGCCAATGCGGTCGCCGCGGCCTCCACAACCGAGATGCTGTCGGCCAGCGCTGACGACGTCTCGCAGGCCGTTACGGCACTGTTTCGTGGTTACGCCCAGCAATACCAGTCGCTGAGCGCGCAGGCTGCGGAGTTTCATAGGAATTTCGTCGAAACGTTAAACGTTGCCGGTGCGGCGTATGCGAACACTGACGCGGCTAGTGTCTCGTCGTTACAGGAGTTGGTGAGCAACGTCTTGGGTATGGTGAACGCTCCCACTCGCGAGTTGTTGGGACGTCCGTTGATCGGTAATGGCGCTAATGGGACGGCGGCACATCCCGACGGCGGCGCGGGTGGGCTGTTGTTAGGCAGCGGCGGTAATGGGTTCAGCTTTGCCAGCGGCCCGAGTCGTAGTGGCGGTAGCGGTGGTGCAGCGGGACTGATCGGCAACGGCGGCGCCGGTGGGAACGGCTTCTTGGGTGGGGCCGGTGGTGCTGGCGGAAATGGTGGGTGGCTACTCGGCAGCGGTGGTGCTGGCGGTGCCGGGGGCGCCGTGACCGATCCTGGTTTGGTCGGCGGTACTGGTGGGGCTGGCGGCAACGCTTCATTGTTCGGCTGGGGTGGCAACGGCGGGCCAGGCGGTGGCTCAGAGCTGGCAACTGGCGGGGCGGGCGGCGCTGGCGGTAATGCCCCAATGTTCGGCTGGGGTGGCAACGGCGGGGT